>JAEWBY010000007.1 GCA_023390905.1 Pseudomonadota bacterium | reverse complement strand
TCGATCACCTGCTTCACCGCTTCGGCACGGAACTCATCCGTGTACTGCTTGCTGTTGCCCATAAACACCTCGGTCATTGCCATGAATTATGGCAACCGGATGTCTACGAAAGGCTGGCCGGTCCAGTAGGACCTTCTTTGGTGCCAAAAGCACGGCTTTGGGCGAAATGCGCAGCTTTCCATCTTCGCCTGCTTCCGTAGGGTTTGAGAATATCCCTAAAAAACGTGTTCCTTCTGATTAAGTGGAGCTACGATAGATTCAGAAAGCTGGGAATCGACGCAACGACTTAGCAGTCCGCCAACTCGTTGAGGGTTATACATCCTGTGCGTGCGATGAAGCGCGTCTCTTCTGCTTCGATTGGCAGCATGTACAAGATATCTAGTGGCAACTCCTCTCCTGCAGCCCTCAGCTCCACCTTCAATTGCGACAATTTCTCGCCAGGTGGGCCAACGATCAAGATGTCAAAATCGCAGCTACCAGCATGGTAAAGCGACGATCCAAACATGAAGGATTGAAAATGCCGCAATGACTTGCAAGAGCCAATTAGGTGTCTTGCAACGTCGCGTGGTGTCATCAGCGAGTCTTTATGAAGTCTCTCAGCTCTTCCCACTTCATCACCTCGCATCCCAAGGAAAGGCCCGCTTCGATGGCGCTGCTGGTTGGGTCTCCGTTAGGGTTAATGTTCCAGGCCACATCAATAGGTCCAAACCGATCCCAGAATGTGCGAATTGCATCAGCCGTCGGCTCGTATTCCAAGATCATGCCGACACGGACAGTTCGGCCACTTGGAAGCGTCATTCTGAAGACGCGATCAAACTCTCTGCTGAGGTTGGTGATTGATCTCAGTTGCTTGATGATTCGGTAAGAGAAGCTGAAGTCTTTGTGCGCGGAGGTGTTGGCGTCTCCCGCGTAAATGGCAGAGCCGAGGGTTCCCGCACTTCCCCAGCCAATTCTGTTGCTTTCCAAGTACTCGATAGCGGGGCCCTCCCAGACGCAATCCTTCCGATATCCGCAAAGAAAGTCCATTTCTGGATAGCTCGCATGATACCGCTGCGCTAGATCGAAGCTGACGGTGTACGCTGCTGAAATAACGGCAACTACGTTCCTGTGATTGGGGGAAGCTATCAGTATGGCTTCATCGCGCAAATGCTGCACAGATCCCTTGCTGATATCCTTAGATAGGTTCTTTAGTGCGTAGTTCACCTGCCAGTTCATACAAAGATTCCATCCATCTCTTCGGGATAGCGAATAGCGCCACCAGCGACGCTGCAGATGTGACGTTGCGATAGGCCGCGAACGTGTTCTTGATATCTGGCGAATGTCTGCGGCTCTGTTCCTGTCATGTGATGACGATTGGCCTCGATGATGGCAAGAATTCGAAAATGGTTGGGTAGAACTACACCGCGCATTCGTTGTATCCAAGTTTTGGCTGTCTCGGATTCGGGGTCGTACTCGAAGCTTGATCCATCGGATGGTGCAAGCTCCTTCCATATAGCCTTGTTCTCTGCCATAGCTGCGAGCACAGCATGCCTAACCTGGCTACGCTCTTCGTAGGCTCGAATTCCTTGATGGTGAGCCAAGGCGTTAAGATGATTTTCTTTCCAGCTTAGTAAAGTAGAACGACTGTATCCATCAGGATCCTTGTCAACGATTGTGTGACAAGTAGGGCATAGGAGTAGGAGGTTTTCGAAGGAATCGGCCTCGAAGCCTTTGCTAGGTCTTTCCCCGTGGCGCGGTCCTGTCTCTCCGTGTGGAATCACATGAGCCATCTCTGCAATATGTCGGTCTCCTCCCATCTCAATGGGAAATAGTCGGGCAAGACAGTCGGGTTTTTGGCAGTGACCCGCAGATTCAGAGAATAGTCGAAGCTTCGTTTCCGCGCGTATGGTTTTTCTGGTGGCCATGGCTTTGTGGCGTCTCACTTTTTGCTTGCAGCCAGGACTCTGACTCCTGACCAAGAGTGGGGTATTTAAAGGTGTTGCGACTGGTTGAAGTTTCACGGGCTCAGTGGGCTAGCGTGAGAAGAGTGCAGTCACTGCCAGTATGGTGGCGTAGAACAAGAGTACCTTCGGCCCCGTATTGAAAGTCTCCATCAGCTTTGGGCGCGATGTCAGCAGTGACGTCTTCCTCCGGACCCATACGCTGACCACTGAGAAGATTGCGGTCGATATGGCGAGAACGAAGAAAAAGAAGGTTACAAGTGTCGTGACGTCATTGGACCAAGCGCCCGCCTGATGGATGTAAATGGCTAGAACCGCCAGCGATGCGAGCAATGTCACCATTGCGCCGATGATCCAGAGGGTCAAGTCACCCGCTAGCCTTCGAACGATTCCACCTGCCCGCCCCAGCTTGGTGTCCTGTCCCCAATGGGCCGGAGACGCATGTTCTAGATCCTTTAGCAGCATAGCTAAGGTGCAGAGGACAAAGCTGACCGTCATGACGTCCACGACGACAGGCATTAAGTTCTCCTGGCTCGCCATGAATGCATCGATTGGCGAGAAGTCCGACTTTGCGGACGCGTGCTTGAGGGCGAGGAATGCAACCGACAACCAAACCAAGAAGCGAAAGCCAAGGTCGAAGAATAGGTTTCCCTTCAACTTGTCATCGAACCAAGTCTTATCGGCAGACATGAATTGCTTCCTGCAATGGAGTTAGTTTTCGGTCTCGGTTCGATCCCATGACCTATAGCGCCACGGCATCACCTGCTCCAAGTGAGTGATTCGTGGTTTTGGCATGGACTGGAGCGACAGGGTTGATACGAACTTCTCGACCCTCGGTGCCAGGTGCTCAGGTACGAAGACCCACGGGGTCAGCGCCCATGACGCTGGAACGCCTGAATCGCGTTCAAGTGCGGTCCGCAACAGTGACCAGTCTGCGTCCCACCCAGTCAGCCGCTTGAATAGGCTGTTGGGTGGGCTGGCATAGGTGATCTCGCATAGGAACGCTTGCTGGTCCCGGAGGCTGACTGCGACGGCATCGCAGTACCAATGCGGACCACTGGTGTCCGGGTTCGCGCCCGGATTCAATTGGATGCAGCATTGGGAATTCACGAACAGCGCGCGATCCGCACGCAGGTATTCAAGGACTACGCTTTCGAAGTGGTCCATAGAGGGGTCACTAAAGGCGTTCTGCAAACAAGCGAAGACTAGTCAGGCAGTTCGCCACCTGAGCATGGACGAATGTATCGTTCTCGGCAGTTTCAACGATGACGACCATGCCTTCGGCGTTTGGCTGTTCATTCGTGACAGTGACTTCTCGCCCTTCAAAGTAATTGGGTAGTTCTGCCAGAAATTGTGTGAGGCGCTGTTCAATTCCTTCCTGGTCAAGCTCCTCGACCATGAAGTCGGCTGGGGAGTTGATCTTGTATTCATAGTGAACACGATAGGTGTACGAGTTCATGCTGAAAGCCCTTGGGTCCACGGTTTCCTGGTGGCGAATGATTGGACGTCAGTTGCAGGTCGTAGTCGCTGTGTTGCCGTAGCCGACTGTCCGACACGTAGTCGTCTTGAGGCTGCGCAGGAAGTTCTGGAAGTTGGCCTGCTGCTGAGCGCGTGCCTGTGCCTGCATAGCCGCAGCTTGATCTTGCATCGCCATTACCTTGCTTTGCTCGGCAGCAATCAAGCCTCGTTCGAACATCTGCTTTTGCTGGATCGCGTCCTGCTGGTCCCTGATCTCGGCTTCCTTCTCGATTGCGAGGTAGTCGAACTCCTCTACCGAGATTTCCTTCTTGGCAAGCCGTGAAGCAAGCAGGCGGTAGTAGGTGACTAATTGTTTCTGACGATGGGCTTCCAATGCCTGGGAAAAGTCGAGTTCGGCTTCCTTGTATTCGACCGCAGCCTGGCCGTAGGAAATTTGCCCCGAAGCATGCCGTTGGCTGATTAGCTCGCCTTGGATGTTTAGCTTAGCAAGGGCAGCAGTCCCGCCATAAGCATCAGTCAGCTTGTCGTCTCGGAAGACCGCAACCACCGGTCCGCAGTTGTAGGGCAGTCCATTGGCCAGAAAGCCGGTGTACTCGCGGATGACGAAGCCCGTGCCGGGAATCTGTTCGGTCGTTCGGGGCATGCGTGCAAGTGGCTGGCTTGCCGATATCGCCGCATAGGGCGTGTCCTTCGAGTTCTTCAGGAAGCTGTAGTCGCTGCACATGGTCGAAAGCGACGCGGCGATCTCGTTGGTCAGCAACTTGGTGAAGTCGTTGTACGAGCCGTGGATCTTGCGTTCGCCGTTCGAGCCCTGCTTGAAGTCCAGTTCCCGGCTGTCTGCATAGGTAATGGACACCGACTGTGGCGTGGTCGTCAGGTAGGCGTAGATGACATGCCGGTTGTTCCACTCTTTGGTGACCCGCATGCGGTAGCCGCCCGGAACCTCGGTCATCCCATACGAGCCATCAACCTTCCAGTCGTTCTTGGATGACTTGACGGCTTCGAGGGCAACACCCAGCAGCTGCAACGAGTGCCGTTGCGGGTTTATCGATATGGGGGCGGGTTCCTTCAGGGTGGCCGCGATGGAGGGCAGCGAGCCCAATGCAATCGAGAGCCCCACGGCAAAGGCAGTGAATCTGGCGCGCATCCTTGTTGTCCCCATACAGATCGGTACTTTGGCCCTATCGCATGCAATTGCTGGGCTACCCCAGGCTAATGATGCGCCTTCTTGGGCGTTTGTGGATGATCCCTAGCGGCTGAGGGATACTGAAACAAAGGGGGCGGTACGCTGGATTTTGCCTGCCGTGGGTGTCTCACCCTCCGTTGAGCCGTTACGACTTCACTGCATTTCTGATCTTGAGGAACTGAGCGTGCGCATTTGGTCGGCCATCATAGTGGCGTTGGTAGGCATGAGCATCGCCGGCCCGTCGCAAGGCATAGAAGTCGAGAACGACAGATTTACAGGAAAACGCTCGGTGTCTAACACCGTTAGCCCGCCCAAGGGCGACCTGCAAACGCCCATACGTGTATTCAAAGTAGTGCAAGAGAAGACGGGCCAAGTCACGTACGGCGCGATCTTTATGACCGTAGCGAGAGAATGGCGATACTTGAATTGCCATTCTTTCGATTGGTTGGTTGACGGTGAGCCTATGAAGCCCATCGAGCCGGCCGCTCATCGCGGAGAAGTGATGAGGGGAGGGTCAGTGTCGGTCTTGGAAGTGGTGTACATGGGCTTATCCCGTGAACAGTTTCAGCAGTTGGCTGATGCACAGAAGGTCGAGTACAGGATCTGTCGGGACGAGTTCCAACTTACCGGCGAAGACCTGGTGGGCATCAAGGAAGTCATGCGGCTGTTCGACGACCCTACTGCCGTACCAGCCAAGGAAGCGGAGTCCCCCGCGAGAACGGATATCAAGCCACCCGCCTCTGGGGATATGAAGTACGTGCCACGCCTCCGCTGAGAGTTGTGCAATTGGCAGTTCCGCGCTGTCCCGACATCAGAAGGCCATGAGCTCCCCGGCTTCCCAACGGCTTACCACTCCATCCCCGACACCCCGCATTGACCCGCCCCGGTCCCAACCCCTAAAATTCGCGGCTCAGCCGGAATAGCTCAGTTGGTAGAGCGGCGCATTCGTAATGCGTAGGTCGCAGGTTCGACTCCTGTTTCCGGCACCAGCGTCCAGAACCCCGCCTTGGCGGGGTTTTTTTTGCGCGCGCCCGGCACGGCCTTCGTCAAAGTCCGCCCCGCCAAGCACAGCAACGGCATGGCCCCTGCGTCAGCGCATGCTTTCAGCGAAACATCTCGCGCTGCCGTGACCAATGGCCTACGAAGCGGTCCGGACACACCGGCTAGCATCGAAGTTTGACCGTTTCGTGAACGCCGCCGATGAAGCTTGACCGCCTTGCGCTTTCCCTGTCGTTGCTGTCGACCCTGGGAGCGCTGGCTCCTGCCGCCTTTGCCGATGAGGTCGCGCTGCCGCGCGATGTTCCGTTCAACGGGCAACTGCGAATCGAAGTCGATGCGACCGATCTCAACCGGCGGATCTTCCGCGTGCGCGAGACGATTCCCGCCCAGCCGGGCAGGCTCACGCTGCTGTATCCGCAATGGTTGCCGGGCAAGCATTCGCCGGCCGGCCCAATCGAGAAGCTCGCCGGGCTGGTGATCACCGCCAACGGGCAACGGTTGGAATGGACGCGTGATCAGTACAACGTCTACGCGTTCCATGTGAACGTGCCTGCGGGCGCATCGGAGATCGTGGCCGAGTTCCAGTTCCTGTCCTCGCAGGGCGGTTCGCAGGGCCGCGTGGTGATGACGCCGGACATGCTCAACCTGCAATGGGAAACCACTTCGCTGTATCCGGCCGGCTACAACGCGTCCAACATCCAGGCCACCGCCTGCGTGAAGCTGCCGGCCGGGTGGTCCTACGCGACCGCGCTGACCACCGAACGCCGCGAAGCCGACCGCGTGTGCTTCCAGCCGATCAGCTATGACCATCTGGTGGATTCGCCGATGTTCGCCGGCCAGCACTACAAGCGCATCGATCTGGATCCGGGCGCCAGGCAGCCGGTGCACCTGAACGTGTTTGCCGATGAAGCCGAAGATCTCGACGCCAAGCCGGAGCACATCAAGGCCCACCAGGCCTTGGTCACGCAGATCACCAAGCTGTACGGCGCCCGCCATTTCGATCACTACGAGTTCCTGCTCGCGTTGACCGACAAGCTCGGCGGCATCGGGCTGGAGCATCATCGTTCCAGCGAAAACAGCGGCGATCGCGGCTATTTCACCGATTGGGACAAGACCTGGCAGGGCCGCGATCTGCTGCCGCACGAGTTCAATCACTCGTGGAATGGCAAGTACCGCCGCGGCGCCGATCTCGCCACGCCGAGTTTCAATGTGCCGATGGGCGACAGCCTGCTGTGGCTGTACGAAGGACAGACACAGTTCTGGGGCGAAGTGCTATCGGCCCGTTCGGGCCTGTGGACGCAGGAGCAGACGCGCGACATGCTGGCGCTCACCGCCGCGGTCTACGATCGCGGCCGTCCGGGCCTGGCCTGGCGCAACATCCAGGACACCACCAACGATCCGACCATCGCCGCGCGCCGCTCGCTGCCGTTCCGCAACTACCAGATGAGCGAGGACTACTACTCCGGCGGCCAGATGATCTGGCTGGAAGTGGACGGCAAGCTGCGCGAGCTCAGCGGCAACAAGCGCAGCATCGATGATTTCGCCAAGGCCTTCTTCGGCATGGACAATGGCGTGTGGGAGGTCAACCCATACACGTTCGAGGATATCGTCAGCACGCTCAACGGCATCGCGGCGTATGACTGGGCGCAATTCCTGCGCTCGCGCGTGGATGGCCACGGCCCGCTGATCGGTGGGCTCGAGTCCCTGGGCTGGAAACTGGTCTACACCGACACCCCGACCGATGCGTTCAAGGCCGCCGAAGGCCGCCGCAAGGGCGCGGATCTCGCGTATTCGCTGGGTCTTGGCGCCAACGACAAGGGCGATATCACCGACGTGCGCTGGGACGGCCCGGCGTTCAATGCCGGCCTGGCGCCGGGCATGAGCCTGCTGGCGATCAACGGTCGTGAATACAGTGCCGATCGGCTCAAGGATGCGGTGACCGAAGCCAAGGCCAGCCGCAAGCCGATCGTACTGCTGGTGAAGCGTTTCGATCGCGTCGAAACCGTGGACATCGCCTATTACGACGGCCTGCAGTATCCGCGGCTGGAGCGCATCGCCGGCAAGCCGGATCGGTTGTCGGAACTGCTCAAGCCGCGGTGAGGCCGTGGAACGCGAACACATGAGGCGTGCACTGACACGGTTTTCAGTGCGCGTCCGAGGTTGATTCGCGGCGGTTCGGTCTCGAATGCTGCGATTGGCCTCCGGTATGCTGGCGCTTCTTCAGTCCGGAACAGCAACCGCAATGGCCAAGGCCCGAATCGCCTACGTCTGCGCCGAATGCGGCGCGGAGTTCAGCAAGTGGCAGGGCCAGTGCGGTGAATGCAATGCGTGGAACACGCTGACGCAGGTCGCGCTGGAGCCCGCTGCGTCCGGCCCGCCGGCGGCACGCCGGGGCGGTTGGGCCGGCAAGGCCGACGCGCCGAAGATCACCGCCCTCAAGGACGTGCGCCACAGTGAGGAAGCGCGCGTCACCACCGGCATCGGCGAGTTCGATCGCGTGCTCGGCGGCGGACTGGTGGAAGGGGCCGTCGTGCTGGTCGGCGGCGATCCGGGCATCGGCAAATCGACGTTGCTGCTGCAGGCGCTGGCGAAGATGTCGGCGAGTTTTCCCGCGCTGTACGTGACCGGCGAGGAATCGCTGGCGCAGGTCGCCGGCCGCGCGGTGCGGCTGGATCTGCCGCTGGACAACCTGCAGGCGCTGGCCGAGACCGGCATCGAGAACATCCTGCAGCATGCGTCAGCCGCGCGGCCACGATTGATCGTCGCCGATTCGGTGCAGACGCTGTGGACCGAGTCGCTGACGGCCGCACCCGGTTCGGTGAGCCAGGTCCGGGAGAGTGCGGCGCGCCTGGTGCGCTACGCCAAGGAAACGGGCACCGCCGTGTTCCTGGTGGGTCACGTCACCAAGGAAGGCGGGATCGCCGGGCCGCGCGTGCTCGAGCACATGGTGGATGCGGTGTTGTATTTCGAAGGCGAAAGCGGCAGCCGCTTCCGCATCCTGCGCGCCTTCAAGAACCGCTTCGGCGCGGTGAACGAGCTTGGCGTGTTCGCGATGGGCGAGAAGGGCCTGAAGGAAGTGCCCAATCCTTCGGCGATCTTCCTGTCCGGCAGTGCGCAGCAGCCGGGCAGTTGCGTGCTGGTCACGCGCGAGGGCACGCGTCCGTTGATGGTGGAAGTGCAGGCGCTGGTGGATGCCTCGCCGCTTTCCAACCCGCGACGCGTGGCGGTGGGACTGGAGCAGAACCGGCTGGCGATGCTGCTGGCCGTGCTGCATCGCCACGGTGGCGTGGTGGTGGGCGATCAGGACGTGTTCGTCAATGTCGTCGGCGGCATCCGCGTGCAGGAAACCGCGGCGGATCTTCCCGTGCTGCTGGCCGTGTTGTCCTCGTTGCGCGATCGACCGTTGTCCGACAAGACCGTGGCCTTCGGAGAGGTCGGCCTGTCCGGTGAAATCCGCCCGGTACCCAACGGCGAGGAGCGCCTGCGCGAAGCCGCCACGCACGGTTTCAAACGCGCCATCGTGCCGAAGGGCAACGCGCCGAAGTCCGGCAGTTTCAAGGGGCTCGAAGTCATCAGTGTCGAACGCCTGTCGCAGGCGCTGGAAGCGGCGGCCGAATGACCGTGCCGGCGGCTGCTGCGTGGCGCGGCAGGCTCGCCAACCGTGTGCGCAGGCGCTCCGGTGCATCGTCTGCGGTGAGCGCCAGCGGAACATCCGGCGCGATGCCTTCGATCTCGTTGCGTCCGTTTTCGAGGAAGCGCGCGCAGTTGGGCATCACCACATCCAGCGACAGCGCGCGCAATGACGTGCGCGTGCCGCCATCGACATAGCCGCAACCCGCGCCCAGCGTGGTTTCGCCGATGACGGTGGCCACGCCGTTCTGTTGCAGCCAAGCGACGAAATCTTCGGAGGCCGAAGCCGTTCGCCCATCGACGAGGATCATCACCGGCGCGGTCCACGCACCCGTGCCTTGCAGCACCTGTTGCGGTTCGGTCATGGCGAACACGGAACAGGCCGCTTCGTTGCGCCATACGGCGGAGCGATCGCATCGCGGCCCCACGATGCGCGCGGCCGAGCGCGCCAGCGTGCGATCGGTCATCAGGGCGATCACCTCACTGACCCATTCGCTGCCGCCGCCATTGCCGGTCAGATCGACGAGAAGACGCCGCGCGCCGGCCTGGCGCAAGTGCGACAGCGATTCAATGAGCCGTTGTTGCTGGTGCGCGCGCACCGCCAACTGCAACGCACGCTCATCCATGCCGGCGCGAAAAACCTTCCGGCAAGCGCCCACATAACGCTGCTCGCCGAATTGAGCAATGCGCAGTACGCCCACGTCATCGATCATGCCGAGTGGCAAATCCCCGCCGCGCAGCGGTACCCAGCCCGGCACGCGTTCGAAGGCGAACCCGAAATCGTGCGCCCCTTCGCTGTAGCCGGCATCCTCGCAGCGCGCGATTGCCGCGACCGCCTGCGACTCGATCGCTTCGACGGAGTTGGCTTGTGCTCGGGCCGGTGCATTCGCCGCGGAGGCCCGGGGTTCCAGCCGCAAATGCGGATCGTCGAACCCGCGCACGAACCGGCGCAGCGCCAGGAACGCGCGCAGGCGCGAATGTGCGCCGGTGAGCGCGGCCGTGGTCCGGGCATCGAGCGCGGCGAGATCCACATGACGGTGCGTGCGGATCCAGTCCAGGTTCGCGTAGCCCTGCGCCATGTCGTGCTTCAAGCGCTGATAGTCGGCGAGCCAGACCTGTTCGTCATAGGTCGCCACATCCCACGCGATCGCCATGCCGGCCAGCGCGGTGGCGCCGAGCAGCGATCGCCGGGTCCATCGGAACAGTCTGGTGCGTCGTGCAAGGGTGGGAGGCATGTCCGCGCTTCCTGTCGGGAGCGCCGAACATAGTCACTGCCGCGCCGGTGGACACGCGGATTGCGACGAGCCGGCCTATCGCCGGATGAAGCACGTTCGTGCTGGAGCGAAAGCTCCGGGCGCGGGCCTCAGGCGCGCCGCAGCACCAGTTCCAGCACGAACTTGCTGCCGAAGAACGCCAGCAGCAGCAGGCACATCGCGACCAGCGTCCAGCCCACGGCCTTGGTGCCGCGCCAGCCATAGCGCCAGCGGCCGATGAGCAGCGCGCCGAACGCCAGCCACGACAGCACGCTCAACGCGGTCTTGTGGACCAGATGCTGCGAAAACAGATCTTCCACGAACAGCACGCCGGTCAGCAGCGTGGCCGTCAGCAGCGCGAAGCCCACGCCGATCGTGCGGAACAGCAGGGTTTCCAGTTCGGTCAATGGCGGCAGCGTGCGCAGCCACGGATGAAAGCGTCGCCGCCGCAGCGTGCGATCCTGGAACCACAGCATCAGCGCGAGCAACGCGGCGATCCCGAGCGTCGCGTACGCCAGCAGCGCCAGCCAGGCATGCAGTTGCAAGCGCCAGTCCAGGCCGGGACTCGGCATGTGGCCGTGCTGGTGATAGGCCAGCAGCAGGATCGCCGACAGCGGAAACGCCACCACGCCCAGCGCCGCCATGCGTCCGCGCGCGCCCGCCAGGCTCGTCATCGCCGACATGCCCAGGCTGACCAGCGACAGCGCCGAGTAGAAATGCATGTCTGGCCCCCCGGGGGTGCGCCACGCCACCAGCACGTGGTAGGTCGCGTGGAGCAAGACGCCAAGCATGGCCGGCAGCAACCACAGGGGCCGGGTCTCCGCCTCGGATCGCGCGGCCCCGCGCACCAGCATGAAAGTGGCAGTCCAGTAGGCGAGGGTGGCGATGAGAACCAGTGTCATCGGGGAAGTGTCGCATAGCGGCGGGAGGCGGCCTAGAGCGCTTTGCGCGAGGGTGCACGGCCCGGCGCCGTGAACCTGCCGATCCGGGCCGATCGAAAGGGCCGGGGACGCGCGGGCTATAATCCGCGTCCGTTTTCCCGGTACACCGCCCCCATGTTTGAATCCCTGACCCAGCGTCTTTCCGGCACCATCGAGCGGCTGCGCGGCCGCGGACGCCTGAGCGAGGAAAACATCCGCGAAGCCACCCGCGAGGTGCGCATCGCCCTGCTGGAAGCCGACGTCGCGCTGCCGGTGGTGCAGGCGCTGATCGAGCGCATCAAGGTGCGCGCGGTCGGACAGGAAGTGCTGAAGTCGCTGACGCCCGGCCAGGCCCTGATCAAGGTCGTGCGCGACGAACTCACCACGGTGATGGGCGCGCAGGCCAGCGATCTGAACCTCAACGTGCCGGCGCCGGCGGTGATCCTGATGGCCGGCCTCCAGGGCGCGGGCAAGACCACGACCGTCGGCAAGCTCGCCAAGCATCTGCGCGAGCGCCGCAAGAAGAAGGTGATGGTGGTCAGCGCCGACGTCTATCGGCCGGCCGCGATCGAACAGTTGAAGACGCTGGCCGAACAGGTCGAGGTGCTGTTCTTCCCGTCCGATGCCACGCAGAAGCCCGAAGCCATCGTGCGCGCGGCGATCGATGACGCGCGCAAGTCCTTCGTCGATGTGCTGATCGTCGATACCGCCGGCCGTCTGGCGATCGACGAAGCGATGATGTCGGAAATCAAGGCGCTGCATGCCGCGGTCAAGCCGGTGGAGACGCTGTTCGTCGTCGACGCGATGACCGGCCAGGACGCGGCCAACACCGCCAAGGCCTTCAGCGAAGCGTTGCCGCTGACCGGCGTGGTGCTGACCAAGACCGATGGCGATGCGCGCGGTGGCGCAGCGCTGTCGGTGCGCTACATCACCGGCAAGCCGATCAAGTTCATCGGCGTGGGCGAAAAGCCCGATGGCCTGGACGTGTTCCATCCCGAGCGCGTCGCCAATCGCATCCTCGACATGGGCGATGTGCTGTCGCTGGTCGAACAGGTCGAACAGAACGTCGATCGCGAGAAGGCCGAAAAACTTGCCGCCAAGGTCGCCAAGGGCAAGAAGTTCGATCTGAACGACATGCGCGATCAGCTCGAACAGATGCAGAACATGGGCGGCATCGGTGGCCTGATGGACAAGCTGCCGGGCATGGGCCAGATTCCCGAGCACGTGAAGCAGCAGGTGCAGCAGGGCAAGGAAGTGCCGCGCATGATCGCGATCATCAGCTCGATGACGAAGAAGGAACGCCGCAATCCCGCGCTGCTCAATGGTTCGCGTCGCGCCCGCATCGCGCGCGGTTCGGGCACCACGCCGGCCGACGTCAACAAGCTGATGAAGCAGTATCAGCAGATGGAAAAGATGATGGGCAAGCTGGCCGGCGGCGGCATGAAAGGGCTGATGCGCGGCATGAAGGGCATGATGGGCGCGCGCGGCGGGCTGCCGTTCCGTTGATGCTCCGGCGCGCAAGGCGTGCGGGCATGGGATCGCGCTCGCGACCGGCCAACCCTGCCTGCCGGGACACCGCGTGACCACGATGTCCCCGGCTGCTGCGAAGAGCACATCGGCCCGACTCAACGGCGAGCCGGTGACCGCCGAACAGCTTCGTCCGCTGGCGGTCATCAATTATGGCCACTTCACCGCCATGCAGGTGCGCGGCCGCGCGGTGCAGGGCCTGGATCTGCACATCGCCCGATTGCAGGCCGGCACGCGGGAACTCTTCGAGGCGGAACTGCCGCGCGAGCGCATCGTGGACGCGCTGGCCGATGCGGTGCGCCACGGGCCGCCGGACAGTTCGCTGCGCCTGACCGTGTTCTCCCGCGCCTTTGATTACCGCGCGCCGTTGCAGCCGGTGCCATTGGACATCCTGGTCACGCTGGGACCGGCCGCACATGCGGACAAGCCGTCCCTGCGGGTGAAATCCTTCGAATTCGTGCGCACGCTGCCGCAGGTCAAGCATGTCGGCACGTTCCCGTTGTTCCATCTGCGTCGGCGCGCCCTGCAGGACGGATTCGACGATGCACTGTTCGTGACCCCGGACGGCCGGATCAGCGAAGGCTCGATCTGGAACGTGGGCTTCTGGGACGGCGAGGGCGTCGTCTGGCCGACCGGGCCGGCCCTGCGCGGCACGAGCGAGCAGTTGCTTCAGGCCGGTCTGGCCGAACTGGGCATCGCGCAGAGTTCGCGGCCGGTTTCGCTGGCCGAGGCGGCCGATTTCCGGGCCGCATTCGCCGCCAACGCCAGCGGCGTACAGACGATCCACGGTATCGATGCGGTGGCGTATCCGGAGGAACCTGAATTGCCGGGTCTGCTTCGCCGGGCCCTGGCTCGGCCGGCGTGGACGCCGATCGCCTGAGGCGGGAGCGCGGTTTCCTTCCGCCGTTCAATGGCTTAGAATAGCCGGCTTACCTCGCCATCCTGGCGACTGGGCAACACTGGAAATCAATCAATGGTCAAGATCCGTCTCACCCGTGGCGGCGCCAAGAAGCGTCCGTTCTACCACATCATCGTCACCGATTCGCGCAGCGCCCGTGATGGCCGCAACATCGAGCGCGTCGGTTACTACAACCCGGTCGCCGCCGGCAACGAAAAGCGCGTCGAACTCGACGTCGCCCGTGTCGAGCATTGGGTGAGCAATGGCGCCCAGCTGACCGAAAAAGTCCGCACCCTGTACAAGGAAGCGGCCAAGGCGAAGGCTGCGGCCTGAGTCATCGGGCCGCGCCACGCGCGGCCACGATTCGCAATGAATACCGAGCGCCCGACGCGTCCGCGGAAATCCATTCTGCTGGGCCGGTTCACGGGCGCTTTCGGTGTGCGCGGCCAGGTGAAACTGGAATCCTGGACCGAACCGCGCGAGAGCATCTTCCGTTACCAACCCTGGATCCTGCGCGAACCGAGTGGCGCCGAACGCGAACTGCGCGGCGTGCGCGGCAAGGCCTCGGGCAAGCATCTGATTGCCGATGTCCCGGAAGTGGCCGATCGCGATGCCGCCGAAGCGATGCGCGGCATCGAAATCCTGATCCCGCGCGAGGCATTGCCGCCGCCCCGTCCCGGCGAGTTCTACTGGGTCGATCTGGAAGGCATGCAGGTGGTGAATGCCGAGGGCGTGGAATTCGGTACCGTCTCGCATCTGTTCTCCACCGGCGCCAACGACGTGCTGGTGGTGCGCGGTGATCGCGAGCGGTTGATCCCGTTCGTGGAGCCGGAGTTCGTGCAGGAAGTGGACTTCGACGCCGGCCGGATCCGGGTGGATTGGGATCCGGAGTTCTGAGTGCCGCGCAGGCGCTTGGCGAAATGCCCGCGCTCACGCATCCTGCCAGCGACGCCGCGCGCCGCACCCGCCATACCGCCGAACCAGGCCCGACTGCCATGCGCATCGATGTATTGACGCTGTTCCCGGAATTCATCGCGCAGGCCGCCGCGGTCGGCGTGGTCGGACGCGCGCAGGAGCGGGGGCTGCTGTCGCTGCACGGCTGGAATCCGCGCGATTACGCCGAGGGCAATTACCGCCGGGTGGATGATCGCCCGTTCGGCGGCGGCCCCGGGATGGTGATGATGATCGAGCCGCTGCGGGCCTGCCTGGCGGCGGCGCGCGCTGCGGATCCATCGCCGGCCAGCGTCATCTATCTCAGTCCGCAGGGCCGCACGCTGACCCAGCGCCGGGTGCGCGAACTGGCGGAGCGTCCGCGCCTGATCCTGCTGTGCGGGCGCTACGAGGGCGTGGATGAGCGCTTCCTGCAGGCCGAAGTGGACGAGGAACTGTCAATCGGTGACTACGTGCTCTCCGGTGGCGAACTGGCCGCGGCCGTGGTCGTGGATGCGGTTGCCCGGCTGCAGGAGGGCGCGCTGAACGACGCCGACTCCGCCGCGCAGGACAGTTTCGAGGATGGCCTGCTCGACTGCCCGCACTACACGCATCCCAGCCAGCATGCATTCGGTGATGTCCCGGACGTGCTGCGCTCCGGGAACCACGCGGCCATCGCGCGCTGGCGGCGGCAGCAGTCGCTGGGCCGGACCTGGCTGCGACGGCCGGATCTGCTGGACGAATCGGCCCTCTCCAAGGCGGATCGCGCCCTGCTGGAGGCGTTCCGGCGTGAACGCGCCGAGGATGACCGCACCGCCCAGGGCTGACCACCGGCTCCGGTGTCCGCTGATCACGGGCCTAGCCATCGGCCAGAAAAATCAGTAAGATGGCCGGCTTCCGCCTGCATGGGCGGTCAGCCCATAACAATATCGTGCAGCGCAATCCGGCGACTGCATCAGTTCCAGTTGTCGAACGACACACCCACGCATACAGATACGGTGCCACCATGAGCAGTCTCAACAAGTCCATCATCGCGGAATTCGAAGCCGCCCAGATCCAGCGTGAGCTGCCCGCTTTCGGTCCCGGCGACACCGTCGTCGTGAACGTGAAGGTGAAGGAAGGCAACCGTGAGCGCGTGCAGGCGTACGAAGGCGTGGTCATCGCGAAGAAGAACGCCGGCCTGAACTCCGCCTTCACCGTGCGCAAGATTTCGCACGGCTACGGCGTCGAGCGCGTGTTCCAGACCCACAGCGCCTCCATCGACTCGGTCGAAGTCAAGCGCCGCGGCAAGGTTCGCTCCGGCAAGCTGTACTACCTGCGCGAACTGGAAGGCAAGGCCGCGCGCATCAAGGAAGATCTGGCTGCCAACGCTGCCGCCAAGAAGGCCCGCCAGGCCGCTGCCGCCGCGGAATAAACCTTCTGTGGATGTGCATGCAACGGCCACCTCCGGGTGGCCGTTTGCGTTTGCGGCCAGTGAATCTCACCACGCCATCGCAATGCCGCTTGGGCCATCCTGTCCAGACATCCTTCTACGCTGATCAACCGATGACCGAACCGCAACCGCAGCCCACCGTCCGCCTCGATATCTGGCTGTGGGCGGCGCGCTTCTTCAGGACACGCAGTCTGGCCAAGCATGCGGTCGAGACCGGCAAGGTGGAGATCGGCGGCCAGCGCGCCAAGGCCTCGCGCAGCGTGCGCGTCGGCGACGATCTGAAAATCGCGCGCGCGGAGGAAATCTTCGAGGTGCGCGTGGAAGGGCTCAGCGATCAGCGCGGCCCGGCGCCCGTCGCACAGGCGCTGTATCTGGAAAGCGATGAATCGAAGCAACGCCGCACCGCGGCGGCGGCGGAACGTCGCGCGGCACGCAATGGCTACCAGCCGCCGTTGTCGAAGCCGGACAAGCGTGCACGGCGACTGATCCGCGCACTCGGCGACATCGACGCGATGTAATCAAGCCAAGGACCGCCGCCTGCAATGCGGGCGACGGTCCAATGCCTGCGGTGATGCAATCGCGCGTGCTCGCGCTTCAGCGCTTGCCGCCGAACAGGCCGCTGCCGACCTTCAGCAGATCGCCCAGGCCGAGCTGACCATCGCCATCCTGATCCAGCACCGCGCCGAGCAGTCCGCCGGCGCCCGATTGCGTGCTGATCTGCGCATGTTCCTGGCCCAGCATCTGCCCGAGCGCCGACGAGGAATTCTGTCCGCCCTGGCTCATGCGCTGTGCGAGGAAGGACATCACGATTGGCGCCAGCATCTTCATCAGCTGCCCCGCGCGATCGCCATCCAGACCGGTGGCCTGGCTCAATCCCGCTTCGGCGCGCTGCTGGTTGCCGCCGAACATGTGGCCGAGGATGCTCGCGCCGGCGGATTGTCCGGAGCCGCCCATCACCGCGCCCAGTACGCTGCCCAGATCCATGCCGCCATGGTCGCGCTGCAAGGCGCCGAACAGGGCATCGGCGCCCTGCGGCTGTGCGCTGTTGCGCCCGAGCGCGCCCATCAGCAAAGGCAACGCCGTGCCGATGGCGTTCGAGGTCTGCGACGGATCGAGCCCCAATTGCTGCGACATCTGCTGGATCGGTGCGCCCTGCAACTGTGCGAGCAACTGTTCGGTAAGGGACGTGGTCATGCGGAACCTCCTGCAATAAGGACAGTCGAGGCTAGCGACAGCCGCAGTCTACGCCTACTCACTTTGCGTCCTGCTGGTTCAGCCAGCCATTCATCGGGCCGAGGAAAGAGGAAAAGGCGCACTGCGCATGAAGGCCGCAGCGCATCGCGTCGACGCATCGGACACATGCCGGTGTCGATGCGACGCATCACGGCCACGAGCCCGCACGAGGTCTGGTCGCATCGCTGCACATGCGGAAAACCCGGCCCGCGTTCGCGACGGCCATCCGTTCGGCCGCAGACCCCTGGCAGTCGAACAGTGCCGGCCTGACCCATGCAACACCACCATGCGAGCCGCATGGCACTGCATCGCAGGTCTGTTGTCCGATCAGAGCAGGCCCTTGAGCCGATACAACGCTTCGAGCGCCTGCTTCGGGGTCAGTTCGTCGGGATCGATCGCGCCCAACGCATCGAGCGCGGCCGACTGGGGGGGCGGGAACAACGTCGTCTGTTGCGGCGCGTCCAGCGTGTGCGGCGCCATCGCCGAAGCCTGCGTCTGCCGGCCGCGCAATTCCAGTTCCGCCAGCCGCCGGCGCGCCTGCGCGACGGTGCTCCGGGGCAGTCCCGCCAGCGCGGCGACCTGCAACCCGAAACTGCGATCGGCCGGGCCGTCCTTGACCGCGTGCATGAAGACCAGCACGTCGCCGCGTTCGCGATCATGATGTTCGACCGCATCCAGATGCACGTTGGCGATGCCGCTGGCGCCGCCCTCGACGCTTTCGTTCGCCAGTGCGGTCAGTTCGAAATAGTGCGTGGCGAACAGGGTGTAGCAGCGATTGACGCCCGCCAGGTGGCGCGCCACTGCATCGGCCAGCGCCAGCCCATCGTAGGTCGAAGTGCCGCGGCCGATTTCGTCCATCAGCACCAGCGATTGCGGCGTGGCGTTGTGGAGGATGTAGCTGGTTTCCGCCATCTCGACCATGAAGGTGGATTGCCCGCGCGCCAGATCGTCGCCCGCGCCGATGCGGGTGAGGATGCGATCCACCGGGCCGAGGCAGGCGCGTGCGGCGGGCACGAAACTGCCGATGTGCGCGAGCAGCACGATCAACGCGTTCTGACGCATGTACGTGGATTTGCCGCCCATGTTCGGGCCGGTGATGATCAGCGTGCGCCGCGTTTCATCCAGCCGCAGATCGTTGGGCTCGAACGGTTCCTCGCGCACGGCCTCGACCACCGGATGGCGGCCGCGCTCGATGCACAGCCCGGGCGCGTCGACCAGTTCGGGCTTGGTCCAGTCCAGCGCCTGCGCGCGTTCGGCGAAGGCCGCGAGCACGTCGAGTTCGGCCAGCGCGGCGGCGCAGCGCTTGAGTGCATCGAGCACCTCGTTCAGCGCATCGAGCAGGCCCTCGTACAGCAGCTTCTCGCGCGAGAGCGAGCGTTCGCGCGCCGACAGCACCTTGTCCTCGAACGACTTCAGTTCCTCGGTGATGTAGCGCTCGGCATTGGTCAGTGTCTGGCGGCGCGTGTAATGCACCGGCGCGCGCTCGGCCTGGCCCTTGCTGATCTCGATGTAGTACCCGTGCACGCGGTTGTAGCCGACCTTGAGCGTGGCGATGCCGCTGCGTTCGCGCTCGCGCGCTTCCAGATCGATGAGGAATTGATCGGCATGCGTGCTGAGTGTTCGCAGTTCATCGAGTTCGGCATCGAACCCGTCGGCGATGACGCCACCGTCGCCGAGCTTGAGCGAAGGATGCGTCGCGACCGCCGCCTGGAGATGCGCCGCCGTCGCCGCATGCTCACCCAGCTCCTGCAACAACGCCTGCAGGCGCGGCGAGGATGCGATCGCGGCCGTCCGCAGTGACGATTGATCAGCGCTGCCTTGCAGGTGCGCGCGGATCCGCGGCAATGCGCCGAGTGTGTCGCGCAGTGTGGAAAGGTCACGGGGGCGGGCCGAACGCAGCGCCACGCGCGTGAGGATGCGTTCGACATCCCCGAGCGCGCGGAAGGATTCGCGCAACGGAAGCTCCAGGCCCCCTTCGATCAGGGCTTCGACGGCCTGATGGCGCTCGCCGAGCACGCGTCGATCGCGCAGCGGGCGATGCAGCCAGCGCCGCAGCAGGCGTCCGCCCATCGGCGTGATGGTCGAATCCAGTACACCGAGCAGCGTGTTGCGGTGATCGCCGTCGATGCGCGTGTCGAGTTCGAGGTGGCGGCGCGTGGCCGCGTTCATCGCGATGGCTTCGGTCGAGGCTTCGGTGGCGATCGAGGTCAGGTGCGGAAGCCGTTGTTTCTGCGTTTCCTCCACGTAACCCAGCAACGCCGCCGCGGCACCGGTGGCGCGCGTCAGCGTTTCAATGCCGAAACCGTTGAGATCGCGCACGTTGAAGAACTGCAGCAATTGGCGCCGGCCGCTGTCGGCATCGAACAGCCATGGCGCGCGCCGGCGGATGCCATGCCGCGTGCTTATGAAGGGCGGCCAGCCGTCTTCATCCGCGAGCAGGATCTCGGCCGGTTCCAGCCGCGCAAGCTCGGCTTCGAGTGCGTCATCGCTGTCCACTTCATTGACCAGCAGCCGGCCGCCGGCCAGATCCGCCCACGCCAGGCCATACCCCGAGCGACCACGCGCGATCGCCATCAGCAGCGTGTCGCGGCGCTCGTTGAGCAGGGCTTCGTCGGTGACCGTGCCGGGCGTGACGATGCGCACCACCTTGCGCTCGACCAGCCCCTTGGCCAGCGCGGGATCACCGATCTGCTCGCAGATCGCGACCGATTCGCCCATCGCCACCAGCCGCGCCAGATAGCTCTCATAGGCGTGATGCGGCACGCCGGCCATCGGAATCGGCGCACCACCGGAATTGCCGCGCTGGGTCAGGGTGATGTCGAGCAGGCGCGCCGCCTTGCGCGCATCGTCGTAGAACAGCTCGTAGAAATCCCCCATGCGGAAGAACAGCAGCAGATCGGGATACTCCGCCTTGGCGGCGAAGAACTGCTTCATCAGCGGCGTGTGTTCCGGCTTGGCTGCACTCACGTGTGAAGGACGACGGCGAAAGAACCGCGATTGTACTTCGCCGCGTACCGGCATCGCGGTCGGTCTGCCCGTGGCCGCGGGAGGCGCGGGTCCGCCACTTGCAGACGGACGGCAACGTGGCTTCTTGATTGACATCAATGCACACGATGGCAGCCGCGCCATGATGCGGGCTCCCCCCAAACACAGGAATCGGCCGATGAAAACCATGAAAGCCGCCGTGGTGCGTGCCTTCGGGCAACCGCTGGCAATCGAGGAGGTACCGGTTCCGCAGGTGTCGCGCGGGCAGGTGCTGGTGAAGATCGCGGCCTGCGGCGTCTGCCATACCGATCTGCATGCCGCGCACGGCGACTGGCCGGTCAAGCCCAACCCGCCGTTCATTCCCGGCCATGAGGGCGTGGGCCACGTGGTGGCCGTCGGCGCGGGCGTGGCGCATGTGCGCGAGGGCGATCGCGTGGGTATTCCGTGGCTGTATTCGGCCTGCGGTCATTGCGAGCATTGCCTCGGCGGCTGGGAAACCCTGTGCGAGGAGCAGCAGAACACGGGCTATTCGGTCAATGGCGGTTTCGCCGAATACGCGCTCGCCGACGCCGACTATGTCGGCCGGATTCCGGATGGACTGGATTTCATTGAAATGGCGCCGGTGCTGTGCGCGGGCGTGACGGTGTACAAGGGCCTGAAGGTCACCGACACCCGCCCGGGCAACTGGGTGGTGATCTCCGGCGTCGGCGGGCTGGGGCACATGGCCGTCCAGTACGCGCGTGCGATGGGCCTGAACGTGGCCGCGGTCGATGTGGACGAGGCCAAGCTCGCACTCGCGCGGCAGCTCGGCGCGGCCGTCACCGTGAACGCGCGGACCACCGATCCGGCGGCCTATCTGAAGAAGGAAATCGGCGGCGCGCACGGCGCGCTGGTGACCGCGGTGTCGCCGAAGGCGTTCGAACAGGCGCTGGGCATGGTCCGCCGCGGCGGTACGGTCTCGCTCAATGGTCTGCCGCCCGGCGATTTACCGCTGCCGATCTTCGACATGGTGCTCAACGGGATCACCGTGCGCGGGTCGATCGTCGGCACGCGGCTGGATTTGCAGGAGTCGCTCGAGTTCGCCGCGCACGGCAAGGTCAAAGCAACGGTTTCGACCGATTCGCTCGACAACATCAACGCGGTGTTCGCACGCATGGAGCAGGGCGCGATCGAAGGACGCGTGGTGCTGGACATGCGCCTGTAGCGCGCCTTCCGCAGTGCATCGCATGCCGGGATTTCCGCACGATCGTGCGGAATTTTCCGTGCGTGGCGCATCGTTCGCGTATGGGTGCGCTGCAAAATGATCCCCTCATCGGTCGATGCTAGCTTCCCGCATGGGGGAGCCGCCGCGCGGCCGCATTCAACAAGAAAGATCCAGGCAGGTTCTATCGCACCGATGTGATCCACGCTCGACATTGACCCGGGGAGGGGAATACATGTTCGTCCACTTGCAGCACCGCGCACTCGCGCTTGCCGTTGTCGCCGCCTTGTCCGCCAGCGCGAACGCGCAGGCCCAGACGGCCTCCGCGCCGGAAGAAAAGCCGGAAGAGGCCACCACGCTCGCCACCATGACGGTGACCGCGCAGAAGCGCGAGGAGGCGCTGCAGGACGTGCCGATTGCGGTGACCGCGGTGTCCGAGCAGTTGCTGCAGGACACCGGCGTGCGCGACATCAAGGATCTGCAGGTGCTCGTGCCCGGCATGACCGTCACCAGCACGCAGAGCGAAGCGATCACCACCGCGCGCATCCGCGGCATCGGCACGGTCGGTGACAACGTGGGCCTGGAATCCTCGGTCGGCGTGGTGATCGACGGCGTCTATCGCCCGCGCAACAGCGTCGGCTTCGGCGATCTCGGCCAGCTCGAACGCATCGAAGTGCTCAAGGGTCCGCAGGGCACGGTGTTCGGCAAGAACACCTCGGCAGGCGTCATCAATGTCGTCACGCGCCGGCCCAGCTACACGCAGAGCGCCGAAGGCGAGATCACTGCCGGCAACTACAACGCGCTCGGCGTATCGGCCAGCTACAACGATGCCTTCAGCGATACCGCGGCGTTCAACATCTATGCCGCCAAGCGCAAGCGCGATGGCTGGATGGACGTGCGCACCGGCAACGGACCACGCACCGAGACCGACGACTACGATCAGAGCTTCCACACGCTGCGCGGCAAGTTGCTGCTGGAGCCGAGCGACACCTTCGAACTGCTGCTGTCGGCCGACTACACCAGCCGCGAGGAAAACTGCTGTACCGCCGTGCAGACCACCGTGGGCGGAACCGCGCCGGTGATCCGCGCGGTGGCCGGCAGCGCCGATTCGATCGCCCAGCCCGGCGATGATCCGTTCGATCGCGTGGCCTACAGCAACCGGCCGACGACGCAGGACATCAAGGACAAGGGCATCTCCGCCGAGATCAACTGGGAACCGGGCGGGATGGGCGGCGCGACGCTGACCTCGATCACCGCGTTCCGCGACTGGCAGGCGATCAACGGCCTGGATTACGACTTCACCACCGCGGACATCCTGTATCGCAATCCGGACGAGGACGAATCGTTCACCGGCTTTGAAACCTTCAGCCAGGAATTCCGCCTGACCGGTTCGACCGATCGCATCGACTGGATGATCGGCGCGTTCTACTCGGACGAGGACCTCACGCGCACTGAGACCTATCGCATGGGCCCGGCCTATGAGCCGTACCTGTCCTCGCTCGTGGGTACTATGGTGCTGGGTGGACTGGCGCAGCAGCTTTCGCCGTTCGGTCTGACGGTGAACACGGCCAACCCGGCGATTTTCCTGTCGCAGGTGAGCGGGCAGCCGTTCGGCACCAACTTCACCGGGCTGGGCGCGCTGGATCGCTACAAGCAGAACGCCAAGAGCGCGGCGCTGTTCACCAACAACACCTGGCACGCGACCGACGCGCTCGATGTCACCGTGGGCCTGCGCTACACGCGCGAGAAAAAGCAGCTCGATTCGGTCTACAGCAACCCCAATGGCAGCGTGGGTTGCGCGGCGACGCTGGCCAACCCGGCCGCGCGCGTGGGCGGCGCACTGGCCGCGCGCATTCCGGGCTTCGGTGCGCTGCCCGCGACCGTGCGCGCGCAGATCCTCGGCGCGGTCGCGCCGCAGGTGGCCGGCTACATGTGCCTGCCCTGGGCCAACGCGCTGCACAACGGACGCGTCACCCATCAGGATCGCGAAGAGAAGGAATGGTCCGGCACGCTGAAGGCCGCGTATCGCTGGAACGAGCATGTGATGGGCTATGCCTCGGCCGCGCGTGGCTACAAGGGCGGCGGCTTCAACCTGGATCGCGTGCAGTCCTCGACCGGTCTGTCCAGTGGCGGTGCCGGCATCACGCCGGTCAACGACACGTCCTTCCCGGGCGAATTCGTCGACAGCTACGAGCTCGGCGCCAAAACCACCTGGGCCGACGGCAACCTGCTGATCAACGCCACGCTGTTCCACCAGGAGTACGAGGACTTCCAGCTCAACAGTTTCCTCGGCACCAGTTTCGTCGTGCGCTCGATTCCGAAGGTGACCTCCAGGGGCGTGGACGCGGAAATCCTGTGGCAGCCGCGCGCCGTGCAGGGGCTGATGCTGCAGGGCGGCGTGATGTATGCCGACACGCAGTACGGCGACAGCATTCCCGGCGCGGATTTCGTCGAACCCACCGGCCAGCTCTACAAGCTGCCCGGCGCGCAGATGAGCTTCGCGCCCAAGTGGTCCGGCTCGGCTTCGGTGACGTACGAGTGGGATTGGGGCAGCCGCCTGATGGGCCGCTTCAACCTGGGCGGCAAGTACATGTCCGAATACAACACCGGTTCGGATCTCGATGCCGAGAAACTGCAGGACGCGTACACCATCTTCAATGCGCGTTTCGGCCTGGGCAGCCAGGACGGCCGCTGGATGGTGGAACTGTGGGCCAACAACCTGACCGACGAAGACTACGTGCAGGTCGGTTTCGACGGCCCGCTGCAGGCGGTCGGCAGCCCGCGCCCCGGCGATCCGATGAACACCTACAACGCGTTCCTCGGCGCACCGCGCATGTACGGCATGACCCTGCGCCTGCGTTACTGATCGGCCCCGCGGCGGGCGGGTGCTTGCGGGGGCGGCGATGGGGAGGGGACAGGCGGGTGCGGATCGGTTACAAGAACGCATGCCCACGTCGCAGAACCCCATGACGCTTCCCGATGACACCCACCTGCGTGCGCAGGCCGAACAACTCGGTGCACGCCTTCGCGCCGAACACGATCGCCTCGTCACCGCCGAAAGCTGCACCGGCGGCTGGATCGCCAAGACGGTCACCGATATCGCCGGCTCGTCCGACTGGTTCGACAGCGGCATGGTCGCCTACAGCTACGAGGCCAAGCAGGCACTGCTCGGCGTGCGCCCGCAGACACTGGAAACGCATGGCGCGGTGAGCCGGGAAACCGTCATCGAGATGGTGTCCGGCGCGCTGGTCAACTCCGGCGCGAGCGTGGCCGTGGCGGTGACCGGCATCGCCGGCCCGGGCGGCGGCAGCGAGGGCAAACCCGTCGGCACCGTGTGGATCGGCTGGAAGCGGCGCGGCGGCTACGCGCGTGCACAGGTGTTCCATTTCGCCGGTGATCGCGATGCGGTCCGCCGGCAGACGGTCGCGGCCGCGCTGGGCGGCCTGCAGGATCTCTGAGCCGAAAAGAGTTGCGGCGGCCGGGTGTTAGTAGTAATACTACTAACCATGGACCTGACCGAAACCCAGCACGCCATTCTTGCCCTGATTACCGAGCGCATCGAGGCCGAGGGCGTGCCGCCATCGCAGACCGAGATTGCGCGGGCCTTCGGCTTCAAGGGTGTGCGTGCGGCGCAATACCATCTGGAGGCGCTCGAACAGGCCGGCGCCATCCGCCGCGTCCCCGGCCAGGCGCGTGGCATCCGGCTGGTGCATGCCGAAACTGAGGCCAGCGCGGCGAACGAGCCTGCGGTGCCCGATGACGCCCTGAGGTTGCCGATTCTCGGACGCGTGGCGGCCGGCGCACCGATTGGCGCGGACGCCGGGGTCGATGATTACGTCCTGATGGATCGCGCCTTCTTCGCGCCCGCGCCGGATTACCTGCTGCGGGTCAAGGGCGATTCGATGCGTGACGAGGGCATTTTCGACGGCGATCTCATCGGCGTGCATCGCACCCGCGACGCACGGTCCGGCCAGATCGTGGTGGCGCGCATCGATGACGAGATTACGGTCAAGCTGCTCAAGCTGGGCAAGGACCGCATCCGCCTGCTGCCGCGCAATCCCGACTACGCGCCGATCGAAGTGCTGCCGGATCAGGATTTCGCGATCGAAGGTTTGTATTGCGGCCTCGTGCGCCCGAACCGGTGAGGGTCCAGAGCCTTGATCACGGCGGAGACCGACGCGGCCAGGCGGCATTTTCCGATGTCGAGACTGTGCGGGACGATTTATTTTTCAGCTTCCGGTGTGCGTCGCAGCCTGTGCGATTGACCCCCGCTAGCCTTGCATCCAACGAATGATTCTTTTGCATTGAGGAACCGATGATGGACGAGAACAAGAAGCGCGCCCTTTCCGTGGCCCTGACCCAGATTGAGCGCCAGTTCGGCAAGGGCTCGGTGATGCGCATGGGTGATCGCGTCATCGAACCCGTGGAAGTGATTCCGACCGGTTCCCTGATGCTGGACATCGCCCTGGGCATCGGCGGGCTGCCGAAGGGCCGCGTGGTGGAAATCTACGGCCCGGAATCCTCCGGCAAGACCACGCTCACCCTGCAGGCCATCGCCGAGTGCCAGAAGCAGGGCGGCACCGCGGCCTTCATCGACGCCGAGCACGCGCTGGATCCGATTTACGCGGCCAAGCTGGGCGTCAATGTCGACGACCTGCTGGTCTCCCAGCCGGACACCGGTGAGCAGGCGCTGGAAATCGCCGACATGCTGGTGCGGTCGGGCTCGATCGACATCGTCGTCATCGACTCGGTCGCCGCGCTGACGCCGAAGGCCGAAATCGAAGGCGAGATGGGCGATCAGCTGCCCGGCCTGCAGGCCCGCCTGATGAGCCAGGCGCTGCGCAAGCTCACCGGCAACATCAAGCGCTCCAACACGCTGGTCGTCTTCATCAACCAGTTGCGCATGAAGATCGGCGTGATGATGCCCGGCCAGAGTCCGGAAACCACCACCGGCGGCAACGCGCTGAAGTTCTACGCCTCGGTCCGACTGGACATCCGTCGTATCGGCGCCATCAAGAAGGGCGACGAGATCATCGGCAACCAGACCAAGATCAAGGTCGTCAAGAACAAGCTAGCGCCTCCGTTCAAGCAGGTCGTCACCGAGATCCTCTACGGCGAAGGCATCAGCCGCGAGGGCGAACTGATCGACATGGGCGTGGAAGCCAAGCTGGTGGAGAAGGCCGGCGCCTGGTACAGCTATGGCAGCGAACGCATCGGCCAGGGCAAGGACAACTCCCGCACCTTCCTGCGCGAGAACCCGCAGATCGCGGCGAAGCTGGAATCGGAACTGCGCGAGAAGTTCCAGCCGGCCGAAGCCTCGCGCAACGAGGACAATGACGCCGACTCGGATGATTGAGAACGTGGCGCACGACATCCGTGACGGGGTTTCGGCCTCGTCACGGAGGGGCCGGTCCGCATGAGTGCGGACGAGCAGCCGACGACGGGCAGGCGGCGTGCTCGGCCCGAGCAGACGCCAGTACAGCGCGCACTGGGGCTGCTCACCCGACGCGAGCACTCGAGCCGCGAACTGGTCCGCAAGCTGTCCGGTCGAGGCGTGGAGAAGGAAGAAGCGAAGCAGGCCGTGGAACGGCTGGCCCGGGATGGCTGGCAGGACGACGCCCGTTTCGCCGAATGGCTGGTCCGCAGTCGGGCCGGCAGCGGTTACGGCCCGATCCGCGTGCGCGCGGAGCTGGCCACCCATGGGCTGGATCGCGAAGCCATCGCGGCGGCCCTGGCAGGTTTTGATGGCGACTGGACCGAAACGGCGTGCGAACTCGTCCGCCACCGTTGCGGTCCGGGCGGCTTGAACGACCCGGCTCAGCGGCGCAAGGCCGCCGAGCTGCTGGTTCGCCGCGGCTTCGACGGGGACAGCATCCGCGCGGCCACCCGCTTCGACTGGGAAGATTGACGGGCTGCCGGTCGCTGGCGTGACGCCGCGCTTCTGGGGCGCGCCGCCTGTTAATCTAGGCTTCTTGGGTTGCATTGACCGGCCCGCGTCCGCATCTGTCGGGAACGCGGTGACGTCATGCGCCCGTCAGCCAATGCCAGCCAGATGACCAGCTCTCCCAAATTCAGCACGCGCCAGATCCGTCAGGATTTCCTCGACTTCTTCAACAGCAAGGGCCACACGATCGTGCCGTCGGCATCGCTCGTGCCGGGCAACGACCCGACCCTGTTGTTCACCAACTCGGGCATGGTCCAGTTCAAGGACGTGTTCCTCGGTGCCGAGAAGCGCAGCTATGTGCGCGCCGCCGACGTGCAGCGCTGCCTGCGCGCGGGCGGCAAACACAACGACCTGGATTCGGTCGGCTACACCGCGCGCCACCACACCTTCTTCGAAATGCTGGGCAACTGGTCCTTCGGCGATTACTTCAAGAAGGAAGCCATCGCCTGGGCATGGGAACTGTTGACCGAAGTCTGGAAGCTGCCGAAGGAACGCCTGCTGGTCACGGTCTATCACACCGATGACGAAGCCTTCGGCATCTGGAACAAGGACATCGGCATTCCGGTCGAGCGCATTGTGCGCATCGGCGACAACAAGGGCGCGCCGTTCGCTTCGGACAACTTCTGGCAGATGGCCGACACCGGCCCTTGCGGCCCATGCACGGAGATCTTCTACGACCACGGCGATCACATTGCCGGCGGCCCGCCGGGCTCGCCTGACGAAGATGGTGATCGCTTCATCGAGATCTGGAATCTGGTGTTCATGCAGTTCGATCGCCAGCCCGACGGCACGCTCATTCCGCTGCCGGCGCCGTGCGTCGATACCGGCATGGGATTGGAGCGTTTGACCGCCGTGCTCCAGCACGTGCACAGCAATTACGAGATCGATCTGTTCGATGCGCTGATCCGCAAGGCCGCCGAGTTGACCGGTACCAGCGATCTCGAAAACAAGTCGCTGCGCGTGATCGCGGATCACATCCGCGCCTGCAGCTTCCTGATCGTCGACGGCGTGCTGCCTTCGAATGAAGGACGTGGTTATGTGCTGCGACGGATCATCCGCCGCGCGCTGCGCCACGGGTGGATGCTGGGCGTGCGCCAGCCGTTCTTCCATCGCATGGTCGGCACCTTGTCCGAGCTGATGGGCGATGCCTATCCGGAATTGCCGCAAGCGCGCGAGTTGGTCGAGCGCGCGCTCAAGGCCGAAGAAGAGCGCTTCGCCGAAACGCTCGATTCGGGCATGCGCATCTTCGATGAACTGGCCGCGCGCTCGACCGGGGTCATCGCCGGCGCCGATGCGTTCAAGCTTTACGACACCTATGGCTTCCCGGTCGATCTGACCGCCGACATCGCGCGCGAGCGCGGGCTTTCGGTCGACATGGACGGCTTCGAAGCCGCGATGGAGCAGCAGCGCGAAACCGCGCGTGCGGCCGGCAAGTTCGCATCCAGCACCGGCCTGCCGGCGGATCTGGTGGCGCAGCTGCAGCCGACCGGATTCCTGGGCTATGACCAGCTTGAGTCGGCGGACCTCCTCGTCGTCGCCCTGTTGAAGGACGGCCGGCCGGTCGACGCCGTCACCTCCGGCGATGAAGCGGTCGTGTTGCTGGATCGCACTCCGTTCTATGCCGAATCCGGCGGCCAGGTGGGCGACGTGGGCCGGTTGAACGGGCAGGGCAGCGAGTTCGCGGTGTCCGACACGCAGAAGTTCGCCGGACAGTTCCACGGTCATCTTGGCCGCGTGACGCAGGGCCAGCTGAAAGTCGGCGATCGACTGTCCGCACAGGTGGATGGTTCGCGTCGCGGTGCGACCATCCTCAACCACTCGGCCACGCACCTGCTGCATGCCGCGCTGCGCGAAGTGCTCGGCACCCATGTGCAGCAGAAAGGTTCGCTGGTCGCGCCGGATCGCCTGCGCTTCGACTTCTCGCATTTCCAGCCGTTGACGTCGGACGAACTGGCGCTGATCGAACGCAAGGTCAATGCGGAAATCCGCGCCAACCACGAAGCCGAAGTCCATCACATGGGCATGCAGGAAGCCCTCGATTTCGGTGCGATGGCGCTGTTCGGCGAAAAATACGGCGAGCGCGTCCGCGTGCTGCGCATGGGCGGCTATTCCACCGAACTCTGCGGCGGCACGCACGTGGGCCGCACCGGTGACATCGGCGTGTTCAAGATCGTCAGCGAGGGCGGCGTCTCGGCGGGCGTGCGCCGCATCGAGGCCGTGACCGGCCAGGGCGCGCTAGACCATATCGACGCCGAAGAGCAACGCCTGCAACAGGCGGCGCAGTTGCTCGGCGGCAATGCGAATGACGTGGTCGAAAAGATCCGTGCGCTCACCGAGCGCCAGAAGAAGCTCGAGCGTGAACTCGAATCGCTGAAGGCGAAGGCCGCCTCGGGCGCGACGGCGGATCTGGCGGGCTCGGCCGTGGACGTGGGCGGTGTCCGCGTGCTGGCCTCGCGCCTGGAAGGGTTCGACGCCAAGTCATTGCGTGACGCCGTGGACCGGCTGAAGCAGCAATTGGGCGATGCCGTCATCGTGCTCGCCGGTGCGGGCGAGGGCAAGGCGGCGCTCGTGGCCGGCGTCAGTGGCAAGGCCGCCAGCAGCATCAAGGCGGGGGAACTTCTTTCACATATCGCCAGTCAGATCGGGGGCAAGGGCGGCGGTCGCCCGGACCTCGCCCAGGGTGGTGGTGAGGACGGGCCCGCCCTTGTTTCGGCCTTGAACGGCGTCAGCCAATGGGTCGCGGCACGCCTGAGCTGAGGCGGTGGACGCCCCGCCTCGGCTTGCGGCGGCGTCCCTCCATCCGTACCATCCTCACGATTGTGAACCTATCTGGAAGCCTTCGCTGACACGGGAGTGCGCGAAGTCTGCCCCGGCATTACCCTTGCCGGTCTAAGGAGAAACTGAACATGCTGATTTTGACTCGCCGCGTCGGTGAAACCCTGATGATCGGTGATTCGGTCACGGTGACCGTCCTCGGCGTCAAGGGAAACCAGGTGCGCATTGGCATCACTGCTCCCAAGGATGTCGCCGTGCATCGCGAAGAGATCTACCAGCGCATCCAGCGCGGTGAGGAAGCCGGTACTTCCTCGGGCGACGAAGCTTCGAGCTGATTCCGATTGCCGTGGCCACGTGCAGCCGCTATCCTAGGCGGCCGCCGTTGCACGAATGCAATCGCGCGATCCCGGAGTGATGCCCGAGTGGCCGAAGGGGCTCCCCTGCTAAGGGAGTATAGGGTCAAAAGCCTTATCGAGGGTTCGAATCCCTCTCACTCCGCCAGACACAAGAATGCCCCCGCAAGGGGGTTTTTTTGTGCCTGCGGAGTGCAGGGACCTGAAGAAGACACTCCGTTCGACAGCCGCGCAGCAGTGCGCGGAGGCAATCCCGCCGCGCGAGGTACGAGGCACGCATTGGCGCGTGAATCCCTCCCTCAGTACACGCATTCGCACGGAAGAGCTTCGTGCTGTCGACACGAGGCGACTTCAAGAGCGCGCTCCGTTCAACGCCGGCGCAGCGGTGGCACGGCGGCAACACCGCCACCCGAACGGCGAGGCAGCGCCGAGTGAGGCGTCGACGGAGTGAGTGGGCTTGAAGCGAACGCTCGGAACCCCGATCGCGGGTTGGTCGGTGCCTGGCCGCCTCCGAAAGGCGAGGCACGCAACGAACGAATCCTTTGACCGTTCACGCCTTTGCACGCGGTTCTGCTGCATCCGCAATGAAAGACGGCGAAGCGTTTGACCGGACCACCGCAAACCCGCACGCCGCACATACCATCCAGCAAGCCGCGCGTCAGTCTTCGCCCTCCGGTTTACGGGCCATACGCGCGACGCCCGATGCCATGGACTCGTCTGACAGGCTAAGCTCGGTGTCCTGAGCGTCCTGATCCGTAGTGGCCTGCAAGGCGCGACACGTCGCCGACGGAGACGTTCGTGCACACGTCGGCGGGCGCTTCTCGCCGGCGCGGAGCGGCCCGCCCCGGTTGGCACACCATGGAGGAACAGCGCAAGTGGCATCGCCGGAAACGCTCGAACTGATCCTGATTGACGTGCAGAACCTGCGACGCCTGGCCGCGGCGGAGCCGATCGATCTGGACGGCATCCAGGTGCTCGACGGCGCCTTGCCGCCGGCCAACGTCGCCGCTCGCGCGCTCGCGCAGTTCGAACAGGGCACACCGGCCCAGTGGTGCGCTCCCTTCCTGATCGTTGCGGGCAACGAGGTGGTCGGCACCTGCAGGTTCAGGGCCGCGCCCGAGGATGGCCGCGTGGAGATTGGCTATGAAGTGGCCGGGAGCCAGCGCGGACGCGGCATCGCGACCCGCGCCGTGATGCGATTGCTGGAAATCGCGGCCTCGAGCGGCAGCGTCAGGGAAGTGGTGGCGCATATCCGCCCTGACAATGTCGCGTCATCGAAAGTCGTCGCGCGGCTGGGTTTCTCGAAGAATGATGCGCTGGTGGAACTTGAGGGGACGCCGGTCGCCCTGTGGTCGCTCCGGATCGCACACTGATCTCATTGGAAGCGGGCCGCTCGCCGGACGGCCAGCTCGGCCCCGCCTTGCAAAGGAACTCGGATGGAATTGCTGGATTTCCTCGCCAGACCCGTGCTCGCGCTGGGACGCTTCCTGCTCTGGCTGGCCTGGGAGTTCCTCGTCTACACCATTTTCTGGATGATGGGCTGGCCGGTCTGGCGAATGCTCACGCTGGGCCGATTTCCGCACGCCGGCATCCGCGAGTACGAGGAGGCCGGTGCACTGGAGGCGCTGATGGTCTGCGCGGTCGGTCTTGCGGTACTGCTGGCCGCGCTCTGGTTGCTCTCGCGGTTTCTCGGCGTTGCGTTCTGACGCGATGGTCTGCACTTGGTCTTCGAACGCTGGGCACGCCTGGCGCGTGGCTTCGACGCGGCCATTGCATCACCGATCCGGATCCATGAGCGACGCCTCGAACGGCGGGCCATCGCAACACGCAACCGTGGCGCGTTCGGAAGATTCGAAGGGGACGACACCTGAGGTTCGATGCCTGCACCGAGACCGGCAGGGCCGCGTCGCTCGGTACCTCGCATCGGCGCGCACGCGATTGGCATCAGCCGGCCGTGCGATGCCAATCGCCGCCGCATCGGCAGAGGAATCGAACAAGAAAAAAAACAGGCAGACCGAAGTCTGCCTGTTGAAGTTGGCGCGCCCGGAGAGATTCGAACTCCCGACCGCCTGGTTCGTAGCCAGGTACTCTATCCAGCTGAGCTACGGGCGCGTTGCGTTAGAAGCGGAATTCTGCACGAATCGATTTCATGCGTCAATCATTTTTCGCAAACGGATTCGCGTGGCCCGACAGGAGCGGCAGCGACCGCTCGCTCCGGCTTTTATCGTAAGCGAAGACGTACAGGCGCCTCCAAGCGGCCGGACTGCGGCCCGGGTCTCATTCCGGCCGTGGCCTGGGTTGCGCGCTTAGCGCCCCTTTTACGAGCCACACGCGACAATGTTCCCACAGGGGGAACACCAGACATCACCGGAGTTCCGATGCGTTTTTCCAAAGCTTTGCTCGGCATGGGGCTGTGCGCGGCCGTCCCGCTCAGTGCGGTGGCCGCCACCTACACCGTCGGTCCTTCGGGCCGCCAGTACACCCAGCTGTCCACCCTCTTCAACAACGTCAACCTCGCGCCCGGCGACATCGTCGAAGTCGACGGCAACGCCACGTATTCCGGCGGCATCGTGGTCGGCGACGATGACAGCGGCACCGCCGCCAGTCCGGTCACGATCCGCTGGCGGCGCGTGGCCGGAGCGACCCGGCCGGTGTTGAGCGGCGGCCAGCACACGATCAAGTTCCAGCAATCCAACCACGTCGTGTTCGAAGGCTTCGAGGTCACCGGCGGCAGCAGCACCTGCGTCTTCAGTGAAGCGCACAACGTCACCGTGCGCGATGCGTACATCCACGATTGCCCCTCGCACGGCATTCTCGGTGCGGACCAGAACTCCGGTTCCTTCACCCTGGAATACAGCGAGATCGCGCGCGCCGGCGCCGGGACCAGCCGCCACGCCATCTACATGCAGTCCGATGAAGTGACCTGGCCGGACACGGTGTTCCGCATGCGCTTCAACTACATCCACGACGGCAACGGCGGCGTGCTCGTGCGTTCGCGCCATCAGCGCAGCGAGATCCATTACAACTGGATCGAGAACGCCGCCTACGGCGAGATGGAACTGATCGGCCCGGACTGCGATACCCAGAAGCCCGGCTGGACGACCAACCTGCGTCGCGAGGACGCCGACGTGGTCGGCAATGTCATCGTCCATACCAACAGTTGGCGCAATGCGGTGCGCATCGGCGGCGATCTCGACGGTCGCAGCCAGGGCCGCGTGCGCATGGTCAACAACACCATCGTGTTCGACCGTTCCGGCGCGGCCAACGCGGTGATGGTGCAGTTGGGCGCGGGCTCGCTGGAAATGCACAACAACGCGATCTACCAGACCACCGCCAGCAGCGCGCCGGCGATCGTCCGCGAGAATCCGGCCAGCGACGTGGGCCAGCCGGATGCCTGCGAACCGCAGAGCCGCGAACCCTGGGCGGACGGGCGCAAGGTCGCCGGCAGCAACAACTGGGTGCAGAACGGCGCCACCCTGGTGCCGGCCGAATGGACCGGCACCGTGCGCGGGGCGGATCCGATGTTCACCAGCATCGCCCAGCGCAACCTGCGTCCGCGCGCGGGCAGCCCTCTGCTGGGAGCTGGCAACAATGCGCCAGCGACGCCGACGGCCTTCCCGTTCCCGTCGCCGCAGACGTTGCCGGCCTACGATCCGCCGCTGCACGCGCGGCTGGCGATCGGCGATCAGCATGCGCGGCTGGTCCCGCAGAACCGCATCGCGATCGGCGCGCTGGAACAGTTCGATATCGACGATGCCACCCAGCCCGTGCGGCTCAACGGTTCGCAGCCGCTGATTCCCGGGCAGGCCGCGGCCGCGGGCGCCCCGGCGTTGCCTGCCAGCGCCCCCGCGCAGAGCGGAACGCCGAGCCAGCAGCTCGCGCCGATGCCGCGCGCCTATGAGCGTCCGCGCTACCGTACGGCCCCGGCCAAGCGTTATCGCCGCTCGGTGGTGCAACCCTGACGTAGCCCCGGCGGGCGTATCACGCGCCCGCCGGCCCGGCCTTCCGATTCGCGTCCGGATGCTGGCCGGATGTGCCCCCGTCCCGCGTTGGTGACTGTGAGAGACCAGTCACGTTCCGTCCTCCGGACGGTCGCGGCGGCCAACCCGCAGGGATGGCAAGGGCAATCGCTCGAATCAGGGGGCACCATGAAGACATCATCGTTCGGGTCCGGATCGCACCGGGCCTCGCCGTGGGGAACCGACACCGCCGTCCATGCCGGGGGCCGTCGATGAAGTCCACCCACGCCAGCCGCAAGGCGCGCGCCGCGCGCCTGCTGTGGATCATCGAAGCCATCGTGCTGGTCGCCGCCGTGATGGCCGCGGCCTGGATCCGCTTCCACAACGAACCCGATTACCACCTCGTCTTCGCCGAGCAGGCGCCGCTGCGCGCGCTGCTGGTGGCGTTGTTCATCACCGGCGCGATGGCGGCGTTCGGTCTGTACCAGGTGCACGTGCGCCACACGCGGCTGGATTTCCTGCTGCGCATCACACTGTCGTTCGCCTTCGGCGGCATCGGCCTGGTGGTGCTGTATTACCTCATTCCGCCCACCTACATCGGCCGAGGCGTGCTGGCGATGTCGCTGGCGATGGGACTGGCCGGCGTGGCGCTGGTGCGCCTGCTGTGGGTGCGCCTGTTCCAGTCCGACGTGCTCAAGCAGCGCATCCTGATCCTCGGCGCGGGCAAGAACGCGGATCTGATCAACTCGCGCATGCGCCGGGAGTCCGATCGCCGGACCTTCATGATCGTGGGTTTCGTGCCGGTGCCCGGGCAATCCATCCTGGTGCGCGACGAATTGCTCGTGCATGCCGATCAGACCGGGCTGGCCGAACTGGTCGAGCATCTGCAGATCGACGAACTGGTGATCGCGCCCGATGAACGCCGCGGCGGGCTGCCGATGGAAGAAATGCTGCTGTGCGTGCAGCGCGGTGTGTCGGTGGTGGATCTGTCCAGCTTCTTCGAACGCGAAGCCGGCATGGTCCAGCTCAACGTGGTCGATCCGTCGTGGCTGGTGTTCTCCGGCGGTTTCGATTACTCCACGCCGCGCCGATTGAGCAAGCGTTTCTTCGATCTGGTGGCCGCATGTGCGCTGTTGCTGCTGGCGTGGCCGCTGATGGTGATCGTCGCGATCGCGGTGAAGCTCGAATCCGCCGGGCCGATCTTCTACAGCCAGACGCGCGTGGGCGAGCGCGGCCGCCACTTCACCCTGACCAAGTTCCGCAGCATGCGCGTGGACGCGGAAAAGGACGGCGTGGCCGTGTGGGCGAGCAAGGACGATGATCGCAGCACGCGCGTGGGCAAGTTCATCCGCAAGACGCGGCTGGACGAACTGCCGCAACTGGTGGCGGTGATCCGCGGCGACATGAGCTTCGTCGGGCCGCGCCCGGAGCGCCCGCATTTCGTGGACATGCTCAACGATGAAATCCGCTACTACGGCGTGCGCCACAGCGTGAAGCCGGGCCTCACCGGCTGGGCGCAGCTGCGCTATCCGTACGGCGCTTCGGTGCGCGATGCCGAAGAGAAGCTCAAGTTCGATCTGTTCTACGTCAAGAACCACGGCCTGGTGTTCGATCTGATGATCCTGCTGCAGACCGTGGAAGTGGTGCTGTTCGGCCGCGGCGCGCGCTGAGCGCAGCCATGTGCGCGCGGTCAGCCGGGCAGCAGACGCCGGACCGCGCGACGCGCCGCGAACGGCACCAGCCGCAGCAGTTCGCCGCGCGTTTCGGGCGAGAGCCGCCACGCGCGCGACGCCAGCGACCATGCATCGCTCCAGCGATCGCGGATCAACATGCCGCGTGCGTTGCGCGCGTAGGTCGAAGCCAGCGCACGATCCAGCTCCCGATCCTCGACCTCGCCACGCGCGGCGGCCACCGCGCGCTCGACCACGCGCACGTAGTCGTCATACGTGCTCGATTCGGCCGACAGCCCGTCATGGCCGCGCATGGCGCGCACCAGCACGTCCTCGACCACGCCGATCGGCCAGCGCTGCGCGATGCGCAGATGGAATTCGAGATCCTCGGCCGTGCGCAGGCTTTCGTCGAACCCGCCGATCTGGTCGAACACCTCGCGCCGCAGGATCGCCGAGGCCGGCGCGAGCGCGGGATTGTGGATGATCCAGCGCAGCACGCGGCCATCTTCCGGGATCACGTCGCGTCGGCGGAATACATCGATGCGCTGCCCTTGGCTGTCCACGCGTTCGACATCGCACAGCACCATGCCGAATCCGGGCCGCGCCTCCAGCCACGCGATCTGCCGTTCGGTCTTGGCCGGCAGCCATTCGTCATCGCTGTCCAGCAGCGCGAAATAGCGGCCGCGCGCGATCCGCATGCCATGGTTGCGCGCGGCCGAAACCCCGGCGTTGGCCTGCCAGACGTAGCGGATACGTTCTCCATAGCGTTGATGCAGGACTTCACCGGTGCCGTCGGTGGAACCGTCATCGATCACCACGATTTCCTCGACCGGGCGCGTCTGCGCGAGCACCGTGTCGATCGCCCTGACCACCAGATCCCGCCGGTTCCAGGTGGGAATAATCGCTGAAACTTCGATCGCCATGCTGAAGGATCTCTCCAAGAAGCTGCTTTATTCCAGTGGTCTGCTCGGCCTGTACCACCGCGTGCGCAACGCCGACAGCCTGACCGTGGTGATGTTCCATCGTACCCTGAGCCCGGACGATCCGCGCTGGCGCACCTGCGATCCGGACTACACGCTGGCCACGCGCTGGCTGGCCGAATCGCTGGCGTTCTTCAAGAAGCACTACCACGTGGTCTCGCTGGAACAGGTGCTGCAGGCGCGGCGCAGCGGCGCGTCGTTGCCGCCGCGCGCACTGCTGATCACGTTCGATGACGGCTGGGCCGACAACGCCGATTACGCACTGCCGGAACTGCAGAAGGCCGGGCTGCCGGCGCTGCTGTTCGTGGTGGCCGATGCGGTCGGCACGCGGCAGCCGTTCTTCCAGGAACGGCTGATCGCGGGCTGGCGTCGCAACGCACTGACGGTGGCGCATCTGGCCCAGGCGCTGCGCCCGCATCTGTCCACGCCGTGGCAGCCGCGCGGTGAGAGCCTCGGCGAACTGCGCGAGGCGATCGCGCGGCTCGAAACCCTGTCGCCCGCGCAGCGCGATGCTTTGCTCGAGCCCTTCATGGAGGCGCTCGACGATGGCCTGCGCCATATGGTCGATGCCGAGGAACTGCGCCGCCTGCAGGCCGGCGGCGTCGCGCTGGGGCTGCATGGCAAGACCCATACGCCAATGAAGCATGCGCAGGATCTCGATGCGGAACTGGCCGGCGCGCGCAGCGCACTGGCCGAGCGGCTGGGGCAGGCGGCACCATCGGCCGAGTCGATGTCCTTTCCGCATGGATCGTATGACGACGCGATCGCGCAGCGTGCGCGCGAGGCCGGCTACGAACTGATCTTCACCAGCGTGCCGGTGCTCAATCCCGTCAAGTCCGGCCTGGGCTGGCTGCTCGGCCGAACCGGTTTCGAAACCGACACGGTGGTCGATCGTCGCGGCCGCTTCCGTCCGGACCTGCTGGCGCTGTATCTGTTCCGCAAGCAGGCGCAGCGGCTTGCCGCCTGATCAATCGCGCCGGATCGCGGCGTGCGATCCCGCGCCATCCACGCGGACAATGTCGTGGCCGATGACCAGGCCCGCGCGAATGCGCCGATGGATTGGGAAGACCGCGGATCAATGCTGAAGGTGGGCCTGGAGCCTCGATCCGTGTGCGCGATAGGTCGCGTCCAGCGAACTCGCGACAGGTTACAGAGGCTGATCTGCAGCAGGCCGCGCTTATTCGTCTTCGTCCGCCGACGTCAGAAACCACGAAGGCGCCGGCTCGATCGGGCGATTCCAGCGCACGAACACCGGCCGCTTGCTGCGCGGCTGGAACCCGCAGGAACGCCATCCGCGCAACTGCGCGTCCGGTCCACTGATCTCCACTGACACCGAACCGTGTCCGGCATCGCGCGCAGCCGACAGCAGCGCGAGGATGCAAGACATCGGCATTCCATCAGCGCCCGCGTCGGACCAGAAATCGATTACGTGCAGCGCCGCACCGTCCTGCTGGACCGCGAACCACGCCTTCAGCGCATCGCTGCCGGGTGCGGTGATCCAGAGATAGCGTGTACGCACCAGGGGCGAATCATCGAAACGCCATTTCGCATGGGCACTGTCGCGCACCGACAGCACGGCATCGCCTTTAGGCGAAGTGCGCCATAGATCATCGATGCGTGCATCGGCGCGATCACCCCATTGGCAACGCAACCGTGGGCCACGCACGCGGCGCCATCCATCCCGCAACCGCACCGCCACATCGAGCAGCGCGCCTGCCGGCGGCGCGAGCCATGCGGGCAGGCGCGAACGCAGGTAGGGGCCATGGCGCAGCACGCGCGCATGCCGCACCAGATCGGTCAGATGCTGATAGCCCATGCGCTTGAATACGGCCGCGGCCTTCGGGTTGGGAAAGCCGTACAGCAGATCGACCTGATCGCGCGATGCTTCGATCAAACCCTGTTGCAGCATCAGCGCCGGCCCGAGCGAGCGGTGTTCCGGCACCACCGCCAGGTCCACCAGCACGCCCGCGCTCAATGGCTGCCCCGCGCATTGCATGCGGCGGCGGCCCGCGCAGGCGGTCCCGACCATCGCGCCACTGGCGGTGTCCTGCAACAGTTCGAGCAGGGGCGCGCCATGCGGGCCGGTGAGATAGAACCAGTCGTACTTGGCCGCGATGCGATCCTCGCGGCCGAGGTTGCCCCACCAGATCGACAGCACGGTGTCGCGATCGCGCTGCGGATCACCGCGCCGGATCAGGTACTGCGGTGGCGGGGTTTCGTGGTTCATGGATCGGCGAGTTCGGGCACGTCGCCGGCCAGCACCGGCGCCATGTGCAGGTAGCGCGTGGTGCGGCGCTTGTTGCGGATGTCCTCGTAGACCGCTTCGGCCTGCGCCAGGCCAATGCCGAGCGCGGTCGCCAGTTCGCTCGCCGGGCGTCCATGGTTCAGCGCCCACAGCGCGAGATCCATCTGCTGGTACGGCAGGGCGAAATAGAACTCGTCCTGGCCCTGGCTGAGGCTGTAGGTGTCGGTGGTCGGAATCGCCGCGCACACGCGCTCGGGCAGGCCCAGGTGGCGTGCCATGCCGTACACCTGCGACTTGTACAGATGCGCGATCGGCTTGACGTCGGCCGAGCCATCGCCGTTCTTCACGAAGAAGCCCTGATCGTATTCGACGCGGTTCGGCGTGCCGACCACGCCGTAGTTGAGGCGATCGGCGTGGAAATATTCCAGCGTCTTGCGGATGCGCTGCTTGAAGTTGGTCGCCGCCACGATGGTCAGGTAATCGGCCAGCGCGAGATCGCGTTCGACCCGCTCGCCGTCCGGCGTCTGCGCGATCAGGCGGAAACGATTGATGCGGCCTTCGGTGCCGCCGTCGATGACGATCTTGAACTTCCAGCCTTCACCGTATTCGGGCAGCGTGTTGCGCACGGCCTGATCGCGCGCGCGATAGCAACCGATCGCCTCCAGCGCCGGCGCGATGTCCACGGTCTCCGTGCGCACGCCCAGGTGTTCGGCGAGGATGCGCGCGCGCGCGGCGCTGTCGTCGGAGGAATCCTGCTCCGGCAGGATCAGCGTGTACACGCGCTCCGGGCCGAGCGCACGCACGGCCAGCGCGCAACTGACCGAACTGTCGATGCCGCCGGAGATCGCGACCACTAGGCCGCGGCGATGCAACTGGCGCGCGGTGATCTCGCGCAGCCGCGCGGCGATGCGATCGGCTTCCTGTTCGTAATCGATGTCGAGGACGTGGCGGTCAAGGCTGCTCATGGGGTTGCGATCTGCTCCATCAGTTGGACACGGCGCACCTTGCCGGAAGCCGTGCGGGGCAGGGCGTCGACGAAGGTGACATGGCGGGGAATCTTGTACGGGGCCAGGCGCGCGCGGCACCAGGCCTTGATGCGATCCTCGGCGCGCGGCGGGCGTTCGGTGGCGACGACGAAGGCCTCGATCACCTGGCCCATCACTTCATCGTCCACGCCGACCACGGCCACTTCGCGCACGCCGGGCATTTCGGCGATCACTTCTTCCACATCGTTGGGATGCACGCGGTGCGCGCCGGTCTTGATCATGTCGCTGCGCCGGCCCTGCAGGAACAGGTAGCCGTCCGCATCGAGATAGCCGAGGTCGCCGGTGTGCAGCCAGCCATCGCGCAGCACGCGCTGGGTGGCTTCGGCATTGTTCCAGTAGCCCTGCATGATGTTGGCGCCGCGCACGCAGACTTCGCCGCTTTCGCCGGCGCACGCTTCGCGGCCGTCTTCGTGCTCGATCTTCCATTGCACGCCCGGCACCGGAATGCCGACCGACCCGAGCTTGTCATGCAGGCGGTGCGGCGGCAGCCAACTGATCCGCGAGGTCGCCTCGGTCTGCCCATACATGACGAACAACTGCGGCCACGGAAGAATCCCACGCAGGCGCTGCGTCAGCGCGGGGGACATCGCGCCGCCGGCCTGCGTGAGATAGCGCAGCGAGGACAGGCGTGTCGCGCGTTCGGGCAGATGATCCAGCAGCAGCGCGAACGTGGACGGCACGCCGGAAAAACCCGTGGCCTGGTGCTGCTCCATCGCATCCAGCACCAGATGCGGAAACATCAGGCTCGGCCCGAGCACGACGCTCGCGCCGGTGATCAGGTGCGTGTGCAGCACCGATGCGCCGTAGGCGTAGTAGAACGGCAGCACGCTCAGCACGCGATCATCGATCTGCAGCTGCAGGTACTGCACGACGGATTCGGCGTTGGCAAGCAGATTGCCGTGGCTGAGCATCACGCCCTTGGGCGCGCCGGTGGTGCCGGAGGTATAGAGGATCACCGCAAGCGCATCGGCGCTGGCCTGCGCGCCGGACAGATCCGCGTCGACGGATTCGCCCGGCAGTGCGGTGGCATCTTCCAGCGCGCTCGCGCCGGCTTCGGGTTGCCACTGCGTCACCGCCTGCTGCGCATCGGCGTGCGATCGTTCGTACACCACATGGCGTGCCTGCGCGTGTTGCAGCCACGGCAGGAAATCGCGCACGCGCGCCTGCACGTTCAACGGCACCACGACCGCGCCGGCCAGCCACACGCCATAGCAGGCGACGGCCGCTTCGATGCGGTTCGGCAGGATCACCGCAACGCGATCACCGGCCTGGATGCCCTGGGTGCGCAGGTGCGTGGCGAAACGCAGCGCTTGGCGCCAGAAATCGCCATAGCCGATGCTGCGTTCGCCACAGAACAGCGCGGTCCGCGATGCGTGATCGCGGGCGATCCGTTCGACGCGGGCGGGGAGGGTGTGCATCGGGCGATCAGCTGGCCAGCTTGCGGCTGACGAAATCGTCGACGGTCTGGATCGAATCGAAGTTCGCCGGCGTCATCTCCTCCGGCACGATCTGCAGCTTGAATTGATCCTCGAGGAAGAAGATCAGCTCGTGGATGCCGGTCGAATCGATGATGCCGCCGCGGATCAGCGAATCCTGATCGCCGATGGCGGAGGGGTCGTCGGAGAACAGAAAATTCTCCAGGATGAACTGCTTGATCTGCTGCTTCTGCTGCATGGTCTTCCCCGGCGTTCCAGTGCTTTGCTTTCCATGGAAAACGGAAGCTTCACAGCCATCCGGCCAAGGCCGTTGGATGGCTGGCGGTGTCATTGCCCGGTGCTACCATCGCCCTCGACGCACACCGACCGGGGACGCCACGATGCGACGTCAAATCGGCATTTTTCCGCTGTTCCTGCTGGCCTGGACGATGGCCGGCTGCCGCGCGCCGACGCCGGCCGGCGAGGTCGCCCGTCCGCCGCAGACCGTGCGCAGCGCCGCGCCCACCGTGCATGCGTCGGATAAGGGTCATTACAGTGTCACCGAACTGGTGACCGGGCTGGAGCATCCGTGGTCGCTGGCATTCCTGCCCGATGGCGCGCTGCTCATCACCGAGCGGCCCGGCCGCCTGCGCCGGATCAGCGCCGACGGCCACGTCTCGCCGCCGATCGCCGGTCTGCCGGAGATCTTCGTCGATGGACAGGCCGGTCTGCTCGATGTCGCGCTGTCGCCGGACTTCATCCGCGATCGCCTGATCTACCTGTCCTTCGCCGAACCGAATTTCCGCGGCAACAAGGCCGGCACCGCCGTGTTCCGCGCGCGGCTGGAAAACGATGCGCTGAAGCAGGGCGAGGTCATCTATCGGCAGGAACCCAAGCTTTCGCACGGCACGCACGTCGGATCGCGGCTGGTGTTCGATGACGAGGGCCATCTGTTCGTCACCCAGGGCGACAACCGCGTCGGCGCCGCGCAGGCGCAGGAGCTGGACAAGCTGCAGGGCAAGCTGGTGCGGATCCTGCCGGACGGGCGCATCCCCGAAGACAACCCGTTCGCCGGCCGCAGCGGCGCGCGCGGAGAAATCTGGTCCTACGGCCACCGCAACATGCAGGGCGCGGCGCTGCACCCGAAGACGCGCAGGCTGTGGACCAGCGAACACGGACCGATGGGCGGCGACGAGATCAATATTCCGCAGGCCGGTGGCAACTATGGCTGGCCGATCGCCACGCAGGGCATCGATTACAACGGCAAGCCGGTGGAGGGTGCGCGCGGCGCGAGCGTGCCGGGAATGATCGATCCGGATTATGTGTGGAAGAAATCGCCCGGCGTCAGCGGCATGGCGTTCTATACCGGCGCGCTGTTCCCGCAATGGCAGGGCAACCTGTTTCTCGGCGCGCTGGCGAGCAGGGAACTGATTCGCCTGGAACTGGACGGCGACCGCGTGGTGCACGAAGAGCGCCTGCTCGGCGAACGCGGCCAGCGCATCCGCGACGTACGCCAGGGGCCGGACGGCGCGCTGTACGTGCTGGTCGATGATCCGGACGGCAAGCTGCTGCGGATCGCCCCGGAAGCACGGTAGGAGGGCCTTCGGCTCCGATCGCGGTTGGCGCGGAGAGCCAACGGACTCCGCACGGGATCGCGGCGTCATACGCCGCGCCCGAGGGTGCTCCTACAGCGCGGTGGCCAGCGGCTCGGCGGATGCGCTGCCCGGCGCACGCGATTCGCCGAGCTGCCGGTGCACCAGCATCGTCGAGAGAATGCCGACGAAGGCCTGGTTGTCGGCGAATCCGGTGGCGCGGCCCTGCCGGCATTTTTCCACCAGTCGCGCCACGGCCTGCGGATCGAAATAGCCGGCCTCGCGCACGCGCGTCCCGTCGAGCGTGTCGGCCACGTAATCCAGCGGCTTGCCGTCGAAGAAGAAACTCTGACTGTCCGGTGCGCGATACGGCTGCTTGGTCCGCTGCACGATGTCGTCCGGCAGCAGATCGGCGAGCGCGCGGCGCAGCAGGTATTTTTCGGTCATGCCGCGGATCTTGAAACTCGGCGGCAAGCGGTTGGCGAATTCGATGACGCGGTGATCCAGGTACGGGAAGCGGCCTTCGATCGAATTGGCCATCGCCACGCGATCGCCCTGCGACGACAGCAGATAACCGGCCAGCAGCGATTTGGCTTCCACGTACTGATCGCGCGCGAGCGGGCTCCAGTCCATGATCCGCGAGGGCAGCGTCTGCTCGTAGGCATCCAGCGGATCCCAGGCCGCCGCCGAAGCGCGCAGATCCGGCGACAGGAAGGACAGCGCACGCTGCGATGTCGTCCAGCGGGGCACGTGCGCGAACACCGGACGCTGCAGGTGCTCCATGCCCTGGCCGAAGAACTGCTGCGCGAATGCGGGAGTGCTGACCGGCGAGTTGCGCAGGTAGCCGTAGAGTTTTTCCAGCAGGCGCGGACGCAGCCGGGATCCGGGTTGCCGTGCCCAGAAGCGCCGCACCTTGGCTTCCTTGAACAGATCGTAGCCGCCGAACACTTCATCGGCGCCTTCGCCGGTCAGCACGACCTTGTAGCCATGCGCGCGCACGCTGCCGGCCAGCAGCATCAGCGGCACCGGCGCGGTGCGCAGCACCGGCGTTTCGGTATGGCGGATCAGGCGCGGGAAGGCCTCGCCGATGTCGCGGCGCGAAACGCGCAGCGTGGTGTGATCGGTGCGCAGGTGGCGGACCATCGCCATCTGGTGCTCGCTTTCGTCGAACTCGCCATCCTCGAACGCGACCGAGAACGTGCGCACCGGGGTGTCGGTGAATCTGCGGATCAGGGCGACGATGCCCGAGGAATCCAGCCCCCCGCTCAGGTACGCGCCGACCGGCACATCCGCGCGCAATTGCAGGCGCACGGCATCGACCAGCAGTTCGCGCAACTGCGCGGTGGCCTGTTCGACGCTCAGCGGATAGCGCGAAGGCGACGTCTCGGCGGCTTCCGGGAAGTCCCAGTCCCAATAGGGCTTCACGGTCTGCCGGCCATCGGCCTCGATCGTCAGCAGGCAGCCCGGCGGCAGGCTCTGCACGCCGTCGTAGAGCGTGTCCGGATCCACCGGGGCCCAGTACGTCAATGTCTGCATCAGCGCGTGCGGATTGAGCTGCGCGCATTCGGGCAACACTGCCAGCAGCGACTTCACCTCCGAGGCGAACCACACGCGGCCGCGCTTCTGGGCGTAGTAGAGCGGGCGGATGCCGGCGCGATCGCGCGCCAGCACCAGCCGGCGGCGATCCGCATCCCACAGCGCGATGGCGAACTGGCCGTTGAGATGCTGGACGAAATCATCGCCGTAGCGATCGTACAGATGCACGATCACTTCGGTGTCCGACTGCGTGTAGAAGCGATGGCCGCGTGCCTCGAGATCGCGGCGCAGTTCGACGAAGTTGAAAATCTCGCCGTTGAACACCGTCCACACGCGACGGTCCGGGTTGTGGATCGGTTGATCGCCGGTGGCGAGATCGATGATCGAAAGGCGCGCATGCGCCAGCGCGATGCCGTCCCCCGCATGGAAGCCGAAGCCATCGGGGCCGCGATGGGCCAGCGGATGGATCATCCGTTCCAGCAGTGGCCGTGCCGTTCCGGCGTCGACATCCGCGCCGCTGAAGCCTGCGATTCCGCACATCGTCCGTGTCTCCTCAGGCCGATCCGGCCGCGTACACCGCACGCAGGTCGCGTGCTTCGGCAAGCGCTTCCTCGCAGGCCGACAGCGTGTCCTGCGCCACCTGCCGCCAGTCGCGCGAGAAGCGGCGCGCCAGCGCCTGTTCGTCCCACGCACGTTGCAGCGTTTCATCCAGCCCGCGCGTCAGGGCCTGCGCATCGCGCGCCGGCACCAGCACGCCGCTGGCCGCGTCGACCACTTCCGGGATGCCGCCCACCGGCGTGGCCACCACCGGCCGTCCGCAGGCCAGCGCCTCGACCAGCACGTTCGGATGGCCTTCGGAATAACTCGGCAGCGTCACCAGATCCGCGGCCACCATCCAGCCCGCCACGTCCTGCGGCGACTGTGCGCCGGTGAAACGCACCGGCAGCGATTGCGCGGCGGCGAGGGATTCCAGCTCGGCGCGCATCGGGCCCTCGCCGACCAGCACCAGGTGCAGGCGCGGACGCTGCGCGCGCAATGCCGCGAATGCGGCCAGCAGTTCGCGCAGTCCCTTTTCCGGGACCAGCCGGCCCACGTACACGATCACCTCGGCATCGGCCGGCAGTGCGCGTTCGGCGCGCGCCTGCGCGCGATCGCCGGGATGGAAGATCGCCGCATCGCAGCCGTTGGGGATGGCGCGGATGCGATCCGCATCGGCCGCGTAATCGCGCACGGCCACGCGGCCGAGATCCTCGCTGACCACCAGTAGGCGGCGGGCCGCGGCCAGCACCGGGCGGGTGAGCCGCTGGCTGATCGCATCGCGCACGCGCAGATCCGATCCGCGTGCGCCGACGACGAGCGGCACGCCGGCGCGGCGCGCGGCGAGCATCGCCCCGTACGCGTCCGGATACAGCCAGTACGACAGCACCAGATCCGGTGCGAAGCCGCGCAAGGCCGGGGCGATCGCACGCGCGCACAGGCGGCCGTTGAACGGGCGGCTGATCGCCGGCAGCGCCGGATAGCGCACGTAATCGACCTCGCAACCGGGCACCACGTGGGCCTCGTCGGAGGCGCGATACAGGTAGCTGCGCGGCTGCGCCCAGCGCGGGTAGGTGGCGATGGGGCTGACCACGCGCACGTCGGCCAGCTTCGACAGCTCGCGCACGGTCTGGTAAATCGGCCGGCCACGGTTGGGCTCGCCAGCGATCGGGAACTGCGAGGTGATGATCAGCAGGCGCATCCGCGCGCTCCGTTCAGCTCCGTGGAGACCGGATTGGATCGGCGGCTCCTCTGGCCTGTCCGGACGGCGCATGCCGTTGTCTTGGACATGCAATGCAACCGTGCCGGGAACTGAAGTGGGTCAGGGGAACTCGCCATCTGCGCGTGTCATGGAGTTGGATGCCTTGCGGGGCATCGCCGCCGTGGCCGTCATGGCCTACCACTACACAACGCGCTACGCGGAGCAGATAGGCCATCTGGGCCCGATGCCGCTGGATCTGCTGGCCGGCAAGTACGGCGTGCAACTGTTCTTCCTGATCAGCGGCTTCGTCATCTTCATGACGCTGGAACGCACCCGCACGGCGATGGATTTCGTGGTGTCGCGGTTTTCTAGGCTGTTCCCGGGCTACTGGACCGCGGTGGCGCTGACCACGCTGGTGGTCTACACGATCGGCATTCCGCTGCAGCGCCTGCCGCTGCCGGATCTGCTGCTGAACTTCAGCATGGTGCAGGAGTTCCTCGGCGGCGAGCATCTGGACGGTTCGTACTGGACCCTGCAGATCGAGCTGTTCTTCTACGCCCAGATGCTGCTGTGGTACATCTTCGGCCAGTTGCGCCGCATCCACCTGATCATCCTGGGCTGGCTGGCGCTGGCGGCGATCGAAGGCCTCAGCGAAAAGCACCACTGGCATTTTTCCTACGTGGTGCGCGAGTTGCTGATCCTGCGCTTCATCCCGTTCTTCGCGATGGGCATCCTGTTCTACCGCATGCGCCAGCATCCCGCGGAATGGCGGCTCAACCTGCTGATGCTGGTGGCCAGCCTGCTGGCAATCGCGGTCGGCGAACGCCCGGTGTTCCTGCTGGTGGCGCTGGTCTGCGTGGCGATCTTCGGCGCATTCCATCTGGGCTGGCTGCGCTTTCTCAACCACCGGCTGTTCGCCTGGCTCGGCGCGCTGTCGTACTCGCTGTACCTGCTGCACCAGGCGATCGGGTTCGCGGTGATCCATCGGCTCGAACATGCCGGGGTCACACCGCTGGTGGCGATCGCGGTGGCGTGCGTGGTGTCGTTCGCACTGGCGGCGCTGCTGCATCATGCGGTAGAACTGCCGGCCATGCGCGCGATCCGCGAAGGCTGGCGGCGGCGCGAAACGCGGCTCCAAGCCGCGGGATGATCCCGTCGGGGACGCAATACACAGGGGCGAACGGGGTTTGAGCGACAAGAAGAAGATTGTGTCCGGCGCGGCATGGAGCATCGGCGCCGGCCTGCTGGGGCGCGCGGTGGGATTGCTCGGCACGCTGCTGCTCGCGCGCCATCTGGATCCGTCGATCGTGGCCGAGGTCACCGTCGCGACGGTGATCGCGTGGACCGGCAACTGGATCTCGGCCTGGGGCTGCGGACAGTACGTCATGGTGCGCGGCGGCGAAGGCCGCGAGGCGATTTTCAGCGCGAGCGTGTTCTACCTGATCGCCGGCACGCTGATGATCGCCGTGCTGTGGTGGAGCGCACCGTGGTTTGCCGCGTGGCTGTCGGCGCCGCGCTTGATCGAATACCTGCCGGGCGCGCTGATCGGCATGGCCATCCGCCGCCTGGGTGCGATTCCCGACAAACTGCTGGCGCGCGAACTGCGCTTCGGGCGCATCGCCGTCGGCGCGGCGCTGGGCGATGTGGCGTATGCGATCGTCGCGGTAACGCTGGTCAGCACGACCTCGCTGGGCGGACAGTCGATGATCGTGGCATTCATCGTGCAGTCCTGCGTGATCGCCGGCATCACCATCAGCGGCACCGGCTGGCGGAGCTGGCTCACGCCCGCGCGCATCCGCGCCGCGCGCCTGCGCGACATCCTGCGCTTCGGCGCGCCGATCACCGGCGAGATCACGCTGAGCGAAGGCGCGCGCTACTGGGACAAACCGCTGATGCTCAAGCTCGTCGGCCCGCATGATGCCGGTGCGTACGGAATGGCGTTCAATCTCGCGCAACTGCCGGCGGTGTACGTGGGCGGCCACATCGGCACGGTGATGGTGCCCGCGGTGGTGCGTGCCGAACCGGAAGCGCGCGCGCCGTTGATCGTGCATGCGCTGCTGGTCGCGGCGGTGCTGCTGTGCCCGATGGCGGCCGGACTCGCGGTCTGTGCGCCGACACTGGTGCAGGCGTTGCTGCCGCCGAGCTGGGCGCTGGTGTCGCCGCTGCTCAGCGTGCTCGCGCTGATGATGCTGCTGGGGCCGGGCAGTTTCATCCTCTCGGCGTTCCTGACCTCGCTCGGACGCAACGCGGTGCTGCTGTGGATTGAAGTGGCGACGATGGCCACGCTGATCGCCGCCTTCGTCATGCTTTCGCGCTGGGGCGTGGTGATCGCGGCCTATGCGGTCGGCGTGGCGATGCTGGTGCAGTGGATCCTCACCGTGCGCGCCTGTCATCGCGATGGCGTGCGCTTGCGCCGTCTGTGGGGGCCGCTGGCGCGCATTGCACTGGCCTGCGTGGGCATGGTCGCCGCGGTGCTGGCGTTGCGCATGGCGATGGCCGGCGCCGCTCCGGCCGGCGTGCGCTTGATCGCCGAAGTGGCCGCGGGCGTGATCGTATATCCTGCGGTCCTGGGGGCATGCGGCGGCGGATTGCTGGGGGATCTGCTGCGCTCGGCGGGTCTGGCCCGCCTGCCTGTACTGCGTCGCTGGTTGCGTCAATGATGCGCGGATCGCATTGGATCCGGGCGCGTCCGTCATGGGGAATCAAATGATCGACTTCAATGCCATCGTGCTGCTGCGTCGCGACGCGGGCAATCCCTGCGAGGTCGCCCTCGATGAGGGACAACGCTTCGTCGAACTGACCGCCGCCGATGTCGGGCGAATTTCGCAGGTCTATCGCGATCAGGGGCGCACGGGCAACCCGGATCGCCTGCGCAAGCGTTTCGACACGCATGGCTTCCGCTGCTTCGCCATCGCCGAGGGCGACACGCTGGTGGCGTGGTTCTGGGCATTGCACGGCGTGCCGCGCTATTTCGACGAGCTGGCGTGGCGCTTTCCGCTCGACAAGAGCCAGGTGTGGCTGCGCGATGCCTTCGTCATTCCGGAACGGCGCGGCCGCCGCCTGCTCGGCGCGATGATGGCCATCGGCACGACGATCGAATCGGCGCCGACCGAATATCTCTCCGATGTCAGCCGATCCAACCGCTCGTCACTGCGCGCGCACCAGGCGATGGGTTTCGAACCATTCGCTACCGTGCGCGGGTTGATCCTCGGCAATCGACTGGTGATTCGCGGATCCCGCGCACCCGCCTCGCTGCCCGCGCCGACCGAACTGGAACCGCAGAAGCGCGTGCTGTGGCTGACACCGGAGCAGCGCGCATGGCATCGCGCGCAGATTGCCTGAGCGGGGCGAAGCGATTCGGCCACCGGCCCGGGCAACACGATGATCGGTTGAAGGATGGCCGCGGCACGGCGTCGCGGTGAAGCCGGGACTGAAGTGCTCCCGCGCGGGGACGCAGCGCGTCTTATCCGATCACTCGTCATGCCCCAGCCGGTACGCCAGTGGCCGCAGCGCCCGCGCCGCGCGCATCCAGTGGCGGCGCGCGGATCCGCCGATCAACAGGCCTGATTCCATCGTCTGCCGATCCGGCAGCAGTTCGGCCAGATACGAATCCTGCTGCGCCTGGCTGTCGAATCCATGCAGCGCGGGCCAGCGCTCGCTCATGGCTTCGAACAAACGCCACTCGTTGATGCGGCCCGGACTGGCCTTGTGGAAGTGCGGATCCCAACCGGTCTTGAAACCGCTCAGCACGCCGCCGGACAGCAGATTGCTGGTCGAGGCGATCACCTTGCCATCGCACAGCAGTTCGACGAACACCAGTTCACCGGTGGCTTGCAGGCGTTGCGCCATCTCGAGGAAAAAGTCGCGTTGCGCATGGGACGCGAGCATCGAACTGCCGGCTTCGCCTTTCCAGCCCGCGTCTTCCAGGTGCAGATGACGTTCGGCGGCCGCGCGATCGGCCTGTTCGCCTTCCAGAATGCGGGTCTGGACATCGCCGCCGTCCTGCAGCCGCCGCAGCCGGCGACGCAGATCCTTCAACACCGAGGCGCGCATGCGCGGCACCGGCGACACGCCGGGCTCCACGTGCAGGATGGGGCGCTGGAAACTGCGCGTGCGCATCCAGTGCAGGCCGTTTCCGATCGAATCGAGCAGCGCGGCATTGACCGCGCACTCGCCGATGAGGTTGTGCATCAGCAGCGCACGCATCGGCGAGGCGCGATGTTGCAGGTGGTCCGCGATTCCGCGCGCGAGCAGGGCAGCCGCATCGGGTGCGGCGAGCCAGCCGGACTGGAAGGCATGCGCATGCCGATAGCCGCGCCAGTGCGGCAGCGGCACGAACAGATTCGGCGCACGTCGTTCGACGCAGCACAGGCCGATCAATTCGTCGCCATGTTCGCGACGCACCCGCATCAGAACGGGCGGGGCGGTGGGTGTCAGCCAGGTCGCCGCCGCCTGCACGAAGCCGGGCAACAGGAATGGATTGGACGTCGCGCTCGCGTTCGACAGCGCCTGCCATTCATCGAAGTCGCGCGCGCGCAGCGAGTCCCATGCATCGAGGCTGACGCGCACGCTCATCTCATTCCTCGACGGCCGGCGTGCGGCGCAGCGCGTCCATCACGCGCGTGCGCAGGCCGAGGCGATCGATCGACACCCACGCCATCCGGCCTTCGCCCATCGCCAGCATGCGCTTGTAATCGACGTTGCCGGCCATGAATTCGTAGCGATCATGTCCCGCGCGGATGCTCGCCTGCACGGCCTCGGTCAGCAGCAGCAGGCCAGGACTGCCGCATTCGCCGATGCGCGGATAATCGATGCCGGCCTGGTAGAAGCAGACCACGCCACGCGAGATCAGGTGATAGAGATAGCCGACCACTTCGCCGCCGGCCTCGAAGCGCAGCAACTGCGCGCCGTGCTCATCCGTCGATGCAGCGATGAGCTGGCGATGGAACTCGACGATTCGCGGATCGCCGAAGGCGCCCTGTTCGCCGGCTTCGCTGGTCCAGTGCGCCTGGTGCAGGCCGACCAGTCCTTCGAAGAACGCCAGCCGCTGTTCGGGCGTGGCGGCAATCGTCATTTCCAGTTCGCCATGCAGTTCGGCGAGCTTGCGCGCGGTGCGTCGCACGCGCGCGCGCGTATTGCGGCCGAGCACGGTGGAGACGTAGCGCGTGTGATCCTCGCGCAGGCCGACCAGATCGATGTACGGCGTCGGCCGCTTGAACAGGCGGAAGCGCAGGCCGGGCGAACGCAGGCGTTCCATCGGCAGTTGATCCACTTCGATGCCGGGCAGGAAGAACGTCAACCAGCTCCGCTCGTTGCGTTGCAGGTGTTCGACGCAGGCCACCAGCGTATCGCGCTCCAGCCCGCGCTCGCTGAGCAGTCCGTTGAACTCGATGGTCAGGCTGTCGAGCACGCGATCGCCCACCTGATGCAGGCGCAGATGCATCGGCCCCAGGCCAAAGAACCGGCGTCGCGCCGTGACCACGCCCATCCCGACCAGGCGCTTGTCCAGATGGACGGTGATCAGCCGCGCGCTCTGCAACGGGCAGATCCGCCGCAGCCAGGTGCCGATCCACAGCCAACTGAGGAACACGCTGCACTGCGATCGGCTTTCCAGTTCTTCCCAGCGCAGGCGCAGGTGATCCAGATCAGGCAGCGCTTCCATGCGCACTTCGAATGGACGGACGGAGGCAGGCGAGAGCATCAGCGTGGATCCGTGGAGGTGAGGGAAACGCGCGGCACATGCGCACCGCGATCGTCCGTTCCACGTGCAAGAGCTGTGCCACCAACGCCCCGACGATGCACCGCGATGCGCGCTGCGCGTGGCGGACGCTCAGCCGAACGTTGCATTCAAGCCCTGCTCGACGCCAACGCGCGGGTTCCAGCCCAATCGCTCGCGCGCGGCCGAGGTATCGAAATTCGCCAGCGGGCGCAGCGAACGCACGCGATAGCGCGTCAGCGGTACGTCGCGGCGCAGCACCTTGCCGAGCAGTTCGACGCCGAAACCCAGCAGCAGGAACGTCCACACGGGCACGCGCACGCGCTTGAGTTCACTGCCGAGCTTGCGCTGCGCGCGTTGCAGATACGCCTCCTGGGTGACGGCCGAGGTATCGACGATGTTGAACACGCCACCGACCGCCGCCGGCGCGGTCTCGGCCTGCACCAGTGCATCGACCACATCCTCGATGTAGATCAGCGGCAAGGTCTGCGCGCCGCTGCCCACCGCGACCCAGCGCCCGGCCAGGCCGATCACGCCGTTGGGCGTCACTTTCTCCGCACCCGGGCCGAAGATCTGGCCCGGTCGAAGGATGACGGCGGCGAGTTGTTTCTCGCCGATCGCCTGCTGCACGTACTGCTCGGCGGTGAGCTTGGTCTGCGTGTACGCGCCGCGCCATTCCGGATGCGGCTCGAACGCCGAACCTTCGGTCATCACGGCGTTCGTGTCGCGGCCGGCATGATCGAACACGCTCATCGAGCTGACGTAGATCAGCCGCGTGGTGTGTTCGGCGACGCAGGCGTCCACGACATTGCGCGTGCCCCAGACGGTGCCGGCTTCGAAATCGCGCGGTCCGCCGCGCATGGCCGCACCGACGTGATACACCACGCCCGCGCCCTTGACCGCATGCGCCACGATGCGCGGATCACCGAGATCGCCGATGACGGTCTGGATCTCCGGGTCGCTGGCGTACGCGGCGACCGGGCGGCGCACCAGCACGCGCACGCGCTTGCCCTGTTCACGCAGGCGCGCGACCAGCTTGCGGCCGAGGAAACCGGCCGCGCCGGTGACCAGTGCATCGCAGGGCGGCAGGGCCTGGTAGCGGCTTTCGATCAGCGCCAGGCGCTCGCGATCGGGTTCGGCGCAGACCGGGTCCAGCAACTGCGCGATGCGCAGTGCATCCTCGCCGGTGAATGGCGGCGCGGCGCCATCGAGCGCCGCGCGCGCGAAAGCCTGCGCGCCATGCTGGATGCCCGGCGAAGGCTTGAGCATGCCGGTGGCGAAACGCACCACGTTCCACGGCACGCGGAACACATCCTTGATCGCACTGAACCACGCGTTGGCGACGATGCCGATGAACTTCGGCCCCGGCAGCACGCGGTGCACGCGGCAGGTCTGCAGGAACCGATCGACTTCGATCGTGCCGCGCGTGCCGCGCACGAACACGCGGTTCTCCATCGGCCGCGCATTCCATGACAGCAGCAGGCGGCCGACGCCCTGTTCGGTACGCGCCTGCGCCTGCCATTCGTCGAAATGCAGGTTGGGATCCGTACCGCGCGACTGGTACGTCACCTTCAGATCGCGCACCGGGCCGAGGAAGGCTTCGATCGTGTAGAGTCCGTGCACGCCGAGATCGCGGAACGGATACGACCCCTGCGTCACCGAACCGGGCAGCGGGCCGCCGGCATAGGGCGGATATTCGGAATTGCGGATGATGTCCACCGACACCACCTCGCCGATGTGGCCGTCACGCACGGCATGCAGTGCGCGCATCAGCACCGGATCGAACAGATCCGAATGATTGACCCCGAGCAGGCGCCCCTTGCTGCGCGCGCGGGCGATCATCGCTTCGCAGTCCTCGACGCGATCGGCCATCGGCTTTTCGACCAGCACGTGGCAGCCCATTTCCAGCGCGGCCAGGGTGATCGCCGGATGCGAGGACGGCGGCGTCAGCACGTACACGGCCTGTGGTTTGGCCTCGGCCAGTTCGGCCAGCGAAGCGGTCGCGCGTTCGACGCCGAAGCGCTGCGCCAGGGCCTGCGCGGCGGCGAGGTTGTTGTCGCAGATGCCGACCACATCGACGAAATCCAGCCGCTTCAGCGCGGACAGATGGTGGGTGGCGACATAGCCGGCGCCGACCAGGGCGACGCGCAGGCGGGGAGAGGATTGGGAACTCATGGAGGCGTTCAACTGATCAGGAAGTCTTGATGGCGTGGCCGAGCGAGTGCGCGACGGTGGCGAGTACCTGTTCGACGCGGCGGTCCCAGGTCTGGTCGGCGACGGCGGCGATGCGTTCGGCTGCGGCCTGCGGACTGTCTTCGGCCAGCGCCTGTTCCAGCGCGTGCAGGAACTGTTCGCGGCCGTGCGCGATGCGCACCCAGCGGGAGAATTTTTCGATTTCGGGATTGTGCACGCTGACGATCGGCTTGCCGGTGGCCAGGTATTCGCGCAGTTTCAGCGGATTGGCGTTGGCGACCTGGCGATTGAGCCGGTACGGAATGATCGCTGCGTCGAATGCCCTGGCCCAGGTCGGCAGCGAAGGGTAGGGCTGCGCACCGGCGAGGTGGACGTTCGGCAAGGCGCGCAGCGCACTGACGTCCACGGCCGCATGGCCCACCAGCAGGAAGGTCCACTGCGGCCGTTGCTGCGCGAGCCAGCCGATCAGTTCCAGATCGATCCACTCGTGCACCGATCCGATGTAACCGATCACGGGGCCAGGCAGGTCTTGCGCACCGGGCGCAATCGCGGTGCGCGGATCGGCGGCGGCGCGGAACAGATCCACGTCCACGCCGTGCGGCGAATAATGCGTTGCCGGATTGATCGCCTTCTTGCGATCCAGCAGCGCCGGGGGCGCGACGAACTGCAGATCCGCCGTGCGGCTGAGCGCCTCGTCGCGCGCGCCGATCAGCGCGCTGTCCACGCCCGGATGCGCGGCGTAGTCGTCGATGCAGTAGTACACGCAGAGTTCTTCGTCGAGTTTCCTGGCCAGGAAGCCCGGATGCGGCACCACGAACCACGAGATGCGCCGGTGCATGCCGATCGCGCGCATCGCGCGTCGCACGGCCCAGCGGCCGAACGCGCGGTTGAACGCTTCCACGCCGGGGATGCGGCGGAACGGCAGTTGCGGCACGGTGCAGCGCCAGAAGCCTTCGCGGATCAACTCGGGCCGGCGCAGCGCGGCCGACAGCTTGCGCCAGGCCTTCTTCAGATCGCGGCCGGACGTCGTCGGTGCGCGCATGCCGGGTGAATCGACATACAGCACCGGCATGTAGCCAGCGAGGCGGGTGGCGACATGATGGCTGCTGGTGCGGTTCTCCGCCTGCCAGTCATTGCCGAAATACACCACGCCCAGCCCGTTCAAGGCGCCAGGGGTCTCAGGCATCACGCCACCATCCGATCAACCAGGCCGTGCTGCCGTGATGGATCCAGGTCTTCTGCAATCCGGGAATCGCTTCCACGTGCGGGCCGATGCGGCCGCACGCCGGCGCGAAGAACGTCACCAGTCCGTTGCGGCCCAGATGGCGCATGCGCGCGATCGTCGCGGCCGGATCGCTGAGGTAGTAGAGCACTTCGCAGGCGGTGACCAGATCGAAGCGGTGGCGCTGTTCGCCCCACGGCTGGGCGAACAGATCCGCCGCGGCGAAGTGCGCGTGCGGCAGTCGCTGGCGCGCACGTTCGACCGCATGCGCGCTGACATCCAGGCCGTACTGTTCATCGCTCAACCGCGCGAGCCATTGCGTCTGGTGGCCTTCGCCGCAGCCGATCTCCAGCACCGAACCGACCCGCCCGAACGCCTGTTCGATCACCCGGTTGGTGGCCTCGAAGCGCGTGCGCTCCATCGCCGAATCCATGTTCCAGGGATCTTCCATGCGATAGGCCAGATCCAGCCGCGCATGGTTGTCGGCGCCGCCGACGCCGCGCAGCGCGTATTTCATCCAGAGTCGGCGCTGGGCTTTCTTCAGCAGTCCGGCCGTGTTGGCAAACATAGATCCCCCTGTCAGCAGTGCGGCGCGGTGATGCGTCCGGCACTGGTTTCATCCACCTGCAGCGGCTTGAGCGGCGAGCTGTACCAGCCCACCACCTGTCCGCACTGGAACTGCACCCATGAGGGGCCGTATTCCCAGCGCGAACCGTGTTCGGTGTCGGGGAAGCCGAGGATGCGCCGCACCTGCTTCTCGTCCATGCCCACGGTGATCGCACTGGCCAGCGCCGGCGCACCGAAACCCGGCGGTACCGCATCACCCGGTCCGGCCGGATCCAGCGACGGCGTCGCCGACTTCTGCGCGCCCCACCAGTACAGCAGCACCGCCACCAGCGCCAACCACAACAGGTAACGGCGACGACGGGGAAATCCGGTCACCGGCGCGGCGTCCGTGCCGGTGACCTCGAAGCTGTATTCCTGGACGAGGGTGTCATCGTTGGCCGCCTCGCGCGGCGGCGCACCCGGCTCGCGGCTCGGGCTCGCGCCGGGAAGACGGCCATGCACGCGGTGGAATTCCAGCGCCGCTTCATACATCCGGTTGAGCCGTTGCAGGCGCGGCATGTCGCCCGGCCCGCCCTGGTGATCCGGATGCAACTGCGTGACCCGCCGCCGATACGCACGCTTGAACTGCGGCAACGCGCACGCCGCGTCCAGCCCCAGCTCGTCGTACAAGGTCACGAAGTCGGTATCGTCCGACATGCGGTGCAGCGTCCCCTGGTGTCCGCCGTCACGGCGTCATGTGCAGGTGAACGTGAATGGGGCGGGGGAGCGGACAGAGGGGGACGGGAATCGGGAATCGGTAGCCGGTAGCCGGAGAACCGGAGAACCGGAGAGCCGGATTCGACCATTGCGCCCCTGCAATTGATCCCGGTTCCAATTTCCGATCTCCCGATCTCCCGATCTCCCGATCTCCCGATTTCCCGGCTTCCGGCTCCCGGCTCCCGGCTCACGGCTCACGGCGATCGGCTCACCTCTCCGCGCCCGTGTCCTGTCTGCCCCCCAATTCCCGTACCAATCAGCAACGGGCAACGGCTGCCTGGATGCGAAGATGACGAACAGGGGAGCCTCCAAACAGGCCATGGAACGCGCGGGGCGGCGACAGTTGCTGGCGCGCTGGTGCCATCGCACCGGCATGCTGCCGTTGCTGCGGCGGATGCGGCTGGGTTCGCGCGACGACGTGCGCGTGCTGGCGTACCACCGTGTGCTGGAGACCGCCGAGCCGGAAGGTTTCAGTTTCGATACGGATCTGATCAGCGCCTCGGCGCAGGCCTTCCACGATCAGATGGCCTACCTGAAAAAGCATTTCGTGCCGATGCGCTTCACCGAGATGCTGGACCAGCTCGCGCGCGGGCAGCGCGTGCCCAAGGGCGCGGTGCTGGTGACCTTCGACGATGGCTACGACGACAACTACCGCGTGGCGTTTCCGATCCTGCGCGATCTCGGCATGTCGGCGATGTTCTTCGTGTCGACCGGGCACATCGATTCCGGCCGCCCGTATGCCTACGACTGGTTGGTGCACATGGTCTGTTCGACCGCGGCCGATCGCCTGATCGCCCCGGAACTCCAGTTGGACTGGACGCTGGGCAGGACGCTGGCCGAGCGCCGCGTGCAGGCATCGGAACTGCTGGACCGGCTCAAGTCGCTGGACGATGACGGGCAGAGCGCGCTGATCAACCGGCTGGAAACCGAATGGAACATGCCGCGCGCGCACGGGCATGACCACTGCCGGCCGATGACGTGGGATCAACTGCGCGAAATGCGCCGGGCCGGGATGGAAGTCGGCTCGCACGGCGTGCACCACCGCATGCTCGCCAAGCTGTCGCCGGAGCGCATGAGCGCCGAAGTGCATGGCTCCAAGGCCACGCTGGAACGCGAGCTGGGCGCGCCGATTGACGTGCTGTCGTATCCGGTCGGCGGCCCGGACGCATTCGACGCCGAAACGGTGGATGCGGTGCGCGCGGCCGGTTTCCGCATGGCGTGCAGCTATGTGGCCGGCACCGGCGCGGTGCAAGCCACCACGCTGTATTCGCTGCCGCGGCTGCCGGTGGAACGGCAGATGGATCGCGAGTGGTTCGAGGCGATGGTGTCCGTGCCGGAGGTGTTCAGTTACACCTCGCGGTTGCGGACGGGCTGATCGATTGCGGCAATGACGCAGGCGCGGACCGCGAGGACGCGCAGGTGTGGCTGTTCAGAAAAACAAAAGAACGGAGTTACAGGGGCTGATGTTCTTCTTCATTCTGGTGTACCTGGTGCTGGTGCTGATCCGGCCACAGGACTATCCGGCGCTGGCCGACAATCCCGGCCCTCCGCTGCAGTCGATCGCACTGGTCCTGGCGGCCGGACTGTTCGCGATGTCCGCGCGCAAATCGTTCAGTGCGCCGCAGTACCTGCTGATTCCGATCTTCCTGCTGGTGGCGATGATCTCCAAGGTCGTTAACGGCTGGATGGGCGGAGCGCTGTTCGTGTTCGCGATCTTCGCGCCGGTGCTGATGGCCTACATCCTGCTCGCCAATGCGACCTTCACCCGCGAGCGCATGCAGATCGTGATGGCGGTGTTCGCCATCTGCGCCACGGTGCTGGCGGTGCACGGCATCGAACAGGCCCAGACCGGCATCGGCTGGACCGGCGTGGAGCTGTCGCAGGGCACGCGCATCCAGTACGTGGGCATCTTCAACGACCCCAACGATCTGGGCATGCTGTTCGTGATGTGCCTGCCGATGGCGTTCTACCTGAGCAATCGCGGCGGGCTGATGGGGCTCAAGCGGCTGTTCTGGTGGGTGGTGATGGGGCTGCTGCTGTGGGGCTGCTACCTGACCAATTCGCGCGGCACGCTGCTGGCGCTGGTGGCCATGCTCGGCGTCTACGTGTGGCAGAAGCGCGGCATCTTCACCGCCGGGCTGCTCGCGGCCGGCGCGCTGACCGGGCTGATGATGCTGCCCTCGCGCATGCAGGAAATGGACGTCTCCGAAGCCTCGGCGATGGGCCGCGTGGAATCGTGGTACGAAGGCATCCAGATGTTCATCGGAAGCCCGATCTTCGGCATCGGCGCCGGCGGTTATTCGGATCTGCATGAACTGACCGCGCACAATTCCTTCGTGCTGGTGCTGGCCGAGACCGGCATCGTCGGCTTCACCATCTGGCTGGCGATCGTGGGCTATTCGTTCCGCATGATGATGGCCATCCTCAAGCGCGGCGACGACATCATCGACGACGTGCCGCTGGAGGTGCCGGACGCCGTCGCCCTGGCCGACTGGAAGCGCGACCGCGCGCTGACGCTGACCTTCCTGATGTCGCTGACCGGGTTCTTCACCGCCGCGTTCTTCCTCAGCCGCAGCTACGTGATCATCCTGTACCTGCTGGTGGCGCTGGTGGTGGCGCATTACACGCGCATGCGCCAGACCTATGCGAGCCTGCCCGAGTTCACCCTGACCAAGGACCTCATCCGCTGGCCGATTGTTTCCGTAATCGGCGTTATCGGCCTGTATCTCACCGTGAAAGTCCTCCTGGCCCTGGCATGAGCAGCCGCGCGCGCACCCTCAGCAATACGCTGTTCTCCTCGGTGGGGATGTACACCGAGTACGTGCTCGGCATGCTCACCTCGATCATCATCGCGCGCCATCTGGGCCCCGATGGGTTCGGTGCCTACAGCCTGGTGATCTGGCTGGTGGCGATGGGCGTGGCCACGACCAACTCCGGCACCGCCAGCGCGGCGATCAAGTTCATCGCCGAACTGCGCGGCGGCAACCAACTGGAAATGATCCCGCACCTGCTCGCGTACCTGCGGCGCGCGCAGCGGATTTTCCTGCTGTTCGTGCTGCTGGCCGGCGCGGCGCTCTTCATCTTCGCCGGCGATCACGTGGCGCCGGGCATGAACCACAAGCTGCTGCTGGGCTTTCTGATCATCGCGGTCGCACTGCGCTCCTCGTACATGTTCAACATCGGCGTGTGCAAGGGTTTCGAGAATTTCCGCGCCACCGCGATCGTCGCGCTGGTGTCCACGCCGATCAATCTGGCGCTGGTGATCCTGGCCTGGCAGCTCAACGCGCCGGTGGAATGGCTGCTGGCGGTGTTCGTGGTGTCGAGCCTGGTGTTCTTCACCGTCTCGTTCCGCCAGATCGCGCCGCTGGTGCCGGAGAAACGCGCGGGGGTGACGTTGCCGCCTGCACTGATGGCGCGCGTGCGCCGGCACATGGGCTGGACCGCGCTCACCGTGTCGGTGAGCTTCCTGATCGCCAGCGAAGTGGAGGTGATGTTTCTCAACCTCTACGCCGACAGCCATGCCGCGGGCCAGTTCAAGGTCGCCTATCAACTGGCGATCGGTGCGGCCGCGCTGGTGCCGGGCGTGTTCGGCGCGCTGCTGCTGCCGATGATGGCCAGCGCCTTGAGCCAGGGCCGGGAAGTGGCGGCGCGGCGCTTCGTCGCCACCACCGGGTATCTGGGCCTGCTGGCCGCGCCGCTGATGAGCTTCGGCGTGGTGTTCGGCAGCGACGTGATCCTGCTGTTGTACGGGCATGAATACGACCTCGCCGGGCCGGTGTTTTCCGCCTGCCTGATCGCCACCTGCGTGACCGCGATGACGCAGGGCGCATCGAGCCTGCTGGTCAGCGCCGATCGCCAGCGCAGCATCTGGGTGCTGGTGGTCTGCGTGGGCCTGGTGAAGCTGGGCCTGGACGCGGTGCTGATCCATCACTTCGCGTTGACCGGCGCGGTCATCGCCTATCTGCTGGTCGCGCTGATCAACGCCACCTGCTACGTCACGCTGGCGGTGAAGGTCAGCCACGTGCTGCCGGATTTCAACAAGCTGCTGCGCACGCTGAGCGCCGCCGCGCTCGCCGCGCTGCTGGCGTGGCCGCTGCGTGGACTGCCGCCACTGGCCGCCGTGCTGGGCGGCGGCGTCATCCTCGCGCTGGCCTATGCGCCGCTGTCGCTGCTGCTCGGCTGCTGGGATCGCGATGACATCGAACACCTGCAACACCTGCACCAGCGTTTCGCCCAGGGCAAACCGCGGTTGGGTGCGCGCCTGCTGGCCTGGGCCCATGCACGCGCGCCGGGAGAAGGCGGCGCATGAGCGATCTCTACGAACCGCTGTTCCGCCGCGTCCTGTTCCCGCTGTACGAATCGGGCCTGCGCCGGCGCAAGACGCTGCGTTACCTGTCCGAATACGAGCGCAGCCAGTGGCTGGATCCGGAGGCGCTGGACGCTCTGCAATGGCGCAAGCTGCAGGCGCTGCTGCGGCATTGCTGGGAGCAGGTGCCGTTCTATCGCCGCAGTTGGGGCGAACTGGGCATCGCCGGACCGGATGACATCCGCGGCCCCGCCGATTTCGCGCGCCTGCCGGTGCTCGACAAGCCGACCATCCGCGCGAACTTCGATGATCTGATCGCGCGTGACCATGCCGGTGGCGGGCTGTTGTTCAAAACCACCGGCGGCTCCACCGGCGAGCCGCTGCGCTTTGGCTACACGCGCGAAAGCTACGAGCGCCGGCTGGCGATCATGTGGCGCGGCTACGGTTTTTCCGATGCGCGGCTGGGCCAGCGCACGCTGTACCTGTGGGGCACGCCGGTCGGCGCGCAGAAGCGCAAGGATCGGCTGTACCACGCGGCCTTCAATCGGCACATGCTCAGCGCGTTCGAGATGAGCGAAGCGCGCATGGCCGAATACGCCGACACCATCGATCGCTTCCGGCCGGAAACCATCGTGTCCTACGTCGCGCCGATCGTGAAGCTGTCCGAATGGATGCTCGCCAACGGCCGCCGCCTGCATCGCCCGCACCGCATCCTCGGCGCGGCCGAGACGCTGCACGAGAGCCAGCGCGCGATCATCGAGCAGGCGTTCGGCGCGCCGGCCTACAACACCTACGGCTGCCGCGAGTTCATGCTGATCGCCGCCGAGTGCGAACACCGCCAGGGCCTGCACGTCAACGCCGACCACCTGCGCGTGGAGCTGGGCGAAACGGTCGGGCAGGGCGAAGGCCCGCGCGATGTGATCGTCACGGATCTGCACAACTACGGCATGCCGCTGCTGCGCTACATCAACGGCGATCTCGCCACGCCAGGCACGCAGCGCTGCGGTTGCGGCCGCGCGTTGCCGCTGCTGGCCAGCGTGGATGGCCGCAAGCTCGATGCGTTGCGCACGCCCGACGGACGCTACGTGCCGGGCGAGTTCATCGTCTACGCGTTCCTCGGCGCGACCGGTGTGCGCCGCTACCAGGTGGTGCAGAAGCAGCTGGATGCGTTCGACATCACCCTGGTGCGCGATCACGATTTCGACGAATCGGTGATCGATCTGATGCGCGGCGAACTGCAGAAGGTGGTCGGCGACAACGTGGCGCTGAACTTCCATTTCGCCGACGACATTCCGCTGACCGCCACCGGCAAGCAGCGCGTGACCGTGTCGGAACTGGCGTGAGCGGGACGACCATGCAGCGGCGCGAGATCATCCACTTCGTCGAGAACCTCGCGCGCGGCGGGCTGGAGCGCACGGTGATCGATCTGATCGCCGCGCAGCGCGAGGCCGGCCATGCGTGCCGCGTCGTGTGCCTGTTCGAGCCGGGGCAACTGGCGGCCGAACTGATCGATCAGGGCGTGCGCGTGGATGCCTGCCACAAGGGCGGCGGACTGGAATGGCGCACGCTGCGCCGCGCGCGCGCGTGGCTGGCCGAAAGCCCCGACGCGATCCTGCACACGCACAACGCCACGGCGCATTACCACGCGGTCATCGCCGGTCTGGGACTGCCGCTGGCGCGCATCGTCAACACGCGGCACGGCATGGGCGCACCGCAGCCGCGCAGCCGCAAGGAGTGGCTCTACCGCCGCAGCCTGGCGCTGACCGATTACGTGGTCGGCGTATGCGAAGCGGCGCGTGCGCGCTTTGAAACGCAGGGCGTGCGTCCGCGACGCGATCTGCTGGCCATTCCCAACGGAATCCGCCTAGAACGCTTCACGCCCGGCACCGACGCCACCCGCAGCGCACTGGCGCAGGAACTGGGCTGGGCGTCGGACAGCCTGATCATCGGCACGGTCGGCCGGCTCAATCCGGTCAAGGATCAGCGCACGCTGGTGCGGGCCTTCGCCCAGGTGCATCGTCGTGAACCGCGCGCGCGGTTGCTGATCGTCGGTGACGGCGAACAGCGCGGTCCGTTGCAGACCGCGATCCGCGACGCCGGGCTCGATCGCCATGCACGGCTGCTCGGCGATCGCAGCGACATCCCGCGCCTGCTTGCCGGCATGCACGCATTCGCGCTGCCGTCACTGAGCGAGGGGTATTCGATCGCGCTGCTGGAAGCCTGTGCCGCAGGGGTGCCGATTCTCGCCAGCGCGGTGGGCGGCAATGGCGAGATCGTGCGTGAAGGCCGCAACGGACATTTGTTGCCGGCCGGCGTGGCCGATGCCTGGGCCGATGCGCTGCTGCGCGTGCTCGCCGATCCGGCGCATGCCGCGCGGCTGGGGCAGGGCGGTCGCGACTGGGTACTGGCCGAAGGCGCGTTCCGCACGATGGCCGCGCGCTATGAATGCCTGTATGCCGGGCGCCGTCTCGATGTCGCCGCCGCGGCCGATGTGGTGGAACTTGCCTGATGTACTCGTGTTGTTGTTACGCTGATCCCGCCTCTCCCCCCGTTCCTGGAAAGACCACGGCATGAACCCCCGGCCGCGACGACTGAAAGTGCTGCAATGGATTCCGAACGGCTGGCTCACCACGGCCGGGCCGGCTCGCGAGCGCGCGATCCACCTGACCTTCGATGATGGTCCGCATCCGGAGCACACCGCACCGCTGCTGGATCTGCTGGCCGAGCACGATGCCAAGGCCAGCTTCTTCCTGATCGGCAAACAGATCGAGAAGCATCCGGAACTGGCGCGCCGCATCGCCGCCGAAGGGCATACGCTGGGCAACCACTCGTATTCGCACCCGCGCTTCGAAACCCTGTCGCTGGCGCAGCAGTTCGACGAAATCGGCCGCACCGATGCGCTGCTGTCCTCGATCGACGGCAGGGCCTCGCATGGCTTCCGTCCGCCGCGCGGCGTGCTGTCGCTGCCGATGCTGGCGCGCTGCGTGCGCGAACGCCGCCGCATCCTGTACTGGTCCTACGACAGCCTCGACTACAGCCGCCGCCCGGCCGGCGAACTGCTCGACATCATCCAGCGCCATCCCATGCGTGCCGGCGAAATCGTGCTGATGCATGACGACAGCCGACTATCGCTGGATCTGCTGGTCAAGCTGATTCCGCAGTGGAAGGCCGAAGGGTTCGTGCTGAAGGCGTTGCCTGCGTAGCCGCCGGGCGGATGCGTCTGTCGAAGGCTGGACGGGCCTGCGCGTTGTTGGCGGCGCACCCGGCGTGACGGGTCGGGTTGCCGGGTCAGGCAGAGGCTCTCGCGCTGGCGCGAAAGCCCTGCCGCTGGGCCGGAAGCTCGGGCAGCCCGTCCGCATCCTTCGATCGCAACGGCCCGTCATGTCCTGTCCGCCCCCCTGATCGCGTTCTGATGAATGTCCGGGCGCGATCCGGGCGTGGATACCAGGGGGACGCTTGAACATTCTGATTGCACTGGGCGTGCTGTTCGCCATCGCAGCCTTCGGCCTGCTGGCCGTGTGGCGGTTGCTGCGCGCACGCAACATGGAACTGTGGATCGGCAGCTACCTGCGGCGGCGTCCGCCGCGCGTGACCGATCGTCCCGTGCACATCATGTTCTGCTTCGTCGATCACTTCGAACCGATGTGGCACGGTGCGGATCTGGAGACCCAGCGCGCGCGCGTGGATCGCTGGTGCCGCGACTACCGTGCGCTGGCCTCCAAGCATCGCGATGCCGACGGCCGTCCGCCGCAGCACAGCTTCTTCTATCCGGAAGAGGAATACGCGCCCGAGCACCTGGACAAGCTCGCCGAGCTCTGCGCCGATGGCTACGGCGAAATCGAAGTGCACCTGCACCACGACAACGACACCGAAGCCAACTTCCGCGAGAGCATCACCCGTTTCTGCCGCATCCTGCACGAACGGCATGGCGCGATCCCGCGCGATCCGGTCAGCGGCGAACTGCGCTTCGGCTTCATCCACGGCAACTGGTGCCTGGACAACTCGCGCCCGGACGGGCGCTGGTGCGGCATCAACAACGAACTGATCCTGCTGCGCGAACTCGGTTGCTATGCCGACTTCACCATGCCGTCGGCGCCGAGCGATACGCAGACCTCGACGATCAACTCGATCTACTACGCCAGCGATGATCCGCGCGCGCCCAAGTCGCACGACGATGGCGAGCCGGTGCGCGTGGGCGGTACGCCCAGCGGCGATCTGATGCTGATCCAGGGCCCGCTGGGACTGAACTGGCGCGATCGCCGTTTCGGGATCATCCCGCGCATCGAGAACGCCGACGTGCGCGGCGGCCAGCCGCCGACGCCTGGACGTGTCGATGACTGGGTGCGCACCGGCGTGCACGTCCAGGGACGCCCGGAATGGGTGTTCATCAAGATCCACACGCATGGCACGCAGGAGGGCGACATGGACGCGCTGCTCGGCGCGCCGACCGATGCGATGCACCGCTACCTGGAAAGCGCCTACAACGACGGCGAGCGTTTCGTGCTCCATTACGTCAGCGCGCGCGAAGCCTACAACATCGCCAAGGCGGCCGAAGCGGGCATGCAGGGCAATCCGCATGACTACCGCGATTTCGTGCTGCCGCCGCCGCGCTCGTCGTGGGCCGGGTCGAGCCGCAACGGTGATGCGGCGCAGCGGGACGCGGCGTGAACCGCGAAACCGCCGACGCCGGAATCGCCACGGTCAGCGTGGTGATGCCGGTGTACAACGCCGAACGCACGATGCGCCGCTCGATCGAGTCGGTGCTGGCGCAGACGCATGGCGGCTGGCAGTTGATCCTGATCGATGACGGCTCGCGCGATGGCTCGGCCGCGATCATCGATGAATACGTGGAGCGCGACGCGCGCGTCGTCGGGGTGCGCCAGAGCAATGCCGGCGTGGCCGCCGCGCGCAATGCGGGCATCCGCGCGGCCAGCGGCACGCACGTGGCCTTTCTCGACAGCGACGACTGGTGGGAGCCGCGCAAGCTCGAACTGCAACTGGCGCAGATGCAGCGCAGCGGCGCGATGGTCTGCTATGCCAGTTACCAGCGCATTGCCGAGGACGGCCGCCTGCTGTCACGGGTGACGCCGCCTGCGCGCGTGGAGTATCGCGACATGCTCGGCAGCAACCATATCGGCAACCTGACCGGCATCTACGATCGCCGCCTGGGCGATGTCGAATTCCAGCGCGTGGGCCACGAGGATTACGTGTTCTGGCTCGATCGCGTGCGTCGCGCCGGCTGCGCGGTGCGCGTGGCCGACGATGCGCCGCTGGCGTGGTACCTGGTGCGCAATGGATCGGTGTCGGCCAACAAGCTGCGCGCGGCCGGCTGGCAGTGGCGCATCTACCGCCAGAACGAAGGACTCGACGTGCCGCGCGCGAGCTGGTACATGCTGCAGTACGTGCGACATGCGCTGTGGAAGCGCAAACCGTCGGCGGGGTGAGCGTGAGCGCCCACGCGCCGGCCGCGCATGACTACGCGGTCGTGATTCCCGCCTGGAATGCCGCCGCCACGATCACGCGTGCGCTCGACAGCGTGTTCGCGCAGACGCATGCGCCTGCCGAAGTGATCGTCATCGATGACGGCTCGCCCGACGGCGATGCGCTGATCGCCACGCTGATGCGCTACGGCGATCGCATCCGCCTGCTGCGCCAGCGCAATGCCGGGCCCGCGTCGGCGCGCAACTATGGCGTGCGCGTGAGCCGCAGCCCGTGGATCGCGTTTCTCGATGCGGACGACAGTTGGCTGCCACACAAGATGGAACGCCAGCTCGCGCTCGCAGGCGAACCGCGCGCCGGCCTGCTGCATGGCTGCGCGCGCGATGGTCTGCCGCCGCTGCCGCGCGAGCTGGATTTCGACATGCTGTGGCGTCGCAACCGCATCTGCACCTCGATGGCGGTGGTGCGGCGCGAGGCGTTCGTATCGCTGGGCGGGTTCGATGCCTCACCGCAGTTGATCGGCGCCGAGGACTACCATCTGTGGTTGCGCATCGCGCATGCGGGCTGGCGCGTGCTCGCCTGCGACGGCTTGATCGGCCACTACACGCCGGCCAGCGGCAGCATCACCAGCCGCATCGAGCGCTGCGCCGAAGGCGAACTCCACAACGCACGCACGCTTGGACAATCGTTGGGACTGCCGGCTGACCGCATCGCGCGCAAGCTGCGCCACATCCGCACCGAATTCGGACAGCACCTGCTGCACGCACGCCAGTTGCCCGGTGCGCGGCGGCTGCTGCGCGAGGCCATCGTCAGCCGCCCGTCGTTGCGCCGGATCGGGTTGTGGTCGGCGACATTCGTGCCGACGCCTTGGCTGGATCTGCGGCGGCGCTTGCGCAGGCGCAACGCATAGCCGCATGCACAGCGGCCATGCAACGCGATCTGATCGGGTCGCGGCTGACCGCCCCTGCAGTGCATTGCCGCCGATGGCGGAGCGCCATCCGCGGACGAGCCTGCAGCCCCTCCCGCAAGAGGGGCCGAATCGTGATCAGATCTCGCTCAGTTCCACCAGATAGCCGGTCGTGCCACCGGTGACGTCGATGCGATAGCGTGCGCCGTCTTCGGTGTACTTGCCGCTGCTGAAGTTGCTGTTGATCGTCGCATTGGCCGGTTCCAGCACGCGCACGCGCAGGCGGCCGGCGGTGGCTTCGCGGCTGTTGACCAGGGTCGGGGCCACCGGCACGTTGACCTGGAACGTCGCGGTGGTGCCGCTGGTGATCGCGAACGTATCGCGTACGGTCAGCTTGCGCGCGCCGAAGTTGAACTGCCGCTGCCAGTTGGTCACCGCGGTGTTGTCGCAGAACGCCGGCGTCAGGTTGGCGTTGGCGGTGAACGCACCGCCGGCCCCGGGCGTGACCGTCATCGTCGAGGCGCGGGTGGTCGATTCGCACTGGCGCGCGACGCTGCCGTTGCGCACGAAGCGCACCAGGTTGTGCACGTCGGTGCCCTGGTTGATGCCGCTGTGGCTCCAGATGTTGGCGGTCACCGCCAGCCAGTCGCGCGCGAACAGGGTGAACGATCCCTGGTCCTGGTGTGCGTGGCTTTCATCGTACTTGCCGGCCACGATCGCCACCCACATCGCGTCGCGATCCCAGCCGGTGCGCGCGAACAGGTGCCCGGTTCCGGTGGCGTGGTAGAGCAGATCGGTCGGCGCCGACGGCGTGCTGCCGGCCGGCAGCAGATCGTAGCGATAGTTGAACTGCGAACCCATGCGCGCCACGGAAATGTTCTGCAGCCACCACGTGGCCTGGTTGCGGCGGGTGGTGTCGAGCGAGTTGTAGCGCGCCTCGAGCATCAGGCGACGGTGGTAATCGTAGAGTTCGGGAATCGCGTTGCGCGATTGATCGCCGATCGGTGCGAAGCGATCCAGCGTCGGCACCGTGGCGTGGATCCAGTACGCGATGCTGTCGTTGGCATGGCTGTTGGTGTTGGCCAGATCCTCGCCGGTGGCGTCGCGCCAGACGTGGTACAGGGAGAACAGGCGCATGTGCGAGGTGCCGTAACCGGTGCCTTCGCTGCTGCCGCCGCCGGGGAGCTTGGCGAAGTACGCCTGCAGCGCCGGCAGTTTGTTGGTGCGCAGGAAATTCTTCCACGTGGTGCTGTTGGTCGCCAGCGCCCAGTACATCGTGGCTTCGATGAAGCTGTAGTAGTAGTTGTTGCCCGGGTTGTTGACCGACCAGCCGCTCCATGGGAACGAACGTCCACCCCATTGCGCGCTGCCGTAGTTCCAGACGTTCCAGACGGCCTGTTCGGCGTAGGCCGACCAGCGCGTGCGCTGCGAGGCGGTGATGAAGCTGGAGCAGGTGCTGATGGTTGTGGCCACGTCGCCGATCATCGTGCCCACTTCCAGGTAGGAATCGCCGGCCACTTCCGGACGGCCGCCGCTGGCGATCGCCGATTCGGCCGCGCTGACCTGCTGCTCGACCAGCGAGACGGCCAGGTTGCAGTACTTCGCCTCGGGGGAGAGCTGGTACATCATCACCGCCTCGCTGGCGGTGAAGCCGTAGCCGATGTTGCCGGCGACCGCGCTGTCCACCCAGGCCTTGAATCGGGTGTAGGCGGGGCTGCTGCGATCGGCGTACATGAGCGCGGATGGCAGGCCGAAGCGGCGCGGCAGCGAGGAGTTGGCTGCGGTCATGCCGCCGCCGGTGACCATTCCTCCGCCGGTGGTCGCGCCGCAGTTGGCCGGAGCGTTCGGCGTGACCACGGGCGCGCCGCCGCGGGCCGGGCCGCGACCGCTCTGGCTGGCAAAGCGCGTGCGCGCGAAGGGATTGAACTGGCTGGCCGTTTCGCGCGCGTCATGCAGCAGGCGCGCGGTGGTCATCTGCGCGCGCGCGCCGAACAGGCCGGCGGCGCTGGCCGCGCCCAGGCCCGAAAGGACCAGCGCGGTGCAGGACAGGAAAACGAGGGGACGGGTCCAGCGACGGGACCGCGTTGAACCGGACACGGAAGGGGAAGACAGGCGCGACAAGGGAATCTCCTGGACAAGGAAACCGTGCGCCCGATGGAAAACGACGTGTTCTGTCGCCCGCTGCGGCTCCCCTAAGCCACATCGACTCGCGCAACGGCGTGCGCATCATATCCCTTGAACGTGAGGCCAATGCTGTGTCCGCTGTCGCAGAACCGAACTGTTCAGTTTCAGAGGGGCCAGGCTGGCAACGGGTTCGGGGTGGCGGGGAGGGTGCGGTCATCCGGGCGCGGTCGCGTCGAGGGGAAGGCGCGGTGGATTGGCCGGTTACCCGGTGATGACCCTGCCCGGCAGGGTGTCGTGTCGCGGCGAAAGCGCGCGCTGAAACCTGCCTGGTCCCGTAGAAGCGGTTTCAGCCGCGACGCCTTGCCGGGTCGCGGCCGAAGCGGCTCCTGCACGCTCGAGGGTTCGGGGCGATGGATCGCTTTCCCGACGCAATGAACCGCCGCGCCGTTGGTACGCGCGCCGTCACTTCGCCTCGGACAACTCCACGTGATAGCCGTCCTGTCCGCCGGCCACGTCGATGCGCCAACCGCGATTGAATTCCTGCGCGTCCTCATCGCGCCAGTCGTGCACGCTGATGGTGGCGTTCGCCGGTTCGAGCACGCGCACGCGCAGCCGGCCGGCCCGCACTTCATTGCCCTGCACCCGCGGTTTTTCCGGGACATTGACCTGGAAGACCGTGCGCGTGCCGGCGCCGAGGGTGAAGCGATCGCGCACCGTCAGCACGCGGCCGGCGAAATCGATCCGCCGTTCCCAGTGATCGAGCGCGGGATTGTCGCGGTACACAGGCGTCAGATCGGCCACCGCGGTCAGCGCGCCGTCGGCGCCGGGCGTCACCGTCATCTTCGCGCGCGAGAGCGAGGATTCGCATTGATGCACCACGCGGTCGCCGGCCGGCGCGGCGCACTGGCGCATGTCGGCGTCGGCGCGTTCGAAACGCACGACGTTGTGCACCGGCGTGCCCTGCTGGATGCCGCTGTGGCTCCAGATGTTCTCGGTGACCGCGAGCCAGTCGCCGGCGAACAGGGTGAACGCGCCCTGGTCCTGGTGGGCGTGGCTTTCCATGTAGGGCCCGGCCACGAACGACAGCCACATCGCATCGTCATCCCATCCGGTGCGCGCGAACAGATGGCCAGTGCCTTCGGCGTGGTAGTGCAATGCGGTCGGCGGCGCGCCGCCTTCGCCGGCGTCGAGCAGATCGTAGCGGCTGTTGAAGCCCTGGCTCATCTGCTGCACGGAGATGTTGTCCAGCCACCAGGACGCCATCGCGCGCGCGGCCGGATCCTTCGCCAGTTGCCGCGCTTCCAGCATCAGCCGGCGGTGATAGTCGAACAGCTCCGGCACCGAATTGCGCGATTGATCGCCGATCGGTGCGAAGCGATCCAGTGTCGGCACCGTCGCATGCACCCAGTAGGCGATGCTGTCGTGTGCGTGCGCATTGGCATTGGCGAGATCCTCGCCGGTGCTGTCGCGCCACAACCGGTACAGGCCGAACAACCGCATCTGCGCGGCGCCATAGCCAGTGCCTTCGCGGCTGCCGCCGCCGGGCAGTTGCGCGTAGTAGTCGGCCAGCGGCGGCAACCGGCGCGTGCGCAGATCCTGCATCCAGTGCGGATCGCCGCTCACCAGCGCCCAGTACATCGTCGCTTCGAGGAAGCTGTAGTAATAGTTGTTGCCGGGGTTGTCGATCGACCAGCCGCTCCACGGGTGAGACACGCCGCCCCATTCGGCGCCGGCCGGATTCCACACGTTGCGCACGGCCTGCGCGGCGTAATCGGACCAGCGCCTGCGTTGCGCCGGATCGATGGCGGCGCCGCAAGCGTGCAGCGTCATCGCCAGATCGGCGATCAGCGGCCCGACCTCCAGATACGAATCGCCGGCGATCGCCGGTTTGCCGCCGGCCGCGATCGCCTGTTCGGCCTCGCTGACCTGCTGTTCGACCATCGTGATCGCAAGCTCGCAGTACTTCTTGCCTTCGCTGAGCTGGAACATCAGCGCCGCGTCGCCCGCGCCGAACGCATAGCCCGGCCGTCCGGCCACCGCCGCATCGACCCAGCCGCGAAAGCGCGAATACGCGGACGATTTGCGATTGAGCGCGGACAGATCGATGACCAGTTGCGGCGTGCCTTCTGCGTCCTGCGCAGCGGCCGGTGCATCGGCCGCGGGCGGAGCCACGGCCACGGGCGCGGTTGGCGGAACCGTGGCCGCACCGCTGCGGGGCTCGCTGCACTGGCCCATCGCGGCGGCCAGCATCGCCAGGGTCAACAGGCCCGCGCTCGGCCACAGGTGCGTCCGGGTGCGGGACGCGCGGCGCGCGCTGGGCGTGGGCGTGTTCATGGCCAAACTCAGCGGTTGGTGTAGGCCACGCTCAGGTAGACGATGTTCTGCCGCACGTCCTGCCCGATTTCACTGGTTTCGCGCTTGTAGCGTTCCCACTGCAGGTTGACGCTCCAGCGGCGCGTCCACGCGTAATCCAGGCTCGCGCCGAGGCGCAGCGTCTTGTCGTCGCGGCCCAGCGAGGTGTACTCGATTTTCTCGTAGGTGGCGTAGTTGGACAGGCGCAGGCGCTCGCGCAGCCGCCAGTGCAGATCCACCCGCGCGCCGCGGCTTTCCTGATCGAACTCGTCGGATTCGACGTAGTTGCGCTTCTGCGCGTAGGGCGACACGGAGAAGTTCAACCGCTCGCTGGTGAAGTCGTAACGCAGATCCAGCCCGCGCACTTCGTATGGCGAGGCATTGACCACCGCATCGCCGGTGAGCACGTTTTCCGGCACCGCGTTGGGTGCACCGGCATCGGCGGCCACGCCGCGCAGTGCGTCGGTGGCGGTGTCGGAGAACTGGCTCGACAGCATCACGGTGAAGCGGCTGCGGCTGGTCGGATTCCATTCCGCGTCCAGGCGGATCAAGGGCTCGGAGCGGTTCTCCGCTTCGCCGGGACGACGGTAGGCGATGCGCGAATATCCCAGATCCGCGCCCAGTTCGAAATGCGCCAGGCTGCGCGAATAGCGTGCGAACAGATCGTAGCGGTCGTAATCGCGCGCAGTGATGTCGTCATCGAAATCCACGCGCTGCGCCTGCACGTTCATCGACAGGCGGCTGGTCGGCGAGAGATCCTTGATCGCGCGCACGGCGGCGGCGATGCGCTGGGAGTTGAACTCGTCGGTGATCTCGGCGTCGCTGTTGATGTAGCGCAGCTCGGCTTGGCCATGCAGCGCACGGCCCCAGTTGAACAGGAACGTCGGCCCCAGCGAGAACACGTTGACCTGCTGGCGATTGCCCGGCGCATCCGGCGCGAGCGCATCGACCGGCTGCACGGTCAGGCTGTCCTCGGCGCTGACGAACAGCCGCTCGGGGATGGCGACCCAGTTGGCGCGCGCGGTCAGCGTGCCATCGACCGTGTCCTTGAACACGTCGTCGCGGTAGTCGCGGTACTCGGCGCGGCCATCGAGATTGAGCTGCAGCGCCGACAGGTTCTCGTTGACGGTGAAGCCGAGGCCGGCGCGCATGTAGCGCTGCTGGATCGGGTCGAACGGTGTCAGCGTGACGTTGTCGTTGTCCTCCACGCCCACATCGACGCTGTAGTCGATGCGCGCGGCCAGCGCCTGGCCGGACAGACCGGCCAGGGTGGCGGCGGTGAGGGCCGAGGCGCGGATGTACTTCAGCGGCATGGGGGCCTGCTCCGTGGCTCAGGGGATGTGGTTGAACACCACGCCGGCGACCTTCTCGGGCGGGAAGCTGGCGACGGCCTTCTCGATGTTCTCCGGCGTGGACTTGCCGTAGCCGGCCACCAGCACCACCAGATCCGCCAGTTCCGAGAGGATGCGCGCGTCCGGCGAACCCAGTACCGAGGGGCTGTCCAGGATCAGATAGCGATCCGGATAGCGACTGCGCAGCGAATCGATCATCGCGCGCATGCGGAACGAGCTGAAGGCTTCGCCGGTGCGCTCGCGCTGGCTGCCGCTGGGCATCAACCGCAGGCGCGGCACGCCGGTGCGGTAGAGGATGCGGGCCACGTCGATCTGGCCATCGTCCAGATAATCCATCAGGCCACCGGCGCTGGCGTCCACGCGCAAGGCTTGATCCTGCGAGGGATGCAGCGCGTCGCAATCGACCAGCAGCGAGGTCTTGCTGTCATCGAAGGCGAACGCCGCGGCCAGGTTGCGGGCGACGAAACTGCCGCCGCTGCCGTGGGTGATCGGCGCGACCAGGGTGACGAAATTGCGCTCGCCGCCCAGCGCCAGCAGGCGCGTGCGCAGTTCGCGGAAGGCGTCGGCCTGTTCGCGCACCGAATCGTTGCGATGGATGACGCGGCGGTCTTCCAGTTCGCGCGGAGTCAGCGCCTTGGGTTCATCGAGCAGCGCCAGCGAACGTGTGCTGTCGGTGCGGTTGGGGACGCTTTGCGAACGGTCGTTGTCCGGGGTCACGATCGGTTCCAGAGAGGCTTGTCGTTGCATGCAGGCGTCCTCAGGCGGCGGCGAGCTGCTTGAGCCCGAAGGCCAGCGCGTAGGCGAGGACGACGATCGCCAGCATTCCGATGCTCATCGCGTTGCGCTTGAGCTGGAGGCGGCGATCCTGCGGCGAGTGGTACATCGGCACCGAGGTCAGCAGGGTCAGGCCGGTGGCCTTCTGCAACTGGCGGGCCGAGCGGATGCGCGGATCGAAACGGGCGCGCAGGAACAGCAGGCCCAGCGGCACGCCGAAGGCGAACAGCAGGCCGCCGATCGCGAAGTGGAGGAAGCGCAGGCCGGTGGGGCGCAGCGGCATCGTCGCCGGATCCTGCACGCGCAGGGTCAGGCCGCGTTCCTCGCGATCCAGTTCCATCGACACGCGTGCGTTCTCGCGACGGCGCAGCAGATCCTGGTAGATGTCGCGGTTGACTTCGTAGTCGCGGGTCAATTCGGCCAGCGCGCTCTCCGACTCGGCGATGCGGCGGCTGCGGTTGAGCTCATCGTTGAGCATCGACTCGGCGATCGCCATGCGCGATTCGGTCGCCGCCACTTCGCGGCGCGTCTGCGCCTGCTGGCTGCGCAGTTCCTGGTACAGCGGATTGAGCTGGGTATCGTCGAACGGACTGTTGCCCTGCGGCGCCTTGGCGCGGCGATCCTGTTCGGCGGCCATCGCATTCTGCAGATCGGTCATCTGGTGACGGATGCGCACCACGTCCGGATGCTGCTCGGTGTAGTTGAGCAGCAGGCGATCCAGTTGGCCCTGCAGTTCCAGCAACTGCGCGCGATACAGGCTCTCGCGGGTCTGCACGGCGGTAACGGCCGATTCGCCCGACAACTGCGAGCTGATCGCACCGGCGCGCGAACGCTGTTCCAGCAGCGCCATGCGGGTCTGCTCGACCTGCGTGCGCAGCGAACTGATGCGCGTGTTGGCGTCGGTGGCGCTGCCCGGTTGCGCATCGGCGTTGGCCGAACGGTATTCACGCAGCTTGTTTTCCGCTTCGATCAGCTTGCCGTGATAATCGGTCACGCGGCTGTCGATGAACTCGTAGGCCTCGCGGCTTTCGCGTTCCTTGGCGGCCAGGCTTTCCTGGATGAACAGCGCGCCCAGGCGCTCGGTCACTTCATAGGTGCGCTTGGCGTCGTTGTCGCGATAGGTGATCTGGATGAGGTTCGGGCGCGGGCTGGTGATCTGGATGCGGCCCTTGATCTGCTCCATCAGCCGATCCTGTTCGACCGGCGAAGGCTTGTTGTCGAGCCAGCCGCCGGTCTTGAGTGCTTCTTCCAGCACCTTGCGGCTGTAGATCACCTGGCGCGCGATGCCAGCGCGATCGACCACCTCGGTCGCCACGGCGCGGCCTTCCAGCAGCGGCTGGATGATGTCGCTTTCCTGCGCCAGGATGGTGGTGGAGGCGGTGTAGTTCTTGGGCAGCACGAACAGGCCGACCAGCAGCGTCAACAATGCGATGCCGGCGAAGATCGCGGCCATCGCCATGCGGTGGCGGCGCGCTTCCTCCATCAGGATCGGCACCAGTTCGTTCGGCGTCAGCGCAGGGGCCGAGGCGTTCTGCGGCGCGGCGATGCCACGCCGACCGGGAAGGGCAGGCTGGTTCATCAGAACGTCCGCTCGGGCACGGTGATCACGTCGCCGGGCGACACGGTGTAGTTGGTGCTCAGATCACCGCGATTGAGGATGCGATCCAGGCGCACGGCATAGGTGCGGGTCTCCTCGGCGTTGCGGCGGTGCAGATCCGAGCGATCCGGCGCGGCGAACTCGGTCACGCCACCGGCGGCGAGCACGGCGTCGAGCACGGTCATGCCGGGGCGGTACGGCAGCGACACCGGCTGGCGCACGGCGCCGGTCACGCGCACGCGCGAGAGGTATTCGTGGCTGCGCAGATCGGTGAGGATGACCGCCACCTGCGGATCGCGCACGAACGCGGCGAGCTTGTCCTGGATGTCCTTGGCCACTTCCTGCGGGGTGTGGCCGCCAGCGGCGACATCCCCCACCAGCGGGACCGAGATCATGCCGTCCGGACGCACCGGCACGGTAATGCCCAGTTCCGGATTGCGCCACACCGACACCTGGACGATGTCGTCGACGCCGATGTGGTAGGCATCGGTGGCCAGCGTGCTGGCGACCGGCGGCGGCGCCTCGCTGCTGGAATTGCTGGCGCAGGCGGCCAGGAAGAGCGTCAGACCCGCGGCGGCAACGCCGGCAAGGAAGCGTCTCATCGGTTTTCCCCTGTGATGTGGACTTGTCCAGAAGAACGCGGGTTTGGCGACAAACCGGACACTGGTGGGGATGACCTTCGACAGGGCCGCCGTGCGCGGTCTGGCGGGCGGCGTCATCGCCCGCTCGCGATGCCTGCGCCTCACGACGACGCCATTGCGTCGTGATCGAGGCGCTCCGTTCTCCTCGCGGGCAATGTCGCGCGCGGCGCCGGGGAAGGGCGGATCCGCCGCCGAAAGGCGACCCGCACGCAGCCGCGCGTTTGCCGTCTGCGGAGCGGCGGCATTGCATCACGCAGGCATGCTCACCGACGCGCGTGCGCTCTCGGGATCGCCGCATGACGATCCGGTTACGCTCCACGCGCGATTGCCGGTTGCCCGGCGATCGTCACTCAGACGCGGTAGAACTCGCGGTACCACTCCACGAAGCGCTTGACGCCGGTTTCGATCGGCGTGGACGGGGCGTAGCCGGTGTCGCGGGTCAGCGCGCTGACGTCGGCGTAGGTGTCGGGCACGTCGCCGGGTTGCAGCGGCAGCAGGTTGCGTTCGGCCTTGCGGCCCAGGCAGTCCTCCAGCACTTCGATGTAGCGCAGCAGTTCCACCGGGGCGTTGTTGCCGATGTTGTAGACGCGATAGGGCGCGCTCGAGGTGGCCGGCGAGGGATGCATCGGGTCGTAGTCCGGATCCGGGCCGGGCACGCGATCGAGCGTGCGGATCACGCCTTCGACGATATCGTCGATATAGGTGAAGTCGCGCGTGTGCCTGCCGTGGTTGAACACGTCGATCGGCTCTCCGGCAAGGATCTTGCGCGTGAACAGGAACAGCGCCATGTCCGGACGGCCCCACGGGCCGTACACGGTGAAAAAGCGCAGGCCGGTGGTCGGCAGGTTGAACAGATGGCTGTAGGTATGGGCCATCAGCTCGTTGGCCTTCTTGCTGGCCGCGTACAGGCTGACCGGATGATCGACGCTGTCCTCGACCGCGAACGGCAGCTTGCGGTTGGCGCCGTAGACCGAGCTTGAGGAGGCGTACACCAGATGCTCGACCTGGCGATGGCGGCAGGCTTCGAGGATGTTGGTGAAACCGACGATGTTGCTGTCGATGTAGGCGTGCGGGTTTTCCAGTGAATAGCGCACGCCGGCCTGCGCGGCCAGGTTCACCACGCGCTGCGGGCGGAAGCTGTCGAACGCCTGTTCCAGCGCGGTGCGATCCTCCAGCGCGGCGTTGACGAAGCGGAAGCCATCGCGCGGCAGCAGGCGATCCAGGCGTGCCTGCTTCAGGCGCGGGTCGTAATACGGATTGAGGTTGTCGTAACCGAGCACCTCGTCGCCGCGCGCCAGCAGGCGCTCGCTCAGGTGGGAACCAATGAAGCCGGCAGCGCCGGTGACCAGTACGCGCATGGAAATCCTGCAGGTTCGACGGGAGTCTTACGGTAGGCCGGACGCCGTTTACAGGCTGTCGTCGACCATGGCGCGCGGCAGGGCGCGCTTGACGTCGAATAGTACCGCATCGGGTTTGCCGAACCGGCGGATGCCGTCGGCGCCCAGCGCGATGAACTGCTTGTGCGACACGGCCAGGATCACCGCGTCGTACGTGCCGGCCTCGGGCTCATCGACCAGCGTCAGGCCGTATTCCTCCTGCGCCTCGTGCGCGCTCACCCACGGATCGTGGATGTGCACGTTGGCGTTGTAGCTGCGCAGCTCGGCGACGATGTCGACCACCCGCGTGTTGCGCAGGTCCGGACAGTTTTCCTTGAATGCCAGGCCGAGGATCAGGATGTTGGACCGGGTGGTCTGCAGGCCGCGCTGGCCCATCAGCTTGGCCACGCGCTGGGCCACGTGTCCGCCCATGCCGTCGTTGATGCGGCGGCCGGCGAGGATGACGTCCGGGTGGTAGCCGATCTGCTGCGCCTTGTGGGTGAGGTAGTACGGATCCACGCCGATGCAGTGGCCGCCGACCAGGCCGGGGCGGAACGGCAGGAAGTTCCACTTGGTGCCGGCGGCTTCGAGCACTTCATGGGTGTCGATGCCGAGGCGATGGAAGATCAGCGCCAGTTCGTTGATGAGCGCGATGTTGACGTCGCGCTGGGTGTTCTCGATGACCTTGGCCGCTTCGGCCACGCGGATGCTCGATGCCTTGTGCGTGCCGGCGGTGACGATTGCCCCGTACAGGCTGTCGACGAAATCAGCCACTTCCGGAGTCGAGCCGGAGGTCACCTTGGTGATGGTTTCCAGACGGTGCTGCTTGTCGCCCGGATTGATGCGTTCGGGGCTGTAGCCGGCGTAGAAATCCTGGTTGAAGACCAGCCCGGATTCGCGCTCGATGATCGGCACGCAGGCTTCCTCCGTCGCGCCGGGATAGACGGTGGATTCGTAAATCGCCACGCCGCCGCGCGCGATTGCGCGACCGACGGTGCGGCTGGCCGATTCCAGCGGACGCAGATCCGGGCGCTTGTATTCGTCGATCGGCGTGGGCACGGTGACGATGAAGACGTTGCAGCCGGCCAGCGCCTGCGGGTCGGCGCTGAAGCCGAGATGCGCGGCGGCCTTGAGTTCCTCTTCGGAGACTTCCAGCGTGTGGTCGTGATGGCGGCTCAGTTCCTCCACACGCTTGCCGTTGATGTCGAAGCCCAGGGTCGGGAAACGGCGGCCGAAGGCGGTGGCCAGCGGCAGGCCGACATAGCCAAGGCCGATGACGGCGATCTTGACCTGATCAAGCGTGGGCAGTTGAGCATTCATCGAGCAGCGTTCCCCTGTGTTGGACATGCGACCTTGCGGACACCGCGCCTGAGTCTAGCGGGTGTACGCCGGATAACGCGCAAACCGCGCCGGTCAGGACAGCGGCCTGCGACAAGCGCGCGGAGGGTGTTCCGTGGCCTGATCGTGCAGCCGATGACGTAACAGCAGACATACGCCGGCAGCACGGCGAACGGACGCGGTGCGTCCGCCAGGGGAATGCGAGGCCAGAGAATGCGAATCCTGTTATGCGGCGGCGCCGGCTACATCGGCGCCCACACCTACGTCGAACTGGTCGCGCGCGGCCACCAGGTGGAGATCGCCGACAATTTTTCCAACAGCTCGCCGCAGGTGCTCACCCGCCTGCAGACGATCACCGGCCGCGCAGTGCACTGCCATACGCTGGATCTGCGCGACAAGCCGGCGGTCGAGGCGCTGTTCGCCCGTCATCACTACGACGCGGTGATCCATTTCGCCGCACTCAAGGCGGTGGGTGATTCCTGCCTGCGCCCGCTGGATTATTTCGAGAACAACATCAGCGGCACCATCCATCTGTTGCAGGCGATGCGTGCGGCCGGGGTGGGCAAGCTGGTGTTCAGTTCCTCGGCCACGGTCTACGGCGATCCGGCCCACGTGCCGGTGCGCGAGGACGCGCCGCTGCGGGTGACCAATCCCTACGGCCGCACCAAGCTGGTGATGGAGGATCTCATCGCCGATCTGTGCCAGGCCGAGCCGGCGTTCCGCGCGGCCAACCTGCGCTATTTCAATCCGGTCGGCGCGCACGAATCGGGCCTGATCGGTGAAGACCCGACCGGCGTGCCGAGCAATCTGATGCCGTACATCTGCCAGGTCGCGGTTGGCCGGCGCGAGCGCCTGCGCATCTTCGGCGGCGATTGGCCCACGCGCGACGGCACCGGCGTGCGCGATTACATCCACGTGGTCGATCTGGCGCGCGCCCATGCCGATGCGCTGGACTGCCTCGGCAATGGACATGGCAACCTGACCCTCAACCTCGGCACCGGCCGTGGCATCAGCGTGCTGGAACTGGTGAACGCCTTCGCCCGTGCCAGCGGACGCGAGATTCCCTACGACATCGTCGATCGCCGCAGCGGCGACGTGGCCGAAGTCTATGCCGATGCCGGCCTGGCCCAGCGCCTGCTCGGCTGGCGCGCCCAGCGCGATGTCGAAGCCATGTGCGAGGACGCCTGGCGCTGGCAATCGATGAACCCCCAGGGCTACCAGTTGGCCTGACGCGGTCGGGCGGGGAGAAGGGAGACGCAAGAAGGGAGACGTGAGAAGGGAGCGTCTGTCCGCTTCAGGTCTCCCGTCTACCGTCTGCGGCTACCCGCTCCCGTCTCCCGCCCAACCCGCCTTTACGCTGGCACAGGCTTTGCACGAGAATCACAGGAACGTGCACGCGAACGCTTCCTTGCCCTTCGACAAAGCCCAACGCAGCGACCACACCCACCGGACACGCGCCGGTTATCGCACCTATCGCATGCGCACCCTCGGGCTCGGGCTGGGCATGCTCTGCGTGGCGGCGGTGCTGGTGGAGCACCGCGAGGGCCCGGATCTGTGGGGCCTGCTGCTGTTCAACGGACTGGTGTGGCCGCATCTGGCCTACTGGCTCGTCAGTCGCAGCCTGCACCCGGTCGAGGATGAATTCCGCAACCTGACCTTCGATGCGGCGATGGGCGGATTCTGGATCGCCGCGATGCATTTCGACGCGCTGCCCAGTCTGTTGCTGATGGTCATGCTGACGATGGACAAGATCATCATCGGCGGCCCGCGTTTCGGTGCGCGCACGTTCGGCGCGATGGTGCTGACCTGCCTGGCCTCCAGCGCGGCCTGGGGCTTCGCGTTCGAGCCGCGCACCAGTCAGCAGGTGATGCTGGCGTGCCTGCCGTTCCTGGTGATCTATCCGATGGCGATCGGCTTTGCCACCCATTCCATTTCGCGCAAGGCGCAGCGCCACAAGGAACGGCTGGAGAAGATGGCGCGCTTCGACGCCGCCACCGGCCTGATGAACCGCCAGCAATGGCTGTATGCGGTATCGAGCGAACTGCGCCGCTTCCAGCGGTATCGCCGGCCGGCCGTGCTGGTGCTGATCGATATCGATCGCTTCAAGCAGATCAACGACACCCGCGGGCATACCGTCGGTGATGCGGTGGTGGAGGAATTCGCGCGGCTGATGAAAGTCTGCCTGCGCGACACCGACACCGGGGGCCGCTACGGCGGTGACGAATTCGGCATCGTCATGCCCGACACCCACTGGGAAGAAGCCATCCTCGCCGCCGAACGCCTGCGCCGCCAGGTCGCGGCCTACGCATTCACCCGCGACGGGCTGCGCTGCACGGTGAGCATCGGCATGGCGGAGGTCGAACCCGGCATGCAGACCATCGGCGACTGGATCGACACCGCCGATCAGGGCCTGTACGAGGCCAAGCGCAAGGGACGGGACTGCATCGTGGTGGGCAAGCGCGAAGGCGGCACTCCCTGACATGGCGGGGCATGCGCCGTGTCGCGCTGGATCAACGCCCCAGCGAATCGCACAGCAGCTTGGCGACCGCGTCGGGCCGTTTCATCCAGGCGAAATGGTCGGCGCGTGCGCCCAGCGCCGGCGCATCCAGCAATGCCACCTGGCTGCGGGCCTGCGGGAACTTGGCGATCAGTCCGGCAAGTGATGCCTGCGGCGCCAGCCAATCGCGCTTGAACAGCACGCCGTAAAGGCGCGGTTGCGCGCGCGCCATCGCGGCATCGAGATCCTCGCTCATTCCCGCGGCAGCGTAATGACCACCGAGGCCCACGCTCGCCCAGTCGCGAATCAGGCTGCGCGCTTCTTCCCCGCCGAAGCCGAGCTGCCGGCCGGGCAGGGCGCCGCGACGCCGTGCGATCCAGATCGCGAACTGATAGAACCACGGCAGCGTCCATCGCAGCGGGCGCGGAAACGTGCGCCAGTAGGGCGTGCCGCTCGCCACGAGCCACAACCGCGGGAATGCGTCCGGATGCAGGCCGAGATAACAGCCGGCGATCTGGCCGCCCAGGCTGTGGCCCCCGATGATCAACGCCGAACCGGAAGCATGCTCGCGCACGATGCCATGCGTGGCAGGCAGATCCTGCGTCAGCAGTTCCCGGTAGCCCCAATCGCTGGCGCGATTGGCGCGCAGCGAACTGCTGCCGTTGCCGCGCCACTCGTGCAGATGCACCGCGATTCCACGCGCGGCCAGCGCTTCGGCGAAGGGAAGGTAATGCCGCGCCGCCACGCCGAGCGCCGGGATCCACAGCAGATGCGCCTTGGCCTGCGCGGGCATGCGGCTGATCACCGTGTAGCGGTGCCCGTCGCCGGTCTGCACGGGCGTGTCGATGGCCGTGATGCTCATGCAGGCGGCGCCGCGCCGAAGTGATCCAGCACCAACACGTCGCTGCGGCCGGGATGGCAGCCGCCGGCCAGTGCACGATGCACGTAGTCGGACGCCGCAAAACACGCATCGGGCAGCGAGCGTCCCAGGCAGGTCTGTGCGGCGATGGCCGAAGCCAGCGTGCATCCGGTGCCATGCGCATCCACCTGCAGGCGCGGATGGGAAATCTCGCGCAGGCCGTCGGCGTCGGCATAGAGATCGATCACGTCGCCATCGCCGGGCAGATGCCCGCCCTTGAGGAATACCGCGCGCGCGCCCAGCGCCAGCAGCGCCCGCGTGGCGCGGCGCATGCCATCGAGTGTTTCGATGCGCTCGCCGAGCAGCAGTTCGGCCTCGGGCAGGTTGGGCGTGATCACGCTTGCCATCGGCAGCAGGCGACGCCGCAGGCCCTCCAGCGCACTGTCTTCGAGCAGCTTGGCGCCGCTGGTGGCCACCATCACCGGATCCAGCACGATGATGCCGGGCGCGCGCGATTGCAGCGCCTGCGCAACGGTATCGATCACCGTTGCATTGGCGAGCATGCCGAGCTTGACCGCGGCGATGGCGAAATCATCGAAGCAGGCATCGAGCTGCGCGCGCAGGAATTCCATCGGCGGCACGTGCACGGCGGTGACGCCGCGCGTGTGTTGCGCGGTCAGTGCGGCAATCGCCGACAGCCCATGGACGCGATGCGCCGCGAAGGTTTTCAGATCGGCCTGGATGCCCGCGCCGCCGCCGGAATCGGAGCCAGCAATGGTGAGCGCGGAAACGACGTCGGGAGGGTTCATGCCGGTATTGTGCCACCGGCCGCGCGCGCTGCCGGATCAGCTCTCGCCGGTGCGATACCGCGACCACTGCCGATAGATCAGATGGCCCAGCCCGGTCGCCCCGGTCAACAGCGCAGGCGCATACAGCGCGGCATAGCCGAAGCGATGGAACAGCAGCGCACCCAGCACGCCTCCGCCCAGGAAGCCGCTGATGATCAGCCCGCTCAGGGTCAAGCGCCGCACCGGCAATGGTTTGCCGCGCAGCAGATGGCCCAGGCCGATGCCCAGATCGGTGAACATGCCGCTCAGGTGCGTGGTGCGCACGATCGCACCGCTGTAGGTCGTCACCATTGCATTCTGCAATCCGCAGGCCATGGCGGCGAGCAGCGCGCCGATGATCACGCGTTGCTCGAACAGCGGAACCGCCGCGATCAACAGCACTGCTTCGATCGCCAGCGCCACGCCATAGCGGCGGCCCAGCTTCAGCGTCTGATCCTGGATGATCAGGCCGCTCAGCATCGCGCCGGCACTGAACGCGATCAGCATGCCCCACAGATGCGCGATCGCGCGTCCGTTGCCTTCGGCGAGCGCTGCGCCCAGCAGCGTCGTCGTGCCGGTCAGGTGCGTGATGGCCTGGTGTTCGAAGCCGAGAAAGCCGACCACGTTGACCATGCCCGCCACGCACGCCAATGCGATCGCGCCGATCCAGACCCAGCGGGGGAGATGCATGCCCACGGCTCAACGCGCTTCCGAGGGCCCGCGCGATCGCGCGGCGAATATTCCAGCCACCAGCATCGGGGCTGCATCCCTCGCGAACGCCAGAAGACCCAGGTCGACCATTGGATCGAATCTCCCTCCCAGCACCCCGATTGCAATGTCGACCGACTTCACCAGTAGATAAAGGCCGGTCAAATGGGTCCACGTGCGGCCACGTACGCCGCTGGCGAACCCGCCATAGACCAGCGCGCCTGCACCGATCCATATGACGTGGCCCAGTGCCCGAAGTTGCATGCCCTGGTACTCCGCAGCCGGGCGCAGCCACTCATGCCAGAACGGCAGGGTCGCGAAGTGGAGAACAAGAGTGCAGGCCATGAAGACAACCGGCACGAAAAGCAGCGTGCGCAACCATTGCACGCCGGCCGCGCGGTGATCGGCCAGTGCGTGGGCGGTGGGAGCGCAAGGAGTGTCCATGGCAGATGGAAGGCAGACCGCGCCATGCGGCGCGGTCGATCACTCAGAGAACCTCCGACGCATAATCCGCCAGACGCGAACGCTCGCCGCGCCGCAGCGTGATGTGCGCGCTGTGGGCCCAGCCCTTGAAGCGATCCACCGCATAGGTCAGGCCGGAGGTCGTTTCGGTCAGGTATGGCGTGTCGATCTGTTCGACGTTGCCGAGGCAGACAATCTTGGTGCCCGGGCCGGCGCGGGTGATCAGCGTCTTCATCTGTTTGGGCGTCAGGTTCTGCGCTTCGTCCAGGATCAGGTAGCGGCTGAGAAAGGTGCGTCCGCGCATGAAGTTCATCGAGCGGATCTTGATGCGGCTGGCGAGCAGATCGTTGGTCGCCGCGCGACCCCATGCGCCGCCTTCCTGGTTGTGCGTCAGCACTTCGAGGTTGTCGGTCAGCGCGCCCATCCACGGCGTCATCTTTTCCTCTTCGGTGCCGGGCAGGAAACCGATGTCCTCGCCCACGCTCACGGTCGCGCGGGTCATGATGATCTCGCGGTAGCGCTGCTGGTCCATCGTCTGCGCCAGACCGGCGGCCAGCGCGAGCAGCGTCTTGCCGGTGCCGGCGGTGCCGAGCAGGGTGACGAAATCAATCTCCGGATCCATCAGTGCGTTGAGCGCGAAATTCTGTTCGCGGTTGCGCGCGGCGATGCCCCATACCGCATGCTGGCCGCTGCGGAAATCATCGACGATGGTCAGCGTGGCGCGGCGATCCGGCGAGACCTTCACCACGCGCAGTTCCACTTCATCATCGCCCGGCAGATAGAGGTACTGGTTCGGATACCAGTCTTCGTCCTCGGCCAGCGTCACTTCGTAACTGGTGCGGCCCTTGTCGCTCCAGCTCCGCAGATCGGCGTTGTGCTTGTGCCAGAAATCCTCCGACAGTTCCGTCGCTCCGGTATAGAGCAGGCTGAAATCGTCGAGCGCGCGATCGTTTTCATAGTCCTCGGCGGTGATGCCGCTGATCGAGGCCTTGATGCGCAGGTTGATGTCCTTGGACACCAGGATCACGGGCACGTCCGGGTGATCCTCGCGCAGCCCGAGCACCGCCGCGAGAATCTTGTTGTCCGGCGCCACGGTGCCGAACGTGCGGCCCGGCTCGATCGGCTTGAGCTGGAAATACAAGCGCCCGATCTGGCCCTGCGCCTTGAGCTGCAGGCCCTGCGGATGGGTCAGCGTGATGCCGTGGTGGATGCCGTCGCTGCCGGCGCCGACGATCAGCTCGTTGAGGAACCGGCTGACCTGGCGTGCATTGCGGCTGACTTCGGAGGTGCCCTTCTTGGCATTGTCCAGTTCCTCGATGACCTGCATCGGCAGGAAGACGTCGTGCTCCTCGAACTTGAACAACGCCGTCGGGTCGTGCATGAGCACGTTGGTGTCCAACACATAGATGCGCTTGCTTCGGGTCATTCAGGCAAACCTCGTGAGGAAGATGTGTGAACACGCGTCGCGGAAGACGCACAGCGCGAACCACCACACCCGCCGCGACTCGGGATGGTGGAGAAAGGGGAACGCGATTCGATCACCGGGCCTGCAGCGCCTTCAGTGCGTCCAGCACGGCCTGCGCATGACCGGGCGCCTTCACGCCGCGCCATTCCTGCGCAATGCGGCCATCGGGCGTGATGAGGAAGGTGCTGCGGACCACGCCCAGCACCTTGCGGCCGTACATGTTCTTTTCGTGGATGACATCGAACGCCCTGCACAGCGCTTCGTCGGCATCGCTGATCAGCCGGAAGCCGAACCCCTGTCTGGCGCAAAAGTTGTCGTGCGAGCGGACCGAATCGCGCGATACGCCCAGGACCGTGGCATTCAATCGGCCGAAGGCGGGCAGCAGCGCGTTGAAATCCAGACCTTCGGTGGTGCAGCCCGGCGTGCTGTCCTTCGGATAGAAATACAGCACCAGCCATTGGCCGGCGAAGTCGGCGAGGGTGGCGGCGGCGGCGCCGGACAGCGCCAGCGGCAGTTGGAGCGTGGCTTTCGTAAGCGGTTGGCCTGCGTGCGCCGTCATCTTCAGAACTTCATCGGATCCATGATCGCGTCCAGGTTCAGATGGTCGCAGAATTCGAGGAAATCATCGCGCAGCGCCGCGATGTGCATGTTGGCGGGAACCCCGATGGTGACCTGCGCGGAGAACATTTCCGCGCCGGTCTGCATCGCGCGGTAGCGCGTGCTCTGCAGGTTCTCGATGGTGATGCCCTGCCGATCGAAGAAATCCGCCAGCTGGAACAGGATGCCCGGCTTGTCGGCGGCGATCACTTCCACGATGTACGGCAGCAGGTTGGACTGCACGACCTTCGGGCCGGTGCGGTACCAGACCAGCTTGAGGCCCTCCTCGCGTTCGAGCCGGGTCATCATCGCTTCGAGCTTGGCGACCGAATCCCACGAACCCGTCGCCAGCGCGGTGACCGACACATCGCGACCGACCGTCGAGAGCCGTGCGTCCACCAGATTGCAACCGCTGTCGGCGATGCGGCGCGTCACCGACAGCAGCGGCGACTCCGGATGCGTCGTATAGGCGTTGATCAGGAGGTGGTTTTCGTTCGGCGACGGCCGGGGCGTGGGATCGGTCAAAGCGGCTTCCGGCAAGGCGGTGAGTCTGAATGGCGGCCGGGAAGGCCCCGGACATGGGTTCCAGCATACTTGCCCGCGCTTTCGCGCCGCAAGTAACATCACACGGCGCGGATGCCGCGCGAATCCCCATCCAGAAGGCAGCGCTTGGCTCTCTCCGGCAGCATCACCGCACTGATCACGCCGTTCAACGCGGCGGGCGAACTCGACCTCGACGCCTGGCGCCGGCTGCTCAAACAGCAGTTGGCCGGCGGTACGCAGGGCGTGGTCGTGGCCGGTTCGACCGGCGAGGCGGCGGCGCTGTCCGATGACGAGTACGAGCGCATCCTGCGCATCGCCGTGGAGACCATCGGCGGTCGCATTCCGGTGCTCGCCGGCACGGGGCAGATGAACACCGCGCGCACCATCACGCAGACGCGCCTGGCCCAATCGGCCGGCGCCGACTACGCGCTGGTCGTCACGCCGCCTTATGTACGGCCGACCCAGGCCGGCCTGATCGCACACTACCGCGCGGTGGCCGAGCAGGGCGGGGTGCCGATCGTGCTGTACAACGTGCCCGGCCGCACCGGCTGCGATCTGTTGCCGGAAACGGTGGCGCAACTGGCGCCGCACCCGCACATCATCGGCATCAAGGAAGCGCGTCCGGAGCCCGAACGCATGGCCGCGCTGCTGGCGCTGCGCCGCGAGGATTTCGTGATCCTCAGCGGCGATGATCCGACCGCTGGCCGCGCGATGCTGGCCGGCGCCGACGGGCTCATTTCGGTGGGCTCCAATGCCTTGCCGCATACCTTCCGCCGCTTGTGCGATCGTGCGCGTGCCGGCGATGCCGCCGCGGTCGCGTCGCTGGATGCGCGGTTGCACGAGATCTACGGATTCCTCGGCATCGAATCCAATCCGATTCCGATCAAGGCGCTGCTGCAGCGCCAGGACATCGGCCGCGGGCTGCGATTGCCGCTGGTGGAATTGTCAGAACCGCACCACCTCACCGCTGATCGCCTGGCCGAACAGGTCCGGCAACTCGAAGAACACACCAGCCGCCAGACAGTGGCGGCCTGAACCCAGGAGAAGCTTCATGCGTTTGTCCCCCTCGCTCTCGCGTCCGCTCGCCCTCGCGCTGCTGGCCGTTTCCGTGGCCGGCCTGTCGGGCTGCAAGTGGTTCAGCAAGAAGGACGCCAAGGGCGACTACGCGCTGAGCCCGGAAATGCGCCCGCTGGAAGTGCCGCCGGATCTGAACCTGCCCAGCACCGCCGGTGCGATGCAGTTGCCCAACACCGCCTCGCAGGTGCGCGCGCAGAACCCTTCGCCCACCGCCTCGGCCACCAGCTTCAACATTCCCGGCAGCCGCGATGACGCCTTCACCAAGGTCGGCGATGCACTGGCCGGCATCGAAGGCCTGACCATCGTCACGCGCGCGCAGTTGCTGGGCAGCTACGACGTTTCCTACGAAGGCAGCAACTTCCTGGTGCGCGTGGCGGCCGCCGGTGTCGATGCGAACATCTCCGCCGTGGATCCGCGCGGCCTGCCGGCCAGCGGCGAAGCGCCGGCCAAGCTCATCGCCGCGCTGAAGGGCAAGCTCGGCGGCATGTAATCCGCACCGGTCCCGAGACACGAAAAAGGCGCCGCGAGGCGCCTTTTTCCTTGCATCATCCGCCCAATCGGCCCGTCACCGTTCCAGCAGCGGCAGCTTGCCCGGCTTGCCTTCCCATTCCTTCGCGTCGGGCAGCGGATCCTTGCGCACCGTGATGACCGGCCAGGCGCGCGACAGCTCGGCATTGAGCGCGACGTAATTTTCCTGTCCGGCGGGCACATCGTCCTCCGGATAGATCGCGTTGATCGGACACTCCGGTTCGCACAGCGTGCAATCGATGCACTCGTCGGGATCGATCACCAGGAAGTTCGGACCTTCATGGAAGCAGTCGACCGGGCAGACTTCCACGCAGTCGGTGTATTTGCACTTGATGCAGTTCTCGGTGACGACGAAGGGCATTGGTTCGTTCTATTGCAGGAAAACCCGGCAAGTTTAATCCAACGCGTCGCCGACACGGGCATCACGTGGGCACGTCATGCTGCGTCCGGACGTCGCAGGTCGGCTTCGACCGCGCAGGCCGTGTGCGCCTGGCTTCGAGCGGCGGTTCGTCCGCGATGAACCGGGATAGCAGGGAATAGTTCCATGGTTGGAACAACCAATTGAGTTTTACTTGATTTATTCCATTGTCGCAACGGCGCATGCTTGCCGCCACATTCCACGGAGGTCCACATGATCACCCTGCGCCCCGCTGCCGAACGCGGCCATGCCGACCACGGTTGGCTCGATTCCTGGCACAGCTTCTCCTTCGCCGGCTACCACGATGATCGCCATGTCCATTGGGGTCCGCTGCGCGTCATCAACGAGGATCGCGTCGCCGCCGGTCGCGGTTTCGGCGAGCACGGCCACCGCGACATGGAGATCATCAGCTACGTGCTGGAAGGCGCGCTCGGCCACAAGGATTCGATGGGCAACACCTCGAGCATCGTGCCCGGCGATGTGCAGCGCATGAGTGCGGGCACCGGCGTGCTGCATTCGGAGTTCAACTACAGCCAGTCCGGCACGACGCATTTCCTTCAGATCTGGATCATCCCCGATCGCCAGGGCGTGGCGCCGTCGTACGAAGAGAAGAAGTTCTCCGCCGCTGAAAAACAGGGCCGCCTGCGCCTGGTCGCCAGTCCCGACGGTGGCGATGGATCGGTCAGCATCCACCAGGATGCGCGGCTGTATGCCGGCCTGTTCGATGGCGATGAGAAGGCCGAACTGCGATTGGCCGAAGGGCGGCTGGGCTACGTGCACGTGGCGCGTGGCGAGATCAGCGTCAACGGTCATGCGCTCGCGGCCGGCGATGCGCTGCTTTACGAAGGCGAACCGCTGATCAGCGTCAGCGGCGGGCGTGCGGCCGAGGTGCTGGTGTTCGATCTGCCGCGCATGTGAAGACCGCGCCGCATGGACCGAAACGAGAACGCCGGCCTTCACGGCCGGCGTCCTGGGATGGTTCGCCGTGGCGCTCCCTAGGGGACTCGAACCCCTGTTTTAGCCTTGAGAGGGCCACGTCCTAACCACTAGACGAAGGGAGCGTTTGGGTGAATCCGGCGAAGCGCATTAGTATATGCGGCCACCGTGGCGGCCGGCAATCGCCGCCATGGCGAACACTCCCCAGACGGAATGGCCACCATTACCCCGAATACCGCTCTGCGCATCATTCCCCGCGATCAGCATCCGATTTCGCGCAAGGAGATCAGCCCCAACGCGTTGCGCGTGCTGTATCGCCTGCGCGATGCCGGCTTTGCCAGCTATCTGGTCGGCGGCGCCGTGCGCGATCTGCTGGTGGGCGGCCATCCGAAGGATTTCGACGTCGCCACCGACGCCACGCCCGAGCAGGTCAAGCAGTTGTTCCGCAACTGCCGGCTGATTGGACGGCGCTTCCGCCTGGCGCACGTGGTGTTCGGCAGCGAGATCATCGAGGTCGCCACCTTCCGCGCCAACAGTGACGATGGCAGCGGCGATCGCGAAATGGAGAACGGCCGGCTCGTGCGCGACAACGTGTACGGCAGCATCGAGGACGACGCCGTCCGCCGCGACTTCACCGCCAACGCGCTGTACTACGCGATCGAGGACTTCTCGGTGCGCGACTACACCGGCGGCTTCGAGGACGTGCAGGCGCGCCAGCTCAAGTTGATCGGTGATCCCGAACAGCGCTATCGCGAGGATCCGGTGCGCATGCTGCGCGCGGTTCGCTTGGCCGCCAAGCTGGATTTCCAGATCGAAGCCGGCACCGCCGAACCGATTGCACGCCTGGCGCCATTGCTGGCCGATGCCGCGCCGGCGCGGTTGTTCGAGGAAATCCTCAAGCTGTTCCTGTCCGGGCATGCGGTCGCGAGTTTCGAAGGGCTGGAGCGCTTCGGCCTGTTGCCCGCGCTGTTGCCCGAATCGGCCGCCGCGCTGAAATCCAATCGCAGCGGGGCGTTGCGGCGCATGGTGCTGGAAGGTCTGGCCGGCACCGACCGGCGCGTGGCCCATGACGAGCCGGTGTCGCCTGCTTTCCTGTTCGCGCTGTTGCTGTGGCCGGCCTATTGCCGATCGCTGATGGCCCTGCAGGCCGAAGGCGTGCACGCCGAAGAAGCGCAGCGCCGTGCGGCCGATCGGGTCACCCTGCACCAGCTCAACACCGTCGCGCTGCCGCGCCGCTTCTCGCTGCCGATGCAGGAAATCTGGCTGCTGCAATCGCGCTTCTCGCAACGCCATCGCAAGCGCGTGCTGCGCCTGTTGACGCACCCGCGCTTCCGCGCGGCGTTCGATTTCCTCGTGCTGCGCATGGCCGCGTCCAGCGAGCACGCAGAGGATGTCGCGTTCTGGCGGGAAGCGCAGGCGCAGTCGCCCGAAGCACTGGCGGTGTCGCTGACGCCGCATCTGGATGGCGAAGAGGGCGCGGTGCCCGGCAAGCGCCGTCGCCGTCGCCGTCGTCGCAGCGGTTCCGCCTCGCAGGAATGAGCGCCTCCGTGCTCGCCTGCATCGGCCTGGGTGGCAACCTGGGCGATGCGGCCGCGACGCTCACGGCCGCCGCGCAACGGCTGGCGCAGGTGCAGCAGACGCAACTGATCCGGGTCTCGCGCCTGTATCGCACCCCCGCATGGGGCAACCAGGCGCAACCGGATTTCATCAACGCGGTGGCGCTCGTGCGCACCTCGCTGCCCGCGCCGGCGCTGCTGGACGCATTGCTCGGCATCGAGCGCGCATTCGGGCGCGATCGCAGTCGTGAGCAGCGCTGGGGGCCGCGCACGCTGGATCTGGATCTGCTGCTCTACGGCGATCGAACCATCGACATCGAAGGCCTGCAGGTGCCGCATCCGCGCCTGCACGAGCGCGCCTTCGCCCTGGTGCCGTTAATCGAGGTGGCGCCCGACGCCGTGATCCCGGGCCGGGGCCAGGCACGGGATGCTGTGTCCGCGCTCGATCGGTCGAATATCCGCCCGCTATGAGCGGATAATGCATTCCCATGAGCACGCACGCCGACAGCAAACCCTGGACCGTTCCCGCCCTGGCCGAGGCCAAGCGCGAGGGGCGGAAGCTGGTCATGTTGACCGCCTACGACGCGACCTTCGGCCGGGTGTTCGATGCCAACGGCGCGGATCTGATCCTGGTCGGCGATTCGCTCGGCATGGTGGTGCTGGGCCACGATTCGACGCTGCCGGTGTCGCTGGCGGACATGGTCTACCACACCGGCGCGGTGAGCCGCGGCCTGAAACGCGCGCTGCTGGTGTCGGACCTGCCGTTCCAGTCCGATGCCACGCCCGAACGCGCGCTGGATGCGGCGGTCGCGCTGCTGCAGGCGGGAGCGGAAATGGTCAAGCTCGAAGGCGCCGGCCACAAGCTGGATGTCATCCGGTTCCTCACCGGGCGTGACATTCCGGTCTGCGCGCACCTGGGCCTGACGCCGCAGTCGGTGCTGAAGTTCGGCGGTTACAAGGTGCAGGGCCGCGATGAAGCCGCCGCGGCGCAACTGCGCGCCGATGCGCGCGCCGTGGCCGAAGCCGGCGCTTCGCTGCTGGTGCTGGAATGCGTGCCTTCGGCGCTTGCCTCGCAGGTCTCGCGGGATCTGGCCATTCCCACCATCGGCATCGGTGCCGGTCCGGGCTGCGACGGGCAGGTGCTGGTGCAGCATGATTTCCTCGGCATGGACAGCGGCCATCGCCGGCCGAAGTTCGTCAAGGATTTCCTCGCCGAAGGCGGCTCCATCGCCGGCGCGGTGCGCGCGTATGCGCAGGCCGTGCGCGAGGGCAGTTTTCCCGACGCCAGCCATTCCTACTGATCACGCGCCGCGGCGCTGCACGGAACCCTGATGCTCGAAACCATCACCGAACTGGACGATCTGCGCGCGCGCGTGCGGCAATGGAAGCGCGAAGGCCTGCGCGTGGCGCTGGTGCCGACGATGGGCAATCTGCACGCCGGCCACTACTCGCTGGTGATGCTGGCGCGGCAATACGCTGATCGCGTGGTGTCCAGCGTCTTCGTCAATCCCACGCAATTCGGGCCCAACGAGGATTTCACCCGCTACCCGCGCACGCCCGAGGCCGACATGACCGGCCTGGAAGGCGCCGGCTGCGACGTGCTGTGGCTGCCGACGGTGGAGTCGATGTATCCGTTCGGGGTCGAACTGGCCGCCAACGTGCACGTGCCCGGCGTGAGCAGCCTGCTCGAGGGCGCGCACCGACCGGGGCATTTCGATGGCGTGTGCACGGTGGTCACGCGGCTGTTCAACCAGGTGCAGCCAGACGTGGCCGCGTTCGGCAAGAAGGATTACCAGCAATTGGCGGTGATCCGGCAGATGGTGGCCGATCTCGCGTTCCCGATCGAAATCCTGGCCGGCAGCATCGTGCGCGAGGCCGACGGCCTGGCGATGAGTTCGCGCAATCAATATCTGTCCGCCGACGAACGCCCCCGCGCCGCCGGGATCCGCCGCGCATTGATCCGGATGCGCGATGCCACGCTCGCAGGCCAGCGGCGCAATGACGTCGAGGCCGCCGCCGCGCGCGAACTGGCCGAGGCCGGCTTTGCGGTCGACTACAGCGTGGTGCGCCGGCCGGATCTGTCCGAACCGGTTGACGGCGAACCCGGCGTGCGCGTGGCGCTCATCGCCGCGCGACTGGGCAGGACGCGCCTGATCGACAACCTCGAGTGGTGAAGACGGAGCGCAGGCATCGCGCCGATGCCGTGCATTGCTCCGCTTTCCACCGTTTCGCCATACACTCCCTCCTTCAACGCACTGCGCCCGCCCCATGCACCTCAGCCTGCTCAAGACCAAGATCCATCGCGCCACCGTCACCCATGCCGAACTGAACTACGAAGGCTCGATCGCGATCGACGGCCTGCTGCTGGACGCCAGCGGCATCCGCGAGTTCGAACAGGTGCACATCTGGGACGTCACCAACGGTGCGCGTTTTTCCACCTATGCGATCCGTGCCGATGAAGGCAGCGGCATCATTTCGCTCAACGGCGGCGCCGCGCGCCACGTGCAGATCGGCGATCTGATCATCATCGCGGCCTTCGCCGGCATGAGCGAAGAAGAAGCCGATGCGTTCCAGCCGAAGCTGATCTACGTCGATGCGAACAACCGCATCACCCACACCAACCACACCATTCCCAAGCAGGCCGCATGAGTACAGCCCCGGGTTTTGACGCATTGCAGTCCCACGCCGCGCGCCTGCGCGGGCAATCCCTGCCGGCGCTGCTGGCGCAGGATCCTGCACGGGCACGCGATTTCGCCCTGCGTCACGGCCCGCTGTATTTCAATTTCGCGCGCCAGGCCTATGACCGCGAGGCACTGGCCGCGCTGCATGCGCTGGCCGGGCAGCGTGGACTGAAAGCCGCCTACGCACGGCTGTTCGATGGCGAACAGGTCAACGTCACCGAAGGACGCGCCGCATTGCACACCGCACTGCGCGGCAATCATTCCGGCGCAGCGATCGCGCGCGAGGCCTACGCCACCGCCAGCGCGGTGCGCGGACGCATGGCGGCCTTGATCCAGCACCTCGAAGGCAGCGATGTCACCGATATCGTCAGCGTCGGCATCGGGGGTTCGGACCTGGGCCCGCGCTTGATCGTGGACGCATTGCGCGGCCCGCTGCCGGGCCGGTTCCGCCTGCACTTCCTGTCCAACGTCGATGGCGCCGCTGCGCAACGCGTGCTGGCGCCGCTGGATCCGGCCCGCACCGCGGCCATCCTGATCTCCAAGACGTTCGGCACCCAGGAGACCCTGCTCAACGGCGGCATCCTGCGCGACTGGCTGGGCGGCAGCGAACGCCTGTACGCGGTCAGCGCCAATCCCGAGCGCGCCGCATCGAGCTTTGCGATCGCGCCCGAGTGCGTGCTGCCGATGTGGGACTGGGTGGGTGGCCGCTATTCGCTGTGGTCGGCGGTGGGATTGCCGATCGCGCTGGCGATCGGCTTCGATCGCTTCGAACACCTGCTGGCCGGCGCCTCCGATTTCGATGCGCACGTGTTGAATGCGCCGATCGAAGACAACATCGCGATCCGCCACGCGCTCACCGCGATCTGGAACCGCAACGCGCTCGGCCACGCCGCGCACGGTGTGATGACCTACGACCAGCGCCTGGCGCTGCTGCCGGCGTACCTGCAACAACTGGTGATGGAAAGCCTCGGCAAGTCGGTGACGCTGGCCGGCCAGCCGGTCGGCGTGGATACGGTGCCTGTCTGGTGGGGCGGGGCGGGCACGGACGTGCAGCACAGTTTCTTCCAGGCACTGCATCAGGGCACCGGCATCGTGCCGCTGGATTTCGTCGGCACCATCCGCAACGATGATCCGTATGCGGAAAACCATCTGGCGCTGATGTCCAACCTGCTCGCGCAGACCGAAGCGCTCGCGAACGGACAAGGCAGCGACGATCCGCACCGCGCGTACGCCGGCAGTCGCCCGAGCACACTGATGCTGCTGGATGCACTGACTCCGCAATCGCTGGGCGCGTTGATCGCGATGTACGAACACAGCGTCTACGCGCAATCGGTGCTTTGGGGCGTCAACGCCTTCGATCAGTTCGGCGTCGAACTCGGCAAGCAGCTCGCCAATGGATTGCTGCCCGCATTGAAGGGCCAGGCGCAGGCCAGCGATCCGGTGACGCGCGTGCTGCTGGAAGAACTGCGCAGCCGCAAGGGCTGAAGACTTCGACGCAGCGCGGCTTCAGCCGCGCGCGATTCTCTCCGCATGGCGCGCCAGCGCCCACGCCACGTGCTCGCGCACGACCGGGGACGGATCATCGCGTCGTGATGCCAGGGCTTCGAGGATCTCGTCGCCGGTGGGCGCATTGCCGAGCGCGACGGCGATGTTGCGCAGCCAGCTTTCGTAGCCGCTGCGGCGAATCGCCGAGCCCTCCGTGCGCTGCAGGAATTCCTGCTCGGTCCACGCGAACAATTGCGGCAGTGTCGCCACGTCGAGATCGTTGCGCGCGCGGAAATCCGGCTCGTCGGTACGGCGCGCGAATTTGTTCCAGGGACAGATGAGCTGGCAGTCATCGCAGCCGAAAATGCGGTTGCCGATCAGCGGCCGCATGTCTTCCGGAATCGCGCCTTGGTGTTCGATCGTCAGATAGGAGATGCAGCGCCGTGCGTCCAGGCGATGCGGCGAGGTGATCGCCTGCGTGGGACAGATCTCGATGCAGCGCACGCAGGTGCCGCAATGGAAGCTGGCCGGCGGATCGATCGGCAGCGGAAGATCGACGTAGATTTCGCCGAGGAAGAACCACGAGCCGCCGTCCTTGTCGATGAGGCAGGTGTGCTTGCCGATCCAGCCCAAACCCGCATTGCGTGCGAGCGCGCGTTCGAGCACCGGCGCCGAGTCGACGAACACGCGATGGCCGAATGCGCCGATTTCCTGTTGCAGCCGTTCGGCGAGCTTCTGCAAGCGGTGCCGCATCAGCTTGTGGTAGTCGCGGCCCAGCGCATAGCGCGCCACGTAGGCGCGACGGCCATCGGCCAGCGTCCGCCAGGCTTCTTCGCCATCGTCGCGACCATAATCCAGCCCCACCGAAATCACCCGCAGGGTGCCGGGAATCAGCTCCTGCGGGCGGCTGCGCTTGTCACCGTGATGGGCCATCCACGCCATCGAGCCATACAGGCCCTGCTGGAGCCAGTCGCGCAGGTGCTGCTCGTCTTCGCCCAGTTCGATGCCGGCGATGCCGCAGCGCTGGAAGCCGAATTCCGTCGCCAATGCACGCACCCGCGCTGCGAGCGCATGCGGATCCGGTACGAGCGGCGACGGGGCGGCCTGGGACATGCGGCAAGTATAGAATCCGGCCCATGTCTGGCAGCTTTCCTCTCTACGATTCGGCCGCCGCCCGCGAGATTGACGCACGCGCCAGCGAGCGCGTCGATGGCGGGCCGCATGAACTGATGCGGCGTGCCGGCCAGGCCGCATGGCGGCATCTGCTGGCGCACTGGCCCGACGCGGAACGGATCGTCGTGGTCTGCGGGCCCGGCAACAATGGCGGTGATGGCTATGTGCTGGCGCGCGCGGCGCTGCAATCGGGCCGGCGCGTGCGCGTGGTGCATCTGGCTGATCATGTGCCGCGCACCGAATCGGCGCAGCGCGCCTGCACCGACTACGTCGCGGCGGGCGGCCATGTCGATCTGTTCGATCACGCCCTGCCGCCGGCCGACGTGGTGGTGGATGCCTTGTTCGGCATCGGCCTGTCGCGCGCGCCCGATCCCGCTTCGACGCGGCTGATCGAAGCGATCAACGCGCAGACCGTGCCGGTGTTTTCGCTCGATGTGCCCAGCGGTGTCGATGCCGATCACGGATGCGTGCCGGGCGCGGCGGTGCTGGCCACGCGCACGCTGCAGTTCCTCGCCGAACACGTCGGGCTGCGCACCGGTGATGCGCTCGAATACACCGGCACATGCGCCTTCGATGATCTGGAGGTCGCGGTGGACGTGCTGGAAGGGCTGACGCCCGCGGCCGTGGCGCTGCGCCAGGACGCGCTGCCGCGCTGGCTCCTGCCGCGTCGGCTCAATACGCACAAGGGCGAGTCCGGGCGCGTGCTGTGCATCGGTGGCGATCACGGCAGTGGCGGTGCGATCGCGATGTGCGCCGAAGCCGCACTGCGCACCGGCACGGGGTTGCTGCGCGTGGCCACCCGCGCGGCGCATGTCGCGCCGATCCTCTCGCGCAGGCCCGAGGCGATGGTGCGCGCAGTGGAATCGGGCGATGAACTCGAACCGCTGTTGGCACAGACCGATGTGGTCGCGCTGGGACCGGGCCTCGGACAAGGCGAATGGTCGCGCGGTCTGTTCGAACTTGCGCTGCGCAGCGGCGTGCCATGCGTGGTCGATGCCGACGCATTGAACCTGCTGGCGATGCAACCGCACGCGCTGCCGGAGGCCGTGCTGACTCCGCATCCGGGTGAAGCAGCGCGATTGCTCGGCATCGAGACCGGCGACGTGCAGCGCAATCGGCGGCTGGCCGCGTTGGCGCTGGCCGATCGCTTCCAGTGCGCGATCGTGCTGAAAGGCGCGGGCACGCTGATCGCCGCACCGGGCCAACTGCCTTGCGTGATCGACGCAGGCAATCCCGGCATGGCCGTGGGCGGCATGGGCGATGTACTGACCGGCGTGATCGCCTCGTTGCGCGGGCAGGGACTGTCCGCATTCGATGCCGCGTGCGCGGGCGCCTTGATGCATTCGCTCGCCGGCGATGCCGCGGCCCGCGAAGGCGAACGCGGATTGCTGCCCACCGATGTGATGCCGATGCTGCGCCGGTTCGCCAATCCCTGACGCGACCGCAACCACGAACGCATAGAATCGCCGCATGAAAACGATCGCCTTCGCGTTGCCCGACAGCGACGCCACCGATGCACTCGGACAGCGTCTGGCGCAAACGCGCCCTGCGCGCGCGGTCGTTCATCTGCACGGCGATCTGGGTGCGGGCAAATCCACCCTCGCGCGGGCCTGCCTGCGCGCGCTGGGCGTGAGCGGCGCGATCCGCAGCCCGACCTATACGCTGGTGGAGCGCTATCCGATTCCGCAGGGCGAAGCCTGGCATCTGGATCTGTACCGGATAGGCGACAGCGCCGAACTGGATTACCTCGGGCTGGACGAAGACCAGGCCACGCTCTGGCTGATCGAATGGCCCGAGCGCGGCGGCGCCGGTCTGCCGCCGCGGGATCTGCTGATCGAACTCGAGGTCGAGGGAGCGGGGCGCAGGGCTGCCCTGACGGCCGCCACCGCCTCAGGCGCGGACTGGCTGGCTCGGCTGGAACGGATGGGCCACTTGGAGGGATCACCTGTCCCGCAGGTGTAGGAAGATCTGGCAGGTCACGGATCCGTAAGGGAAAACGTATTGATTTCTCCGCCGGTTGGTGTTTGAATCCGGCGCATGTACCCGGCCCCCCGTCCGAACCGTCGTCGATCCCTCGCGCTGCTTGCCCTCGCGGCCAGCGTCGGGTGCGTGTTCTCGGCCCAGGCGGGCGAGGTCAGCAAGGTCGAAGTGGCGACCGGCGCCACCGGTACCCGCGCCGAAATCCAGCTCGACGGTCGCGGTGAATTCAAGACGATTTCGCTGCATGCCCCGGAACGGCTGGTGGTCGACCTGCCGGCGTCCACCGCCGCGCGCGGTCTGAAGCTGCCGGGCGGACAGGGCGTGGTCAGTGCAGTCCGCACCGGCGCGCCGACGCCGGGCACGCTGCGCATCGTGTTCGACCTGAGCGCACCCATCACCGCGCTGAAGCCGCGCGTGGAATCTTCGCCGCAGGGTTCGCGCCTGGTCATCGAATGGCCCGGCGATGGTCCGGCCACGACGGCGGCCACCTCGAGCGCGCCGGCCTCCGCATCGGGAACCGCCGCCTCGTCAGCGCCTGCCAATCCGGCTGACGCCGCTCGGGCGACCGCGGCGTTGACCGCGCAGGTCGTGCAGCAGGCAAGCGTGCCGCCGAAATCCACCGGCACACCGGCGGAATCCGCGCCGACCACACCGGCTTCCATTCCGGACGCGCGCTCGCCGCAGGCCATTCTCAACGGTCAGAGCACTGCGCATGTCGCGCCGTCGCAGGGAACGCAGGCCGCGCCGTCGGCGACCGGCGTGACGCCGGCCGGGGTTCCGTCCACCGTCGCCACCGGCAAGCCGGCCACGCCAACGACCGCCACGCCGGAAGCGGCGTCCGCATCCGCCGATACCGCCGTCTCGCCCAAAGTGCTGCAGCGTCCGGGCATGCGCCCGCTGGTGGTCGCGATCGATCCGGGCCACGGTGGACAGGATTCGGGCGCGGTCGGGCTCAACGGCACCTACGAAAAGAATGTCGTGCTGGCGATCGGCCGCGAACTCGCGCGCCAGATCAACGCCACGCCCGGCATGAAGGCGTACATGACGCGCGACAGTGACGTCTTCATCCCGCTCAACCAGCGTGCACGCAAGGCGCGCGCGGCCGGCGCGGACATCTTCGTCTCCATCCATGCCGACGCCGCGGAAAACCGGGCCGCGCGCGGTTCCTCGGTCTACGTGCTGTCGTTGAAGGGCGCTTCGTCGCAGCGTGCACGCTGGCTCGCCGACAAGGAAAACGCCTCCGACCTGATCGGCGGCGTGCCCTTGGCGAGGGTCGACAACACGCTGTCCTCGGTGCTGCTGGATCTGGCCCAGAGCGGCCACATGCGTGCCTCCGAGGATGCGGCCAACCACGTGCTCGATGGCCTCAAGCGCGTGGGCAACAACCACAAGCCGAACATCGAGCGCGCCAACTTCGCGGTGCTGCGCACCTCGGACATGCCGTCGATGCTGGTCGAAACCGCCTTCATCTCCAATCCCGAAGAAGAAACCCGGCTGAAGGATCCGTCCTACCAGCGCAAGGTGGCGAGCGCCGTGCTCGATGGCGTCAACACCTACTTCACCCGCCAGCCCCCGCCGGGCACGCTGTTCGCCGCGCGCGCGCAGGCCGAAGCCGAAGCGCGTTCGGCCGCGGCCGGCGGTGCAGCGGGCGCGCCCTGATCGTCCGCGATCCGCGTCGGCACGACGCTCGGCTATCATCAGCGCTGACTTTTTGCGACGGCATCACGCCGCCTTCGTCCGTGCCGATCCGTTCCCTGCCTGACACCCTCATCAACCAGATCGCCGCGGGCGAAGTGGTCGAGCGGCCGGCGTCGGTGGTCAAGGAACTGGTCGAGAACGCGCTGGATGCCGGTGCTCGGCGCGTGGACATCGATCTGGAGGAAGGCGGCATCCGCCTGATCCGCATCCGCGATGACGGCGGTGGCATCGCCCCCGACGAACTGCCGCTGGCGCTGTCGCGCCACGCCACCAGCAAGATCGCCTCGATCGAGGATCTCGAAGCGGTGATGACGCTGGGTTTCCGCGGTGAAGCCTTGCCGTCCATTGCGTCGGTGAGCCGTTTCTGCCTGACCTCGCGTCGCCGCGAGGATCCGCACGCCGCGCAGTTGCGCGTGGAAGGCGGCCGCGCACACCCGATTACGCCCGCGCCGCATGCACCCGGCACCACCGTGGAAGTGCGCGACCTGTTCTACAACGTGCCGGCGCGACGCAAGTTCCTGCGCGCCGAACGCACCGAGCTTGCGCATATCGAAGAGTGGCTGCGTTCGCTCGCGCTCGCGCGCCCGGAGATCGAACTGCGCATCGGCGTCGATGGCAAGGCATCGCGCCGCTATCGGAGCGAAGGCGATCCGGCCGCACGCGTGCACGATGCGCTGGGCGAGCAGTTCATGTCGCACGCACTGCGCATCGAACAGGCCGGCGCGGGGCTGCGGCTGCATGGCTGGATCGCGCAGCCGGCCTATACGCGCAACAGCGGCGATCAGCAGTTCCTGTACGTCAACGGGCGATCGGTGCGTGATCGCAACATCGGTCATGCCGCCAAGAGCGCATACAAGGAGGTGCTGTTCCATGGGCGGCAGCCTGCCTACGTATTGTTCCTCGAACTGGATCCGCTGCGCGTGGACGTCAACGTGCATCCGGCCAAGCATGAAGTGCGCTTCCGTGACGGGCGCCTGATCTACGACTTCGTGCTGCGCACGCTGCACGATGCGCTCGGCGAAAGCCGCGCCGCCTTCCAGGCGGCGCGCGCGATGCCGGTCGATCTGACGGGCGGCACGCACGCCTTGCCGGCGGTGCGGATGGAAGAAGCGCGCGCGTTCTACGGCGCGCTCTATGGTGATGGCGGAAGCGCCGCGACGCTGCCTGCACCGGTGGTCACGCATGACGGCCCTCCGCTCGGTCAGGCGATGGCCGTGCTGCACGCGCGCTATCTGCTGGCGCAGGATGCGCACGGATTGCTGATGTTCGATCTGCCGGCCGTGCACCGGGCGCTCGGCGCGCAACGCCTGCACGCGGCGAAGGCCGGCATCGGCCTGCTCGCGCAGCCGCTGCTGCTGCCGGTCGAAATGGACTGCGTCGAGCGGGGTGATCTCGATGCGGCAATCGAAGCTCTGTCAGGACTCGGATTCGTGCTGGAACCTCTGCCCGCATCGCGCCTGCGCGTGCGCAGCATTCCGGCACTGCTGGCCGAGGCCGAACCCATCACACTGGTCAACGCCGTACTTGCGGCGGCCAGCGAAGGCACCGATGCAGTCCTGCACGCGATGGCGCAACAGTTCCGCACACCGGCGCGCGCGTTGACGTTGCCGGAAGCCAATGCGCTGCTGCGCGATCTGGAACGGCTGGAGTCCGAAGATCTGGAATGCCTTTACCGGCGCGTGCCACTGGCTCGCATCGAAGACGCATTCAACAGGGATGACGCGGAGATCACATGGGGATGATGCAACAGGGCCGGCGCACGATTGCGTCCCTGATCGTGCTGGGCATCCTGGCGATCAGCGGATGCGGGCAGGATGAAGCCGCGCGCAGGCCCGTGGAAAAAATCGATGCGAACTTCCTCGCGGCGCAGGAACAGTGGCGTGCGCAGCGTCGAGAGGAACTGCTGAAGCCTGATGGCTGGACCAGCCTGATCGGCCTGCACCGATTGCAGCTCAAGGCGCACTACATCGGCAGCAGTCCAGGCAGCGGCATCCGGATCGCGGCGGGGCCGGAGCGGCTCGGCATGGTGTCCGAACAGGACGCGCACGTGTACTTCACGCCCGAACCCGGTCTGGCGCTGACCATCAACGGCGAGCCGCTGAAAGGCAGGATCGAACTGCCGGACGATCGCCAGCCGCAGCCGGGTGTGATCGCCTTCGACGAAGGCAAGGGACTGCTGACCGTGATCGAACGCGGCGGTGATCACTATCTGCGCATCAAGCACGCCGACGCGCCCAGCCGCGTGCAGTTCCATGGACTGGACTACTGGAATGCGGATCCGGACTGGCGCGTGCAGGCGCGCTTCATCGCGCACCCGGCGGGCCGGACATTGCCGATCGTGGACATCATCGGCGTGACCACGCCAACGCCGAATCCGGGCGCGGTCGAATTCGAACACGGCGGCCAGCGCTACCGGATGGAAGCCATCGGCGCGCCGGACGGCGCGCTGTTCTTCGTGTTCGCCGATCGCACCAGCGGCCACGGCAGCTATCCGGCGGGCCGGTTCCTCGATGTCGCCGCACCGGTGAACGGGATGGTGACGCTGGACTTCAACCAGGCCTACAACCCGCCGTGCGCATTCACGCCGTTCGCCACCTGCCCGTTGCCGCCGCCGGAAAACCGCCTCGACCTTGCCGTCACCGCCGGTGAGAAAATCTATACGCCCACGTCACGAGCCCGTTGATGCAACGCCAACCCACATCATTCCGATGGAATCGACTGCGCCGCGTGTTGCTGGCGCTGGCCGCCACGCTGGCATTCACCGCATCGGCCGATACACCCAGGCCGGCGCCGTCCGCACCGGTGCCGCTGCTGTGGAAGGTGTCGGACCAGGACAACGCGGTCTATCTGCTCGGCTCCTTCCATCTGCTGCGCGCATCGGACTATCCGTTGTCGCGCGATGTGGAGGACGCGTTCGCCGATGCCGAGGCGGTGATGTTCGAACTGCCGCCGGATCAGATCGATTCGGCCGCGGTCACCAAGCAGATGATGCAGGCGGCGTTGCGTCGTGATGGCAGCCGCCTGCGTGACGAACTCGACCCGCAGACCTGGCAGATGCTGGAAGCATGGGCCGCAAAGAACGGCATCCCGATCGACAGCCTCGCCGCATTCGAGCCCTGGTTCGTGGGCCTGTCGATCAGCATCACCGAGATGATGCGCCAGGGCCTGGATCCCAAGCTCGGTCTCGATGCGCATTTCATGGCGCAGGCCAAGGCGACGGGCAAACCGACCTCCGGGCTCGAACGCGTCGAGGATCAGGTGCGCCTGCTCGACGGCATGGAGGCGCTGGAGCAGCGCCAGTTCCTCAAGGAATCTCTGGAGGAAGCGGCCAAGGGCGCGGCGCAGACCGAGAAGCTCCATGTCGCCTGGCGCAATGGCGATGCGCGCCTGCTGTGGGAGGAAATGGCGAGCGAACTGAAACAGGAGTTCCCCAATCTCTACCAGCGGATCAACGTCGATCGCAACGATGCCTGGGTGCCGAAGATCGAACAGCGTCTGCGTGCGCCGGGCCACGACGACACGTTGATCGTCGTGGGTGCGTTGCACCTGCTGGGCAGCGATGGCGTGGTGGAAAAACTGCGCGCGCGGGGATACCGGGTGGAACGCATCTGTTCCGCCTGCCGGACGAAGTAGTGGCGCAGGATCCGGGCCAGATCTATCGGCAGTCGATCGCCGCGCTCAACGCGCGCGACTGGGCCGTGGCGTGGCGGATGTCATCGGCGCTGGCGCAGGGCTATCCGCAGCACGCGGGTGTGCGTTTCGTCGCCGGCGTGGCGGCGCTGCAACTGCGGCAGCTGCGCGCGGCCGAAGATCATCTGGAGGCGGCCACGCGCTTGAATCCTGATCGTGCGGATTACGCCGCGCAGTTCGGGCGGTTGCTTGCGCTGACCCATCGCACGAGTGCCGCGTTGATCCAGGCCGATCGTGCGTGGGCGACATTGCCGGACGATCCGATGGTGCTGGACATCCTCGGCGTGATCTACACGCAAGCCAACGCGCACGCGCGCGCCGCCGAAGTATTCACGCGCGGCGTATCGCACATGCCGGGCGACGCACGGCTGCGGTTCAATCTCGCGGCATCGCTGACCTTCATCGGCGACATCGATGGCGCCGAAGCTGCCTATGAAGCCTGCCTGCGCCTGCAACCGCGCTACTGGAAGGCGTATCTCTCCCTGTCACAGTTGCGCAGGCAGACACGCGAACACAACCACGTCGAGCGCTGGCGCGCGATGCTGGCGCAGGCGGCCGGTGATGCCGAAGGCCAGTTGTGCCTGAACATGGCGCTGGAAAAGGAACTGGACGACCTCGGCGAGTATCCGCAGGCGTTCGCGCATCTGGCGGCCGGCAAGGCGGCATGGCGCTCGCGGCTGGACTACGCCTCCGCGCGCGATGAGGCGATGTTCCAGTCGTTGATCGATTTTTTCCCGCTCGATGCCGCCGCACCTGCCGAGGGTTGCAGCAGCGAGGAACCGATCTTCGTGTTCGGCCTGCCACGCACCGGCACCACGCTGGTGGATCGCATCCTGTCTTCGCATTCGCGGGTGCAGTCGGCAGGCGAGCTCAACAATTTCGGTGTCGCGCTGAATGCACTGGCACGACAGCCCACGTCCTCGCTGCGCGAGCTGGTCGAACATCTGCGGACTCAACGCATCGACTGGCGCGCGCTCGGTGAATCGTATCTGCGCAGCACCCGGCCGGGCACGGGCCAGCGGCCGCACTTCGTCGACAAACTGCCGCACAACTTCCTCTATGCCGGCTTCATCGCCCGCGCGTTTCCGCGCGCGCGGCTGATCTGCCTGCGCCGTGATCCCGTCGACAGCTGCTTCAGCAATTTCCGCCAGTTGTTCCATCTGGGGTCGCCGAACTATGACTACTCGTACGATCTGCTGGACACCGGCCGTTACTATCTGATGTTCGATCGTCTGATGACGCATTGGCGGCACGTGCTGCCCGGCCGCATCCTGGAAGTGGCGTACGAGGACATCGTGCAGGCACAGGAAGCCACGACGCGGCGCCTGCTCGGATTCTGCGGCCTGCCCTGGGAAGAGGCCTGCCTGCACTTCGAGCGCAACACCGCGCCGGTGGCGACCGCGAGCGCCGTGCAGGTGCGCTCGCCCATCTATCGCAGTTCACTGCATCGCTGGCGTCGTTATGCCGGGCAGTTGCAACCGCTGTGCGATCTGCTGGAGGCGGGCGGCGTGCAGGTGCCGGCGCCGGATTCGGTTTCACCGTAGAGCGGTCTTTCCGGCCGGCCGGGACGACGCTTGATGTTGTGATGGGGGGGCGGGTCGCCGCTGGAAGCGCTTCGCCCGCCGCGGGTGGCTACAGCGGATCGCGGTCGGGTTCCATCACGATGCAGTCGACCGGACAGGCCGGCACGCAGAGCTCGCAGCCGGTGCACAGTGGATCGATGACCACGTGCATGTGCTTGGCGCCGCCAATGATCGCATCCACCGGGCATGCCTGGATGCATTTGGTGCAGCCGATGCAATCGGGTTCGATGATGCGCGCCACGATCGGCGTCGTGTGTTGGCCGCGCGCACGATCGTAGGGCAGCGGCGCGGTGCCGAGCAGGCGCGCCAGTGCGCGTGCGCCGTCATCGCCACCCGGCGGGCAGTGATCGATGGCGGCCTCACCGCGCGCCATCGCCTCGGCATAGGGCCGGCAGCCCGGATAACCACATTGGCCGCATTGCGTCTGCGGCAGCAGGCGATCCAGGCGCTCGATCAGCGGATGATCAACAGAATCCGACATGCATCTTTATGCCAACAGCCGCGCGCTGGTTTGGATCATCCGCCGCGCCGCGCGATTCAGCGCACCGGCATGCCGGCCTGCGCGCCGGCGTCGACGTCCAGCAAGGCGAGTGCGCCGCCGTCGAAGCCGGCCGAGAGAATCATGCCTTCGCTGATGCCGAAGCGCATCTTGCGCGGCGCGAGGTTGGCGATGAACACGACATGGCGGCCGACCAGTTTCTCCGGTTCGCCATAGCTGGCGCGGATGCCAGAAAAGATCTGCCGCTTGCCGAGTTCGCCGGCGTCCAACTCGAAGCGCAGCAGTTTGTCCGAGCCTTCCACGAACTCGCACACCAGCACCTTGCCCACGCGCAGGTCGAGTTTGGCGAAGTCGGCGATATCGACCACGCTGTTTTCGCTCTGGGCCGCCTCCGGCCTGGCAGGCGTGGCGGCTTTCGCGGCCGGCGCAGCGCTGGCCGCGGCGGGCGTGGATTGCAGGGTGTCCTTGGAGGCGTCGGTCATGGCGTCAATCAGCTTCGGGTCGATGCGGGTAAACAGGGCGGTGTAGGGCTGGATGTCGTGCGCGAGCAGCGGCGCATCGAGATCCGGCCAGGCGCGCACGGGTGCGGCGAGGAACGCTTCGGCCTGGGCGGCGGTACGCGGCAGCACCGGCTTGAGCGCGGCAGCCAGCACGCGGAACAGATTCAGGCCTTGCGTGCACACCGACTGCAGTTGCGCCTCGGCGCCCTCCTGCTTGGCGATCACCCACGGCTTCACGTCATCGATGTAGCGATTGGCCTCGTCGGCGAGCGCCATGATCTGGCGGATCGCGGCGGCGGGATCGTTTCGCTCGTAGGCATCACGCACCGGTGAGAGCGCAGCCACGAAACGCGCGTACATCGCCGCATCCGGCAGGGCGTCGGCGAGGCGACCAGCGAAGCGCTTCTCGATGAAACCGGCGCAACGGCTCGCAAGGTTGACGAACTTGCCGACCAGATCCGCGTTCACGCGCGCGGTGAAATCGCCCAGGTTCAGATCCAGATCATCCACGCCGCCGGAGGACTTGGCCGCGTAGTAATAGCGCAGCGCTTCCGGTTCCAGGCCCACGTCCAGATAGGTGCGCGCCATGACGAAGGTCCCGCGCGACTTGGACATCTTCGCGCCATCGACGGTCAGGTACCCGTTGACGTGCAGTCGCGTCGGCGCGCGCAGGCCCGCACCGTTCAACACGGCAGGCCAGAAGAGGCCGTGGAAATTGACGATGTCCTTGCCGATGAAATGGTGGAGTTCAGCGTCGCTGCCGGCATGCAGGAAGGCGTCGAAATCGATCTGCTCGCGCTGGCACAAGGCCTTGAAGCTGCTCAGGTAACCGATCGGCGCATCGAGCCAGACGTAGAAGTACTTGCCCGGTGCACCCGGGATCTCGAAACCGAAATACGGCGCGTCGCGCGAGATGTCCCATGCGCGCAGGCCACCTTCGGCATCAAGCCATTCCATCAGCTTGGCTTTCACGCCGGGCAACGCGACATCGCGCGCCAGCCAGTCGCGCAGGAAGGATTCGAAACGGCCCACCTCGAAGAAAAAATGCTCGGAGTCGCGCACTTCCGGCGTGGTGCCGGACAGCACCGAGCGCGGTTCCTTCAGATCGGTCGGCGCGTAGGTGGCGCCGCAGACTTCGCAGTTGTCGCCGTACTGATCCGGCGTGCCGCAGTTGGGGCACGTGCCCTTGATGTAGCGATCGGGCAGGAACATGCCCTTGGCCGCGTCGTAGAACTGCGCCACGTTGCGGCGTGCGATGTGGCCGCCGGCATCCAGACGCGCGTAGAAGGTTTCGGTCAGTTCGCGGTTGATCGCCGAGTGGGTCGAGTCGTAATGATCGAACGCCACCCCGAAGGCGGCGAAGTCGCGCTCGTGTCCGGCCTGCACTTCAGCGATGAAGGCTTCCGGGCTGACCCCGGCCTTTTCCGCCGCCAGCATGATCGGCGTGCCGTGGGTGTCGTCGGCGCAGACGAAATGCGTGGTGTGGCCGGCCAGGCGACGGGCACGAACCCAGATGTCGGCCTGGATGTAACCGACCAGATGGCCCAGATGCAGCGGGCCGTTGGCGTAGGGCAGGGCGGTGGTGACGAGTGCGGCGCGGGTCATGGCGTGGCGGATTCCGGTAAGCCGGCGATTATCGCATGAGGCCGCGCACGGGCTGGCCGGTGGCCGGGCGCATCGGTGCGTATGCGGACGGGTCCATCGCAGCCGGCAGGCACGAAGAAGACGCGCGCCCGCCTCGGCCAAAAAAAAAAACGCCCCTTCCGGAGAAGAGGCGCCTGTAGCGGTGCGGAGTGGGGCCGGTCGCTTATTCGCGCTGCCAGGTCTGGGCGCGGCAGATGAAGGCGATGCAGCCAGAGACGTCGAGCTTCTGGCCACCGGCCTGCAGTTCCATCTTCGACTTGTAGGTCTTGCCATTGGCCGGATCCAGGATGGTGCCGCCGGCCCATTCGTTGGCGCCGTCGGGCTTGAGGTTCCAGAGGATCACCATGCCCTTGACCGGCTTGCCCTTGCGCTCGCCCGAGCACTGGTCGCAGACCGGGTTCGGGCCGCGATCCGAATGCAGGACTTCCACGACCTTGCCGGCCAGCGAGCCGTTGGTGGTCGGGTAGATCTCGACGATCGACTTCACCTTGCCGGTCTTGTCGTCGATGGTTTTCCAGCGGCCGACCGCGCCGTCGGCGGCATGGGCCATCAGCGAAGCGCCGAGCAGCGGCAGAGCCAGCAGAGCGGCGGTCAGAAACTTGCGCATGTTCCCCTCCCAGGGATTGGTGGACCCGGCAGGCGCCGGGAATGGCCTCTTTATATCCGCATCCGCTGGGGTATGGAAGCCGGTGCCCGGGATGGTTGCCGCGGTGTAAGCGAAGTGAAGCAGCGAGGACTCCATGGAAGAAGGCAAAAAAAGACCCCGCCGTGAGGCGGGGTCTCTTCGACGCGGTGGATCGAGCGATCAGAAGCGGTACTTGGCGCCCAGATAGAAGCGTCGACCCAGGGTGTCATACACCGCCGAACCGAAACCGGTGCCGAAGTAATTCACCGGAGCATCATTGTCGAACACGTTGTTGATGCCGCCGTAGAACTGCCATCCGGAATCACGCAAGGTGTAGCTGGCACGCAGATCGTGGGAAATCGCCGCACCGGCATAGATTGGCGTGGTCGAAGTCGGGTTGGAGTTGTACGACTCGTTGCTCACACGAAGCACTTCCGAAGCCAGGCGCGTGGTCCAGTCGAAACCCCATTCGCCGATCGTATAGCCCACTCCGATGGTGGCCTTCCACTTCGGGAAGCCGCTCGTCCCGTTGTAGTCGATGCTCTCGTCCGGATCTTCCTGGAACGGGTAGTCGGTGTAGGCAAAAACGTGCGAAGCGTTGACGTTGACCTTGATCTTGCCGTCTCCCAGCGCATGCTGGAAAGTCGCGCCCAGATCGAAGCCACGGGTCTCGGTCGCTGAGATATTCATGTTTCCGGACTGGATGAAACTGACCAGATGATCTTGATCACGGGTCATGTTTGCGCAGTACTCGTTGTTGATGCCCAGCGGCGAGTCGACGCAGCGCTCAACCACATCCAGGCCGGAAAGCGCCGAAATGGCGTCGTTGAGCTTGATGTTCCAGTAGTCGAAGTTCAGGGCGAACGAGGGGAAGGGCGTGAACACGAAGCCCACCGTCCAGGTGCGACCTGTTTCAGCGGTGAGATTGGGATTGCTGCCCGATAGGCCGCGCACGGTGCCCGAATACACCGGTGTGTAGTTCGCCGGTACGCCACTGGCCGCGCAATTGGCGGCGCGTACGGCCGGATCCTTGCCGTTCTTGATGTTGACTGCCGAGCACGGGTCACTCGAACCGATGGCGAAGAAATTCTCCGATTGGCCACCAAAGAGTTCATCGATGTTCGGCGCACGGACCGCGCTGGACATCGTGCCACGCAGACGCAGAGTGTCATTCAGAGCCCAGTCCAGGCCATAGCGCCATGCGGTGGTGCGACCGACCGTGCTGTAGTCCGAAACGCGCAACGCCGCACTGAAACTCAGATCTTTTGCAAAACGCAGATCCGATAGCAGCGGAATGGCGAGTTCGCCGAACACTTCGCTTACATCATATGCGCCGCTGGAGCTCGGGATCGCGTTGAGGAAGGTCTGTCCGGAAACATCGAGCGGATCGGTGAGCTGGCGGCTGGTCTCGCGACGATATTCCATGCCGAGCGCCAGGCTGGCATCGCCGGCCGGCATATGGACAGCGCGTTGTTGGTGATCGAACCGCTGGCCACGAACTGCGTGAGCCGGGTACGGGTGAACGTGGTCGTGTTGAACCATTCCGCGGCTTCCGGGGAAATGGCGCCTTCACCAAAAATACTGAAGGGAACGCAGTGAGCCGCAACGTCGGCTGAAATGACATCACCGAAGTTGGAATTCTCGGATGTCGGGTCAATCTGCGAGCGGCAGACAATATTTCCGTTGGCAGGATCGACGACTGCATCCAGACCCGCATAGAAGCGCTCGTTGATGCGGTTGTTCAGATTGCGGCGACGCTCATCGGTGCGACCGTAGACCACCGATGCATCGTAGTCCCAATTTTCGCCCCAGCCACCTTCGGCGCCGAATACGACACGACCGGTCTTGCGGCTGGTGTCTTCGCCGCGGTAGCCCGCGTCCACGTCATAGCGGCGGACATTGAGCGCCTTGCCTTTCATCAGCGCGGCCAGGTCGCTGCGGATATAGGCGTTGTCCGGATCAATCCAGTAGTTGCCGAACGCGGGTTGGAAGTGTTGCTGGACCTGGATATCGCTGTAGGTCATCTCAGCATACAGACGATGGTTTTCACTCAGATCGAAACTGCCCGCACCGCTCAATGTCGTGCGGCTGTACTTGGGTTCCAGCATGACGCCCTGGACATTCGAATTCAGATAGTCGCAGTCAACGCAGCCGCCGCCGTTGTCCCAGATGCCGTCAAAGCGCTGACGACGCACACTGCCGTCCGGATCGAAGACATAGCGCTTGTTGATGTCGTACAGCGAGCCGAGCGTGAACGTGCCGCCGGAAGTACGGGTATAGCCGCCGGCGTTGGGCATCAGCACTTTGTCGGTGGTGCCACGGGGCGTCAGGATTTCACGATACTGCTGGGTACCGTAACGGTCCGAATAATCCAGCATGTCCTGGCGGCTGTGTTCCAGCGAAAGGGCGAAATTGCCGCGGTCGTCGGCGAAATTGTGTCCGCCCGTCACTGATACGAATCCAGTCTTGAAGTCGCCGTGTTCGATGTCGCCGATCTGCGCGTTCAGATCCAGGCCTTCATAGCGCTTCTTCAGGATGAAATTCACCACGCCCGAAACGGCATCGGCGCCGTAGACCGCCGATGCGCCGCCCGTGATGATCTCGACCCGTTCGACCCATGCAGTGGGGATCATGTTGGTGTCGACCGAGGACGTACCCGCGGATGCGGCCACGAAGCGACGGCCATTCACCAGCACCAGGGTGCGGCTGGCGCCCAGATTGCGCAGATCCTGCATTGCGACACCGGCAGTGCCGATATAACGGCTGGAATTGCCCATCGTGTAAGTCGTGGCGAGCTGCGGCATCGTCGTCATCAGGTCGCCGATGTTGATTGCGCCGGTGGCCTGGATGTCTTCGGCGGTCAGCACGCTGATCGGCGTGGCGGAGACCACGTTGGGATTGGACAAGCGAGTGCCCGTGACGGTGACGGTGTCAAGTTCCTTGGTGTCGGTACTGCTGTTCTCTTGGGCTGCCACGCAAATCGGTGCTAGTGCCAAGAGCAGGGCGATGCTCAAGCGATTGCGCGCTGGCGCGGTGAAACGATTTTTCATAAACACTCCAAGTCAGAAAGATCCGTCGGCGTGCTGAACGACGCCAAAGTCGGCTCGCGAACTTAGGAGTGGTTAAAAAATTGTGCAACCGTCTGATTTTGTTGTGATTTTTATCGCTTTTGCATCTGCCTCGAATTGTCGCCTGATTGTGATTCCATGTTTTTTACCAAGCCTTCTGGGAAGCGCGGTATGACGTGACCACCGCAACAAAAAACCCCGCCTTCCGGCGGGGTTTGAAGTCACACAGTTGATTCGGACGAGGAATCAGTTTCCGAACTTGTAACGCGCTTCGACGAAGAAGGAACGGCCGTACGGGTTGTAGAGTGCGCTGTTGAACGGCTCGCTCTCGGTGCCCGGGAAGTTGCTGGCCTGGTTCTCCGGAGTCTTGTCCAGCACGTTGTTGACCATGAACGAGAACTCGAGGTTGTCCATCGCCGCGTAGTTCACGCTCAGGTTGTAGGTGATGTACGGCGCCCACCAGCCGGCCCGCGCACCGTCATCGTTGACGTAATCGAAGGCGCGGCCGACATACGCCAGGTAGTTCGGCGTCTTGCCGATACGGTTGGCGTACACGGTCGTGGTCCACTTGTCCTTGTTCCAGGCCACCGACAGATCCGCGCGGGTCTTCGCGTAGGCGTCGTACACCCACATGTAGTACGGATCACGCAGCAAGTCGATTTCCTCGTCCCCAGGCAAGGGCACGACGGTGTGATCCAGCGTGTTGGTGTAGTTGCCCGCGATCGCCAGGCTGCCCCAGTCGCCGATGTCCACCAGATAGTTCACGCTGGCCGTGATCGCGCGCAGCTTCTGCTTGGCGACGTTGACCTTCGGCGTGAAGATCGACTCGATCTGGCCGTTCTCGTTGCGCACGATCCAGGTCGTGGCGTTCTGGCAGGCCTGCGAGTTGATGTCCATCTGGCCGCTGCGGCAGTAGTACTCCATCAGCGCGAGCTGGTTGGTGTCCTGCACGTCGACTTCGTTGCGGATGTCCCAGGAGAAATAATCCAGCGACATCGACAGGCGGTTGTTCGGCGCCCACACCACGCCCACGTTCCAGACGTCGGCGTTGATCGGTTCCAGATCCGGATTGCCGGCCTGGGTGCCGAAGAACTGTTCGCTGTCGTAGGTGCAGTCACCGGTGTTGCCGGGCAGGTAGCCGTCCTGGGCGCAACGGTAGTAGTCGGTCACGCTGCTGTAGTAGCCGCTTTCACCCATGAAGGTGTCCGAGAGCGTCGGCGCGCGGAAGGCAGTGCCGTACTTGCCGCGGAACAGCAGGCTCTCGATCGGGCGGTATTCCAGACCGATGCTGTAGGTGGGCTTGTCGACGGTGGTGCCATAGGCGTCGAACGCGTCATAGCGACCGGACAGGGTGACGGTCAACGGTTCCCACACCGGCAGGCGCAGTTCGCTGGTCACGGCGTAGCGCGTGCGATGGCCGGCGCCCTGTACCGACGTGGTGCCCCACACTGCCGATTCCAGCGTGTCCGGATCCGGGAGCAGGCGTGCATCCGGGGTGTAGTCCCAGCCCTGGTTGCCGCCTTCGACCACGACCGCTAGACCGGCGTCGCCACCGGGCAGCGAGAACAGCGCGCTGTTGGTGACCTGCGCGCGGATCATGTTGTCCCAGGTCTTGCTGCGGCTGGTGGTGAAACCGGTGAAGCTGGCGAAGTCCGCCGGGTTCATCGGGCTGTAGAACGCCGCGTAGTCCGGACGGAAGGTGGGGAATGCGCCGTACACCGGATCCGGGCCGAGATCCGGGCCCAGCACGTTTTCTTCGAAGTACGCGTTGATCGGATCGTTCCAGCGCTGCCAGGCGCGTTCCTTCAGGCGGTACTCGGTGCGGGTCAGGCTGATGTCGTAATCCCAATCGCCCCATGCACCCTTGCCACCGAAGGTGACCGAGTAGGCGCTGCTGCGATCGGTGCTGTTGATGTCGCGGAAGCCCTGGCCGCCGATGTCTTCCGGCGCGAACGCACGCTGCAGGTTGACCAGCGCGTCCAGGTCGGGGTCATAGAAATATCCGTACTTGACGCTGGTGCCCCACCACGCATAACCGGAGCCGGCGTTGTATTCGACTTCCTCGTGGCTGTAGAGCACGTCGCCGTAGAGCTGGAAGTTGTCGTTCACGTCGAAGGTGGCGTGCGTATAGATCTGCGCCGCTTCCTTGCCGTTGGCGATGGTGCGGTAGCCCGGCGAATAGAATGAACCGCAGTACTGGCCGAAGCCTTCGCGCTCGCGCAGGCCGACGGTGCCGTTGAACTGGCCGGTGACGTTGGCGCAGTTGTTCGGATCGGCGAAGACGTAGCCGTAGTTGTCCGGATTGGCGAAACCCTCGGCAGCGAAGTTGCTGTAGCCGTTGACCAGATAGTCGCGGCTGGCCACCGGTGGGGTGTAACCACGGGTGTTGTACTGGCGGGTCAGATCACGCTGGTAACCCCAGATCGGATCCTTGGTTTCGGCCTGCACGCCGGCCAGAACGTTCAACCGGCCGTCCATGCCGGTCCAGCCCTTGGCCAGGCTGGCGCGGAAGCTGTCGCCGCCGCCGTCGGCCGTCGCGCCGCCGCGCACGCTCAGCGCGCCACCTTCCATGTTCTTCTTCAGGATGATGTTGATGACGCCGGCGATCGCGTCCGAACCGTACAGGGAGGACTGGCCGCCCGGCAGGATCTCGATGCGCTCGACCAGATCGATCGGAATGCCGCTGATGTTGTTGAAGGTGTCGCTGCCGTTGTACAGCGCCGGGTAGTTGGCCATCGGGCGGCCGTCGATCAGGAACTTCGTGTAGCCCGGATCCAGGCCGAACATGCTGACCGTCTCGGCGCCCTGGGTGAACGAAGCCGAGCTCTGCGCACCCTGCACGCCGCCGGTGGAGAAGGCGGACTTCTGCAGCACGTCGGCAACGCTGGTGAAGCCACGCGCCTGGATGTCCTCGGCGGTGATGGTGGTGACCGGAGTGAACGTCTCCAGCTCGGTCTTCGGAATCAGGGAGCCGGTCACCGTCACCTTGTCCAGGTTGGTGGCGTCGCTCGCGGGGGCGGGGGAGGCGTCCTGTGCGAACGCAGCGGCGGGCGCCAACAGGGCGGTCACCAGGGCCGCGGCGAGGCGGCTCCGCTTCAGAGTGCTGACTTGCATGGAGAGATCCTTGGAACTGTTTGACGGTGCGGTGGTTGGGGCTGAATCCATCAGCGCTGACCGCAGTTGGCCGGTCCTTGGGGGAGGGAACTTAACATCCAAATAACCAAGGTCGTAACTCACATTACTGAATGTGAAGGTGCCGAGTTACGCGCCATTAAGCCTTGTTCATCAAGGGATTGGCGCCATCTTTTCGTCCTGGGATTGTGATTGATGGAAACGGTTTCATAGTCAGGCGGGATCGGCCCGCGAGCGGGCCAACGGGGTTCCCTTAAAATAGGCGGGGCCGACCGTCCCCCGCGGTCTTCACACACGGATCCCCATGCACGTTTCCTCCACCGGGCGCGTTCCCGCCCACGCGGTACAGCCCAACCTCAGCCCGGTTCCCCGAGTACGCAACGTGATTGCGGTGGGCTCGGGCAAGGGAGGCGTCGGCAAATCGACCACCGCGGTCAATCTGGCCCTGGCGCTGCATGCCGAGGGGGCGCGGGTCGGCCTGCTCGATGCGGACGTGTACGGGCCGAGCGTCCCGGCGATGCTGGGCCTCTCGGGGCGCCCGGACAGCCCGGACGACAAGTCGATCGAGCCGATGCGCGCCTTCGGCGTGGAAGCGATGTCGATTGGCCTGCTGGTGGACCAGGACACGCCGATGATCTGGCGCGGCCCGATGGCCACCTCCGCGCTCATGCAATTGTTCAACGACACCCGCTGGGATGATCTCGATTACCTGCTGATCGATCTGCCGCCGGGAACCGGTGACATCCAGCTCACCCTGGCGCAGAAGATCCCGGTGGCCGGCGCGGTCATCGTGACCACCCCGCAGGACATCGCCACGCTCGACGCGCGCAAGGCGCTGAAGATGTTCGAGAAGGTCGAGGTGCCGGTGCTGGGCGTGATCGAGAACATGGCCGTGCACACCTGCTCCCAGTGCGGCCACACCGAGCATCTGTTCGGCGAAGGCGGCGGGCAGAAGATGGCGGCGCAATACGGCGTGCCGCTGCTGGGTGCGTTGCCGCTGGACATCCGCATCCGCGAGCAGGGCGATGCCGGGCAGCCGGTGGTGGTGGCCGAGCCCGGGTCGGCCGCCGCCCAGGCCTATCGCGCCGCGGCCCGCGCGCTGGCGGCGGAACTGGCCAAGCGGCCGCGTGCGCGGGCCTCGATCGCCGCGTCACTGCTGTGATCTTCTGCCCCGGCGAAGCCGCCTCGCGTCGCCACGCGCCCTACAATAGCGACCCCGGCCATCCGGCCCACAAGGACATCGAATGAGCATCAAGAGCGATCGTTGGATCCGCCGCATGGCCGAACAGCACGGCATGATCGAGCCGTTCGAACCGGGCCAGGTGAAGCAAGCCAACGGCGAGCGCATCGTCAGCTACGGCACTTCCAGCTATGGCTATGACGTGCGCTGCTCGCGCGAGTTCAAGGTGTTCACCAACATCAACTCGACGATTGTCGATCCCAAGCATTTCGATTCGGGCAGCTTCGTCGACATCGAATCCGACGTCTGCATCATCCCGCCCAATTCGTTCGCGCTCGCACGCACGGTCGAGTACTTCCGCATTCCGCGCGACACGCTGGTGGTGTGCCTGGGCAAGAGCACCTACGCGCGCTGCGGCATCATCGTCAACGTGACGCCGCTGGAACCGGAATGGGAAGGCCACGTCACGCTGGAATTCAGCAACACCACGCCACTGCCGGCGCGCATCTACGCCAACGAAGGCGTGGCACAGATGCTGTTCTTCCAGTCCGATGAAGTCTGCGAGACCTCATACAAGGATCGCGGCGGCAAGTATCAGGGCCAGGTCGGCGTCACGCTGCCGCGCACCTGATTGCCTGCGGCACTGCTGCGGGAATGGCTTGAACCACCCGCTGGAGCAGTTCGCGGCTGAAGCCGCTCCAGTGGCACAAGCGGGCCAATGACGCGGTCGCGACTGCACTCGCTCCTGCGGAACCTGCCCGCGCATCACGCCAGTCGCGTGCGCCAGCGCTGTATTTCCGCGTCCAGCGCCGGGCCTTCATACGCTTCGGCACTGCCGTGGCCCCATACCGGTCCGGGCCACGCGGCATCGCCTTCGTGGCGGCCGATCAGATGCACGTGCAACTGCCGAACGATGTTGCCGAGCGCGCCGATGTTGAGCTTCTGTACACCTTGTTCGCCGCGGATCAGCGCGCCGGCCCGGTTGATCTCGGCCAGCAACAAGCGTTGCTGCGCGCCACCGAGATCCAGCCATTCGCTGACATCGGCCACGCGCGGCACCAGCAGCAACCACGGATAGCGCCGGTCATTCATCCGCCGCACCTGCGACAGCGGCCCGTCGGCGATGAACACGCTGTCGCGTTGCAGACGTGCGTCGAGTACGAACGCGCCGCTCATGCGAGGTGCTCCGCGAAAAACGCCAGGCTGCGCGAGCGCGCGAGGTGGGCGCTGTCGGGATCGTAAACATCGGCACTGGCATCACGATTGAATGCGTGACCGGCGGGATAGGTATGGACCGGATGACCGGGCAGGCGAGCGCGATGCAGTTGCACGGCCTCCGGCGGAATCGAAGTGTCGCGATCGCCGAAGTGGAACATCACCGGCGCGCGCGTGTCCTGGCAGGGTGCGAGCGCTTCGAGGAATGCGCGATTGCGCGCGCCGTAATAGCTCACGCTCGGCAGCCCCAGCCGCAACGCAGCGAGGAACGCCACGGTGCCGCCCCAACAGTAGCCCACGGTACCGACGCGCCCGTGCCGCGCGAGCGCATTCGCCGCGCCGGCAACCACCTCCAGCGCCGCATCGAAACCCAGCCGGCCCACCAGTTCGCGTCCGCGTTCGTGCGCGGACACGTCGTAGGGCAGTTGGACATCGGGTTCGAGCAGATCGAAGAAGGCCGGCGCCAGCGTCGCGTAACCGGCCTGTGCGTAGCGGTCGGCGACGCTGCGGATATGCGGATTGACGCCGAAGATTTCCTGGATGACCACCAGAGCGCCGCGCGGCGGTCCCTCGGGCAAGGCCTGCCAGGCGGACACCGTGCCGGCGGCTGTTTCCAGACTGATCCACTGGCCCATGAGCGGCTCCTGTGTGCGGAAGAAACATTGTCGCGCAAACCCGATGGCGCCCGCGCAGGCTGAACGGACGCGCCGCGCGGGGCGGGTATAATCGCCGGCCTTTGCCGGTCCCGGCCTCCACTCCCTCGTTCCCATGTCCCTGCAGAACCCCAAGGTGGGCTTCGTCAGCCTCGGCTGCCCGAAAGCCCTGGTCGATTCCGAACGCATCCTCACCCAGTTGCGCGTGGAGGGCTACGACATCGTGCCGACCTATCAGGATGCGGACGTGGTGGTGGTCAACACCTGCGGCTTCATCGATGCGGCCGTGACCGAATCGCTGGATGCCATCGGTGAAGCACTGGCCGAGAACGGCAAGGTCATCGTGACCGGCTGCCTGGGCAAGCGCCCGGAACAGATCCGTGAAGCGCACCCGGACGTGCTCGCGATCAGCGGCCCGCAGGATTACCAGAGCGTGATGCAGGCCGTGCACAGCGCGCTGCCGCCCATGCACGATCCCTTCGTGGATCTGGTGCCCGATTACGGCCTCAAGCTGACGCCGCGGCATTACGCCTACCTCAAGATTTCCGAGGGCTGCAATCATCGGTGCAGTTTCTGCATCATTCCCTCGATGCGCGGGGATCTGGTGTCGCGTCCGGTCGACGAAGTGCTGCGCGAGGCCGAGCGCCTGGTCAAGGGCGGCGTCAAGGAACTGCTGGTGGTCTCGCAGGACACCTCGGCCTATGGCGTGGATCTGAAGTACGCCGAGCGCGAATGGCACGGTCGCCAGTACGCCACCCGCATGAAGGCGCTGTGCGAAGGCATGTCGGAACTGGGCGTGTGGACGCGGTTGCATTACGTCTATCCGTATCCGCACGTGGACGAGATCATTCCACTGATGGCCGAAAGCAAGCTGCTGCCGTACCTGGACATTCCGTTCCAGCACGCCAGCCCGCGCATCCTCAAGTTGATGAAGCGGCCCGGTGCGGTGGAGAAGACGCTGGAACGCGTCCAGCGCTGGCGCGCGATGTGTCCCGATCTGACTATCCGTTCGACCTTCATCGTCGGCTTCCCCGGTGAAACCGATGCCGAGTTCGAAGCCCTGCTTGATTTCCTCGATGAGGCGCAACTGGATCGCGTCGGTGCGTTCGCCTATTCACCCGTCGAGGGCGCGGCCGCCAATGCGCTGCCGGATCCGGTGCCGGAAGAAGTGAAGCAGGAGCGTCTGGCGCGTTTCATGGAACGCCAAGCCGCGATTTCCGCCGCGCGGCTGGAGAGCAAGATCGGAAGCGTCCAGCGCTGCCTGGTCGATCTGCTCGAGGACGGCATCGCCGTTGCGCGCTCATCGGCCGATGCGCCGGAAATCGATGGACTGGTGCATATCCAGAACGGCGAGGAAGCCGGCCTGAAGCCGGGCCAGTTCGTCGATGTGGAGATCACCGACAGCGACGAACACGATCTGTTTGGCGACGCGCTGATCGTCGAGCCGCTGCGCATCCTGTAGCCGCGGCTTCAGTTGCGACACCGGCGACGCGGATCCCGGCAGTGCGCTCGCCACCTGCATGCAGCAGGTTTGCAGCCGCGGCGGAAACCCCACTTACATGTCGTAACGGACGTCGATGATGTAGTAACGCGTGGCCCCGCCGGGCAACAGCGCTTCGACTTCATCGTCGATGCGTTTCTTCAGCAGCGCGCGCGCCAGCGGCGAATCGATGCTGATCCAGCCGCGCGCGGCGTCGGTTTCGTCCGGGCCCACGATGCGGTAGCGCACGACGTCACCGCTGACGGCGTTTTCCAGTTCGATGGATGCACCGAAGAAAATCGCCTCCGGATCGCTGGGCGCGCTGTCGACCACGCGCAATGCCTCCAGCCGCTTGCTCAGGTAGCGCACGCGCCGATCGATCTCGCCGAGTTGCTTCTTCCGATACGTGTACTCGGCGTTTTCCGAACGATCGCCTTCGGCCGCGGCGGCGGCCAGCGCCTTGACGACCTCTGGCCGCTTCATCCGCCACAGTTCATCGAGCTCGGCCTTCAGGCGCTGATGCCCCTGGCGCGTGATCAGCGCCGTGCTCTTTTCCGCGGGAGGACGCCAGCGCGACATGCGCCCCTCAGCGTCTGCCGCCGAAGATGCTGCCCATGATGCCGCGCAGGATCTGGCGGCCCAGCTGATTGCCGACCGTGCGCGCAGTCTGCTTGGCCATCGTTTCCACCATGCCCTGCCGACGCTTGGTGCCGAACATCGCGTCCTTCACTGCCTGGCCGAAACCGCCGGCGTCCGGATCATCGCGCTCGGTCTTCGCGCGCGGCGCATCGGCCGCCTTCATCGCGGTGTCGGCGCGCTGGGCGAGCATTTCCGCCGCCGATTCGCGATCGATGCGCTGATCGTACTTGCCGCCGATCGGGCTGTTGGCGCGCACCTGCTGGCGCTCGGCGTCGCTGATCGCGCCCATGCGGCAACGCGGTGGCGACACCATCGTCTGCTGCACGGGGCTCGGCACGCCTTTTTCCTGCAACGTCGATACCAGCGCTTCGCCGGTGCCGAGCTGTGCGATGGCCTGGGCGACGTTGAGCCTGGGATTCGGCACGAAGGTCTCCGCCGCCGTCTTCACCGCCTTCTGATCGCGAGGCGTGAACGCGCGCAGTGCATGCTGCACGCGATTGCCCAACTGGCCGAGCACGTCGTCGGGCACGTCGTCCGGGAACTGCGAGCAGAAATACACGCCCACGCCCTTGGAACGGATCAGGCGCACGACCTGCTCGATGCGTTGCTGCAATGCCGGCGGCGCGTCGTCGAACAGCAGGTGCGCTTCGTCGAACACGAACACCAGCTTTGGCTTCTCGAGGTCACCGACTTCCGGCAGGGTCTCGAACAGTTCGGACAACAGCCACAACAGGAAGCTGGAATACAGGCGCGGCTTGAGGATCAACTGTTCGGCCGCGAGGATGCCGATGACACCACGCCCGTCGGCGGTGGTGCGCATCAGATCCGCCAGTTCCAGCGCGGGCTCGCCGAAGAACATCCCGCCGCCTTCCTGCTCCAGCCGCAACAGCGCGCGCTGGATGGCGCCGATGGACTGCGTGCTGACCAGGCCATAGCTGGTCGAAACATCCTTGCGTTCGGCCGCGACCAGGCCCAGCAGCGCGCGCAGATCTTCCAGATCGAGCAGCAGCAGGCCGCGATCATCGGCGAGCTTGAACACGATATCGAGCACGCCGGACTGGGTGTCGTTCAGTTCGAGGATGCGGCCGAGCAGGGTGGGGCCCATCTCGCTGATCGTCGTGCGCACCGGATGGCCGGACTTGCCGTACAGATCCCAGAACAGCACCGGGCTGGCCTGCGCGGCGTAGTCGCCGATGCCGATCTCCTTCGCGCGAGCGAGCACCTTCTCGCTGCCGTCGCCGGCGACCGCCAGGCCGGCGACGTCGCCTTTGACATCGGCCATGAACATCGGCACGCCCAGGCGCGAAAAGCCTTCGGCCAGCGTCATCAGGGTCACCGTCTTGCCGGTGCCGGTGGCGCCGGCCACCAGGCCGTGGCGATTGCCGAACTTCGGCTGCAGCACGACCGGAATGTCGTCGGTGGTGCCCCGGCCCAGCAGGATCGGATCCATGCGTGTATTCCTGATTGAGATGCGCCGATTCTAGCGGCGCTTCGTGTCTGCGCGCCTAACCGCGGCTGGGCATCGGCTTGCCGCGGCCAGCCCGGCGCAAGTACTCTCCGGTGATTCCCGTTGTCGTCTTCGTGCTGATGTCCTTTCTGTCCCGTGTTCGTTCCTGCTGGCCGCTGGCGGCCGTCGTCCTGTTCATCGTGTTCGCGCCAGCCGCGCACGCCCAGCGCGTGTCCAATCGCGACAAGGCCGCCATCGAAGCGTTGAACGCGCGCATGGCCGCCGCGGAAAAACGTTATCGCGAGGGCCTGCGGGCGACCGCCAACAGCGATGCGAAGGGCACCGCCGAAACCGACGCGGCGCTGGAGGACATGGAAGACGTGCTCGACGCCTGCATCAAGCAGCGCGGTTGCCAGGTGCACACGCTGCTGGCGGCCTACAAGCGCCTGCTCAAGGACAGCGTGGACGGCGCGGATCGGGTGGATGTGGACGGCGAGGACGCGGCCGGAACCGATCCGCTCGATGACGGCAGCGATCACTCGCCGCTGGCGCAGCAGATTCCGGAAGCCCAGCGCGCGGCCAACCTGCTCAATGATCAGCGGCACGCATTCGACAAGATGGTGCAGTACAACCCGGCGGTGCAGGCCGGCATCCGGCGCTGGCTCACCGACATGCGCCCGGCGCTGATGACCAGCTACGAGAACTACCAGAACATGCGCAACGAGCTGTATCCCAACTGGGAACGCAGCCGCCTGCCTGAAGCGCTGCTGTTCGGCATCATGGCCAAGGAATCCAACGGCCGCGTGCACGCCACCTCGCGCGCCGGCGCGGCGGGCCCGCTGCAGTTCATGTACAACACCGGCCGCCGCTTCGGCCTCGGCCCGGACGGCACCGGGTTCGACACGCGCTACGACCCGGCGTACTCCGGCCAAGCCAGCGCCGAGTACATGAACGAGCGCATGCGCGAACTCAACAACAACATCGAACTGGCGCTCGCCGCGTACAACGGAGGCGAAGGCCGCGCCGCGCGCGTCTACCGCCAGTATCCGGGCCGCAGCTTCTGGGACGAAATCGTCTACAGCCAGTTCCCCGGCGAAACGCGCGACTACGTGCCGATGGTGATCGCCGCGGCGTGGCTGTTCCTGCACCCCAGGCAGTACGGCATCGAATTTCCCAAAGTCAACGTGCAGCCGACCGCGCTGAAGCTGGCACGTGATACTTCGATCTACGAATTGACGATCTGCCTGGGCAACGGCGGCACCCGCGACGGCTTCATGCGCGCGCTGCGCAACCTCAATCCGCGTTATGAGCCCGAAGCCTGGATCCCCGCCGGCACGACGCTCAAGGCCAATACGCGCATCGTTTCGCTGTACACGCGCTACTGCGTCAATGGCCCGCGCGCGGATCTGGCTCGCACGCTGGTGCGTGCCGACCCCGCCGCCGCGATCATCCGCAGCCCGATCAGCGGCACTGTCGCGGTGGGCGACGTCACCCCGATCGAAGGCGTGCCCACCACGGTGGCAACCGGCGAACCCGAACCGGCCAGGCCCAAGGCACGGCAGGCGCGCGACTATCGCGTCGCCAAGGGCGATACCCTGGGCCGCATTTCGCAACGGTTCCAGTGCGATCTCAAGCAACTGGCCAAGGCCAACGGATTGAAGGCGCCGGCCTACAACGTGCGGCCCGGCCAGAGTCTGACGCTGCAGAGTTGCAGGAAGTAAACCTCCGCGCCCTGGCCCGCGTGCGTGCGCTGGGCCGGGGCTGCGGTCGATGCGGTGTCGCGGCGTGCGCTCAGCCGCCCGGAGGCTTCAGTCGTGCGAGCGCCTGTCCCAGCCGCACCGGCGATTCGGCCCGCAGCGACGGTTCGAGTTCCGCCACGCCCGGCGGAAGCAGCACGATGACGGTCGAGCCGTAATTGAAGCGCGCCATTTCCTCGAAGCGATCCAGCGTGATGCCGCGACCGCGGTAATCCTTGTGCTGGATGCGATCACCGTAAGCGGGAATCTCCACGCCGCTCCACACCGTTTCCACCCCGGACACGAGCAGCGCGCCGACCATCACCGAGACCATCGGCCCGAAATCGGTATCGAAGTGGCAGACCAGCCGCTCGTTGCGCGCGAACAGGCCGGGGACGTTCGCCACCGCGGCGGTGCCCACGCTGAAGAGTCGGCCGGGCACGTGCACCGTTTCGCGCAGCGTGCCGCGCCACGGCATGTGCACGCGGTGGTAGTCGCGCGGTGACAGATAGACGGTGGCGAACAGCCCGTTGCGGAACGGCTCGGCCGCCTCCGCATCGCCGAGCAGTTCGGCGGCGGTGAAGGACTGGCCCTTGGCCTGGAAGATGCGGCCGTCCTCGATGGGCCCGCACTGGCTGATATGTCCGTCGGCCGGCATCACCAACGCCCGCGGATCGGCATCCGGCACGCGTGCGCCCGGCTTGAGCGCGCGCGTGAAGAACGCATTGAAGCTGGGATACGCGCTGGGATCCGGCTCGGCGGCTTCATCCAGATCCACATGGAAGTGGCGCACCACCGTGTTGATCAGCCACTGCTTGATCGGCCGCGAGGTCGAATACGCAAGCGCGCGCGCCAGCGAGGACAGCCCGCGATGCGGAAGCACGTAGGTCAGGCGCGTCATCAGGCTCATTTCGAGGCCCCGGTCAGCGCCTGCATGTCGGCGGCGATCGCCTCGGGCTGCAACGGCGGACGGATCAGCCCGGCCATGCGGCCCTGCGGATCGAGCACGGCGATGCCGGAGGAATGGTCCATCGAATAATCATTCGGGTTCTCATCGAAACCCTTGCCCGGCACTTTCATGAAGACAAAGCCCAGCGACTTGGCGAAATTCTCCAGCGTCGGCACGTCGGCGGTGGCGGCGAGCGTGTCGGCGTGGAAGGCATGCGCGTACTCGCCGATCCGCGCGGGCGTGTCGCGCTCGGGGTCGACCGAGACGAACAGCACGCGCGGGCGGATGGAATCGGGCATCGCGCGCCACTGGTTCTGCGCGCGCGCCAGTTCGGCCAGCGTGGTCGGGCAGACGTCCGGGCAATAGGTGAAGCCGAGGAACACCAGCGTCCAGTGACCCTTGAGCTCGCCATCGGCCAGTTGCGTGCCGTCGGACTGGCGCAGCGAGAACTCCGGCAACGCACGCGGCTGCGGGAACAGCTTCACCGTGCGCGTGGCCGGCCATGCGCTGGCCGGTTGCGCCGGGCCGAAGAACTTCTGCGCGGCCAGCAGGCCCAGGCCGGCGGCAAGCGCGAGCAGCAGGATGATCCCGACTTTCTTGTTGAACATGGGGCAGGAGGTCTCTTTGGGCCGTGGAAACATGGCGCGGCGGACGCGGCCATGCGCAGATCCGCCATGATACCCACGCAGACCCTATAATCGAGAGCCGAACTCTACCGGCGCTCCACACGCTTGCCATGACTGCCGACGCAGCCGAAGAACTGCAGACCCTGATCGATCTGATCCGCTATGGCGCGAGCCGCTTCAACGAAGCCGGCCTGACCTTCGGCCACAGTTACGACAACGCGATCGATGAAGCCACCCATCTGGTGCTGCACACGCTGCACCTGCCGCCGGACCTCGGCCCGGCCTACGGCCAGGCGCGGGTCACCCGTGCGGAGAAGGAGAGGGTGCTGGCCCTGTTCGAACGCCGCGTGCAGGAGCGCGTGCCGGTGGCCTATCTGACCGGCGAAGCCTGGTTCGCGGGATTGAGCTTCAAGAGCGACGCGCGCGCACTGGTGCCGCGCTCGCCGATCGCCGAGTTGATCGAGGCCGGCTTCGAGCCCTGGCTGGGCGGGCGGCAGGTCAACCGCGCACTGGATCTGTGCACCGGTTCGGGCTGCATCGCCATCGCGATGGCCCACTACAACCCCGACTGGCAGGTCGATGGCGTCGACATCAGCGACGATGCGCTCGCGCTGGCCGCCGAGAACAGGGCCCGCCTGCACGCGGACAACGTGCAGCTCATCCAGTCCGATCTGTTCGCCGGGCTGGGCGGCAAGCATTACGAACTGATCGTCACCAATCCGCCCTACGTCACCAACGACGAAACCGATGCGTTGCCGCAGGAGTATTCGCACGAGCCGGAACTGGGACTGCGTGCGGGCGACGACGGCCTGGATCTGGTGCTGAAGATCCTGCGCGATGCGCCGCTGCACCTGAGCCAGGACGGCCTGCTGATCTGCGAGGTCGGCGAATCCGAGCATGCGCTGGTGCGGCTGCTGCCGGAAGTCGAGTTCGCCTGGATCGAGTTCAAGGTCGGGCAGATGGGGATTTTCGCGGTCGAATGCGCGGAACTCATCAAGCACAACGCGCGCATCCGCGCACTGGCCGACGCGCGAAAATGATCGCGTGTCGCGGTACTCCGCACCTGCGTTCCTGACCGGCGCTCCGGCGCGGCGAAGGGACATTCCGGGCCGCCGCAACGAGCGGCCCGCCTTCCGCGAGACAGCGCCTTGAGCAGCAACAGCTTCGGAAAACTCCTCACCGTCACCACCTTCGGCGAATCGCACGGGCCCGCGATCGGTTGCGTCATCGACGGCTGTCCGCCCGGGCTGGCGATCGCGCCGGATGAATTCCGTGCCGATCTGGAACGCCGCGCGACCGGCCGCAGCCGCCACACCTCGGCGCGCCGCGAGGCCGATGAAGTGGAGATCCTCAGCGGCGTGTACGAGGGCCGCACCACCGGCACGCCGATCGCGCTGCTGATCCGCAACACCGATCAGCGCAGCAAGGATTACGCGAACATCGCGCAGCAGTTCCGTCCGGGCCATGCCGACTACAGCTACTGGCAGAAATACGGCATCCGCGATCCGCGCGGCGGCGGCCGCTCCTCCGCGCGCGAGACGACGATGCGCGTGGCGGCTGGCGTCATCGCCAAGAAATGGCTGATGCAGCGCCACGGCGTACGCGTGCGCGGCTATCTGTCGCAGCTCGGTCCGATCACGCCGCGCGGCTTCGACTGGAACGTGGTGGAAGACAACCCGTTCTTCTGGCCGTGCGCCGAACAGGTGCCCGAACTGGAAGCCTACATGGACGCGCTGCGCAAGTCGGGCGATTCCATCGGCGCGCGCGTCAATGTCGTGGCCGACGGCGTGCCGCCGGGCTGGGGCGAGCCGATCTACGGCAAGCTCGATGGCGATCTGGCAGCGGCGCTGATGAGCATCAATGCGGTCAAGGGCGTGGAAATCGGTGATGGCTTCGCCGCGATCACCCAGAAGGGCACCGAGCATCGCGACGAGATGACGCCCGGCGGTTTCCTCAGCAACCATGCCGGCGGCATTCTCGGCGGCATTTCCACCGGGCAGGCGGTCACCGCCTCGATCGTGCTCAAGCCCACCTCGAGCCTTCGGCTGCCCGGGCGCACGGTGGACGTGGGCGGGCAGGCGGTCGATGTCATCACCACAGGTCGCCACGATCCCTGCGTGGGCATCCGCGCCACCCCGATCGCCGAGGCGATGATGGCGCTGGTGCTGATGGATCAGGCATTGCGGCATCGTGCGCAGTGCGGCGACGTCGGCCCCATCGATCCGCGCGTGCCCGGCCAACGCGATGGCTGAACGTCGTCGCGTCTGGGTCTCGCAACCGCTGTTCGACGATATCGTCGGACGGCTGGAGGCGTACTTCGACGTGCGCGCGACCGATGAAGTGACGGCGTATTCCTCCGCTGATCTCGTCGCGCGTCTGGGTGAGGTGTCGGGCGCGCTGGTCACCCTCAACGAACGCATCGGCGCGGCGGAAATCGCGGCGGCGCCACGGTTGCGCGCGATCGCCAATGTCGGGGTGGGTTACAACAATCTGGACATCGCGGCGTTGAGCGCGGCCAGCATCATCGCCACCAACACGCCGGACGTGCTCACCGAGACCACCGCCGACTTCGGCTTCGCCCTGTTGATGGCCACGGCGCGCCGCATCACCGAGGCCGAGCGGTTCCTGCGCGAGGGACGCTGGCGGCAATGGTCCTTCAGCCATCTGCTCGGCGCCGACCTGCACGGCAGCACGCTCGGCATTCTCGGCATGGGACGCATCGGCCAGGGCATCGCGCGGCGTGCGGCGGGCTTCGGCATGCGCGTGCTCTATCACAACCGCTTGCGCCTGCCGGCCGAGCGCGAAACCGAATGCCGCGCCGCATACGTGGATTTCGATGCGCTGCTGTCGCAATCGGATCATTTGGTGCTGGTGTTGCCGTATTCTCCACAGGTCCACCACCTGATCGATGCCTCCGCGCTGGCGAAGATGAAGCCCTCGGCCACCCTCGTGAACATTGCCCGCGGCGGCATCGTCGACGAGCTGGCGCTGGCCGATGCGCTCGCGCACGGGCGGCTTGCCGCGGCGGGCCTGGACGTCTACGAAGGCGAGCCGGCGGTGCGCGCGGAACTGCTCGCGCTGGACAACATCGTGCTGACGCCGCATATCGCCAGCGCCAGCCTCGCCACGCGCCGGGCGATGGTCGATCTGGCCGTGGACAACCTGATCGCCGCGCTCGGCGAGGGCCCGCACGCGGGCCGTCCGGCCTGCGCGATCAACGCCGATCGCCTGGCCATTACCGGCAATACCATCGCGACCAAACGATAGGGAGCCTCTGGCCTTGCGCGGAGGTTCCCCGAACACAGCCCCACGTGTGTCCGTTTCCCCATCCCTTCGCGAAACCCATTCCATGAACCAGAAGAGCAGCTTCAACGTCGCCGTCGTGGGCGCCACCGGCGCGGTCGGTGAAACCATGTTGTCCATCCTGGCCGAGCGGGATTTTCCCGTCGCCCGGCTCGTGCCGCTGGCTTCCGAGCGCTCGGCCGGAGGCGAGGTCGAATACCGGGGCCAGAAGATCACCGTGCAGGATCTGGCCAGCTTCGATCCGGCCGGCATCGACATCGCCCTGTTTTCCGCCGGCGGCAGCGTGTCCAAGGAATACGCGCCGAAATTCGCCGCGGCCGGCGCGGTGGTGATCGACAACTCCTCGGCGTTCCGCTACGACGACGACGTGCCGCTGGTGGTCAGTGAAGTCAACCCGGAACAGGTGCAGAACCGTCCGCGCGGCATCATCGCCAATCCGAACTGCTCGACCATGCAGATGCTGGTGGCATTGGCGCCCATCCACCGCAAGGCCGGCATCGAACGCATCAACGTGGCGACCTACCAGTCGGTCTCAGGCGCGGGCCGTTCGGCGCTGGAGGAACTGGGCCGCCAGACCGGCGCGCTGCTCAACTTCCAGGATCCGGATCCGCAGCGCTTCCCGGTGCAGATCGCGTTCAACCTGATCCCGCACATCGACGAATTCCTCGACAACGGCTTCACCAAGGAAGAAATGAAGCTGGTGTGGGAAACCCGCAAGATCCTCGGCGACGACAGCATCCAGGTGAACCCGACCGCCGTGCGCGTGCCGGTGTTCTACGGTCATTCCGAAGCGGTCAACGTTGAAACGCGCGAGAAGATCACGCCCGCCCAGGCGCGCGAACTGCTGGAATCGGCCCCCGGCGTGGAAGTGGTGGACGATCGCGAAGCCGGCGGCTATCCCACCCCGGTGACGCATGCCTCGGGCACCGACCCGGTGTATGTCGGCCGCATCCGCGAGGACCTGTCGCATCCGCGCGGGCTCAACCTGTGGATCGTCTCGGACAACATCCGCAAGGGTGCGGCGCTCAATGCCGTGCAACTGGCCGAACTGGTCGCGCGCAACGGATGAGCGATACCGAACGCAGGTGATCGATGCGTCCCGGGCGCCGCCGCGTTTTGTGGGCGGCGCTTAAGTCGCTATAGTCGTCGCCGATTGCAATCCGGCGACGACAGGAAGCCCATGGCGAAACATCGATGGCGGGGCCTGATGGGCCTGGTGCTGATGCTGCTGAGCAGCTCGGCGCTGGCGTTGGGCCTGGGCGAGATTCGGGTCAAGTCCGGTCCGGGGCAGCCGCTGGTGGCGGAAATCCCGATCATTTCCAGCGAGCCGGGCGAACTGGAGCAACTGCGCGCGGAACTGGCATCGCCGGCCACGTTCGAGCGCGTCGGACTGCCGCGTCCGCAGGGCGTGGTCAACGATCTCGATTTCGCCGTCGCGCTGGATGATGCCGGCCGGCCGATCATCCGCGTCACCAGCCGCACCCCGGTGGACGTGCCGGTGGTCAATTTCCTGATCTCGGTGGATTGGGGACAGGGCCGGCTCGTGCGCGAATACGCGGCGATGGTGGACAGACCCGGCAGCGTCGCCGCCGCGTCGCAACCGTACATCGAGGCTCCGCAGGCGGCGCCGAGCGATGTGATCGCACGGCCGGCCGAACCCCTTGCCGCCGCGCCAGCGGCCGAGGTCGAACCGCCGCCCGAGCCGGCTCCGCAGGGCGCCGCGCCGGTAACCGCGGCGACGCCTTCCAACCCGGGCGCAAGCGCCCCCGCCGCGCAGGTCGCGCTCGATGCCGGCGATACGTATACGGTCCGTCGCGGGCAGACACTGTCGCAGATCGCGCAACGCATCGGCGGCGCGCAGAGCGTGGATCAGACGATGATCTCGCTGCTGCGGGCCAATCCCGACGCCTTCATCCGCAACAACATCAACCAGCTCAGGCAGGGTGCGGTGCTGCGCATCCCGGCAGCCGAAGAGATCGCGCGCCTGGACGAAAGCGAGGCGGCCGCGCTGGTGCGCAGCCAGATCGATGACTGGCGGCAAGCGCGCCGGCCGATCCCGCAACCGGCGGCCATCGCTGCGCCGACGCCGGCACAGGCCCGTGCATCGGCACACCAGACCGCGCAGGCACGTCTGGAAATTGCACCGCCTCTGGCCAGCGCGGCCACGCGGGCGGGCACACAATCCGGCGTCGATGCCGGAGGCGAGGGGGACATGCTGGCGAACGAACAACTGCAACAGTCCAGGGAAGATCTGGCCGCGCGCGAATCCGAAGTGCAGGAGCTGCGCGCGCAGGTCGCCGAACTGGAGAAGCTCAAGCAGCAGCAGGACAAGTTGATCGCGATGAAGGACAGCGATCTGGCCGCGGCGCAGCAGCGGCTCGCACAGTCCAATGGCGCAACCGAAGCGGGCACGCCGATCTGGGCCTGGGCGGGCTGGGGATTGCTGATCCTGGGCGCGCTGGCGTGGCTGCTGGTGAGCCGCCGTCGACGGGTCGCACCGGCGCCCGCCCCCCGTTCGCGCGTGCTGGGCGAGCCGGCCGTGCCCGCCGCTCCGGCCGCCGCGCCGCTGGCCGATGAGGACTTTGTTGCGCCGGAATCGGTCCCGTTTCCGGCACCGTCTTCGACGCGGGTCAACGCTGCCGAGTCCATTGCGCAGACCGCGACAGGCCCGTCCTCGGCCCCGGCCATCCATCCGGCTCCAACAGTGCCGCCGTCCACCAGCATGCGCACGCCTACGTGGCATTCCGGTGACGGCATCGCGAGCGTGGCGCCGTTGAATGCGGCGCCGGCCGGCCGCGAGCGCCTGGAGCTGGCGATTGCCTACCTGGATCTCGGCGACACGGTCACCGCGCGCGATCTGCTCAACGAGGTGGTCGCGGGCAACGACGACGGGGCGCGCGAACAGGCGCTGCAGTTGCTGCGCGATATCGGATGAGCCGACACGGGCCGCGATGATGCGTTACGCCCTCGGCGTCGAATATGACGGCGGCGGATTCCTGGGCTGGCAGCGATTGACCAAGTCGGGCACGCCGGATGACACCAGCGTGCAGGCCGTGCTCGAGAACGCACTCTCGCGCGTGGCCAACGCGCGGGTGGACACGATCTGCGCCGGCCGCACCGACGCTGGCGTCCACGCCCAATGCCAGGTCGTGCATTTCGACAGCCAGGCCCCGCGTGATCCACGCAGCTGGGTGCTCGGCGCGACCGCCAACCTGCCGCCTTCGGTGTGCGTGCGCTGGTGCCTGCCGATGCCGGACGATTTCCATGCACGGTTCTCCGCGCGTGCGCGCCGCTATCGTTATCGGCTGGTCAACCGCATGGTCCGCCCGGCGCTGGAACGCCAATACCTGAGCTGGGAGCGCCTGCCCCTGGACGCCGATGCGATGCATCGCGCCGCGCAGGCCTTGCTTGGCGAGAACGACTTCAGCGCCTTCCGCAGCGTGCACTGCCAGTCCACGCACGCGTTCCGCGAACTGCAATCCATCGGGGTCAGCCGGCACGGCGAACAGGTCAGCATCGAGGTGCAGGCCAATGCGTTCCTGCATCACATGGTGCGCAACATCGTCGGCTCGCTGCTGATCGTCGGCCGCGGTGAACGCCCCGAGTCCTGGATCGCCGAACTGCTGGCCGGCCGCGATCGCACCGTGGCCGGGCCGACCGCGCCTCCGGACGGGCTGGTCTTCGTCAGTCCGCTGTATCCGTCGCAGTGGGGGTTGCCTGAGGAGATCACCCTGGGGCCGCTAGCTGGTAACCGGTAGCGAGAAGCCGGAAATCGGAAATCGGTAAATTGTTCCCGGCTACCGGCTACCGGCTACCGGCTACCTACGACATACCAGTTCCCCGGTTCATTCCGGTTCTGTCCACCCCTTACGCCCATCTACACTTCATCCCATGCCCACGCGTATCAAATTCTGCGGTCTGACCCGCGCCGAGGATGTCCGCACCGCGGTCGAACTCGGTGTGGAGTACGTAGGCCTGGTGTTCGCGCCGCGCAGTCCGCGGCGGCTGCTGATCGGCCAGGCGCGGATGCTGCGTGAACTGGTGCCGGAGGAGATCGCCGTGGTCGCGCTGGTGATGGACAACAGCGCGCAGGAGATCCAGGGCATCGTCGAGCACGTCCGGCCGGACGTGCTGCAATTCCATGGGGGCGAGGTGGACGAATTCTGCGGTGCGTTCGACACGCCGTACTTCAAGGTGATCGCCATGGGCGGCGCGGAGAGCAGCGCCTTCAGCGAAGTCGCGCGGTTTCCGGGTGCGCACGGGTTCCTGTTCGACGGGCACGCGGCGGGCGAGCAGGGCGGCAGCGGTCGGCGTTTCGACTGGAGGCAGACACCACAGGGGCTGGAAAAACCGTACCTGCTTGCGGGCGGTCTGGCGCCGGACAATGTGGGCGTGGCGATCCGCACGGCGCATCCGTGGGGCGTGGACGTGTCCAGCGGCATCGAGTCGGCGCCCGGCATCAAGGACGCGGAAAAAATGCGTGCCTTCGTCGAGGAAGTGCGCCGCGCGGATCAGCGCGGCTGATCCAGGCGATGGAGCGCGGGCGCCTGTTTCAGCGCTGCCCCGCAAGTTCATCGCGCAGCCACTGGGCCAGGCGCGTGAAGCGCGCGTCCTCGCGGCCCTGGCGCGTCGCCAGCAACCACACCCCACCGGTATCGCGGAATCCCCAGGGCGCGATCAGGCGTCCGGCCGCCACATCCTCGGCGACCAGCGGCTCCGGCGCGATGGCGATCCCCACCCCGGCGATGGCGGCTTCGAGCAGGTAGTACAGATGTTCGAAGCCGGTCCCCATCCGCAGCCGGCCGGGGTCGAGCCCCTGGGCTGACGCCCACGCCGGCCAGGCCTGCGGGCGGGAACTGGTGTGCAGCAACGGGTGCTGCAACAAGGCCGTGGCATCCGGGCTGGCGAGCGTTTCGTGGCCGGCCATGCGCGGGCTGAGGACGGGGCCGATGCGTTCATTGGCCAGCACGAGCGCGTGCCAGTCGTCCGGCCACGGCGGTTCGGCCAGCAACAGCGCGGCATCGAGTCCGCTGAGCGCGGCATCGAAACCGCTTTCGCGCGCGGCCAGATGCACGGTCAGATCCGGCAGTTCGCGCGACAGGCGCTCCATGCGCGGAATGACCCAGCGCGCCAGCAGGCTGCCGGGACAACCCAGCACCAGCGGCGCGTGGCCCGAACCGCGCTGCACCGCCGTGACCGCATCGCGCACGCGGGCGAAGGCGGCCGCGGCGGCGGTCTGCAATTCGCGGCCGGCCGGCGTCAGCCGCAGCCCGCGCCCTTCGCGCACGAACACGGCCACGCCGAGATGATCTTCCAGCAGGCGAATCTGCCGGCTGATCGCTCCGTGGGTCACGTGCAGTTCCTCGCCCGCCAGCCCGAGATGGCCCAGACGGGCTGCGGCCTCGAAGGCGCGCAGGGCATTGAGCGGGGGCAGTCCGGGCTTCATGACCTGTGAGCATAGCTCACACATCGCGCAGGAAACATCGATTCTGGGACGGGCATCTGTGCGTTAAGCTGCGCGCCTGTTGACCGAGCCCCAGAGCCATGACCGACGTCGCCGACTTCCATGCCTACCCCGATGAGCGTGGCCATTTTGGCCGCTACGGCGGCCGGTTCGTGGCCGAAACCCTGATCGGTCCGCTGCAGGAACTGTCCGCCGCCTACGACCAGGCCCGCCAGGATCCGGAATTCCAGGCCGCCTTCGAATACGACCTGAAGCATTACGTCGGCCGCCCGAGCCCGATCTATTTCGCCGAGCGCCTGAGCCGGGAGGTGGGCGGCGCGCGCATCCTGCTCAAGCGCGAGGACCTCAACCACACGGGCGCGCACAAGATCAACAACACCATCGGCCAGGCGCTGCTGGCCAGCCGCATGGGCAAGACCCGCATCATCGCCGAGACCGGTGCGGGCCAGCACGGCGTCGCCAGCGCCACCGTCGCGGCGCGGCTCGGGCTGGAGTGCGTGGTCTACATGGGCGCCACCGACATCGAGCGCCAGAAGATCAACGTCTACCGGATGAAGCTGCTGGGCGCGACGGTGGTGCCGGTGACCAGCGGTTCGGCCACGTTGAAGGACGCCCTCAACGAAGCGATGCGCGACTGGGTGACGAACGTGCGCGACACGTTCTACATCATCGGCACGGTCGCCGGCCCGGATCCATATCCGCGCATGGTGCGCGATTTCAACGCCGTGGTCGGCCGCGAAGCGCGTGCGCAGATGCTGGCCGATTATGGCCGCCTGCCGGATGTCATCACCGCCTGTGTCGGCGGCGGCAGCAATGCCATCGGCCTGTTCCATGCCTTCCTCAATGACGCGTCCGTGCGCATCGTCGGCGCCGAAGCCGCCGGTGACGGCATCGGCAGCGGGCGCCACGCCGCTTCGATCGCCGCCGGCCGGCCCGGGGTGTTGCATGGCAACCGGACCTACGTGCTGTGCGATGACGACGGACAGATCATTGAGACCCATTCGGTTTCGGCAGGGCTGGATTATCCCGGCGTGGGGCCGGAACACGCCTTCCTCGCCGACAGCGGGCGCGCGCAGTACGTGGGCGTCACCGACGAGGAGGCGCTCTCGGCGTTCCACCGTCTGGCCCGCACCGAAGGTATTCTTGCCGCGCTCGAGTCCAGCCATGCCGTGGCGCACGCCATCAAGCTCGCCCGGGATCTGCCGCGCGATGCCCTGGTGCTGTGCAACCTGTCCGGACGGGGCGACAAGGACGTCCACACCATCGCCGCGCGCGAGAACATCCACTTCTAAGGCAGTGCAATGACCGAACAGCAGACCACCCCGCAGAACGCGGCGCCGACCCAACTGGATCCGGCCTTCTTCACCTGCGTCAATGAATATCTGGAACTGACCAACAAGCAGGCCAAGCAGCAGGGCCTGAAGCGCATTAGCGTCGCCGCGCTGTATGCGGCGGCACGTTTCAACTCGCACGTGTATCTCTCGTTCGAAGGCGACGCCGCGGCCGCGCGCACCGACTTTCTCGACTACATGACGCAGATGTACCGCCGCATGCTCAACGAACACCTCGATGCGCTGGGCGCCGAGCGTGGCCTCAATGTCGGCGAGTCCGAGTTGGCGGCCGAATACGCCGCATTCAGGGAAGCGCAGGCGGCTGCGCCCTCACAGGACGACACCCCCGCATGAACCGGCTGGATCAGCGCTTCGCGGCACTGCGCGCCCACGGACGCAAGGCGCTGATTCCGTTCATCACGGCGGGCGACCCGTCGCTCGAAGCCACCGTGCCGGTCATGCACGCGCTGGTGGCTGCGGGCGCCGATGTCATCGAACTGGGCGTTCCGTTCTCCGATCCGATGGCCGATGGCCCCGCCATCCAGCGCAGCTCCGAACGAGCGCTCGCGCGCGGCGCCGGCCTGCGTTATGTGCTGGAGGTCGTCGGAGAGTTTCGTCGGCAGGATCCGGACACGCCCGTCGTGCTGATGGGATATCTCAATCCGGTGGAAATCCACGGGGCGGAGCGTTTTGCCGAAGCCGCCGCCGCCGCCGGCGTGGACGGCGTGCTGCTGGTGGACCTGCCGCCGGAAGAGGCCGAGGAAACGCGCGCGGTATTCAACCGCCACGGGGTGGTCCTGATCGCGCTCGCCTCGCCCACGACCAGCGAAGCGCGGCTGGACATGCTCTGCGAAACCGCGCAGGGCTATCTGTACTACGTCAGTTTCGCCGGCGTGACCGGCGCCTCGGAGCGGCTGGATCCGCAGGCCGCGAGCCAGCGCCTGCGCGCGCTGCGCGCCCGCTCGCGCGCACCGGTCGCGGCCGGGTTCGGCATCCGCGACGCGGCGACCGCCCGCGCGATGTCCGCCGATGCCGACGGGGTGGTGGTCGGCAGCGCGCTGGTCACCATGCTCTCCGAAGGTGACCCCGCGCAGGCGGCGGAGCGCGCCTCGGCCTTCCTCCAGCCCCTGCGGCAGGCGCTGGACACCCGTTGACCGCGGGCCGGCCGAATCACGGAGCGCTCGTGCCGGCCTGCTAAACTGACCCGTCGGCCCGTCGCAGGACGGGCAAAAGAACGGGGTAGTCGATAACGCATGAGCTGGCTCAGCAAATTGATGCCGTCGGGCATCCGTACCGAGGGCGGTGGCGCGAAAAACAAACGCAGCGTGCCCGAAGGGCTGTGGGAAAAATGCGACCGCTGCGGTGCGGTGCTGTACCGGCCGGAGCTGGAAGAGAATCTCGAGGTCTGCCCGAAGTGCGCGTTCCACATGCCGATCCGCGCGCGCGCACGGCTGGCCGCACTGTTCGACCCGGGCACGACACGGGAAATCGGTACCGGCCTGGGGCCGACCGACGTGCTCAAGTTCCGCGATCAGAAGAAGTACGCCGATCGCATCAAGGCCGCCCAGAAGAGCACCGGCGAGCGCGACGCGCTGATCACGCTGGAAGGCAAGCTCAAGTCGCGGGATCTGGTGGTCAGTGCGTTCGACTTCGCCTTCATGGGCGGATCGATGGGATCGGTCGTCGGCGAACGTTTCTCGCTCGGTGCCGAACGCGCGCTGGAGCTGGGCGCGCCGTTCGTGTGCTTTTCCGCCAGTGGCGGCGCGCGCATGCAGGAAAGCCTGTTCTCGCTGATGCAGATGGCCAAGACCTCGGCCGCGCTGGGCCGCCTGCGCGCGGCGGGCCTGCCGTACATCTCGGTGCTTACCCATCCGACCACCGGCGGCGTGTCCGCATCGTTCGCGATGCTCGGGGACATCAACATCGCCGAGCCCGAAGCGCTGATCGGCTTCGCCGGCCCGCGCGTGATCGAGCAGACCGTGCGCGAAACCCTGCCGGAAGGCTTCCAGCGTTCGGAATTCCTCCTCGAGCATGGCGCGATCGACCAGATCTGCGATCGCCGCGAACTGCGTGACCGGCTCGCGGACCTGCTCGCGTTGATGATGCGACAGAGCAGACCGGCCGAGAGCCTGGAAATCGCCGGTTGAGGCACGCGCGCGGACAGGGGAGTGCGCCGCGCGTGATCGGCATCGTCGGCGCGCTCATCGCGTTCCTTTCCTTATCGAGTGACCACCCATGACCCGCAAATACTTCGGCACTGACGGCATCCGCGGCCGCGTCGGCGATGGCCCCATTTCCGCCGATTTCGTCCTGCGGCTGGGCAACGCCCTGGGCCGCACGCTGGCCGAGCGCACCGGCCGCCGCCCCACCGTGGTCATCGGCAAGGACACGCGCATCTCCGGCTACATGTTCGAAGCCGCGCTCGAAGCCGGGCTGGTCGCCGCCGGCGCCGACGTGCAGTTGATGGGGCCGGTGCCCACGCCCGCCGTCGCGTTCCTGACCCGCACGCTCGGCGCGGACGCCGGCATCGTGATCAGCGCCTCGCACAACCCGCACTACGACAACGGCATCAAGTTCTTCTCGGCCGAGGGCGAGAAGCTCGACGACGCCACCGAAGCGGCGATCGAAGCGGCACTGGATGGCGATTTCGTCACCGTGGAATCGGAAAGGCTCGGCAAGGCGATCCGCAGCCGCGACGTGGTCGGGCGCTACATCGAGTTCTGCAAGGCCAGCGTGCCGCGCGGATTCGATCTGCGCGGGTTCCGCATCGTGCTCGATTGCGCGCATGGGGCGACCTACCACATCGCGCCGCTGCTGTTCCGCGAACTGGGCGCGGACGTCGTCGCCATCGGCGCCGAACCCAACGGCGTGAACATCAACGATGGCGTCGGCTCGATGCACATCGACAATCTGGCGCGCAAGGTGCGCGAGGCCGGCGCCGATCTCGGCATCGCCTTCGACGGCGACGGCGACCGCGTGCTGATGGCCGATGACCAGGGCAATCCGGTCGATGGCGATGATCTGCTGTACGTGCTGGCCAATGCCTGGCAGGCCAGCGGCCGCCTCAAGGGCGCGGTCATCGGCACGTTGATGACCAATTACGGGCTCGAACGCGCGCTGGCCGAGCGCCAGGTGCCGTTCGTGCGCGTCAAGGTCGGCGATCGCTATGTGCACCAGGGCCTGGTCGAAGGCGGTGGCGTGCTGGGAGGCGAAACCTCCGGCCATCTGTTGTGCCTGGATCGCGCGACCACCGGCGATGCGATCGTCAGTGCGCTGCAGGTGCTGGAAGTGCTCAAGCACCAGCGCATGTCGCTGCGCCAGGCGCTGTCCGGCCTGCAGAAGGTTCCGCAGAAAACCATCAACGTGAAGCTCGCCAACGGCGCGCGCCCGGTCGAAGCGGCCAGCGTGCAGGCCGCGCTGGCCGAGGCGCAGGCCGCGGTCTCCGGCCGCGGCCGTGCGTTCCTGCGACCGTCCGGTACCGAGCCGGTGGTGCGCGTCACCGTGGAAGCCGATGACGATGGCCTGATGCAGCGCACGCTCGACAAACTTGCCGAGGCCGTGCGCGCCGCCGCCTCGCACTGATCCGTCCAATGAATCCCGGGCGCGTTCGGGACGCGGGTCCTGTCGCGCTTTCTGCTGTCTGGAGTGAAACCATGAGTTCCCGTATCCCCGTCCTCGACATCACCCGTTTCGATACCGACCGCGACGCCTTCGTCGCCGAGCTGGGCGCGGCCTATCGCGAATGGGGATTCGCGGGCATCCGCAACCACGGCATTCCGCAGGCGGACATCGACGCGGCCTACGATGCGTTCAAGCGTTTCTTCGCCTTGCCCGAAGACATCAAGCGTCGCTACCACGTGGCCGGCGGCGGCGGCGCGCGCGGCTATACGCCGTTCGGCATCGAGACCGCCAAGGACTCCAAGCATTTCGATCTGAAGGAGTTCTGGCACATCGGCCGCGAAATTCCGGATGATTCCAAGTACCGCGCGTTCATGCCGCCGAACCTGTGGCCCGAGGAAGTGCCGGGGTTCCGCGAACACGGCTACGGCCTGTACCAGGCGCTGGATCAACTCGGCGCGCGCGTGCTTTCGGCGCTGGCGCTGCATATCGGCCTGCCGGAAGACTACTTCGCCGACAAGACCGACTCGGGCAATTCGATCCTGCGCCCGATCCACTATCCGCCCATCACCGCCGACGACATCCCGAACGTGCGCGCCGGTGCGCACGAGGACATCAACCTCATCACGCTGCTCGTCGGCGCCAGCGCGGCGGGCCTGGAAGTGAAGTCGAAGCAGGGCGAGTGGGTGCCGTTCACCTCCGATGCGGACACGATCGTCGTCAACATCGGCGACATGCTGCAGCGCCTGACCAACCACGTGTATCCGTCCACGACCCATCGCGTCGTGAACCCGCCCGGCGATCAGGCCCGCCAGCCGCGGTACTCGGTGCCGTTCTTCCTGCATCCGAATCCCGACTTCCTGATCGACGTGCTGCCGTCCACGATCACGCCGGACAATCCGTCCCGCTATCCCGAAGCGATCACCGCCCAGGGCTATCTGGAAGAACGCCTGCGCGAGATCAAGCTGAAGTAATCCCCGCGCAGCGCTTGCTTTGGCGAGGCAGGCAGTCGCTCGGTGACGGCAGGCGACGCGCATGACGCGACCCGGACTTCGCGCAACGAACGTCCGGGGATGCCAAGCCGAGCACGCCATGCGCTATCCTGCGCGCCCAACTGGACAGGAATTGGTCTCATGCGGCGCAAGCTTGTGGCGGGAAACTGGAAGCTCCACGGCGATCGGAAGTTCGCTTATTCGCTGATGGATGAAATCGCCGCCGGCCTGCCGCAGTCCGGAGTGGACATCCTGATCCTGCCGCCGCTGCCGTACCTGGGCGAACTGGTGGAGGACTACGCACCGAAGGGCATCTGGCTGGGCTCGCAGGACGTCAGCAGCAACGAAAAGGGCGCCTATACCGGCGAGGTGTCCGCTTCGATGCTGAGGGACGTCGGCGCCACCCACGGCCTGGTCGGACACTCCGAGCGCCGCCAGTACCATCAGGAAAGCAACGAACTGGTCGCGCGCAAGTTCGTCGCAGCCCATCGCGCCGGGTTGGTGCCGGTGCTGTGCGTCGGGGAAACCCTGGAACAGCGTGACGCCGGCCAGACCGAGGCCGTGGTGGGCGCGCAGTTGCGCGCGGTGCTGGAACTGGCGGGAATCGAGGCTTTCGCCCGGGCGGTGGTGTCCTACGAGCCGGTCTGGGCGATCGGGACCGGGCGTACCGCCACGCCCGCACAGGCGCAGGAGGTGCACGCATTCCTGCGTGGCGAAATCGCTTCCCGCGATGCTAGAATTGCCGATTCGCTGCCCATCCTCTACGGCGGCAGCGTCAAGCCCGACAACGCTCCGGAACTGTTCGCACAGGCCGATGTCGATGGAGGGCTAGTGGGTGGAGCTTCGCTGGTCGCCAGCGATTTCATCGCCATCGCGAAAGCGGCTGCGCGACCGGTCTGAAGAACGGTTGCGGCGGTAGCTTCCGCTGACAATTGTTTCGGGACTGATTCCAGATGATGCTGATCCTCAACGTGGTCTATGTGCTGATCGCCATCGCGATCATCGTGCTGGTGCTGATGCAGCGCGGCTCCGGCGCGCAGGCCGGCTCCGGCTTCGGCGCCGGCGCGTCCGGCACCGTGTTCGGCGCACGCGGCGCATCCAACTTCCTTTCCAAGAGCACCAAGTGGCTCGCGATCGCGTTTTTCGGCATCACCCTGTTCATGGCGTGGCATGCCTCGCACAGCGCACGTCCGAATGCGCAGCAGGCGCCGAGCCTGATGTCCGGCGGCGCGGCCACCGCGCCCGCCCCGGCGGCCGGTGAATTGCCGGCGCAGCCGCAGCCCTCCACGGTGCCGAGCGCGCCGGCGCAACCCGCGCCTGCGCAGAGCGCACCGCAGCAGACTGAACAGGCTGCGCCGCCGGCGGCGGAAAATCCGCAGACCCCATCACAGGGCGGCTGAACTCGGGCTACAATAGCCGGCCTCGCATCGCCGCATGATGCGAACGTTTCAAGCCCAGGTGGCGGAATTGGTAGACGCACTACCTTGAGGTGGTAGCGGCGAAAGCTGTAGGGGTTCGAGTCCCCTCTTGGGCACCAATCAGCGGGCGGCATGCATGCCGTTCGCCATGTGACGAAGAAAAGCCCGCAGCAGCGGGCTTTTCTTTTGCGCCTACTGCGTGAAGCGCCCGTAAAACGTTTACTACCCCATTCGCTGAACGGTACAATCCCGTCGATCCATTCCCGGTCAGGTACGAGCTGCGGAAGGGCCTGGTTCGGATCTGTTCCCGTCGTCGCACCGACTTCGCGGAACAAGGTGGATGCTGCGGTCGGGCAATCAATCGCCCGCAGGCCGAAGCTCCTTGCGCCCCCGCGCAAAACCGCGCGTACCACGCGGTCCCATGCGGAATGCAGTGCCCTTCATCGCCGGTCGCGCCTCCCGCGCGCCGCGATGCGGAGCAGACAGGACAAGAAGAGAAACGCGAGTGCTGGCCAATTACCTGCCGACCCTGTTGTTCCTGATCGTCGCCACCGGCATCGGCATCGCGCTGATCGTCGTGGGACGCGTCCTCGGCCCGCGCCGCCCCGACGCACAGAAGCTCTCGCCGTACGAGTGCGGCTTCGAGGCCTTCGAAGACGCGCGCATGAAGTTCGACGTGCGCTACTACCTCATCGCAATCCAGTTCATCGTCTTCGATCTGGAAATCATCTTTATCGTTCCGTGGACCCTGGTCTTCCAGGAGCTTGGCGCGCGCGCACTGGTCACGATGGGCCTGTTCGTCGGCATGCTGTTCCTCGGTTTCATTTACGTGTGGAAGAAGGGAGCGCTCGAATGGGAGTGATTCAGACCCTCGATCGCCTGATGACCAACCCGATCCCGGAAGGGCGGGTGGACGACATCCTGCGGCCGGAAGGCGACAACCCGCTGCTCGAAAAGGGCTACGTGACCACCAGCGTCGACGCGCTGATGAACTGGGCGCGCACCGGCTCGATGTGGCCGATGACCTTCGGCCTGGCGTGCTGCGCGGTGGAAATGATGCACGCCGGCACTTCGCGCCTGGATCTGGATCGCTACGGCGTGGTGTTCCGCCCGTCGCCGCGCCAGTCCGACGTGATGATCGTGGCCGGCACGCTGGTCAACAAGATGGCGCCGGCGCTGCGCAAGGTCTACGACCAGATGCCGGATCCCAAATGGGTCATTTCGATGGGCAGCTGCGCCAACGGCGGCGGTTACTACCACTACTCGTATTCGGTCGTGCGTGGTTGCGATCGTGTCGTGCCCGTCGACGTGTATGTGCCGGGTTGCCCGCCGACCGCCGAAGCGCTGGTCTACGGCATCCTGCAGTTGCAGAAGAAGATCTGGCGCACGCAGACCATCGCGCGCTGATCGTCGGCACTGCACTTCATTTCCCGTCTTCCTATCGAGAGCACGCCAAGCCCCATGGCCGAGCAAGCTTCAAATTTCATCGACCGGCTGCGTTCGCGCTTTGCCGATGCGGCGGTCATCGTGGCCGAGCCGCGCGGCGAGGTGACCCTCGAGGTGCCGGCGTCCGTGTGGCACGAGACCTGTCGCACCCTGCGCGACGAGTTCGGCTTCGAACAGGCCGTGGACGTCTGCGGCGTGGACTACCTGGGCTACGGCAATGCCGAGTGGGACACCTCGGACGTGTCCTCCGAAGGCTTCAGCCGAGGCGTCGAGGGCTTCGGCCCGGGCCGCTTCGACTGGGAACAGCGCCCGCGCGGCGCCGGTCCCGAGCGCCGCTTCGCCGTGGTCCTGCACCTGCTGTCCTACCAGCACAACCAGCGCCTGCGCGTGCGCTGCTTCGCGCCCAATGACGATGTGCCGGTGGTCGCGTCGGTGACCGATCTGTGGCCCGGCGCGAACTGGTTCGAACGCGAAGCTTTCGATCTGTTCGGCATCGTGTTCGAAGGCCACCCGGATCTGCGTCGCATCCTGACCGACTATGGTTTCGTCGGTCACCCGTTCCGCAAGGATTTCCCGCTCATCGGCAACGTCGAAGTGCGTTACGACGAAGAGCGCAAGCGCGTGGTCTACGAGCCGGTGACTTCGGTCGAGCCGCGCGTGGGCGTGCCGCGCGTGATCCGCGATGACGCGCGCTACCAGACCGCGGTGGGCGAAGCCGCGGCAGGCGAGGGCAAGCAATGAGCACGCAACAGTCCCACCTCGCGTTCGCGAGCAACGTCGCGGAAAGCAAGCAGGAAATCCGCAACTACACGCTGAACTTCGGCCCGCAGCATCCGGCCGCGCACGGCGTGCTGCGCCTGATCCTGGAGATGGACGGCGAGGTCGTGCAGCGCGCCGACCCGCACATCGGCCTGCTCCACCGCGGCACGGAGAAACTGGCCGAGTCCAAGCCGTTCAACCAGTCGATCGGCTACATGGACCGCCTCGACTACGTTTCGATGATGTGCAACGAGCACGCCTACGTGCGCGCCATCGAGACCCTGATGGGGATCGAGGCGCCCGAGCGCGCGCAGTGGATCCGCACGCTGTTCGACGAGGTCACCCGCATCCTCAACCACCTGATGTGGGTGGGCTCGAACGCGCTCGACCTCGGCGCCATGGCGGTGTTCCTGTACGCGTTCCGCGAGCGCGAGGAACTGATGGACGTGTACGAGGCGGTGTCGGGCGCGCGCATGCACGCCACGTATTACCGCCCGGGCGGCGTCTACCGCGACCTGCCGGAGCGCATGCCGCAGTACCGCGAATCGCGCTGGCGCAAGGGCGAGGCGCTCAAGCGCTTCAACGCGTGGCGCGAAGGCTCGATGCTCGACTACCTCGACGCGTTCGCGCGCGATTTCCCGGCGCGCGTCGACGAGTACGAGACCCTGCTCACCGACAACCGCATCTGGAAGCAGCGCACCGTCGGCATCGGCGTCATCCCGCCGGAACAGGCGATGGCCTGGGGCATGACCGGCGCGATGCTGCGCGGCTCGGGCGTCGAATGGGACCTGCGCAAGAAGCAGCCGTACGCGAAGTACGCCGAGGTCGATTTCGACATCCCGGTCGGCGTCAACGGCGACTGCTACGACCGCTACCTGGTGCGCATCGCCGAGATGCGCCAGTCGACGCGGATCATCTCGCAGTGCGTGGCCTGGCTGCGCGCCAATCCCGGCCCGGTGATGGTCGACAACTACAAGGTCGCGCCTCCCTCCCGCGAGGAGATGAAGGACGACATGGAAGCGCTGATCCACCACTTCAAGCTGTTCTCGGAAGGCTATTGCGTCCCGGCCGGCGAGACCTACTGCGCGGTGGAGGCGCCCAAGGGCGAGTTCGGCTGCTACCTGGTGAGCGACGGCGCCAACAAGCCGTTCCGCGTCCACCTGCGCGCGCCGGGCTTCGCGCACCTGTCGTCCATGGACGAGATCGTGAAGGGCCACATGCTGGCCGACGTGGTGGCGATGATCGGCACCTACGACATCGTGTTCGGCGAGGTGGATCGATGAAGGCGACCGGCAATTTCGAGAACGCGCGCAACGTCGACCCGATGGTCGCGCTGAACGACGCGACGCGGGCGCACATCGACCACTGGCTGGCCAAGTTCCCGCCGGACCGCCGCCGCTCGGCCGTGCTGCAAGGCCTGCACGCCGCGCAGGAGCAGAACCGGGGCTGGCTGAGCGACGAGCTGATCGCCGCGGTCGCGAAGTACATCGGCATCCCGCCGGTGTGGGCGTACGAGGTCGCGACCTTCTACTCGATGTTCGAGACGGAACCGGTCGGCCGCAACAACGTCGCCTTCTGCACCAACATCAGCTGCTGGCTCAACGGCGCCGAGGACCTGGTCGCGCACGCCGAGAAGAAGCTCGGTTGCCGGCTGGGCGAATCCACCGCCGACGGCCGCATCTACCTCAAGCGCGAGGAAGAGTGCGTCGCCGCCTGCTGCGGCGCGCCGGTGGTGGTGATCAACGGGCATTACCACGAGAAGCTCGACGCCGCGAAGGTGGACGAGCTGCTCGACGGGCTGAAGTGAGGCAGGACGAGATGGCACACGGCCACCACGATTACTCGCAGCCGACCGGCCCGGTCGGCCCGGCGCCGCAGGAGCACAACGTCGTCTACACGACGCTGCACTTCGACAAGCCGTGGTCGTACGAGAACTACCTCAAGACCGGCGGCTACCAGGCGCTGCGGAAGATCCTGAGCGAGAAGATGGATCCGGCCGCGATCATCGACATGGTCAAGCAGTCCGGCCTGCGCGGCCGCGGCGGCGCAGGGTTCCCGACCGGCCTGAAATGGAGCTTCATGCCCAAGGGCCAGATGCAGAAGTACATCCTCTGCAATTCCGACGAGTCCGAGCCGGGCACCGCCAAGGACCGGGACATCCTGCGCTACAACCCGCACGCGGTGATCGAGGGCCTGGCCATCGCCTGCTACGCGACGGGCAGCACGGTCGCCTACAACTACCTGCGCGGCGAGTTCCACCACGAGCCCTTCGAGCACTTCGAGCAGGCGCTGAAGGAAGCCTACGAGAACGGCTGGCTCGGCAGGAACGTGCTGGGCAGCGGCGTGGACATCGACATCTATGGCGCGCTCGGCGCCGGCGCCTACATCTGCGGCGAAGA
>JAEWBY010000091.1 GCA_023390905.1 Pseudomonadota bacterium | reverse complement strand
GGCCTGGTCTCCGGCATCCACGATGCCGGGCGCTGGTCGCTGCTGCGCCGCCCACTGCTGGAGGCCGATGATGCCTCCGCCGATGCCGACCTCGAGCACATCGCGCGGGTGCTTCTGCGCCGCTACGGCGTGGTCTGCTGGCGCCTGCTGGAGCGCGAGGCGAGCTGGCTGCCGCCATGGCGCGACCTGCTGCGGGTCTACCGGCGGCTGGAAGCGCGCGGCGAGATCCGCGGCGGCCGTTTCGTGACCGGACTGGTCGGCGAGCAATTCGCCCTGCCCGAAGCCGTCGCCGCCCTGCGCCAAGTCCGCAAGCGCGAGCCGGATGGCGCGATGCTGGTGGTCTCGGCCACCGATCCCCTGAACCTGGCCGGCACCCTGCTGGCGGGCGACAAGGTGCCGCGAGTCATCGGCAACCGGCTGTTGCTGCGCGACGGCCTGGTCGTGGCCAGTTGGGTGGCGGGTGCATTCACGGTGCATATGCCGTTGCCATCCGATCAAGAGGCCCAGGCCCGCAGCCTGTTGCAACGCGACCCGGCCAGTCGGCGACGAGCCGCGCACCAGGCGACGATCGACGAAAGTGTCTGAGTCCTTCCGTTGATAGCCATCGTCTATCAATAGATTTGCAACAATCAATTTGTATTATTGATTGGCCAGGCCTATCTTTGTCGGGCGGGGCGGTGAACGCCCTCATCCATCCCCACACGAATTCCCCACCAACCAAGGAGTCGATCGATGTCCCTGATCAATACCCAAGTCCAGCCGTTCAAGGTAAACGCGTTCAAGAACGGCGAATTCGTCACCGTCACCGACGCCGACCTGAAGGGCAAGTGGTCCGTGCTGATCTTCATGCCGGCCGCCTTCACCTTCAACTGCCCGACCGAGATCGAAGACGCCGCCGAGCACTACGGTGATTTCGAGAAGCTGGGCGCGCAGGTGTTCATCGTCACCACCGACACCCAGTTCTCGCACAAGGTCTGGCACGAGACCTCGCCGGCCGTCGGCAAGGCCAGGTTCGCCCTCATCGGCGATCCGACCCACCAGCTGACCCGCGCGTTCGGCGTGCACATCGAGGAAGAAGGCCTGGCCCTGCGCGGCACCTTCATCATCAATCCGGAAGGCGTGATCAAGACGATGGAAGTGCACGACAACGCCATCGCCCGCGACGTCTCCGAGACGCTGCGCAAGCTGAAGGCCGCGCAGTTCGTCGCCAACAATCCCGGCCAGGTCTGCCCGGCCAAGTGGAAGGAAGGCAACAAGACCATCGCGCCGTCGCTGGATCTGGTCGGCAAGATCTGAGCCGCACCGCAACGCGCAACACGCAGCACCCGTGGTACATCGCGCCCGGACGTTCTGTCCGGGCGCATTCCGCAGCCCGGACGTTTGCATCAGCGGCCTGCGCCCGAAGCCGGTTGTCCCCCCAGGCTCTCTCTCCCCGGCACAGGCCGCTCCTGCAAGCGCCCGCCGAGTCGTCCGACTCGCCCGCCCATCCTCTTCACCCGCAGTACCGCAAGGAGTCATCGCATGTTGGACGACAGCCTCAAGACCCAGCTCAAGGCGTACCTGGAAAAGGTCACCCGCCCGATCGACATCGTCGCATCGCTCGATGGCAGCGACGGCTCGAAGGAGCTGCAATCGCTGCTGGCCGATCTGGCCTCGCTGTCGGACAAGATCCGAGTGAGCGAACGCTTCGATGACGATGCCCGCAAGCCCTCGTTCTCGCTCGGCACGCCGGGCCAGGACATCCACCTGCGCTTTGCCGGCCTGCCGATGGGCCACGAGTTCACCTCGCTGGTGCTGGCGCTGCTGCAGGTGGGCGGCCATCCGTCCAAGCTCTCGCAGGATCTGATCGAACAGATCCGCGGTCTGGACGGCGACTACCGCTTCGAAACCTATTTCTCGCTGTCCTGCCAGAACTGCCCGGACGTGGTGCAGGCACTCAACCTGATGAGCGTGCTCAATCCGCGCATCCAGCACGTGGCGATCGACGGTGCGCTGTTCCAGCAGGAAGTCGAGGCGCGGCAGGTCATGTCGGTGCCGACGATTTTCCTCAACGGTGAAGTGTTCGGCGCCGGCCGCATGGGCGTGGAAGAAATCGTCGCCAAGCTCGACAGCAACGCCGGTGCGCGCGAAGCCGAGAAGATCCGGCAGAAGGAGATGTTCGACGTCCTCGTCGTCGGTGGCGGCCCGGCGGGTTCGGCCGCGGCGATCTACGCCGCGCGCAAGGGCATCCGCACCGGCGTGGTGGCCGAACGTTTCGGCGGGCAGGTGCTGGACACGATGGCGATCGAGAACTTCATCTCGGTGCCGTACACCGAGGGCCCCAAACTTGCCGCCGCGCTGGAAACCCACGTGCGCGACTACGGCGTGGACATCATGAACCTGCAGCGCGCCGAGAAGCTCGTGCCGGCCGGCGATCACGTGGAAATCCAGCTCGCCAACGGCGCGTCGCTGAAAGCCAGGACGGTGGTGCTTTCCACCGGAGCGCGCTGGCGGCAGATGAACGTGCCCGGCGAAGATCAGTACCGCAACAAGGGCGTGGCCTATTGCCCGCACTGCGACGGCCCGCTGTTCAAGGGCAAGCGCGTGGCGGTGATCGGCGGCGGCAATTCGGGCGTGGAAGCGGCCATCGATCTGGCCGGCATCGTCGCCCACGTCACCCTGATCGAGTTCGACGGCAAGCTGCGCGCCGATGAAGTGCTGCAACGCAAGCTGCGCAGCCTGCCGAACGTCCGCGTCATCGTGAACGCGCAGACCACCGAAGTCCTCGGCGATGGCAACAAGGTCACCGGCCTGGCCTATCAGGATCGCCAGAGCGGTGATGCGCATCGTCTGGAACTGGAAGGCGTGTTCGTCCAGATCGGCCTGCTGCCCAACACCGAATGGCTCAAGGGCACGGTGGCACTGTCGCCGCGTGGCGAGATCGAAGTCGATGCCCATGGCCGCACCTCGGTGCCGGGCGTGTTCGCCGCCGGGGACGCCACGACGGTGCCCTACAAGCAGATCGTCATCTCGATGGGCGAAGGATCCAAGGCGGCGCTGAGCGCCTTCGACCATCTGATCCGCACCTCGGCTCCGGTCGAAACGCCCGAGGCCGTGCCGGCCTGACGCCCAGCACATCGGCAACGCGTGGATGGCCCCGGGGGGCCATCCCGCACTTGTTTCCCACGCCGGGCTCTGCTCTAACATCCATCGTCGCCATCGACGCCGGCGGAGAGAACTGCCATGAACCTGCGCGATCTGAAGTACCTGGTCGCCCTGGCTGATCACAAGCACTTCGGCCATGCGGCCGCGGCGTGCTTCGTCAGCCAGCCCACGCTCTCCACCCAGATCAAGAAACTGGAAGACGAACTGGGCGTGCCGCTGGTCGAACGCGCGCCGCGCAAGGTGATGTTGACTCCGGCCGGCCGCGACGCCGCCGAACGCGCGCGCCGCATCGTGGCCGAAGTCGAACAGATGAAGGAAGCCGCACGCCGCAGCCAGGACCCGGAAGCGGGCACCGTGCGCCTGGGCATCTTTCCCACCCTCGGTCCGTACCTGTTGCCGCACGTGGTGCCGCGCATCCGCCAGCGGTTTCCGCACCTGGAACTGCTGCTCGTCGAAGAAAAGAGCGACGTGCTGCTCGCGCGCCTGCGCGAAGGCCGTCTCGATGCCGGCATCCTCGCGCTGCCCTTGCAGGACGATCAGCTGCATACCGAATTCCTCTTCGAGGAGCCGTTCGTGCTCGCGGTGCCCGAAGCGCATCCGCTGGCGCAGCGCGATTCGCTTTCGCTGCGGGAACTGGCCGAGCAGCAGTTGCTGCTGCTGGAGGATGGCCATTGCCTGCGCGAACAGGCGCTGGATGTGTGCCGCATTTCCGGGGCCAACGAAAAATCCGAGTTCCGCGCCACCAGCCTGGAAACGCTGCGGCAGATGGTCGCCGCCAATGTCGGCATCACCCTGCTGCCGACGCTCGCGGTGAAACCCCCGGTGGCGCGTTCGGACAACATCCACCTGCTCGGCTTCAGCGATTCGCATCCGAGCAGGCGCATCGCGATGGTGTGGCGCAGGAGCTCGGCGATGGGCGATTTCCTGCACCAGCTCGCACGCGTCTTCAGCGAACTGCCGCAGGCGCTGTTCGAACCGCCGGTCGCAGCCGCGCCGGCACGTGCGCCCGTGGCCGCGCCCGCCATTACTTGAACACCGCGCGCCCAGCCGTTACGGTAGGCGCACAAATCGAAAAAACCCGGGCGGCGCGGAAACGCGTCGCCCGTTTTCTTGTTCGCGATACACAGGAGACATCCATGACACAGGAACACGCCAGCGGCCTGCCACCGTCGCTGATCATTTCCAGCCACGATTTCAACCGGCTGGAGGCCCTGCTCGATTCACCGGCGCTGCGCCATCAGCCCGCCGCCGAAGCGCTGATGAACGAACTCAACCGCGCCGACATCGTCGAACCCGACCAGGTGCCGGCCGGTGTGGTGACGATGCATTCGGTGGTCGAATGCACCGATGAACTGACCGGTGAAACGCATCACCTGACCCTGGTCTATCCCAACGAAGCCAATGTCGATCTCGGCCGCGTGTCGGTGCTCGCGCCGGTCGGCAGCGCACTGCTGGGCCTGTCGATCGGCCAGAGCATCGACTGGCATGCACCCGGCGGCCGCCATCTGCGCCTGCGCGTGGCCGGCGTGACCCCGGCGACGCTCTGAGCCACGGTCGAGGCTGAACGCGTACGCGGCGCAGGGCATACTGTGTGCCCCATGTCGCATTGCGAGTGCCTCCCATGAACGCCCCTGCTCCGTCCAAACTGGCCCAACTGCGTGAACTGTCGGTGGTGGTCGCCGATACCGGCGACTACGACGCCATCAAGCGCCTGAAGCCGGTGGACTGCACGACCAACCCGACGCTGGTGAAGAAGGCGCTCGACCTGCCGGTCTACGCCGATCTGATCGAACGCGAACTGGGTTGGGCACGCACGCAGCAGGGCGATCAGGAAACGATCGTCAACGAAGTGGCCGATCGCCTCACCGTGGGCGTGGGCGCGATGCTCAGCGAATTGATTCCGGGCCGCGTGTCGACCGAGGTCGATGCCGATCTCGCGCACGACACCGCGGCGACCGTCGCCAAGGCGCGCAAATTCGTGCAGATGTACGCCGATCGCGGCATCGGCCGCGATCGCATCCTGATCAAGGTCGCTTCGACCTGGGAGGGCGTGGAAGCCGCGCGCCAACTGCAGGCCGAGGGCATCGACTGCAACCTCACCCTGATCTTCAACCAGGCCCAAGCGATCGCCTGCGCCGAAGCCGGTGCGTTCCTCATTTCGCCATTCGTCGGCCGCATCCTCGACTGGTACGTCGCGCAGGGCCAGACGCCGGCGAACATCGACGAGGACCCGGGCGTGGTGTTCGTGCGCGGCGTGTATGACGAATTCAAGCGCCGTGGTTCGCCGACGGTGGTGATGGGCGCTTCTTTCCGTTCGACCGCGCAGATCGAAGCGCTGGCCGGCTGCGACCGCCTGACGATTTCGCCCGATCTGCTCGAGAAACTCGATCAGGATCATGGCGAACTGCCGCGCAAGCTGAGCCCTGCGCAGGCCGCGCCGGTGACGGCCACGCCGATCGATGCCGACAGCTTCGCGGCCGCGATCGAAGCCGACCCGATGGCCAAGGAGAAACTCGCCACGGGCATCGAGACCTTCGCCAAGGATCTGGTCGCCCTGCGCCAGACCATTGCCCAGCGTCTTGCAGAAACGGCCACCGCTTGAGTCTGCGGACCCTGCTGGTACTCGGACTGCTGATCGGCCTGGCCGGCTGGTGGTTTTCCGAGCCGCGCACCGGCGCGCACGCGCCGGCCGCCGCCGCTGACCTGACCCTCGATTGCCCGTTGCCGCCACGCGTGGCTGCGGGCCAAGCGCCCTTGCAGACCGACGTGCCCGGCGGGGTGCGGCCGTTCGTCCTGCAGGCCGCCACGCTGACGCCGCTGGCCGGTTTCAGCGTCGATGCGCGCGTGCTCTCGCGCGAGGACTACCGCATGGGCCGCGAAGCGGATCTGTCGCCGACCGATCTCGCGCTGGGCTGGCAACGCATGGCCGATGACGATGTGCTGGACGGGCTGGACATCAGCCAGTCCTCGCGCTGGTATCACTACCGCTGGAGCGATCAACCGCCGCTGGATCCCTCGGAAATCGCGCGCACCAGCGCGAACATGCACCTCATCCCCGGCAACGACGCCGTGGCCCGGGCGCTGGCCGGCATCCGCCGCGACGATCGCGTGCGCATCGATGGCTGGCTGGTGGAAGCCAACGCCAGCGATGGCTGGCGCTGGCGCAGTTCGACTTCGCGCACCGATACCGGCGGCGGCGCCTGCGAGGTGATCTACGTGTGCGGGATCAGCAAGCGCTAGACGCAGCGCTCACGCATCCAGCCCGATGGAACAGCTCACGCCCGTTCCGCCCAGCCCGCAGTAGCCGTTCGGATTCTTCGCCAGATATTGCTGGTGGTAATCCTCGGCGTAATAGAACTCCGGCGCAGGGTGAAGGATCTCGGTCGTAATCCCGCCGTAGCCGGCCTCGCGCAGTCGCTGCTGGTAGGCATCGCGGCTGGCGAGCGCGGTGGCGTACTGCTCGGGCGAATGGCACAGGATCGCCGAGCGGTACTGCGTGCCGACATCGTTGCCCTGGCGCATGCCCTGGGTGGGATCGTGGTTTTCCCAGAACACCTGCAACAGGCGTTCGAAATCGATCTGCTTCGGGTCGTACACCACGCGCACCACTTCGTTGTGGCCGGTCTGCCCCGAGCAGACTTCCTCGTAGGTGGGGTTGGGCGTACCGCCGCCCGCATAGCCGACCGCGGTCGTATACACGCCCGGCAGGCTCCAGAACTTGCGCTCGGCGCCCCAGAAGCAGCCCATCCCGAATTCGGCCTGGAGCAGTCCCTGCGTGTCCACCCGCAGCGGCCGGCCATGGACGAAATGGCTGTCGTTCAACGGCAGCGGCGTCGGCCGCCCCGGCAGCATGTCTTCCGGACGGGGCATGCGTTGCTTGAAAGCGCCGATACCGAGCATGGGAAACCTCACATGGGGAGATGCCTGAAGATCTGGGCGCATCGCCGTGGCTTTCAAGCGACGGCACTGTCCGCCCACGATGCGCCAATGCTAGGCTGCATCATTGTGAATTTAGATCGATATAAATGACCCGACCCACTGCCCCGCTGTTCGCCTGCCTCGTCGGCCTGATGCCTGGCCCGTTCGCCGAGGCCGCCGAGCCGCCGGATCAATTCGGCGCGGACTGGGATGATCCGCGTACCGCCGAACCTGCCATCGCGCGTCCGGACACGCGCGTGTGCACGGTGGAAATCGTGCGCCATGGGTTCGCCGATTTCACGCCCTACCAGCGCAGCTACGCGCCGCCTGCCGATTGTCCCGGCCCGTGGCACAAGGTGGTGCTGGACCTGCATGGCAGCGTCAAGGGCCGGCAATACGACCGCATGGGCCAGATCAGTCTCGGTGGAGTGACGCTGCTGCGCACCAGCACGCCCGAGCCGTCGCGCGAAGGCATCAGCTGGCACGTGGAGAAGGATGTCAGTGCCTACGCACCGTTGTTCGCCCGCCCGCAACCGGTGGTGATGGAGCTGGGCAATCTGGTCAACGAAACCTACACCGGCGTGTTCGACATCCGCGCCACGCTCAGCTTCCACGCGGCCGACGCCACGCATCCGGCGATCGAAAGCGCCGACGACATCCGCCCGCTCGACAATGCCCATCGCGTCGGTGCCGATCTCGCCGGCGGCTTCGTTCTTCCTGCCGACGCGCGGCGCTTGATCGCCGAGGTGTATGCGAACGGCTCGGGCGGCGGATGCGAGGAATTCTGGTATCTGACCGCGCCGCAGGCCGGCTATTCGTGCCGCGCCGATCAGGGGCCGTATCGCGAAATCCAGGTGCTGATCGATGGCAAGGTCGCCGGTCTGGCGATGCCGTATCCGCACATCTACACCGGCGGCTGGTCCAATCCGTTCCTCTGGTACACGATTCCCGCGCCGCACACCTTCGATCTGCGGCCACAGCGTTTCGATCTGACGCCGTTCATCGGCCTGCTCAACGACGGCAGACCGCACGAGCTGCGCGTGCGCGTGGTCGGGCTGGCGGCCGATGCAGCCGGCTGGACCTTGTTGCCGAACCTGCAGATCTGGCGCGATCCGCGCGGCGCGCGCGTGCGCGGCGGCCTGAGCGAACACCGGCTCGATGCGCTGGCGCTGCGGCATCCGATCGTCGATACCGGCACCGGCAGCCGCATGCAGGCCAGCGGTTCGCACCGGTTGCGCGTGGCCGGCTGGATTGAGACCTCCGCCGGCCGCGAACGGATCACCATCGACTACGACGTCGGCATGCAGAGCACGCATGACTGGAACCGCGGCGAATCCGACGATCGACTGAAGGCGCAGTGGCGCGATCACCAGATCATCGAACGCACGCGCGAGGGCCAGCCGTCGCAGCGGCATGAGCAGCGGCTGGAGTTCAGCCTCGACGGTGGCATCGCCACGGCGCCGGAACAGGGTCATCCACGCCTGACCACGGATCTGGCCATCGAAGCGAACGAGGAATACCGCACCACCGGGAACGCGCCCGAACCTGCATGGATCCGCATCGGCAACCGGTTCGAGGGCGAAGCGTCCTACACGCAGGAAGTCCCGCGCGAGCAGCGTCGCGCCACCGCCCGGTCAAGGCAGACCTGGGAGCAGCGCGACAGCACGGGACAGTGCGAACGACGGACGATCGCCAACCGCAACGGCCGCTTCATCGAGGATCAGCGTACGGACTGCACGCGCTGATCCCGTGCGATCACGCGGGCGAAGGCCAACCGTCCTCGTCCGTGTCCGTTTCGCCGGCTCCGGCGGCTGTGCCCAGATCGAGCCCGGCGACGATGCGTTGCGCTTCGGCGAACGCCGCATCCGGCACGTTGACGCGCAGCACGCCGAACAACGGCAGCTCGCCCATCCCGCCCATCAGCGATTCGCCGAACACGAACGCGGGAATGCCCGCTTCTTCCAGCGCATGCTTGACCAGATGCGCATCGAACAGAGTGTCGGCCAGATAGACCACGTGCATGCCAGTTCCCGCCACCGGATGAGCCACGGACGACAGCTTAGCGTCGCCGGCGCTCACCCGCGTGCAGGACGCCGCCGATGCCCTCAGGCGTTGACCGAGCCCATGCCCGCGGCCGGGTAACGCGTGCCCGCGACCTCGTGACTGGCCAGCACCGCATCCAGTCGCGCCAGTTCGGCATCGCTCAACGCGATGTGCGCGGCGGCCGCGTTCTCGTCCAGTCGCCCGATGCGGCGCGTGCCGGGAATCGGCACGATGTCCGGACCGCGATGCAACAGCCAGGCCAGCGCCAGTTGCGCCGGCGTGCAGCCGCGTTCGCGCGCCAGTTCGCTGACGGCCTGCACCAGTTGCTGGTTCAGATCGATATTGCCTGCCTGGAAACGCGGATTCTGCCGGCGCCAGTCGTCGGCGGCCAGCTCGCCGGTGGTCTGGATCGCGCCAGTCAGGAAGCCGCGGCCGAGCGGACTGTAGGCCACGAAACCGATGCCCAGCTCGCGGCAGGCCAGCAGTGCATCCTGCTCGACCTCACGCGTCCACAGCGAGTATTCGCTCTGCAGGGCGGCAATCGGGTGCACCGCGGCGGCGCGGCGCACGGTCGCGCCGGAAGCTTCGGACAGGCCGAGATGGCGCACCTTGCCGGCCTCGACCAGCCGCGCCATCGCACCGACCGTTTCCTCGATCGGCACCTTGGGATCCACGCGGTGCTGGTAGTAGAGGTCGATGTGATCCACGCGCAGGCGCTTGAGGCTGGCGTCGCATGCGGCGGCGACGTATTCGGGCCGGCCATCGATGCCCAGGAACGCGCCGTCTTCCGCACGGATATTGCCGAACTTGGTCGCCAGCACGACTTCATCGCGGCGTTGCTGCAACACTTCCGACAGCAGCGCCTCGTTGCGGCCGACGCCGTACATGTCGGCGGTGTCGAGAAGGGTCACGCCGAGCTCGATGGCGCGGTGAATCGTTGCGACGGACTCGGCCTCGTCGCCGCTGCCGTAGAACTCCGACATGCCCATGCAGCCGAGGCCGAGGGAGGAGACGGTGAGGGGCGAGGTGGTGCCGAGGGTGCGGGTCGTCATGTCCACCAGCAAACCCCCTGGAG
>JAEWBY010000051.1 GCA_023390905.1 Pseudomonadota bacterium | reverse complement strand
CGGGGGTGGGGGCGGCGCCCCCCCCCCGCGACGAGAGAAGTGGTCAGTGAGGCTGGGCGTCGTAGATGCGCAGGAGCCGTTGCTTGGCGACGAGCTTCTCGCGCTTCATCTGGCCCAGCAGATTATCGTCAATCGGCAGCACGCCCAACTCGGCATCGGTGACCTTCTTGTCCAGCTCGCGATGGCGGTGGTAGAGCTGCTTGAATTCGGGGTCGGCCTTCATCAGCGCGTCGATTTCAGCCTGCGGTTGACCTTCGAACATGGTTTACCTCCTTCAGCAGAAATACAAACGCCCCGGCCTTTGCAGGCACGGGGCGCTGGGAACGGAACCAGAACTCGGACGGCGGGCGCCTTCACCAGGATCACCCGCCCTGACCTTGCCGTCGGGGCTGTTCTCCTGGGATGCGCGGTACTGCTTCATCGGCTCGGGTCTCCGGTGAGCCAGGCGACCGGAAAGGCCACCTGGGTATACGACCCTACTCCTCGCATCGAGCACCCGCAAGGGCGTTCGCGCATATGTGATTCCGCTTCCGTTTGGCACGTGGAAAGGCGGGACCGGCGTGCGCACAATCGCCGAAACCCGAATCAACCCATTGATTCTATTGAGAAACGATAACCTCCACCGCCTTCGCGCTGCTGCCGGTGCCCTTGCCTGCCGCCTGCAGGCGGCCGCGTGCCACTCCGGCGGCCACCAGAGCATCGCGCACGGCATCCGCGCGACGCTGGCCGGGCGTGTGCTTGTCGCCCAGGCCCTCGATGCGTGCCTTGGCCTTCGGGCTCGCCTGCAGATACGCCGCCAGCGCGCTGACGCTCGCATTGCCGCTGTCCGACAGCTTGGCCGTGCCGCTGGCGAAGGTCGAGGCCGCCAGGGTGAACACCTCGCCACGCGCTTCGAACTTCGACGCCGGGAGCTTGGCACCGGAGACCAGTTCGGCCTCCTCGCGCGCCAGTCTGGCCTCCTTTTGCCGTGCAGCGCTGAGGCGCGCGCTCTGCTGGCCGGCCACGCTGGTCAGGGCCAGCTCGGCATCCTGGCGTGCCAGGGTCTCGGCCTCGGCCGCCTGACGCAGGCGCTCGGCTTCTTCGGCCTGGATTTGCGCCTGGATGCGCAGGCGCTCGGCTTCCTGGCGGGCGCGGTCGGCTTCGCGGCGGCTGGCTTCGACCAGCAGTTCACTGCGGGTGCGGTCCAGTCGGGTCAGTTCGCGCTGAGCCGCCTGCGTGCGGGCGGCGATTTCGGCGATCTCGACCCGGCGCTCGGCCACGTATTGAGCACGCTCGCGCTGGCTGCGTCGCGCATCGGCGAAATCGGCGATGGCCTGCTGGGCCTGCAGGCGCTCGAAGGCGGCCACGTCGCTGTATTGCGGATCGGCCTGCAGGGCGGTCAGGCGCTGGCTCAGCTGGACGACGATCGGGTTCTCGGCGGCCGTGGCAGTCAGCACAGCGCCAGCGCAGGCCACGAGCAACGTCCAGCGGGCCATGATCGGACGGTTCATCGGATCACCTCCCCGCCCAGCCTGGTCTGGAGTTCGGCGATTTCCGAACGCCGATGCGCCAGTTCGGCCTGGACCACGGCTTCCTGGCTCAATGCGCGCGCCAGATCGGCGTCGGCCGCGGCGCGCAGGGCCAGTTCGACCGCCTGCTTCCTGTCGCGCCCGCTCTGCGCCGACTGCGCCTGCGCCAGCCATTGGCGCGCCGACGCGATGGCGTCAGGGGCGTACTGGTCCGCATCCGCCTGATCCGCGCGGGCCACCGCCTGCATGGCGGTGTTGAGCTCGGGCGATGCCGCCGATTGCGCCGTGGCCGGCAGAATCGGGCAGACCGATAGCGCGAGTGCGGCCGCCATCACATACAGTGGTGCTCGGAAGTGTGCGAAGCTACGAATCATCTGGGTGCCGTGACGTATCAGGGGATCGCGCGGCCATTGTCGGAAGCCAGCGCTGCCGTTGCAACGGTAGCCGCAACATTGGGGATGCTTGCACATGGACATCGGCTATTTCCTGAAGCTGATGACCGAGAAAAACGCCTCGGACATGTTCCTGACCACCGGGGCGCCGGTCTATATCAAGATTGAAGGCAAACTCTATCCGCTCGGCAACACGGGTCTTCCCGCCGGCATGGTGAAGAAGATCGCGTATTCGCTGATGGATGAGGGTCAGGTGCCGGTGTTCGAGCGCGAGCTCGAACTGAACATGGCCATCGCACTGCAGGACGCCGGGCGCTTCCGCGTCAACGTGTTCAAGCAGCGCGGCGAAGTGGGCATGGTCATCCGCGCGATCCGCAGCGTGATCCCCTCGATCGAGGAACTGCACCTGCCGCAGGTGCTGAAGGACATCATCATGACGCCGCGCGGCCTGGTGCTGATCGTCGGCTCCACCGGATCGGGCAAGTCGACCACGCTGGCCTCGATGATCGATCACCGCAACACCAGCACGACCGGACACATCCTCACCATCGAGGATCCGATCGAATACCTGCACAAGCACAAGCAGTCGATCGTCAACCAGCGCGAAGTCGGTCTGGATACGCACGCTTTCCACAACGCGCTGAAGAACGCGATGCGCGAGGCGCCGGACGTCATCCTGATTGGCGAAATCCTCGACGCGACGACCATGGAAGCGGCCATCGCGTTCGCCGAAACCGGGCACCTGTGCCTGGCGACGCTGCACTCGAACAACGCCGATCAGACCATCGAGCGCATCCTCAACTTCTTCCCGGAAAGCGCGCACAAGAACGTGCTGATGAACCTGGCGCTCAATCTGCGCGCAGTCGTCTCGCAACGCCTGGTCAAGGGCGTGGACGGCCGTCGTCTGCCGGCGGCGGAAGTGCTGATCAATACGCCGATGATTCGCGATCTGCTGCGCCGCGGCCAGGTGCATGAAATCAAGCAGGCGATGGAGGAATCGCTGGAGGAAGGCATGGAGACCTTCGATCAGTGCTTGTTCCGCATGGTCAAGGAAGGGCAAATCGAGCAGGAAGAAGCGCTGCGTGCGGCCGATTCACGTGATGGGCTGGCGCTCAAGTTCCGGCTGTCCGAAGGCAGCAAGGGCGAGCATGATCCGTACGCGGATTACGAAAGCAGCAGTTCGCCGCGCATCACCCACGGCTTCGGTTGAGGGATCGGCGCGGAGGACGGCTCCGCGCGTGACCTGTCAGACCTGCGCGTCCGGCTGGCGTTCCGGCCGCGCCTGATCGAATGCGGGCAATGCGAGGCACGCCTGCTCGATCCTGACCAGCGTCGGGAACGCGTCCATGTCCACGCCGAAACGGCGTGCGTTGAAAATCTGCGGCACCAGGCAGCAATCGGCCATGCCCGGCGACTGGCCATGGCAGAACGTGCCGGTGGCCGAATCCCCGGCCAGCAGCGTTTCCATCGCGCTGAAGCCCTCGATGATCCAGTGGCAGATCCATTCATCCCGCTCGGCGTGCGGTACGTGCCAGGTCTCTTCGAAATAGCGCAGCACGCGCAGGTTGTTGAGCGGGTGGATATCGCTGGTCACCATCTGCGCCAGCGCACGGACGCGCGCGCGATCGCGGGCCGTCATCGGCAACAGCCGTGGCGAGGGCCAGGCTTCATCCAGATATTCCAGAATCGCCAGCGACTGCCGCAGGACACGCGTTCCATGCAGCAGTGTCGGTACCAGATGCTGCGGATTGCGGGCGACGTAGTCGGGCTGATGCTGCTGGCCGCCATCGCGGACCAGATGGACCGGAATCGTCTCGTAGCTCAGGCCCTTTAGATTCAGCCCGATCCGCACCCGATAGGCCGCGCTGGAGCGCCAGTACGAGTACAGGCGAAGTTGTTCACCCATGCGCCTGGCCCTGCGGTGCGATCATTGATTGGACTGTTCCGGCCATCACGCCCCCTGCCTGCCCTGGCTCATCGTGCACCCACCCGTTCAGGGCAGGTGCTGTTGTTCTATCCGTTGTTCAATCGCGCCGAAGATCGAGCGCCCCTCGCGATCCAGCATCTCGATGCGGACCACGTCGCCGAATTTCATGAACGGTGTGCTCGGCTTGCCATCACGCAGGGTCTCCACCGTGCGCTTCTCGGCAAAGCACGAGGCGCCCTTGCTGGTGTCCTCGTTGGCGATCGTGCCTGATCCAACGATCGTTCCGGCCGACAACGGCCGCGTGCGCGCCGCGTGGGCGACCAGTTGCGCGAAATCGAACTGCATGTCCACGCCCGCGTCCGGCGCGCCGAACCATTCGCCATTGATGTGGGTCAGCAGCGGCAGGTGCACCTTGTTGCCCTGCCAGGCCTCGCCCAGTTCGTCCGGTGTCACGAACACCGGCGAGAGCGCCGATCGCGGCTTCGATTGCAGGAAGCCGAAACCCTTGGCCAGTTCCGGCGGAATCAGATTTCGCAGCGAAACATCGTTGACCAGCCCGATGAGCTGGATATGGCCGGCGGCCTGTTCCGGAGACACGGCCATCGGCACGTCATCGGTGATGACGATCAATTCGGCTTCCAGATCGATGCCATGATCCTCGCTGACCACGCGCACCGGGTCGCGCGGCCCGTAGAAACCGGCGCTGGTCGCCTGATACATCAATGGATCGGTGTAGAAGCTCTCGGGCACTTCGGCGTTGCGCGCGCGGCGCACACGCTCCACGTGCGGGAGGTACGCGCTGCCGTCCACGAATTCGTACGCGCGGGGCAGCGGCGCGGCCAGCGCCTTCGGATCCAGATCGAACACGCCATCGGCCTGTCCCGCGTCGAGCGATTCGGACAGCGCATTGAGGCGCGGTGCGACATTGGACCAGTCTTCCAGCGCGGCCTGCAGCGTCTGCGCAATGCCGGTGGCCTGCACCGCCTGCGTCAGATCACGCGATACGACCACCAGCGTGCCGTCGCGACCGCCTTCCTTGAGGGAACCAAGTTTCATCAGGACTCCGGAATCGTGCTTATTCGTTTCAATTGTAACTACCGAAGCGGACAGAGTCTGCCGCCTCTCACACATCGCCCTGGAAGCCGCCGGCCCGGAACGTGAGCACCAGCGTATCGCGATGCCCTTCCGGACCGCTCGCCGGCTGGATGGGCGTGGATTCGTGGATGACGCGTGCATCGTCCAGGAACAGCATCGACCATGGCGTCTCCAGCGTGAAGCGCTGGCCATCCGGACCTGCGGCCTCGAACACCCGCGTTTCCCCGCCCTTGATGTTTTCGCGACCCACCAGCAGCACCGCGACGAAATCCACGCCGTCGCGATGCGCGCCTTCCGGCGTGGGCCGCCCGATGCCGTCGCGGGTGTCGATGCGGAACTGATGCGCTTCCACATACCAGGGCTGTGGGCCCTTCAGCGCAGAGCAACAGTCCGACAGCGCGCGCAACAGGCGCTGCCAGTCGGCCGAGGACGCGGTGGAATCGCGCATCGGTTCGAACCAGCGGTGCATGCCGCCGTGCAGCGCGTTGTAATCGAGTGATTGCCAGTGGGCCCGGTGCGGCGCCCGCTCGACTTCCTCCGGGCCCACCACGAAGCAGGAATGACGGCGACGCCGGTAACGCCCTCCGTCTTTCAGGTATTGGTCGACGGCCAGTGTCTCCCAGTCGGAACGGAAGGCTTCCAGATGCGCGAGCGGCAGGCCGATCAGATCGGCCACGGCCGAGGGCGGCAAAACCGCATAGCCGCGCGCTCGCACGCGGGCCACCAGCGCGTCGGCCGCGACGAAGGGAGGAAGAAAGGTCGCAACCATGAGGCCTCAGGACGGGCGGCGATGCCGCAGCAGACGCCTATTGTGCGCCGTTCGCGCGGGCCCGGGCACTTTGAATGGCGTATCGCCGACAAAACAAAAGCCCGCGCGAGGCGGGCTTGTGTCGGTGTCCTTGCGGACCTCTTGTTTGGCAGCCCCGGATGGATTCGAACCACCGAATGCCTGAGTCAGAGTCAGGTGCCTTACCGCTTGGCGACGGGGCTGTATTGCGTTGAAGCCGAAGTTTAGCGCTTCGAGAACTGGGTTGCACGACGTGCTTTGTGCAGACCGACCTTCTTGCGCTCGACTTCGCGGGCGTCACGGGTCATGAAGCCTGCCTTGCGCAGTTCGGACTTCAGGGTTTCATCGTATTCCACCAGCGCGCGGGCGATGCCCAGGCGGATGGCGCCGGCCTGGCCGGTGGTGCCGCCGCCCGAGGCGGTGGCGACGATGTCGAAGCTTTCGGTCGTCTTGGTCAGTTCCAGCGGCTGGCGCACGATCATGCGCGCGGTCTCACGGCCAAAGAACTCGTCCAGCGGACGGCCGTTGACGGTGATGTTGCCGGCGCCCTTGCGCAGGAACACGCGGGCGGTGGAGGACTTGCGACGGCCGGTGCCGTAATTCTGAGAGATAGCCATGATTAGATGTCCAGGACCTGCGGCTGCTGGGCAGCGTGCGGATGATTCGGGCCGGCGTAGACCTTCAGCTTGCGGTACATGTCGCGGCCCAGCGGGCCCTTCGGCAGCATGCCCTTCACCGCGGTTTCAATCACGCGCTCCGGATGACGTTCCAGCGCCTGGGCGAGGGTCTCGGTCTTCAGGTTGCCGATGTAGCCGGTGAAGCGGTGATACTTCTTGTCGGCCAGCTTGTTGCCGGTGACGGCAATCTTCTCGGCGTTGATCACCACCAGGTAATCGCCGGTGTCGACGTGCGGGGTGTAGACGGGCTTGTGCTTGCCACGCAGGCGGCGGGCCAGTTCAGTGGACAGGCGGCCGAGCGTCTTGCCGGTGGCATCGACGAGGTACCAGTCGCGCTGGACGGTCTCGGACTTGGCGGTGAAGGTAGTCATGACGAACCCTGGTGATGGTCGGGCTCATTGCGCCGGAGGATCCGACGGAACTCTGCCTCGCGTTGTGAACGGTGAAACGAAGAAGCGGGATTGTAGCCTGCCGACGGGCCCGGCGCAACCTGCAGGCGGATTGACTTGGCAGTGACGCCGGTGGGCCCGAAAATCCGGTCTCCTCCCTGCGCGAGCTGTCCATGACTGCCGGACGACTTCATTCCCCGCTCGATCGCCTGCTGGTGGAAGCCCAGCGCGCGCTGGAGACCGTCGCCGGCGCACCGCGGGCCCAGCGCGACAATCCGGCCGGGGACACCCCCGAGGTCGAACTCACTGCCCCCGAGCGCCGCCACGCCGCCGGGCTGATGCGCATCAACCACGTCGGCGAAATCTGCGCGCAGGGGTTGTATTTCGGCCAGGCCGCCATCGCGCGCGACGCCACGACCCGAGGCCACCTGCTGCACGCGGCGCAGGAAGAGACCGACCATCTGGCCTGGTGCGCCGATCGCCTGCGTGAACTGGACAGCCGCCCCAGCGTGTTCAACCCCCTCTGGTATGCCGGCAGCTACGCGCTGGGCGCGCTGGCGGGCCTGCGCGGAGACGGTTGGAGCCTGGGCTTCGTGGTGGAAACCGAACACCAGGTCGAAGCGCATCTGGACGAGCATCTGGAAACCCTGCCCCCGGCGGATCTGCGCAGCCGCGAGATCCTCAAGGTCATGAAGGCCGACGAGGCCCGGCATGCGGACAATGCCGAGCACGCCGGCGCACGCGTCCTTCCACCGCCGATTCCCGGCCTGATGTCGGTGGCCTCACGATTGATGAAGACGGTGGCCTACCGCCTCTGATCAACTGCCCGAGGTCAGCTTGAGCCCCGCGATGCCGGCCACGATCAGGCCGATGCAGACCAGCCGCGCGGCCGTCGCCGGTTCCTTGAACAACCACATGCCGACGATCGCCGTGCCCACCGCGCCGATGCCCACCCAGATCGCGTAGCCGGTACCCAGCGGCAACTGCCGCATCGCCAGGGCGAGCAGCCAGAAGCTGGCCACCGTCGCTATCAGCGTGATCACGCTGGGCCAGAAACGGGTGAAGCCTTCCGCGTATTTCAGTCCGACCGCCCAGACCACTTCCAGCAGGCCGGCCAACACCAGATATACCCACGCCATACGTTGCTCCTCGGTTCTTCCGGGCCATCAACGAAGAAGCGGCCCGGAACTTTCGCTCCGGACCGCCGTCGGTCCTGGTTCGCGGCGCTTCGCCGCGGGCGGGTCGTCCCGCCGTCCATTGTGTTTCCAGTCTAGCCCGGCCCGGCCGAATGCGGTGTAACCCGCGCCGGCGGCCTCACTCGGACAGGTTGCGCCCGTGGAACAGCTCCTCGATCTCCCGCTTGAGCAGCGCTTCGATCTTCATGCGTTCCTTGAACGACAGGTTCTTGGCCTTTTCCTCGAACAGGTACTGATCCAGATCGAAGTCCTTCAGGTGCATCTTCGTGTGGAAGATGTTTTCCTGGTAGACGTTGACGTCGAACATCTCGTAGCGCGACTTGATGTTGTTGGCCAGGAAGTTCTGGATCGAATTGATCTTGTGATCGATGTAGTGCTTCTTGCCCTTCACGTCGCGGGTGAAACCACGCACGCGATAATCCATGATCACGATGTCGGATTCGAGGCTCTCGATCAGGTAGTTCAGCGCCTTCAGCGGCGAGATCACGCCGCAGGTGGCGACGTCGATGTCGGCGCGGAACGTGGCGATGCCGTGCTGCGGATGGGTCTCCGGATACGTGTGCACGGTGATGTGGCTCTTGTCCATGTGCGCCACGACGGCATCGGAGATGATTTCCTTGCCTGCCTGCTTCTTGTCGATCACCGGCTCTTCCGAGATCAGGATCGTCACCGACGCTCCCTGCGGGTCGTAATCCTGGCGGGCGACATTGAGGATGTTGGCGCCGATGATCTCCGCCACATCCGTCAGGATCTGGGTCAGGCGATCGGCGTTGTATTCCTCATCGATGTATTCGATGTAGCGCTGGCGCTCGTCCTCGGAGACGGCGTAGCACACGTCGTAGATGTTGAAGCTCAGCGCCTTGGTGAGGTTGTTGAAGCCTTGCAGCCTGAGGCGAGGCAGTGGTTTTACCACGGCAGCGGTCCCTCTCTGGGGGTAGCGGTGAAGGGGCGCGATTATGCGGCATCCGGCGTGACAGCGGAATGTCCAACCGGACCCGACGGCGGTCCGTCACCATTTTGGCCCATGGCTTGCATGGCCGGGTTTGCCGTGGGACACGTGTTGGGAATAAGCTTCGTGAATTCAACGCCCCCGACACCATGACTCCCGGCATCCCTCTTACCGCTCCCGCCCGCGCCGCCGCCAACCCGCTGACACCGGACACGGCCACCATCGAGCGATTCCTGGCCCACAGTCATCGCCGCCGCTATCCGGCGCGCGCCGACGTGTTCCGCCCTGGCGACCCGGCCGGCACGCTTTATTACGTGGTGAGCGGCTCGGTCAGCATCATCACCGAGGAGGACGATGACCGCGAACTGGTGCTGGGCTACTTCGGTGCGGGCGAGTTCGTGGGCGAAATGGGCCTGTTCATCGAGTCGGATCGCCGCGAAGTCATCCTGCGCACCCGCACCCAGTGCGAGCTGGCCGAAGTCAGCTACGAGCGCCTGCACCAGTTGTTCCTGGGCTCGCTGGCCTCCGATGCGCCCAAGCTGCTGTATGCGATTGGCGCGCAGCTCTCGCGCCGCCTGCTCGACACCAGCCGCAAGGCGAGCCGACTGGCGTTCCTCGATGTCACCGATCGCATCGTGCGCACGCTGCACGATCTGGCCCGCGAGCCGGAGGCGATGAGCCATCCGCAGGGCACGCAGTTGCGCGTGTCGCGGCAGGAGCTGGCGCGCCTGGTCGGCTGCTCCCGCGAGATGGCCGGCCGCGTACTGAAGAAGCTGCAGGCCGACGGCGCCCTGCACGCGCGCGGCAAGACCGTCGTGCTCTACGGCACGCGCTGAGATCGTTCCGGCCGGGGTCGTTGACTCCGGCATCGCTGATGCACCGGTTATTCTGGACGCCCGGGCCGATGGCCCTGCGGAGATCGGAAGCACGGATGGAATGGGGCGGTGATTTTTTCTGGTTCGTGCTGATCGGCCTGGCCGCGCAACTGGTGGATGGCGCGCTGGGCATGGCCTTCGGGCTGGTGTCTTCTTCGATCCTGCTCGGCATGGGCCTGCCGCCGGCGGCGGTGAGCGGCAGCGTGCACACGGCCGAAGTGTTCACCACCGGCGTATCCGGCGCCTCGCACGCGTATTTCCGCAACATCGACAAACGCCTGTTCTGGCGGCTGAGCAGCGCCGGGGTGGTCGGCGGCGTGCTCGGCGCCTACGTGCTCACCCGCTTGCCGGGCGATGTCATCCGGCCGTTCGTCTACCTGTACCTGCTGTGCCTGGCGGTGCTGATACTGCTCCGATCGTTCGGCCGTTTCGTGCCCAAGCGTGAAATCCGGCGCGTGCCGGTGCTTGGATTCTTCGCCGGACTGCTCGATGCCAGCGGCGGTGGCGGCTGGGGCCCGATCGCCACGTCCACGCTGCTGGCCAGCGGCGGCAAGGCGCGCACCACCATTGGCACCGTCAATGCCGCCGAGTTCATCGTCACGCTGGCGGTGTCGATCACGTTTTTCCTGACCATCGGCCTGCAGCATCTGGAAATCGTGGTCGGCCTGCTGCTGGGCGGAGTGATCGCCGCACCGCTGGCGGCCTATCTGGTCAAGCACGTCTCCGAACGCGTGGTGCTGACGGTCGTCGGCGTGCTGGTGCTGTGCATCAGCCTGTACCAGATCGGCCGGGCCTGGCTGTTCTGATCCGGGCGATGCGCCGCGGGCTCACCGGGCGCGATCGCGTCACGGCCCGCCGGTTGCAGGCGCGTCGACTTTCTCGCCACCGCGATCGACGCATCCCCAGTTGAGGATCGGCGTGCCCGGGGGCAACACGCGGCGGAACATCTCCACGCGGCCCGGTTTGGGATTGACCACCACCGGCGAGCGCGCGGCTTTCAGCAACGGCAGATCCGCGCTGCTGTCCGAATACGCAATCGCCACGTCGGCATAGCCACGCTCGCGCAGCATCCGCATTTTTTCTTCGTTGTGGCAATGACGCGTGGTCACGACCGCGCCGAATCTCGGTCCCACAGCCGTGCCGACCACGGGCACGTCCTCGTGCGCGACGAAGCTCAGGATCGCGCGCGCCAGTTCCGGTGGCGCACCGGTCGCCACGACCACGCGATCACCGGCCGCGCGATGTTCGCGGAATACCTCCAGCGCGATCGGCAGCAGCCTGGACCGCAGTTCCTCGCGATGCAGAGCGACGTAGCGATCGATCAGCGAATCGAAACTGCGCCGGCCATGCAGGCCGAACGTGCCAATCCAGATGTACCCGGAAATGCCGTGCCGCCGTGTCGGCAGGAACGCGACCATCGGCCCGAGGATGATCGAAGCCGCGATCGCCACCACCGCGCGCAGCGGATTGCGCCGCAGCAGCCACGTCACCAGATGCCCGCCGGAATCACCGTCGTACAGGGTGTGATCGAAGTCGAACACGACCAGCGGTGCATCCGGCAATGGCCGGGGATACGGACTCTGGCTCATGCGGCGAAGAATAGCTCACGCAGCGCTTCACCCGGCTCGGGGGCGCGCATGAAGGTCTCACCGACAAGAAATGCATGGACACCGGCCGCACGCATCTTCATCACATCCTCGGCCACCAGGATGCCGCTCTCGGTCACCAGCAGGCGATCCCGCGGCACGGCATCCTTCATCGCCAGCGTCGTGTCCAGCGAGACTTCGAACGTGCGCAGATTGCGGTTGTTGATGCCGATCAGCGGCACCGGCACCTGCAGCGCGCGTTCCAGCTCGTCGATGTCGTGCACTTCCACCAGCACGTCCATGTCCAGTTGCATGGCGAGGCTGGAAAGATCGACCAGTTGCGCATCATCCAGCGCGGCGACGATCAGCAGGATGCAGTCCGCACCGAGCACGCGCGCTTCGTACACCTGGTAGGGATCGATGGTGAAATCCTTGCGCAGCACCGGCAGCGTGCACGCATCGCGCGCCTGCCGCAGATACGCGTCCGCGCCCTGGAAGAAATCGACGTCGGTCAGCACCGACAGGCAACTGGCGCCGCCGAATTCGTAGCTCACGGCGATGTCGGCCGGATGGAAGTCGGCCCGGATCACGCCCTTGGACGGGCTGGCCTTCTTCACTTCGGCGATGATCGCCGGATCGCCCTGCGCGATGCTGGCGTTCAGCGCATCGGCGAATCCGCGCGTGGGCGCCGCATCCGCCGCGCGCGCGACCAGATCCGCCAGCGGCACGCGCGCGCTGCGCTCGGCGATTTCCTGATGCTTGCGCGCCAGGATCGTATTGAGGATGTCGCTCATGCTGCTCCGTCGTTCTGTCCGGTCGTATGCCGGCGCACCGGTCTAATCCCGGTGCCATCCATACGCGCGCTCCACTTTCGCCACGCGCAGTTCGAAGTGATCGTACCAGTCGCGCCGTCCCTGCTCGCGCGCGGCCGTGTGTTCGGCGTGCTGTCGCCAGGCACGGATGGCCTCCTCGCTGTCCCAGTACGCCACGGTGATGCCGAAACCATCCTCGCCCCGGGTGGATTCCACGCCAAGGAATCCCGGCTGCTGGTGCGCCAGTTCGACCATGCGTTGCGCCATCGCTCCGTAACCGGGCTCATCCTGCGCGTTGCGTTGCGAGGAGAAGATCACCGCGTAGTACGGCGGTGCGGGCAGCCGTGCAAATCCACCACCGGACATGTCATTGCGCTCCCATGGCCAAGGCTCGCGTGCGCGCCACGAACGCTTCCAGCCGCGCGATCGCCGCGCCACTGGCAATCGCCTCGCGTGCCAGCGCGATGCCGTGTTCGATGCCCTCGGCCACGCCCGCCACGTACAGCGCCGCGCCGGCATTGAGCACCACGATTTCCCGCGCCGGGCCCGGACGATTGTCGAGCACGCCCAGCAGCATCGCCCTGGATTCGGCGGCGTCGGCCACGCGCAGATTGCGGCTGGCGGCCATCGCGATGCCGAAATCCTCCGGATGGACTTCGTATTCGCGCACCATGCCATCACGAAGTTCGCCCACCATCGTGGCCGCGCCGAGCGACAACTCGTCCATGCCGTCGCGTCCCCACACCACCAGTGCGCGTTCGGCGCCCAGTTCCTGCAGCACGCGCGCCTGGATGCCGACCAGATCCGGATGGAACACGCCCATCAGAATGTTCGGCGCGCCGGCCGGATTGGTCAGCGGGCCGAGGATGTTGAACATCGTGCGCACGCCCATTTCGCGGCGCACCGGCGCCACCACTTTCATCGCGGGATGATGGATGGGCGCGAACATGAAGCCGATGCCGGTGTCGCTGATCGATTGCGCCACCTGCTCCGGTTGCAGTTCGATGGCCGCGCCCAGCGCCTCCAGCACGTCGGCGCTGCCGGACTTGGACGACACGCTGCGATTGCCGTGCTTGGCGATGCGCGCGCCTGCCGCGGCGGCCACGAACATCGAGCAGGTCGAAATGTTGAAGGTGTGCGAGCCGTCACCGCCGGTACCGACGATGTCCACGAGGTTGGCGCGATCCTGCACCGGCACGGTCCGCGAGAACTCGCGCATCACCGTGGCCGCGCCGGCGATCTCGCCGACGGTTTCCTTCTTGACCCGCAGTCCGGTGAGGATGGCGGCGGTCATCGTCGGCGACACGTCGCCGCGCATGATCTGCCGCATCAGATCGACCATTTCGTCGTGGAAGATCTCGCGGTGCTCGATCGTGCGTTGCAGGGCTTCCTGGGGCGTGAGGGGCATGAGCGTGTGAGGGTCAGCGTTATGGATGGCGAAGGGCGTGTCGTTCAACGTGAACCGGTAGCCGGTAGCCGGGATTTTTTCCCGGCTTCAGCGCTCCAGAAAGTTCTTCAGCAGCGCATGGCCGTGTTCGGTGAGAATCGATTCGGGATGGAACTGCACGCCTTCGACAGGATGTTCGCGATGCCGCAGGCCCATGATCTCCTCGAAGCTGCCGTCCTCGTTTTCCGTCCAGGCCGTGATCTCCAGTGCATCGGGCAATGAATCGCGCTCGACCACCAGCGAGTGGTAGCGCGTGGCCTCGTACGCATCGGGCAGGCCGCTGAACACGCCCTTGCCTTGATGGCGGATGCGCGAGGTCTTGCCGTGCATGATCTGGCCGGCGCGCACGACCCTGCCGCCATAGGCCTGGCCGATGCTCTGATGGCCCAGGCATACACCGAGGATGGGCGTCGTCGCGCCCAGGCGCTCGATGATCTCCAGCGAAACACCGGCCTCGTTCGGCGTGCACGGCCCGGGCGAGATGACGATGCGCTCCGGCGCGAGCGCGGCGATTTCATCGACGCTCAACGAATCGTTGCGCACCACCTTCACCTCCGCGCCCAGTGCCTGCAGGTACTGCACGAGGTTGTAGGTGAAGCTGTCGTAGTTGTCGAGCATCAGGAGCACGGCGCTGCCTCGTTCATCATGTCGTGGAGTGATCAGGTGTCATGGCCGACCTGGCCCTGATCGAAATCGAGCGTCTTGCGGATCGCGATCTGGTAATCGCTGCCGATGACTTCGTGGTAACCCTCGAGCGTGCCGAGCAGAGCATCGACGCCGCGCTTGGGCGTATCGACGGCGACGCTCTCGATCTGCGCCAGCAGGGCTTCGCGCCGCCAGTCGCGCCCGCGCAGCCTGGTCAGCTTGCGCGTCAGTCCGCCGGGCCTGCGTGGCTTGCCGAGTTTGGGCGGCACCCACAGATAATCATCGAAGATCATCACGCCGCCGACCTTCAGCATCGGCCATGCCATCACGCCATCGGCCAGCGCGCCGAATGCCGAATGCCAGCCATCGACGTAGACGATGTCGTACGGGCCCTGCACCCGCTTGAGCATGTCGTAGCTGCGACCGGGGAATTCGCGGATGCGTTCGCGATGCGGCGCCGTATTCTGGCGGAAGCGCGCGTGGTAGTCGCCATAGACCGGATCGGGAGCGAATAGATCGATGCAGTCGATGCCACTGTCCGCGCCGGTGAGGATGTGCTCGCACAGCCACAGGGTCGAACGTCCTTCGAAACTGCCGATTTCCAGCGCGCGCACGCCAGCGCGACCGGCGAATCCACCCAGCCATGCCTGCCACCGCGGAATGTTGTGCTCGAACCAGTTTTCCTGGAATGAGGCTTCTGCGTTCATCGATGTCCTCCCGCCACCGGCCGTCTGCGGACAGCCCGCGGCGCGTTCGGGGATCATGGTGCAATCAGGTAGATCGCGTAGACGTTCTCGACGATTCTCACCGTACCGGCCTCCAGCGATTCGGCAAGTTGGCGCGGTTCGATCAGGCGATCGACGCTGGCCCCGGCATCGGCCTGCGGCGGTGGCGCCGGTGGCGGCGTCCGCGGGTCCAGCGGCCAGGTGCCGGCCTTCACGCCATACGCGAAACTCGGCGCGACATCGGAAATCGTGTACAGCCCGGTGATGCGCGTGCCATAAGCACCGGCCAGTCCCTGCGCCGATGCACGCGACTGCTCGGCCGCTTCACGCTTGAGCTGCGCGCGCAGCGCGCCTTCGGCCGAATATTCGGTCGCGAGGCTGGCGATGCGCAGATGCTCGGTGGTCTGGATGTCGGCAAGAAAGCCGCGCACATCGGCCAGTCGCGCGAACGTAGCCGTCAGAGTGCGGCTGATCTGCGTGTCCTTGAAGACCTGGCGGTTGGCTTCGTAGGCGTATTCGGGTTGCATCTGCAGCGCCGAGGCATCGATCGAGCCCGGCACCGCCTTGTGCGCGCGGAAGGCCTCCAGCACATGGGCGGCATCGCCCTGCACCAGCGTGCGTGCCTGCTCCGGAGCCGGGTCCGTGCGCTGCAGCGCCAGGGTGACGACGAACCGATCCGGTGTCACCACGCGTTCGGCCTGGCCTTTCACCAACAAATGCGGTTGTGCCGGCAGCGAATACTCCTGCGCCTGTACGCACTCACCTGCAAACAGCAACACGCACAGCAACAACGGTGCAATCTTCATTGCCTGGCTCCCTGGACTGGCGGATCGAAAACCCATGCCGTCGACAACGCCGCGAAGCATCGCCATCACAGGCCCTTCGCCGCTTCGGCAACCGCGCGGAACAATGCGCGGCCCTTGTTCATCGTCTCTTCCCACTCCTTCTGCGGATCGGAGTCGTAGACGATGCCCGCGCCGGCCTGCACGTGCAGGCGGCCATCGCGGATCACCGCGGTGCGGATCGCGATGGCGGTGTCGGCATCACCATGCCAGCCGATATAGCCGATGCTGCCGGCATAGACGTTGCGCTTGATGGGTTCCAGCTCGCGGATGACTTCCAGTGCGCGGATCTTCGGTGCGCCGCTCACGGTGCCGGCGGGAAACGTCGCGCGCAGCACGTCGGCATAGCTCAGATCCGGGAGCAGCTTTCCGGTCACCTCGCTGACGATGTGCATGACGTGGCTGTAGCGCTCGATGACGAACTGCTCGCCCACCTCCACCGTGCCGGCGCGCGCGACGCGTCCGACATCGTTGCGGCCCAGATCGATCAGCATCAGGTGTTCGGCGCGTTCCTTCGGATCGGCCAGCAGTTCGGCTTCCAGCGCGGCGTCTTCCTCGGGCGTCCGGCCGCGCGGTCGCGTGCCGGCGATCGGCCGTACCGTCACTTCGCCGTCCTGCAGGCGCACCAGGATCTCCGGCGAGGAGCCGACGACCTGCGTCTGGCCGACATCGAGGAAATACATGTAGGGCGAGGGATTCAGCGCGCGCAGCGCGCGATACACATCCACCGGGCGCGCGTTGAACGGCACGCTCATCCGCTGCGACAGCACGACCTGGAAGATGTCGCCGGCGCGGATGTATTCCTTCGATTTCTCCACCGCGGCGATGAAGCCCTCGCGGGTGAAACCGGAAACGAAATGGCTTTCATCCAGCACGTCACGCGCGATCGGTGCCGGGTAACCCGCGCCGGGGCGGCGCAGCTGGTCGGTCAGTGTGTCGAGGCGCGACTGCGCGCGCTCCCATGCGCCGTCTTCGCGCGGATCGGCATGCACGATCAGGTACAGCCGCCCCTTGAGGTTGTCGAACACCGCCAGTTCTTCGGACAGCATCAACAGAATGTCCGGCGTATCCAGTTCGTCCGGCCTGTCGCCACCGGCGAAACGCGGCTCGACATAGCCGATGCATTCGAATCCGAACCAGCCCACCAGGCCGCCGGTGAAACCGGGCAGGCCTTCCAGGCGCGGCACCGCGTGCGCCGCGCGCAGCGCTTCGACCTCGGCGAAGGGATCGGCGACCTCGCGCTGTTCGATCAACGCACCGTGATCGCGGATCTCCATGCGATGCCCGTGGAAGCTGATGACGCGGCGCGCGGGCAGGCCGATGATCGAATAGCGGCCGAAACGCTCGCCGCCCTCGACGGATTCGAACAGATAGGTGTGCGGGCCATCGGCGAGCTTCAGGTAGACCGACAGCGGCGTGTCCAGATCGGACAGCACCTCGCGGACGACGGGAATGCGGGTATGGGCGGTGCGGGAGTCAGCGGCGTAGCGCTGGAACTGCTCGGGCGAGATCAAGACGGCTTTCCTTCCGGGATGCGGGGGCATGACAGACGACGGCAACGGGCCACCATCGCCAGGCACGGCGTGCGGAAGAATCGGAAAGCGGGGTCGTCTGTGAGAACACGGACCTACTCTACCCGAACCGATGCAGACCGGACCAGTCCCGCAGGCGCGCGGGAGGACACGTGCGCTTCAGCCGAGCAGCGGGCAGTCCACCGGCAGGTGCATGCGCAGGCGCGCGGCAACGCATTCCACGGTGAAGCGCCGCGATTCCAGCGGCTCCCCGTCGAGGTTCAGCCGCAGCGGTTGCTCCGCACGCAGTTCGATGCGGGCCAGCCGCGCGCGGGTGGCCACGCGTTCCAGTGCGGCCTCGCGTCCCTTGGTGATGGCGGTGCCGACCGTCGCGCCGACTTCGCCCGCCAAGGGCGGGATCACCGTCAGGTCCAGCAGGCCGTCATCGATGCGGGCCTCCGGACAGAGCACCTGCCCGCCTCCGGCCTGGCGGCCATTGCCGATGCCCAGCGCGATGAACTCGCCGCGCCAGGAAAACTCCGGCCCGGTCACGCGCGCGGGAATCGGTTCGATGCTGCCCAGCCGCGCGATGCCGGTGATGAGGTAGGCCAGGCCGCCGAGCACCTTCTTCAGCCCTTCGTCGGTCTCCACGGTGATCTCGGTGCCGAATCCGCCGCTGGCCAGGTTGATGCACCAGTGCTCGCCGTCGTCGGCTTCGATGCGCAGCAGATCGATGGCGCGCGCCGGTTGGGCCAGCACGTCGAAGGCTTGGGCGATGTCGGCAGGGATGCCGGCCGCGGTCGCGAAATCGTTGGCTGTGCCGAGCGGAATCAACGCCAGTGACGGCAGTTCCTCGGCCGATTGCGTGTGCCGCGCCATCGCTGCGGCGATCTCGCTCAAGGTGCCATCGCCCCCCGCCGCGACGAGCGTAGCGACGCCCTCGCCGATCGCTTCGCGGACGTAACGATCGGCGTCACCGGCTTCCCAGGTGACGCGCACCTCCACCGTATCGCCGCGTTCGCGCCGCTGGGCGATGACCTCGCGCAGGACTTCGTCCTCCGCCGACTTGCCATTGAGGATCAGGCGCCAGTGCGATCCGGGCATGGGAACTCCTTGTGGGAGGCCCGAGCTTACCTGCTGGGGCGTGGCAGCCACATCAGCGTTCCATGACGAGTGAGCAACGGGCGGGCGGCAGCGCACCGCGTGCCCATCGGGCGTGCGGGGTCGAAGCCCCCTGCCAGTGGGCTCGTCCGGCCGATCGGCCGGATCAGCGCGCTCGCGCTTCGGCCACGGCCTGGCGCATGCGGCCGATGACCCCGGCGTAGTCCGGCGCATTGAAGATGGCCGAGCCCGCCACGAAGGTGTCCGCGCCGGCGGCGGCGATTTCGCCGATGTTGTCCGCCTTCACGCCGCCGTCGATTTCCAGTCGGATGTCCTTGCCGCTGGCATCGATCTTCTGCCGCACCTGGCGCAGCTTGTCGAGCGCCGAAGGAATGAAGGCCTGCCCGCCGAAGCCGGGATTCACCGACATCAGCAGCACCAGGTCCAGATCCTCCAGAACCCAGTCGAGCACGTCGACCGGCGTGCCCGGATTGAGCACCAGCCCGGCCTTGCAGCCATGCGACCTGATCAACTGCACCGTGCGGTGGACATGGCGCGAGGCTTCCGGATGGAAGCTGATGATGCTGGCCCCGGCCTCGGCGAAATCCGGCACGATGCGATCGACCGGCTCCACCATCAGGTGCACGTCGATCGGCGCGGTGATGCCATGCCGGCGCAGCGCCTGGCAGACCATCGGACCGATGGTCAGGTTGGGCACGTAGTGGTTGTCCATCACGTCGAAATGCACCCAGTCCGCGCCGGCGGCGAGCACCTGGTTCACCTCTTCGCCAAGTCGGGCGAAATCGGCGGAGAGGATGGACGGGGCGATCAGGCACTGGCTCATCGGGGTTCTCGTCGGGTCAACGTTTGCGCAGGGTCTTGATGCGATCGTAGGCGGCGTTGATCTCGCCGGCCTTGCGTTCGGCCTGGCGGCGCAGATCCTCGGCCACGCCGACCATCCTGTCGGGGTGGTACTGGGAAATCAGCCGCCGGTACGCCTGCTCGATCTCCGCGTCGCTGGCGTCGCTGGTCAGGTTGAAGACGCGGTACGGGTTGTTGTCGCGGCCGAGCTTGAACCAGTCCTGGTCGAAGGCGTGGCCGATCAGCAGGCCCAGCAGGCCGCCGGCCGGGTGGCGCATCAGCAGCCAGCCCGCGATGAATCCCAGCAGTTTTCCGTACCAGCGCATGCTTGCCCGTCGATTCGGCTCGATCCGGCAGGCATTTTACGTCACAGCGGCGTGGCATCGCCGTACACTACGCGGCCCGGCCGAATCCGGGCGCGTCGATGGGCGTGCGGGACTGGGCTCGGGGGCATCATGCGGAGCGCATGCGCCCCGTTCGAGTATCCGGACTCCCAGGAGTGTTTGTGTCCACGACGCTGCTTCAATCCGATCTGCCTGGCCTGCCGCTGCGCCATCGCGGCAAGGTCCGTGACGTATTCGATATCCCGCACGAACGCCTGCCGGCCGACGCGCCGCCCGGTGACTACCTGCTGATGGTGGCCACCGATCGCCTGAGCGCATTCGACGTGGTGCTGCCGGATCCGATTCCCGGCAAGGGCGAAATGCTCTGCCAGATTTCCAACTTCTGGTTCGCCAGGACCGCGCATCTCAAGCCGAATCATCTGACCGGCATCGACGTGGCGTCGGTGCTGCCCGAAGGCGTGGATCCGGCGCTGTATGCCAAGCGCGCGGTGGTCACCCGCAAGCTCAAGCCGGTGCCGGTGGAAGCGATCGCGCGCGGTTACCTGATCGGCAGCGGCTGGAAGGATTACCAGCGCACCGGCAAGGTCAGCGGCATCGATCTGCCTGACGGCCTGCGCCAGGCCGAACGCCTGCCGGAACCGATCTTCACCCCGTCCACCAAGGCGGCCGTGGGCGATCACGACGAGAACATCGATTTCGACACCATGGTCCGCACCGTGGGCGCCGAACTGGCCGAGCGCGTGCGCGATGCGACCCTGCGCATCTACCGCTACGCCGCCGAATACGCGGCCGAGCGCGGCATCCTGCTGGCCGACACCAAGTTCGAATTCGGCACCGACGCCGATGGCCGCCTCTACGTCATGGATGAAATGCTGACGCCGGATTCATCGCGCTACTGGCCCGCCGACGAGTACGAGATCGGCGCCAGTCCGCCGAGCTACGACAAGCAGTTCGTGCGCGACTATCTGGAGACGCTGGACTGGAACAAGACCGCGCCGGGCCCGAAGCTGCCGGCCGAGGTCATCGAACGCACCCGCGCCAAGTACGCCGAAGCGCTGGTCAAGCTGGCCGGGATCGTCATCGACTGATCGATCGACCCGGCAGCGGCCTTGACGCCGGCCTGGGGCAGAATGCGGCCGTTGCTACGGAACGGTCCGCACCGCCATGAATCCCGGTTACCTCTACCTCGCGATCGCCATTCTCGCCGAAGTGGTGGCGACCAGTGCGCTCAAATCGGCCGACGGGTTCACCCGCCCGCTGCCCTCGCTGCTGGTGCTGCTGGGGTATGGCATCGCGTTCTACTGCCTGTCGCTGGTGATGAAGACCGTGCCCATCGGCGTGGCCTACGCGATCTGGTCCGGCGTGGGCATCGTGCTGATCGCGCTGATCGGCTGGCTGGTGCTGAAGCAGTCGCTGGATGTCCCGGCAATGATCGGCATGGCGCTGATCGTCGCGGGCGTGGCGGTCATCCAGTTGTTTTCCCGCACCACGGCGCATTAAGGCCCGGGCCGCAGCGCCGCCCGTATCGACTGCGGTATCCTCCGGCGGCTGGTATCGGCATCTTCGGAGAGTGAATGAACGCGACGGAAGAACGTCCGTTGGACCGCTGGTTCGCCCGCTATTCGCGCGATCACCGCAACGCGATCAACCAGAAGATCCAGTGCCTGGCCGTGCCTGCGATCCTGTGGAGCCTGCTGGCGCTGCTGTGGTGCATCCCGGTGTTCGGCACCTGGATGAAATCCGGCGTGTGGTCGGCGCTGGCGATGTTCGCCGCATGGATGTTCTACAACCGGATGTCGCGCCGGCTCGGCCTCGGCATGCTGGCGATCTTCATCAGCATGTCCTGGCTGATGCGCTGGGTGGAAAGCGTGCTCGGCGTGGAGCACCTGTTCTGGATGGCGGTCGCCGCGCTGATCCTCGGATGGGTCGCGCAGTTCATCGGCCATCGCATCGAAGGCCGCAGGTCCAGCCTGCCGACCGATCTGGCTTATCTGCTGATCGGTCCGGCCTGGAACGTGGCGAAGTTCTATCGCGTGATGGGCTGGCGCTACTGAGCGCGCGTGGCCGGATTCAGTCGCGCCGGAGCACCGGGTCGAACGGGCGCGGCGCATAGCCGAGATCGCGCTGCGCGGGCGTGGCGTCGAACACCAGATCCTCGCGCATGCGGGCGACCGCGGCATCGCCCAACCCCTTCAGTCCCGCGATGCGCGCGGTGGCCAGCGCCACGCGGAACAGCGCATCGGGCAGCACGAACAAGCGTGGCGGCGGCTGCAACGCCTGCAGCGTGCGCGCCACCATCGCGCGATAGGTCAGTGTCTCGCCGCCGGGCAGCGCGTAGGGGCGCCCCGCCGCGGCCGGCGCGTCGATCGCGGCCAGCGCCGCCTGCGCCAGATCGTCCACATGCACGGGCTGGCGCAATCCGGTCGCCTGCGCCGGCAGCAGGAAGAATCCACGGCGTACGGCGATCTCGGCGATGCGCGCAAGCGAGCGATCCCGGCCCGCGCCGTAGACCAGCGTGGGCCGCAGCAGCGTCGCGGCCACGTTCCGCCTGCGTGCGGTGTCGAACACGAGGCGCTCGGCATCGTCCAGGCGCTGCGCCAGATCCCGCTCGGCCTCGTCGCTCGATGCGCGCTTGGTCTCGAGACTGGTGGATCCGAACGCCACCACGTTCCGCGCCGCGAGGCTGGCCCCTGCATACCACGCGGCGAAATGATCCAGTGGCCCGCAACTGAAGATCGCGTCGACGGTTCCGGGTAGCTCCGGCAGGTTGGCGAAGTCGCCGCGCAGCCACTGCACCGACGGCATCGACGGTTGATCGTGGCGCGACAGCGCGAGGCATTGCCAGCCGCGCGCATGCAGGGCATGCAGCAGCGCGATGCCGATCTGCCCGCTGCCACCGAACACCAGCGCCTGGCGCTGCGTTGCCGTCATCCACCCACCTCGCGCGTGCGCCGCATATCGCGCAGAGCATAGCGGAGTGCGCGGAACGCCGACGACGGCCTGTTACACTCGAACGCGCACCCGCCACCGACAAGCCGACGACGAGTGTCCTTCCTGCTGCTCCCATTGCTGTGCCTGCCCTTCTTCTTCGCCCTGGTGGTTTTCCTGGGGCGCAGGCGCTCGCGCGGCACGATCGCCTGGCTCGCCGGCGCGGCTCCGCTGGGCGGCCTGGCGCTGCTGGCGGCGTTCACGCCGCGCGTGCTCGATGGCGATGCGCCGCAGTTCGGTTTCATGTGGATCGCCGAACTGGGCGTGTCGTTCTCGCTGCGGCTGGATGGGCTGGCCTGGGCGTTCGCCGGCCTGGTGCTGGCCATCGGCGCGCTGGTGGTGATGTACGCGCGCTATTACCTGGACGCGCGCGACTCGGCCTCGCGACTGTATGCCTATCTGCTGCTGTTCATGGGCTCGATGCTCGGCGTCGTGCTCGCGGGCGATCTGATCCTGCTGGTGGTGTTCTGGGAACTGACGAGCATCAGTTCGTTCCTGCTGATCGGCTACTGGCACCAGCGCGGCGATGCGCGCGAAGGCGCACGCATGTCGCTGGCGATCACCGGTGGCGGCGGGCTCGCCCTGCTCGCCGGCGTGATCCTGCTCGGCCACATCGTCGGCAGCTTCCAGCTCGATCAGGTGCTCGCCGCTGGCGAGCGCATCCGCGCGCATACGCTGTATCCGTTGGCGCTGGTGCTGATCCTCGCCGGCGTGTTCACCAAGAGCGCGCAGTTCCCGTTCCATTTCTGGCTGCCGCATGCAATGGCGGCGCCGACGCCGGTGTCGGCCTATCTGCATTCGGCCACGATGGTGAAGGCCGGCGTGTTCCTGCTGGCGCGGCTGCATCCGGCGCTTGCCGGCAGCGAACTGTTCTTCTATCTGGTCAGTGCGATCGGCGCGCTCACGCTGCTGCTGGGCGCGTGGAACGCCATCTTCCAGCAGGACATCAAGGGCCTGCTCGCGTATTCGACGATCTCGCACCTGGGCCTGATCACGCTGCTGTTTGGATTGTCCACGCCGATGGCGGTGGTCGCCGGCCTGTTCCATATCCTCAACCACGCCTTGTTCAAGGCGTCGTTGTTCATGGCCGCCGGCATCATCGATCACGAGACCGGCACGCGCGACATGCGCCGGCTCGGCGGCCTGCGCAGACTGCTGCCTTTCACCAGCGCGCTGGCGATCATCGCCAGTCTGTCGATGGCCGGCGTGCCCCTGCTCAACGGTTTCCTGTCGAAGGAAATGTTCTTCGCCGAGACGCTCGACGTCGGTGATGCGCACGCGGACATGCGCATGGCGCTGAGCCTGATCGCGGTGATGGCCGGCGTGTTCGGCGTGGCCTACAGCCTGCGTTTCGTGCATGACACCTTCTTCGGCTCGGGGCCGCGCGCGCTGGATCGCGTGCCGCACGAGCCGGTGCGCTGGATGAAGATTCCGGTGGAAATCCTGGTGGTGCTGTGCCTGGTGGTCGGCATCGCGCCCGGCTGGACGATCGCGCCACTGCTCGATGCCGCGGTGCGCGGCACGCTGCTGGATGCGACCCCGCACTACAGCCTCGCGATCTGGCATGGCTTCAACCTGCCGCTGCTGATGAGTGCGATCAGCCTGATCGGTGGCGTGGGGCTGTACGCGGTGCTGCGCCGGCTCGTCGATCTCCACGCGGCCGTGCGCGGCTCGCTGGGCCGGCGCATCTTCCTGTTCAATGTCGAACAGTTGTTCGCGCTGGCCGAACGCGTCACGCGCCGCATCGCCGAGGGCGGTGTGCAGCGCAGTCTGGCCTGGATCGTAATCGCGGCCATCGGCGTGGCTTCGGTGCCGTTCTTCGATGGCGCGGCGGCGCTGGCCTGGCGATCACCGCAGCCGATGCCCGTGCTCGGCTGGATCCTGTGGAGCGTGCTGCTGGCCTGCACGATTGCGGCGTTGCGCTGGTACCGGCAGCGGCTGGTTGCGCTGATCCTGCTGGGCGGCGCCGGGCTCGTCGTGAGCCTGACGTTCGTGTTCCTGTCCGCGCCGGATCTGGCGCTGACGCAGTTGCTGGTGGAAATGGTGACGCTGCCGCTGCTGCTGCTCGGCATGCACTATCTGCCGTTCCGTTCGCCGCCCGAGCGAGACCGTCCGCGCCGCTGGCGCGACATCGTGATCGCACTGGCCGCGGGCATGGGCATCGCGGTGCTGGCGTATGCGGTGATGACGCGGCCGGCGGGCGGCATCGGCGAGGAAATGCTCGCGCGCGCATTGCCTGAAGCGTTCGGCCGCAATGTCGTCAACGTCATCCTGGTGGACTTCCGCGGCTTCGATACGTTCGGCGAGATCACCGTGTTCGGCATCGCCGCCCTGATCGTACATGCGCTGCTGCGGCGCGCGCGCATGGCGCCGGACAAGGTCATGCCCGGTCCGCCGATCGCATTGCCGGTGCCGGCCGATCTGGCGCAGATCATGTTCCCGCTGACGGTGGTGGTGTCGTTCTTCCTGTTCCTGCGCGGCCACAACGCGCCGGGAGGCGGTTTCATCGCCGGGCTGGTGCTAGCCGTGCCGCTGTTGATCCAGTACGTGATCCAGGGTGCGGCGTCGGTGGAATCGCGTTTCGGTTTCGATTACGTGCGCTGCATCGGCATCGGCCTGCTCGTGGCCGGCCTGACCGGGCTCGTGCCGATGCTGCTGGGTTATCCGTTCCAGACCAGCGGCCACTTCGCCTGGGAGCTTCCGTTGATCGGCGAACTCGAACTGACCAGCGCGATGGGATTCGACACGGGTGTGTATCTGGTGGTGTTCGGTGGGGCGATGCTGATTCTCTCGATGATGGGCACGATCAAGCCCTCGCGCACGCAGGTGGCGGTGGCGGGCGTGGTGGATCCGGGGGCGCGCTCGCTGCGCACCGGCGAGGTCGAGCGCTGATGGAACTGGCGATCGCGAGCGCGATTGGCGTGCTGACCGCCGCCGGCGTCTATCTGATGCTGCGCGCGCGCATGTTCGACGTAATCCTCGGCATGACGCTGCTTTCGTATGCGACCAACCTGCTGATCTTCGCCAGTGGACGGGTCGCGCCCGGCAAGCCGCCGGTGCTGCGCAACGATCTGCCGACCACGCTTGCGCACTACACCGATCCGTTGCCGCAGGCGCTGGTGTTGACCGCCATCGTGATCGCGTTCGCGATGACCGCGGTGAGCATCGTCATTGCCATCCGCAGCCGCGGTGACAACCACACCGATCACGTCGATGGCCAGGCCGGCGAGAAGCGGCATGCGGCACGCTCGTTGAAACTGCGGAGGAAGGCATGAGCGATCTGCCGCTGTGGTCGATTCTGGTGCCGCTGATCGGCGGTGCGCTGGCGCTGCTCGCCGAACGCCGCCGGTATGGCATGGCGCCGCAGCGCGCGATCGCGTGGACATCGCTGGCCGCGCAACTGGTCATCGCCTGCCTGCTCGTGCGTGATGCCGACAGCGGACGCGTGCTGGTCTATCTGCTCGGCGACTGGCCGGCGCGGTTGGGCATCAGCCTGATGGTCGATCGGCTCTCGGCGATGATGGTGCTGGTGGCCACGCTGCTGGCGATCGCGTGCCTGCTGCATGCCTGCGCCGGCTGGGATCGGCGCGCGCCGCATTTCCATGCGTTCTTCCAGTTGCAGTTGATGGGCTTGAACGGTGCGTTCCTGACCGGCGACCTGTTCAATCTGTTCGTGTTCTTCGAAGTGCTGCTGAGTGCTTCCTACGGGTTGCTGCTCAGCGGCGGGCGCAGCAAGCGGATGCGCGCCGGTTTCCATTACGTCACCGCCAACATCGCGGCCTCCACCGTCTTCCTGATGGCGCTGGGGCTGCTCTACGGCCTGCTCGGCACGCTCAACATGGCGGAGATGGCCACCCGCATCGCGCAGGCGCCGGCCGCCGATCACCTGCTGATCCAGGCCGCGGCCGGGCTGCTGTTGCTGGTCTTCTGCGTGAAGGCGGCGATGCTGCCGGTGTATTTCTGGTTGCCCGATACCTACACGCATGCGCCCGCGCCGGTGGCCGCGTTGTTCGCGGTGATGACCAAGGTCGGGCTGTATGCCCTGCTGCGTGTGTGCTCGCTGCTGTTCGGCGCCACCGCCGGTGATCTGGCCGGCTTCGCCTGGCCGTGGCTGCTGGTGCTGGGCACGCTGACGCTGGCGCTGGCCTCGCTCGGCGTGATGGCGGCGATCAAGCTGCGCGCGCTGGCCGCGTATCTGGTGCTGGCCTCGGCCGCGACGCTGATCCTCGCCTTCGCCACCGAACGCACGCAGGCCACCGGTGCGGGCCTGTACTACCTTGCGCACAGCAGCTTCGCCGGTGCGGCGCTGTTCCTGATCGCCGATCTCGTGCGTCGCCGCCGTGGCGAAGCCGGCGATCGCAACGATCGCGTGCAGGCGATCACCGGCCGCACCTTGCCGGGCGCGATGTTCCTGATCGCGGCGATTTCGCTGGCGGGCCTGCCGCCGCTGTCCGGCTTCGTCGGCAAGTTCGCGCTGCTGACCGCGACCATCGAGCAGCGCTGGATCTGGCTTGCGTTGCTGATCAGCAGTTTCCTGATGCTGGTCGGGCTGACGCGCGCGGGCACGCGGCTGTTCTGGCGCGTGGAACCCGCGCATGCCGCTGCGGCGGATGCAATGCCGCCTCCACCGGCGCCAGCCGCACCCGCACGCCGGCTGGAAACACTGGCCACGATCCTGCTGCTCGCTTACGGCGTGGCGATGACGATCGCTGCTTCACCGCTGCTGGCGTATACGTCGGAGACGGCCCGGCAACTGCAATCACCCGGGTCCTACATCGAACAGGTCCGCCAGCAGCCGCCGGTAATGAGATGAGACCGATGAAGCGCTGGATACCCTCGCTGCCGCTGAGCCTGACGATCTTCTGCTTCTGGCTGCTGATGAACTCGGAGATCACCTGGGGCCATGTCGTGCTCGCGCTCGTGCTTGCGCTGGTGGTGCCGATCTTCGCCGCGCGGCTGGACCGCGAGTTCGCACGCATCGGCCGGCTGCGCAGCGTTCCGCGCATGCTGTGGATCCTCGGCTGGGACATCGTGATGTCCAACATCGAGGTCGCGCGCCGCGTGCTGGGCCGGGAATCGCGGATCACGCCGGGCTTCGTGTGGTTGCCGCTGGACATCGCCAACATCCACGGCATCGCGGCGCTGACCAGCATCATCACGCTGACGCCGGGCACGGTATCGGCCGTGCTGTCGGACGATCGCCGGCACCTGCTGGTGCACGTGTTCAACCTCAAGGATCCCGACCAGGTCATCCGCCATATCAAGCAGCGCTACGAAGCGCCCCTGATGGAGATCTTCCCGTGACCCCCGCTTCCCTCATCGCCGCTGCGATCGTGGTATCGATGCACATGGTCGGCATCGCGATGCTGCTGGCCCTGTGGCGGCTGCTGCGCGGCCCCACCGTGCCCGACCGCATCCTCGCGCTCGATACGCTGTTCGTGGCCACCATCGCCGAGCTGATGCTGTTCGGCATGCACATGGACACGCCGATCTACTTCGAGGCCGCGCTCATCATCGCGATGCTCGGATTCGTCGGCACCGTGGTGCTGAGCAAGTACATCCTGCGCCGGGACATCGTCGAATGAGCTGGCTGTTCGCCGTGTTGCTGACCGCGCTGCTGGCGATCGGCTGCTTCTTCATCCTCGTGGGTTCATACGGACTGGCGAAGCTGTCGGACTTCTTCAAGCGCCTGCATGCTCCGACCAAGTCCAGCACGCTGGGCGTGGGCTGCGTGCTGCTGGCGTCGGTCGGCTACCATGCGTTCACCGGCCAGGACCCGCAGCCGCGCGAGTTGCTGGTCACTGCCTTCCTGTTCATCACCGCGCCGATCAGCGCGCACCTGATGGCCAAGGCGGCGCTGTCACTGAAGATGGCCGAACGTCCACCACTGCCGCGCGAAGACGACACGTCCGATCGGTAGGAGTGGCTTCGACCCCGCCCGGCGCTTCGATCGGCACCTGGGATCACGCCGGCCGCAACGCAGTCCCTCCTCTCAGGCGAGCAGCGCGATTTCCAGCACGACCCATCCGATGAAGGCAATCAGCAGCACTGCGCCTTCGCCCGGACTGATACGCAGATCGCCGCGCAGCAGCGGATACAGCACCAGCACGAACGCCAACGCTGCCGGCAGTTCCAGGCGCACGAACGATTCCGGCAGCGGGAATGGCCGGAATGCCGCCATGCCGCCGACGACGACCAGCAGATTGAACAGGCTCGAACCGATGACGTGCCCGGCCACCATCTCGCCCTGACCGCGCCGCGCGGCGGCGATCGCCGCGGCCACTTCCGGCAAGGCCGTGCCGATAGCCACCGGCAACAGGCCGGTGAGCAGCGGCGAGAGTGACAGGCTCGCACCGATCGTGGTCGCCGATCCCACCAGCAGTCGCGCCCCGTAATACAGCAATGCCGCGGCGAGCACGAACCGCAGCAGATTCAGCCACAACGCACCGCGCGTGCTGGCGTAGGCGGCGATGCTCGCGCGCAGCGGCTCGGGTTCCTGCCGCGCACGCGCGAGCAGGAACGCGAGCACCGCGACGAAGCCCGCCAGCAGCACGATGCCTTCCATGCGGCTGATCACGCCATCGAGCCCGAACACGATCAGCGCCAGCGTCGCCACCGCCAGCAGCACCAGCAGCGGCGACAGCACGCGCGTGCGAATCAACAGCGGCGCCGCGATCGCAGCCAGGCCCAGGGTCAGCCCGAGATTGACGATGTTGCTGCCCACCGCGTTGCCCAGCGCCAGATCCTGAGCCCCCACCCACGCCGCGCGCGCATTCACCGCCAGCTCGGGCAACGAGGTGCCGAATGCGATCAGCAGCAGGCCCGCGACGAACGGCGAGGCGCCGATGCGTTGCGCGAGTCCCGAAGCACCCTTGACGATCGAATCGCCGCCCAGCGCGAGCAGCACCAGCCCCAGCAGGAAATACATCCAGGCTTCCATTCAATGCCTCCGCATCGTCGGTGTCCGGATTCTATGCGCCGGAGAAGGCAGCGGCCATCACCGCATCAGGCGCACCCTTCGACGTAATCCACTTGCGGCGAGAGGCCCACGCGCCAGCGGATGACCTTGCCGGCGGCATCGGTCTCGAACACCAGCCGCGTCGGGGCGACCCCGCTGGTATCGAATGCGAGGTACTGCGCGCCCTCGACATACTTGTGCGGCGAGGCCTGCAGCGCGTTGCGGTACAGCTTCTGCAGATCGCCCACGCTCATGCCGACCTTGCCACCGCCCGGCGCGATCTCCTTGTCGTTGCCGACGTCGTAGCGGACGAAATGGTCGTTCTCGATCATGAAGGCCAGATCGCGCCCATCCTTCGCCCACTGCGGCACCAGGTAATGGCAGGCATCGCTCTGGCTGCCGAGCGCCTTGAGTTCACCACCCCAGGCGGTGCGCGCTTCGGCCGCGGTGCTGCCGAGCTTCATCCCGCCGTACCCGCCTAGCGTGGCCAACTGATCGGAAGCGGGGGCCGGGGTCGCGGCAGCTTCGGCCTGCGACGGCGGCGCCGGTTCGGCGGGCGTGATCGTTCCGGCCACGGCGGGCGCGGGATCGGCGGCGGCGGGCGTGGTGGGCTCGGGCGCGGACGGCTTGCACGCCACGACACCCAGCGCGATGACAAGGCTCAACAGCGGGATCGATTTCATCGGGGCACCGGCAGGACAGGGCTCCGCAGCCTACCCTGCCGCGCCGTTAAAGCCCCGCGAATGGTTCAGCCCGGTGCGCGGAAATGCTTCTGCAGGCCGGCCCAGCAGGCCTGGTAATCGCGCTGGCGATGGGTCGCATCGATCGCCTGCGCGGTCGGCCGGATCACCGCGCGGGTCTCGAACATGAAGGCCATCGTGTCGGTGATGACATCGGGCCTGGATAGATCCGCCGCGCTCGCCTTCTCGAAGGTGGCCGCGTCCGGTCCATGGCCGGTCATCGAGTTGTGCAGCGACGCACCTCCGGGCGAAAAGCCCTCGGCCTTGGCGTCGTAGGCGCCGTGGATCAGCCCCATGAACTCGCTGGCGATGTTGCGATGGAACCACGGCGGACGGAACGTGTCCTGCGCCACCAGCCAGCGCGGCGGAAAGATCACGAAATCCAGATTGCTCGTGCCCGCGGTATCGCTCGGTGAATGCAGCACGAGGAAAATCGACGGATCGGGATGATCGTGGCTGATCGATCCGATCGTGTTGAAGCGGCGCAGATCGTAGCGATACGGCGCGTAATTGCCGTGCCAGGCCACCACGTCCAGCGGCGAATGCCCGATGCGCGCGCGCCACAGATGTCCCTGGAATTTGGCGATCAGTTCGAAGTCGCCCTCGCGATCTTCGTAGGCGGCATGCGGCGTTTCGAAATCGCGCGGATTGGCCAGGCCGTTGGAACCAATCGGCCCCAGATCCGGCAGGCGCATCATCGCGCCGAAGTTCTCGCAGACATACCCGCGCGAAGGCCCGTCCGGCAGCGCCACGCGGAAGCGCACGCCGCGCGGGATCACCGCGATCTGCTGGGGCTCGATCTCGATCACACCCAGTTCGGTATCGATGATCAGCCGGCCCTGCTGCGGGACGATCAGCAGTTCGCCATCGGCGTCATAGAAGAAACGGCCCTGCATGTCGCGGTTGGCCGCGTACAGATGGATGCCGACACCGTGCTGTGCGTCCGGCGATCCATTGCCGGCCATCGTATAGAGGCCATCGATGAAATCGGTCGGCGATTCCGGCATCGGCAGCGGATTCCAGCGCAACTGATCCGGCGACACGGGAGCCTCGCCGAAGCGGTTGTGGAAACGCGGTTGCGCGAACGCCTCGAATGGCGAATGCATCGCCGCCGGACGGATCCGGTACAACCAGCTCCGGCGATTCGCATGGCGCGGCGCGGTGAACGCGGTGCCGGAGATCTGCTCGGCATACAGTCCATGCGCGACACGCTGCGGCGAGTTGCGGCCAATCGGCAGGCTGCCGGCCACCGCCTCGGTGGCGAACTCGTTGCCGAAACCGGACTGGTAGCCGTTGCCGGTCAGGGCGGAGTTGCGGGCGTTCGCGCTGGGCTGATTCTCGGTCATGTCGATGACTCTGGCTTTGCTCTTGAGCCCCGCCCCGAGGGGGGAGCGGGCCGAGCGGAAGGTTACAGCACGCCGCGGCGCATCTGGTCGCGTTCGATGCTTTCGAACAGCGCCTGGAAATTGCCCTCGCCGAAGCCTTCGTTGCCCTTGCGCTGGATGATCTCGAAGAAGATCGGGCCAATCGCGTTCTGGGTGAAAATCTGCAGCAGCTTGCGCTGGTGCGTTTCCGGATCGGCATCGATGAGGATCTTGTTCTTCTGCAGACGCGGCACGTCTTCGCCGTGATCCGGGACGCGCTGGTCAATCACCTCGAAATAGGTATCGGGGGTGTCGAGGAATTCGACGCCGGCCTCGCGCATGGCCTCGACGGTGTCGTAGATGTTGTCGGTGAAGCAGGCGATGTGCTGGATGCCCTCGCCCTTGTACGCATCCAGATATTCGTTGATCTGGGACTTGGGATCGGAGGATTCATTGAGCGGAATGCACACGATGCCGTCCGGCGCGGTCATCGCCTTGGACAGCAGGCCGGTCTTGGCGCCTTTGATGTCGAAGTAGCGGATCTCGCGGAAGTTGAACAGGCGCTCGTAATAATCCGACCAGCGCGCCATGTTGCCGAAATAGAGGTTGTGGGTGAGGTGATCGATGAAGGTCAGCCCGAAGCCCTTCGGATTCTGATCCGCGCCCTGCACCGGCAGGTAGTCGCCGTCGTAGATCGAACCCGCATCGCCATAGCGATCGACCAGGTACAGCATGCAGTCGCCGATGCCCTTGACCACCGGCGCCGAGACCGCGCGCGTTTCCGGTTTGTGATCGATGGCTTCGCCGCCGTTGCCGATCACCGTGTCGAATACGAGATCGGCCGGCTTGTCGAAGCGGATCGCGAACCCGCATGCACTGGGGCCATGCGCACGCGCGAAATCCGCGGCGAAGGAGTCCGGGTCCTCGTTGACCAGGAAATTGACGCCGCCCTGCCGGTACACGGTGATCGGGCGCGAGGTGTGGTGCAGCACCGCGGTGAAACCGAGCCGGCGGAAGTAGTCGTGCAGCAGCTCACCCTGCCCGTCGGGCGCGGCAAATTCGACGAATTCGAAGCCGTTGATGCCCATCGGGTTCTCGAACGTGGTGACCTGCATGCCGAGGTTGGGTTGTGCGTTCATGGGGGGCCTCGCTAGGCTGGCAGCCGGACAGATGCGCACCATAGTTTCAGGTGAAACTAAGCGCAAGCTGCGTCGCGCCAATTCCTTCCTGAACAGCCCACATGAGCGATCCCGACCCGTCCTCCCTGCCCTCCGCCCACGCGGACCATGCCGACCATGCCGACCATGCCCATGCAGTGCTGGAGCTGGAGCGCTTTCTCCCCTACCGGCTCAGCGTGCTGTCCAACCGCATCAGCCAGACCATCGCCCATCTCTACGATCAGCGCTTCGGCCTGGCGATCACCGAATGGCGCGTGATGGCGGTGCTGGGGCGGTACTCGGGGCTGTCGGCCGGAGAAGTCGCCGAACGCACGGCGATGGACAAGGTGGCGGTGAGCCGCGCGGTCGCCAAGTTGCTGGAGCGCGGGCTGATCGAACGCGACACCCACGGCAACGATCGCCGGCGCTCCGTGCTGGCGCTGTCGGAGGTCGGGTATTCGGTCTACGACGAGGTCGCGCCGATGACGCTGGAATGCGAACGCCAGTTGCTCGCCGAACTGAGCAGCGAGGAAACCGCGCAACTGAGCGCCCTGATCGAGAAACTCTCCAGCGGCGTGCCGCGCATGACCGTCGATCCTTGGCGTGTGCGCAGGGAGGCAGCGGACTCCGGGGATCACGCCCCCTAGGAAGCAGCGCGCCGGCTTGCCGGCTTCCTCGGTGTAAAGAAAAAGCGGCCCGAAGGCCGCTTCTTCTGCACGATGTGCGGCGGCGTCACTTCACGCCATGCATCAGTTTCTGCACCAGCGGCGCGATCACGAACAGCAGCACACCGGGAATCACCAGCGCCCAGAACCCGAAGGTGTAACCGGACAGCGCCGATTCCACGTTCATGCCGGTTTCGCCGCTGACGTGGCTAGCGAAGATGCCGGACAGGTTGTTGCCGATGCCGGTGGACAGGAACCAGCCGCCCATGCCGAAACCCACCAGTCGCACCGGCGCCAGCTTGGTCACCATCGACAGGCCGATCGGCGACAGGCACAGCTCGCCGATGGACTGGATCCAGTACACGGCGAACAGCGTCCAGAACGGGATCTTCAGGCTCTGCGGGTCGACCAGGCTGGAGAGCGCGAACATCAGCAGCAGGAACGCCAGGCCATTGAAGATCAGGCCCAGGCCGAACTTGCGCGGGATCGACGGATTGCGCGAACCCATCTTCACCCAGATCCACGCGATGATCGGCGCCAGCGTGATGATGGCGATCGAGTTGACCGACTGGAACCAGCCGACCGGGAAAATCCAGCCGCCGAAATCGCGGTTGACGATCTTCTCGGCGAGGAAGCTGAAGGAACTGCCGGCCTGTTCGAAGAAGCACCAGAACAGCACGTTGAAGGCGAAGATGATCAGCATCGCGATCACCATGTCGCGCTGCTTCGGCCCGTTGCGGATGCCCTCGACCAGCAACAGGATGGCCAGGCCGATGAACATGGCCGTGAGGATCCACTGCAGCGAGTTCGCGCCCAGGCTCAGCAGCAGGTAGAACACCGGAATCGCCACGATCGCGCCGATCGCCGTGAACAGCAGGCGTGCCTTGCTTTCGCCACCGGCCGGCGGCGTGCCGATGCCCTTGAGCTGGCTGCGGCCGAACCAGAACCACACCAGACTGACGAGCATGCCCACGCCCGAGGCGATGAACACGATCTTGTAGGCCGGCATGGCTTCACTGCCGAACACCTTTTCGGCCAGCCAGCCGGTCAGCAGCGGCGACACCATCGCGCCGAGGTTGATGCCCATGTAGAACAGGGTGAAGCCCGAGTCGCGGCGTTCGTCGCCGACGCTGTACAACTTGCCGACCATCGTGGAGATGTTGGGCTTGAACAGGCCGTTGCCGGCGATGATCGTGGCCAGGCCCAGCTTGAAGATGTTCTGATCCGGCATCGAGATCATGAAGAGGCCGGCCGCCATGATCACCGCGCCGAGAAGGATCGATCGCTGGTAGCCGATGATCCGATCGGCCACGTAGCCGCCGAAGATCGCCGCCGCGTACACCAGCGCCAGGTACGCGCCGTACAACTGGTTGGCCGGCGTTTCGCCGGTGCCGCTGCCGCCGTAGAACTGCGCCACGATGTACAGCACCAGCGCCCAGCGGATGCCGTAGAAGGCGAAGCGTTCCCAGAACTCGGTCATGAACAGCATCCACAATGGCTTCGGATGCCCCATGACCTGGTTGAATTCCGGAATCGGCTGCTGCCCCGGCATTTGCGTATCGACGGCACCGCTCATGCGGTTTCCCCCTTGTGGTTCAAAGTGAAAAAAGCCGCGCAGCGTGCGCGGGACGGGGGAGGATCACCGACGCGGCCGGCGTCGTCAACGCGCGCATTCTGAATACGGACGCCGCCAAAGCGCCGAAAACCACGGGAAATCCGCCGAAAACCGAGGAGCCGGGCGCGCTATTCGCTGCCCGGCTGGCCGTCGATGGAGGTGCGGACTTCAAACAGCTCCGGGAAGAACGACAGCTCCAGCGCCTGCCGGAGGAAGCCCACGCCGCTGGAGCCGCCGGTGCCGCGCTTGAAGCCGATGATGCGCATCACCGTACGCATGTGGCGGAAACGCCAGAGCTGGAACTGGCTTTCCAGATCCACCAGATCCTCGCAGAGCGAATACTCGCGCCAGAAGCGATCGGTGTCCTCGTAGATGCGCTCGAACACCGGCAGCAGCGCCGGGTCCGACACATGCGGCTGCGTCCAGTCGCGTTCGAGATGATGCGCCGGCACCGCATGGCCGAAGCGCGCCAGGTAACGCAGGAATTCCTCGTACAGGCTGGGCGCCTCGAGCACCTGCCGCAATGCGCCCTGCCCTTCGGCGTCGTGCGCGAACACGCGCAGCATCGCCGCGTTCTTGTTGCCGAGCAGGAACTCGATCGTGCGGTACTGCAGCGACTGGAACCCCGACGACGGGCCGAGCAGATCGCGGAATCCCATGTATTCGGACGGGGTCAGCGTTTCCAGCACCGACCACTGCTCGGTCAACTGGCGCAGCACCTGCTTGGCGCGCGCGAGCACCTTGCGGCATTGCCAGACCTCATCGCGCTGCAGGTGGACGATGGCCGCGCGCAGTTCGTGGATCATCAGCTTCATCCACAGCTCGGACACCTGGTGCTGCACGATGAACAGCAGTTCGTCGTGGTGCATGGGATTGGATACCGGCTGCTGCGCCGACAGCAGGCGATCCAGCCGCAGATAGCCGCCATAGGTCATGCGGCCGTCAAGATCGGTGTGGATGCCCTCTTCCAGGGCGCGCTGGTTCTTGTCGACGGTCATGAGTCCTCCATCGGCCGATTCTACCCAAGCGGCCCGATGCGCCGTGGAAACCGGTTACAGCGCGCCCGCGCCGCCGCCGCGCGCGCTCGCCGGATCGTCGCGAAGCGCTTGAATTCATAGGAAATCGGCCGTGGCGTGTTGCAGCGCAGGACGGGCTATCGCGACCGGTTCTTTAACATGTGCGGCTTACCATGGTCGCAAAACCTGCAATGAGTACCCGCTGGCAATGACTCTCGCCGCCAAATTTGAAATCGAATTCCTCCAGTATCTCGGCCCGGACGGCACGCTCGTCCGCGACGATCTCCCCGAAGCCGGACGCGACCTCGCGAGGCTGAAGGAACTGTTCAAGCAGATGATGTTCGTGCGCACCTTCGACACCAAGGCCATCGCGCTGCAACGCACCGGCAAGCTCGGCACCTACGCCTCCTCCCTGGGCCATGAAGCCAGCCATGTCGGCATCGGCGCATCGATGAAGACCGGCGACGTGTTCGCTCCGAGCTATCGCGAATACGGCGCGCAGTTCATGCGCGGCGTGCAGCCGCGTGACGTGCTGATGTACTGGGGCGGTGACGAGCGCGGCAACGACTTCAAGGCCGAGGGCGCGCGCGGGGATTTCGCCTGGTGCGTGCCGATCTCCACGCAGTGCCTGCACGCCGCCGGCGCGGCGCTGGCCTTCAAGCTGCGCGGTGAACCGCATCTGGCGGTGGCCGTATGCGGAGACGGCGGATCTTCGAAAACCGATTTCTACGCCGCGCTCAACTCGGCCGGCGCCTACGAACTTCCCCTGATCTTGTGCGTGGTCAACAACGGGTGGGCGATCTCGGTGCCGCGCAAGGCGCAGACCGGCGCGCAGACGCTGGCGCAGAAGGGTCTGGCCGGCGGCCTGCACTGCCTGCAGGTGGACGGCAACGATCTGATCGCCGTGCTCGAGGCGATGCGTCGCGCCAGCGAACGTGCGCGCAAGGGCCAGGGCGGGACGGTGCTGGAATTCGTCACCTATCGCCTGTCCGATCACACCACCGCCGATGATGCACGCCGCTATCGCGACGATGCGGAAGTGAAGTCGGCGTGGGAACGCGAGCCGATGACACGCCTGCGGACCTTCCTCACCGCGCAGGGCGTGTGGAGCGAAGCCGAGGAAGCCGCATGGAAGGAACACTGCGGCGCACGCGTCGATGAAGAAGTGAACGCCTACCTCAACACGCCGGTGCAGCCGGTCGAGGCGATGTTCGATTACCTGTACGCCGATCCGCCGCCGGAGCTGCTCGCCCAGCGCGAAGCCGCGATCGCCGCGGAGGGCCGCGCATGAGCACCGTGATGGACAAGAAGACCGCAACCTCCGCTGCCGCGACCACGACGGCCGCCACGCCCACCGCGATCACGCTGATCGAAGCCATCACCCAGGCGCTGGCATGGGAAATCGCGCACGACGATTCGGTCATCGTGCTGGGCGAGGACGTCGGCGTGAACGGCGGCGTGTTCCGCGCCACCGCCGGGCTGCAGCAGCGTTTCGGATCCGAGCGCGTGCTGGACACGCCGCTGGATGAAACCACGATCGCCGGCCTCACCGTGGGCCTTGCCGTCAAAGGCATGAAGCCGGTCGCCGAAGCGCAGTTCGATGGCTTCGTCTACCCGATGGTCGATCACGTCATCTGCCACGCCGCGCGCATGCGCTACCGCACGCGCGGGCGCCTGCACTGCCCGATGGTGCTGCGCGTGCCGTGGGGCGGCGGCATCCGCGCGCCCGAACACCACAGCGAAGCCAACGAGGCCATCTTCACCAACGTGCCGGGACTGCGCGTGGTGATGCCGTCCTCGCCGCAGCGCGCGTACGGTCTGCTGCTGGCCGCGATCCGCGATCCGGATCCGGTGATCTACATGGAGCCCAAGCGCATCTATCGCCAGTACAAGGAAGTGGTCGCCGATGACGGCGAAGCGCTGCCGCTGGATGTCTGCTTCGTGCTGCGCGACGGCACCGACGTGACGCTGGTGACGTGGGGCGCGCAGGTCAAGGAAGCGCTGGAAGCGGCCGACAAGCTCGCCGCCGAAGGCATCAGCGCCGAGGTGATCGACGTGGCGACGCTGCGTCCGCTCGACTTCGACACCATCGCCGAATCGGTCAGCCGCACGGGCCGTTGCGTGATCGTGCATGAAGCCCCGCGCACCGCCGGCTTCGGCGCGGAAATCGCCGCGCGACTGGCCGAGCATTCGATGTACGACCTGCTGGCGCCGGTCGAACGCGTCACCGGCTACGACACGCACATCCCGCTGTTCCGCCTGGAAATGAAATACCTGCCGAGCGTGGACAAGATCGTCGCGGCCGCGAAGAAGACGCTGGCCGCCGGCTGATTGGCACACGTTTTTCCGGGCGTCGCCGCCGACGCGCGACGCCCATCGTTCGATGCAACACTTTCGAAGAGAATCCGAATGAGCGACAGCAAGACCTTCCATCTTCCTGATCTGGGCGAGGGCCTGCCCGACGCGACCATCGTGGAATGGTTCGTGAAAGAAGGCGATGTCATCCGCCTCGATGAGCCGCTGGTGTCGATGGAAACCGCCAAGGCGGTCGTTGAAGTGCCGTCGCCGGTGTCCGGCAAGGTGATCAAGCTGGCCGGCAACGCGGGCGATATCGTCGCCACCGGCAGCATGCTGGCGGTGTTCGAACCGGATCCGAACCTGCCGCAGCGCGCGGAAGGCCAGGACACCGGGCATCACCATGGTCCGCCGAAAGAGCAGGCGCCCGCTCCCGTGGCAGCGCCCGCCGTCGAGGCGGCGACGAGCGAGACGCAGAGTGATCGCGACGACGCCGGCACCGTGGTCGGCGCCATGCAGAGTTCCAATGTCGTGCACGCCGAACAGGCCATCGCGGTCGGTGGCGTCAAGGCGATGCCGGCCGTGCGCGCGATGGCGAAGAAGCTGGGCGTCGATCTGTCGCGTGTGCGTGCGAGCGGCGCCGAGGGTGCGGTGACGATGGCCGACGTGAAGCAGGCGGCCGCCGACGGCAGCGCGAAGATCGGCGCTCCGGCCGCGACCGCACGCGTCCAGCCCGCTGCGGCGTCTGGCCCGAGGCCGGCCGGAGCCGAGCCTGCAACGGCATCACCGGCCGCCCAGCGCACCCCGCTCTCGGCCTCCGGCAAACCCATGCGCACGCAGCCGCCGGGCGTTTCGGTCAGCGGCCAGCCCGAACAACTCAAGGGCGTGCGCCGCAACATGGCGCGGGTGATGGCCGATGCGCATGCGAAGGTGGTGCCGACCACGCTCAGCGATGACGCCGACATCCACGCCTGGACGCCGGGCAACGACATGACCGGCCGTCTGGTCCGCGCCATCGTGCGGGGCTGCAAGACGGTGCCGGCGATGAATGCCTGGTTCGACGGCCAGACCCTCACGCGCACGCTGCATCCGCACGTAGACATCGGCATCGCGGTGGACACCGACGACGGTCTGTTCGTGCCGGCGCTGCGCAATGCCGATCTGCTCGATGCCGGCAGCGTGCGAGAGAGCATCAATCGCCTGCGCGCACAGGTCGAGGATCGCAGCATTCCCGCCTCCGAACTCAGCGGCTACACGATCTCGCTGTCGAACTTCGGCATGTTCGCCGGCCGCTATGCAACGCCGGTCGTCGTGCCGCCGTGCGTGGCGATCGTCGCCGCCGGCCGCGCGCGCCATCAGGTGACGCCGGTGATGGGCGGCTTCGAATCGCACAAGGTCATCCCGCTGTCGGTGACCTTCGATCACCGCGCCTGCACCGGTGGCGAAGCGGCGCGTTTCCTCAAGGCACTGATCGACGATCTCGCGCTGCCGCAATGATCGTCCCGGGCGAACCGGATCCGGAAGGATCCGGCTTCCGCACGCGAGGCAGAACCATCCGACAAACCGCGCACGGCCGTGCGCGGTTTTCGGGCAGATGGCGTGCGGGAACCATCGCTAGAATGGCGCGTTTTCCGCACGCGTGGTTATTCGCATGTCCAGTTTGCTGTTCGTCGCCCTCATCGGCGGCATGTTTGGCGCCTTGGTGGGATGGGGCGGTCTTCTGGCGACGGTGCTGATTGCACGCAACGGCGGCACACCGTATGACGAACAGCGCCTGAGTTCGGACGCGGATGTACACGGCATCGTGGAGCGCTGGGCGTCGGCCAATGGCTATGAGCGCGTCGACGATCACGAGGGCCGGCGCGTCTATCGGAAGGGCAAGGGCCTGGTGACCGCGCCGATGTTCCTGGAAGTCTCCAACGGCCCCGAGTACATCTTCCGCAGCTACACCCGCTTCAACGCCCTCGTGATGAAGGCCGACATGGCGCTCGGCGGCGGCGGTTTCGTCGGCGTGGTGCCCCGCAATCTGGCCAAGAAGGCGCAGAACACGCTGTTCGCCGAACTGGGCCTGCCCGGCATCGCCTGAGTATCCGCATCACTACGGCGGACGGCCGCCTGCGCCGTCCCCGTCATCACATCGGTTCAAGTACGCTGGTGCGACGCGGGCATCCGGCCCGCCGGGAGGTCGCACCATGGCGCATCGCAGCCGTCTGGCCGGTTTCATCATCGATTGCCGGACCGACGATCATGAAGCGGCCGCGCAGTTCTGGAGCCAGGCGCTCGGACTGCCGCGCGGCGAAACCTATCAGGAAGGCGAGGCGCGTTACGCGGAACTGACGCATGCGCCGGGCGATCTGCATGTGGAAGTGCAGCAGGTCGAACATGCATCGCGCGTGCATCTGGATATCGAGGCCGATGACGTCGACGCCGAGGCGGCGCGACTGGAAGCGCTGGGCGCCAAGAAGATCGGCTTCGTCAAACGCTGGTGGGTGATGGAAGCCCCGACCGGCCAGCGGTTCTGTGTCGTGCGCATGCGCCAACCCGAACGCGGCGCCACGCCCAACCAGTGGGATTGATCGGCTCACTTCCCGGGAATCACGCCATGGCGCATCGCAGCCGTCTCGCAGGTTTCATCATCGATTGCCAGACCGACGATCTGTCCGCCGCCTCCGCGTTCTGGAGCCGCGCGCTCGGGCTGGCGGTGGTCAGCCCGGACGATGGCAATGTCGGTCTGTACGACCGACTGGCCGAAGGCCCGGGCGGCCTGCATGTGGAAGTGCAGAAGGTCCAACACCCTTCGCGCGTGCATCTGGACATCGAAGCCGATGACATCGAGGCCGAAGCGCGGCGCCTGGAAGCACTCGGCGCGCGGCGCGTGGCCTTCATGCACGAGCGCTGGTGGGTGATGGAAGCACCGACCGGCCAGCGTTTCTGCATCGTGCCGATGACGCATCCGCGCGACGACGCGAACGAATGGGACTGAGCCGCGGCCTCAGCGGCGATCGCGGTCCAGCCAGCAGGCCAGCCCCTGCGCGTTGAGTTCGATATCCATCGCCAGCACGCGGGCGATGGTTTCATCGTCGAGCGGACACCGCTGCGCGCGGGCACGCTCGAGATACAGTGCCGTCAGCGCCGCCACCAGGGTCCGGTGGCGATCGGGCCGCGCATCGCATTGACGCGCGAGCTGGCACATCGCATCGATCTGCTCGAACAGTTCCGAGGCCAGTCGATCCGCATCGCCGACGCGGCCGAAGTGGGTCAGGTACATGCCGTCGGGCCGGTAGGCCAGCAGGCGGGCGATCGAGGTCTTCAGCGCCTCCGGTTCGAACTGCACGGGCGAACTGGTCGGCAGGATGAAGGGGCCGAGCGGCCCATCCATTTCGCGGTAGGACAGGCCGAACGTATCGCCGGTGAACCAGCTGCGGCTGCGTTCGTCCCACACGCACAGGTGATGGCGCGCGTGGCCCGGCGTATCGATGCATTGCAGACGGCGGCCCGCCAGTTCCAGCGTGTGGCCGTCCTCGGCGATCACCACGCGTTCTTCCGGCACCGGCCGGATGACGCCGTAACTGCGCGCCATTTCGGCTTCGCCATAGACAGCGGTCGCACCCGCGATCAGCCGCGCCGGATCGATGAGATGCGGCGCCGCGCGCGGATGGGCGACCAGTCGCGCGTTCGGCAGACGGGACATCAGTTCACCCGCGCCGCCGGCGTGGTCCAGATGCGCGTGCGTGACCAGCAGCCAGTCGATGTCTTCCGGCGCCAGCCCCGCGCTCGCCGCGGCCTGCAACAAACGCGGCACCGCATGCTGAGTGCCGCAGTCGACGAACGCGCCGCGTCCGTTCTCGACAATCAGATAAGCCGCATCGAAATGATCCCGCTGGAAGGCGGTATCGATGGTGGTAATGCCAGAGCGGTCCATGCGCGGGGGGTACGGCGAGGATGCTGTGATTCTAGTCAGCCCGTATGCGCCGGACGATGCGTCTTTGGTCGCAGATGCGCGACGGGCCGCCGCTACTTTCGTGACAGCCACCACGCGCGCAGCGGGATCGCCACGGTCAGCACGAACAGGAACGCACCGTAGGCCACCAGCGTCGCCAGCACCTGCTTCCAGATGGCGCCGGTGCCGACGTCGGCCAGGCCCAGCGCATATCCCCATTGCATGCCCAGCACGCTGAGCACGAACGCGATGATCAGCGTGGCCGCATCGAAGGCCCTGCGGCGCGGCCCGCGCGGCTGGCGCGGGAACACCCAGAACAGCGAACCGAGCAGGAGGAACCACGGCAGGAACAGCACCACGGCCAGGAACGGCATGCTCAGCTCTCCGAATCGCGCAGTTGCTTCAACGCCGCCAGCACCTGGTCCGCCTCCGCCGCCAGGGTGATCGCCGGCGTTTCGAGTTGGTCGGCGCGTTCGGCCTGCTTGAGCACGGCGATCAACTGGCCGGCATCCTTCGGCGCATCGAATCCATTGCTCTGGATCAGCAGCGCGCCATCGGCCGCTGTGAACTTGAAGTAGAAGCGCGCATCGGACTTTTCCCGATACTGCTTGAACTGCGGCAGCGCGTGTTTCACCGCCTGCTGCCGCGTCGCGCCTTCCTGCTCGGCCAGATTGCGCAGCCCCACCGCGTGCCGCAGTTCGGCCAGGAACGGCGTCGCGTAGCGCTCGCGCAGGCGGCGCGCGCCGTCACGCAGGATTTCTTCGATGTCCGCCGGACGCGCGATGAGCGCTTCGTATTTCTCGCGCATCGGCGCCACTTCCGCGTCGATCCGCTCGAACAGCCGCTGCTTGGCATCACCCCAGCCGATGCCTTCGGCGAACGCCTGCCGCATCGCCGCGGTTTCCTCCGCATCGGCAAAGGCCTGGTACAACTGGAACACGTGCGAATTGTCCGCGTCCTTGGGCTCGCCCGGCGCGCTCGAATCCGTGAGGATCGAGGCGATCAGCTTCTTCAGCTCCGCGCGCGGGGTGAACAGCGGAATCGTGTTGTCGTAGCTCTTGCTCATCTTCCGGCCGTCCAGGCCCGGCAGGGTCGCCACGTTTTCTTCGATCACCGCTTCAGGCAGGGTGAAATACTCCTTGCCGTACAGATGATTGAAGCGCTGGCCGAAATCGCGCGCCATTTCGATGTGCTGGATCTGGTCACGTCCCACCGGAACACGGTGGGCGTTGAAGATCAGGATGTCGGCGGCCATCAGCACCGGATACATGAAAAGCCCGGCGGTGATGCCGGCATCCTCGTCCTCGCCTTCGGCGCGGTTCCTGTCGACGGCCGCCTTGTAGGCATGCGCGCGATTGAGGATGCCCTTGCCCGCCACGCAGGTCAGGAACCACGTCAGCTCCGGGATCTCCGGCACATCGCTCTGCCGGTAGAACCACACCTTCTGCGGATCCAGCCCGCAGGCCAGCCAGGTGGCTGCGATTTCCAGGGTCGAGCGCTGCACGCGCGCCGGCTCCTGCACCTTGATCAGCGAGTGGAAGTCGGCGAGGAAATAGAAGCTCTCCACGCCGGGCGCGCGGCTGGCCGCCACGGCCGGGCGGATGGCGCCGACGTAGTTGCCGAGATGGGGGGTGCCGGACGTGGTGATGCCGGTCAGGACGCGATGGGTCATCTGTTTCAGGACAAAGGTGAACCCGGCCAGTTTACCCGCTCACGCCGGCAACCCCACGCACGCGGCCCGGGCGTTGATTCCGGTGGTTCCCACGGAGATGCCGCCATGCGTCCGCTTTCACTGCTGTTCCTGTTGTTCCTCCTGCTCGGCTGCACGCCGGCCCAGGCCCGCCCACGCGTGGAGGTGGCCGTGATCGACCGGGACGAGGGCCGCATGGTCGCCCAGTACCCGCATCGGGGTGAGCGCTGGATCGCGGGCCTGCCGGGCCATCGCTACGCGGTGCGCCTCACCAACACCACCGGCGAGCGTGTACTGGTGGTGCTGTCGGTCGATGGCATCAACGCGGTGACCGGAGAAACCGCTCATCCGGCGCAGACGGGCTACGTGCTGGATCCCTGGGAAACCGCCGAGATCTCCGGCTGGCGCAAATCACTGGAGGACGTGGCGCAGTTCGTCTTCACCGATCACGCCGACAGCTACGCCACGCGCACCGGGCGGCCACGCAATGCAGGCGTCATCGGCATCGCCGTGTTCGCCGAGCGCGCGCACGAGGTGTATTCGCCCGCGACCGCCCGGGAGGAATCCGCGCAGGATGCGGCGGCCGCCGCCCCACGGAGCGGGAGCGCCAAATCCGAGCGCGCCAACGCGCACAGCCAACGCCTGGGGACCGGGCACGGTGAGCGCGAATGGTCGCCGGTCGGTTCCACTGCCTTCGAGCGCGCGAGCCGCCAACCGGTGCAGATCAGCGAGATCCGGTACGACGCGCCGCGCCGACTGATCGCGCTCGGCATCCTGCCCGGTCGCCCACGCTACCCGGCCGACGCGCCGCGCGCGTTTCCACAGGGATTCGTCGCCGATCCGCCCCGCTGATGATCGCTCAAAGAAACGGGCCGCGCATGCGGCCCGTCCGGGAGAGAGAGAGAGAGAGAGGGACGATTGATCAGTTGCGGATTTCACTGCGCAGGCTGCGCTCGAAATCCTGCACTTCGGTGCGTGCGCGATCTCGGCCCCAGCCATAGCGTTCCTGCAGCTTGCCTTCCAGATATTCGGCGTTGCCCTCGGCCACCTGGAAATCGTCGTCGGTGAGGTCGCCCCACTTCGCCTGGATCTTTCCCTTGAGCTGCTTCCAGTTGCCGCCAATGATGTCCTCGTTCATGCGTGTTCCTCACTTGAGTGTCCGCGGCGGGATACCGCGCTGCCATCCTCGCTTCCACCGCGTTGTATCCGAATCAAGCCAACGTCAACAGCGTATTAGCCGGCCGGCCCATTCATGCCGCGCACAGCAAAAAGAACGGGCTGGTTTCCCAGCCCGTCCGAGGTTGGAAGCGATGAATCCGAGCGGCTTACTTGCCGGAAGAATCTTCGACCTTCTCGCCGACCTTCTGCACGTCCTTGCCGAAACCCTTGACAGTGTTGCAGCCGGAAAGCACGACGGTGGACACGAAAGCGATCAACAACAATGCGGCGATGCGTTTCATCGGAAGTCTCCTGTATTCGGTGGCCTGTCGATGGGCGACGATGCATCATCGCATCGTGCGCCCAGCGAGCGGATCCAAGCATGAGTGCGCGGCTTCCGGCAATCCGGACAAGCGAAAGGGCCGGCGGACCGGCCCTTCCGGGGGCGCGCCTCGCCGCGCGCCAGCACACGAAAGCTCAGTGCATCAGCACTTGCCGTCCTTGCAGTCCTGCGCCTTGTCCTCGACCTTTTCGCCGACCTTCTGCACGTCCTTGCCTGCACCGGCCATGGTGTTGCAGCCCGACAGGACCGCGGTAGAGAACATCGCCACCATCAGCAGCACCATCCAACGTTTCATGCTCCGTCTCCTCGTGATTGGGAACCGCGCCGCGCCACGTGTCGCCGCTAGCGGTGTGGCTTCACGATGAACACGCGCCCGTCCACATCGCGTGAAGCCGGACGCATGCATTCAGGCAAAAATCATTCAGCGCCCTCAGTCGCGCATCAGGGTGGACTTGCCGAACAGGCTCTCCACCAGGTCCACTGTGAGCTTGGCCGTGCGGTTGCGGCGGTCGAGCACCGGATTGAGCTCGACGATGTCCAGCGACCCCATGCGGCCGGTGTCGGCGATCATTTCCATGACCAGTTGCGCTTCGCGGTAGTTGGGGCCGCCGGGCACCGTGGTGCCGACACCGGGGGCGATGCTGGGGTCCAGGAAGTCCACATCGAAACTGACGTGCAGGTGGGTATCGGCATCGAGGCCCTCGAGCGCGGTTTCCATGGTGCGCTTCATGCCGACTTCGTCGATGTAGCGCATGTCGTACACGTCGATGGCGTGGTCCTTGATCAAGCGCTTCTCGTCCGGATCGACCGATCGGATGCCGATTTGCCGCACCATCGCCGGAGTGATCGCAGGAGCATCGCCGCCCAGATGGGTGAGCGCTTCCGGCCCGATGCCGCACAGGCACGCCACCGGCATGCCGTGGATGTTGCCCGACGGCGTGACCTCGCTGGTGTTGAAGTCCGAATGCGCGTCCAGCCAGAGCACGCGCAGGCGCTTGCCCTGCTGGCGACAGTGACGGGCGATCGCGGTAATCGAACCGATGGCCAGGCAGTGATCGCCGCCCATCATGATCGGCATCCGGCCCCGGCTCAGTTCCGCGGCCGTGGCATCCATCAGCGCCCGGTTCCACGCCACCACTTCGTCCAGATGGCGATAGCCCTGCACCGGCCCGACCCACGGGTTGGCCGGCCCCAATACGTTGCCGGTATCGATGACATCCACCCCGCGCGCCATCAGGGCCTCGGCCAGCCCCGCGATGCGCAGCGCGTCCGGCCCCATCCGCGCACCACGGTGCCCCGCACCCACATCGGTGGGCACGCCAATCAGGGAAACAGGCGGATAACTGCGCGGCATCGGGCGTACTCGTCAACGGAAAAACGTGAGTCTATGACGGAACGCATGACCGGGCTGTGGCAATGCAGCAGATGCATTGAGCCGCGCAAGTGGTGCCGCTTATCCGAATCGAACGGATGACCTACCGCTTACAAGGCGGTTGCTCTACCAGCTGAGCTAAAGCGGCACGTGCCGGCAGTGGGCCGGGACGTGGATTCTAGCGCACCGCGTCGTCGCAGCTCTGTGTTTCGGCGCGTGCGGCGCCCGTGCGCGCTTGCAGGTCGGCGGCGGTCACGGCCGGGCCTGCCGATACATCGAGCCACCACTGCGTCGACGCCCCGCGACCGGCGGCGCGAACTTCCGCCGGGAAACCGGCAGCGGCCAGTTCGGCCTGGCGACGCAGTGCGGTGCCGCGGTTGCGATACCGCCCCAGCGCAATCGCGTTGGCGTCGACGCCATCGTTCACCACGAGCATATCCGTGAAGCCGGCGGCGGCGATCCGTTGCGCGGTCGCCTGCGCCGCATCGCGCGATTCGGCCGGCGGCAGCAGAACGCTGTACGCGCTCGCACCCTCGGCGGGCAGTGACTGCGCACGCGCCTGCACGATGGCGCTGCCCAGGCGTGTGCTTGCCTGTTCCGCAGAAGACTGGTCGGGGAATGGGCCCAGCCGCAGGCACAAGGTCGGGCTGATGGACGCGGGCGCCGGGCCGGGTGGCGTGGTCGCCGGCGCGGTCGGCTTCACCAGTTCTAGCGTGGCCACGCCGGCAGGCATCGCAGGCGGCTCCGCTCGCGGCATCTCACTGCGGCTGATCCACCAGGCGGCCACACCCAGATTGAGCACGACGAGCAGGACGATGACGGCGCGTATCAGCATGCGGCAATTCCAGGAATCATTCGATGGTCGATGGGCGCGTTCAAGCGGGATGACCCAATCGCGCCCACGAGGCCAGTCCTTCGAGCACCAGTGCGGGTGCGTACGACGCATCGGCCAGTCGCGGCGCCAATGCGGCCGCACCTCCACCGTGCAGCACGATACGCGGAACAACGCCGGTCCGCGCGGTCGCCTCGCGCAGGCTGCGTTCGATCAGGCCGAGTGCCGCACCTTCGCAGCCGGAGACCAGGGCATCCTCGGTGTCATCAGCGAACTCCACATACTCGCCGCCGGTTTCCGCAAGTTGCCGCGCCGCGTGGTGCAACGCCTGCCGCATCAGTGTCGGTGAAGCCGCGATCCGTCCACCGAGATGGCGGCCCCGGTCGGCGAGCAGGTCCACGGTCACCGCGGTGCCCACGCCGACAATCAGCCAATCCCCCCCGCGCGCATGCGCGGCAAGCAATGCGAGGAAACGATCGACGCCGAGTTTCTCCGCATGCCGGTAGGCGATGTGCAGCCCGCCCAGCCGCGCCTGCGTGCGTGCCAGCGAGATGCGCTGGAAGCGTTCGGTCAGTACTTCGATCACCGCCGCCGTCACCTCCGGGGACGCCACGCTCGCCAGGCAGGCCGAAGCGGCATCGTCAGGCAAATGCGCACGCAGTGCGTCCACGAAATCGCCCGCATCATGGCCAAGCGCCGAGATCCCGCGCAGATGACCTTCCTCATCCAGCTGCGCGCATTTGAGCCGCGTGTTGCCGAGATCAAACACCCACTGGCTCATTGCATCCTCACGCTGACTTCCCCGGCATGCAGGTGTTCGATAGTGCCATCGATGCGGACACGCAGTGCACCGTCTTCGGCAATGCCTTCGGCGCGCCCATGCCGGAGTGTTTGGCCCTGCACGGTGATCTCGCGGCCGGCCAGCGCATCCAGCGCCGCGTAGCGTGGCAGGAACGGCGACAGGCCTTCGGCATCGAAGCGCTCCAGTGCGGGCAGCATGCTGGAAAGCACCGCCGCGGCGAGGTAATTGCGCTGAAGGGGAGCGTCACTCATCGATTGCAGGTCGATCCATGGCTGGTCGATGCTCTCGGCCCATCCGCCCGGCATGCGCACGTTGAGACCGATGCCAATCACCGCGCGCACGGGACCGCCATGTTCGCCGCCGCCTTCAATCAGCACGCCTCCCAGCTTGCGGTGATCGACGAGCAGGTCGTTAGGCCATTTCAGCCCGACACGCGCGAAGCCCAACGTGCGCAGTGTTTCGGCGACCACGATGCCGGTCACCAGGCTCAGTCCGCCGAGCCGCGCCAGCCCGCCCGAAAAGTGTCGCGCCAACGACAGGTACAGATTGGCCGCCAGGGGCGATGCCCACGCGCGGCCGCGACGCCCGCGACCGCCCGTCTGCTGCTCGGCCAGCAGCACGGCGACACCGGACTCCGGCGTCTGCCTGCGCAGCAGCTCGCTGTTGGTCGAATCCAGCGACCAGGCCACCTCCAGCGACGCCAACCCCTCGGCGGGCAGTCCTTCGCGGATGATGCCGGCGTCCAGCAGGTCCAGCGGCCCATGCAGCACGTAGCCTTGCCCGGCGCGTGCATCCACGCGCAGGCCGGCGTGCCGCAGGGCTTCGATACGTTTCCACATGGCCGCGCGGGTCAGTCCGGCGTCACGGGCCAGGACGTCGCCGGACACCGGCCCCTCCGCCAACCGGACCAGCAGCTCGCGCTCGCCGCTCATCGGAGCCGCCCATGCGCGTCCACGCAGCACGCCGCGCACGCGTTGTGGTCAAGAGTCGAATCCGGCATCACGGAGAATCGGAACATGCCCGCCATTATGCCGGTCCGCCCGGGCGGCCCAGGGCGGCGGCTCGCCCCGACGAGCCCGCGTATTCAGACCCATCCCGCCGTTTCGGGCTATATTCAGCCGGATGGTCCCGACCGGGGCCATCCGACCGGAGTGTCCCGATGCTGCGCGCCAGTGTATTCATCCTGCTGTCCTGCGCCCTCGTGCCGGCCATGGCGCAGAACGGCCGTGCGTCGCAGACGGGCAACGGCACGGCCTGCCAGGACATCGCCGACAAGGCGGCCGAAAGCTCGGTCCCCGGCACGGCGGCTGGTCGCACGAAGGCCGTGGTCCGCAACAAGTATTCGGTGAACACCACGCCGGTGATTCCCAATGTGCCGGCTCCGACCACGCGCGGCGGCGGCGATGATGGCGACGCCAGCGCCCCGGTGCTGCCGCGTCCGCGCGGCCCGAAGTGGCACAGCTTCCTGCCGGGAATGTTCCGCTGAAGCACGCTCGTGTGGTTCCCGTTTCGGCGATTGCAGCCCACCTCGATTGAACCTTCTCTCTGGCAGCGCATCTGCCGGGACGTTGCGTGGATTGGTGGACTGGACGAGCTTCGACGCTGGCACCTGCGCGAGCTGAGCCAGCGATTCCTGCACGAAAAAGCCATCACGCCCGTCGGCGGCCTGGAACTGGACCGGTTGCAGCGCGCCCAGCTCGCCGCGCTCTGCTGCTTGCCGCTGATCGACATCGGTGCACGCGGGTGGTCGGGTTGGTCGCAGCTGATCGTGTATCCGGAGGCCTTCCGCGTGCGCCGCAGCGAGATCGATGAAGCCGGCGTGCTGCACGAATGGGACGAGGAAGCCGACGGCGAAGCCTGGCAGGGCGGGCCGATGGTTCTTTCGTGGTCGGATCTGCAGGCCGACGTCGCCGAACCGGATGCGGGGTACTGCATGACGGCGCACGAAATGGCGCACAAGCTGGACCTTCTGGACGGCGCGTTCGACGGCACGCCACCGCTTTCGCGCGGCTGGCACCGGCTCTGGGCGCGCGATTTCCAGGGCGAATATGATCGCCTCTGCGCGCAGGTGGATCGCGGCGAGGAAACCGCCATCAACGCCTACGCGGCGGAGAGTCCGGAAGAATTCTTCGCGGTCGCGAGCGAATACCACTTCTCCGCGCCCCGCGTGCTGCGCATGGCCATGCCCGAAGTGGCCGCGCACCTGCGGCGTTTCTACGGACCGCCGCCGGAGTTCTGAGCGGAAGACGCGCGTGCGGTCAGAGCGTCTGCGGCAGCGTCACGCTGAACTGCGCGCCGCCCAGTTCTTCCGAGCGCCTGACCTGGAGTTCGCCCCGGTAGTCGCGCACGAGGTCCTGCACGATCGACAGGCCGATGCCGTGGCCGTGCACGCGTTCATCGCCGCGCACGCCACGCTGCAGCACGACGGGAATGTTCTCTTCGCTGATGCCCGGGCCATCGTCTTCGACGGACAGAAAAAGCCCCGCGCGCCGATGACCGACCGTCGGCAGTGGACGCACCGTCAGCAGCACGCGCGCGCGGGCCCACTTGAATGCGTTTTCGAGCAGGTTGCCCATCAGTTCCTGCAGGTCGCCGGGTTCGCCGTAGAAACGCGCCGTGGGATCAATCTCGAATTCGCACAGCACCCGCTTGGAGGCATAGACCTTTTCGAGGCCGCGCACGATTTCCTCGGCATGCGGCTCGATCGCCACCGGGGCGGAGAACAGCTTGTGTCCGCTCGAGGCCGCGCGCGCGAGTTGGTAGGACACCAGACTGTTCATGCGCTTGAGCTGGGTGTCCATTTCCTCGCGCAGGGCGATGTCGTCGGCGCCGCTGTCCAGTTGCGTGCGCAGCACGGCCAGCGGGGTCTTGAGGCTGTGCGCGAGGTCGGCCAGCGTGTTGCGCTGGCGATCCAGATTCTCGCGTTCGCTCTCGATCAGCGCATTGATGCTGTCGGTGAGCGGTTCCAGTTCGCGCGGGTGGCGCTCGCTCATGCGATCACTTTCACCGCGCTGCACGCGCGTCAGTTCGGTCACCACGCGCCGCAGGGGACGCAGGCTCCAGCGCAGCACCGCCATCTGCAACAGCAGCAGGATCAGGCCGGCGCTGCCGAGGTACACCCACAACGCGCCGCGGAAGACGCGCATCTGCGCATTAAGCGACTGCGCGTCTTCGAGAATGTAGATGCTGTAGGGGAACTCGGCATCCGGTCCGCGCTCGGCCCAGATGAAGCCCACGCCGTAGCGATAGACCTGGCTTTCGCTGCCATCGGCGCGGCGGAACAGGACCGGACCGTCGAAGGTTTCTTCGAGCGGACCGAGCATCGGGGAGTCGGGCAGATCGGGGCCCAGCGTGGAATTGGATCCCCATCCGCCATTGGGCAGGATGACTTCCGCATACAGGCCGCTGTCGGGCATGTCGAAGCGTGGATCCGGGGTATCGAACGGCGGAATCAGCGCACCGCCGCGGGTGAAGTCGATCTCGTCGGTGTACTTGAGTGCGTAGGCCTTGAGTCGCTGCCGCAGATTGTCCTCAGCGGTGGCGACGAACGCGCGATCCAGCGCATAACCGGCAAGCGCGAGAAATGCCACCAGGCCCAGGCTCGCGGCCAGCAACTGCCGCGCACGCAGCGAACGCGGACGCCAGCCGTCGAACGGCGTGCGCCGCGGCCGCGCGGCCGGTTGCCCGGCGTCCGCGCTGGACATCAGCCCTCGTTGGTGCGCGGAATTGCGAAGCGATAGCCGCGACCGCGCACCGTCTCGATCGGCTTGAGTTCACCATCGGGGTCCAGCTTCTTGCGCAGGCGGCCGATGAACACTTCGAGCACGTTGGAATCGCGGTCGAAATCCTGCTGGTAGATGTGCTCGGTCAGATCGGCCTTCGAGACCAGTTCGCCAGCGTGCATCATCAGGTACTCGAGCACCTTGTACTCGTAGCTGGTCAGATCGACGTTGCTGCCATTGACGCTGACGGTCTGCGCCGCCAGGTCCAGCGCGACCGGTCCGCATTCCAGCGTGGGCTTGCTCCAGCCCGCGGCACGGCGCAGCAGCGCGTTGACGCGCGCGAGCAACTCTTCCACATGGAACGGCTTGACCAGATAGTCGTCGGCGCCCTGCTTGAGGCCTTCCACCTTGTCCTGCCAGCTCGACCGCGCGGTGAGGATGAGGATCGGGAATTTCTTGCCTTCGTCGCGCAGGGCCTTGATGAGTTCCATGCCGGACATCTTCGGCAGGCCCAGGTCGATGATGCCCACGTCGAACGGCACCTCACGGCCCATGTACAGGCCTTCCTCGCCGTCCTGCGCGGCATCGACGGCGAAGCCTTCGCGCTTGAGGCGCGCAGCCAGGGTTTCACGCAGAGGGGCTTCGTCTTCGACCAGCAGGATACGCATGGACTCTCCTTAGAAATGCGGTGCAGCGGGCTGCACGTGCCTACGAACGATTGTACGTAAGACTAGGGTTGGTAAGGGTTATCGCCACGTGCAGGCGGCTGCATGCCGGGCGGTGGCGACGGATCCGGCGGCGTCGACGAGCGGCGACGGCTGCCGCCGGCATCATCCATGTAGCGCACGCGCCCATGCTCATCGACATACTTGATGCGGTTGATGTCACGTCCATCGAACGGAACACGTTCGGCGCTCAGCACGCGCACGCCCGGTTCGCGCTGAATCCGCCGTACCGAATCGGAAAGGGAATTGTGGTTGTTGTCGCTGCGCGGTTCCGGTCGCCCGAACGCAGCGCGCGGCATGCCGCGGTTGCCGGCATTCTGCTGCGCCGGCCCTTGGCCCTGCCCGCCCCAATCCTGCGCATGCGCGCCACCCGCGGCCCCAAGTCCGGCCGCCAGCGACATCGCAAACAGGAATGAATAGAATGTGCTGCGCATAACAGAATCGTAACGGATCTCGGTACTTCAAACTGAATGAATCCCGAAACCACTCCCAGACCAGTGGACGCAGAGTTTTGGCGCTGCGCAGTGAATCCGGTCTGAACTTATCCACAAGTTCCTGAACCGTATTCAGTTTCCAGAACGCTCAGAAAATCTCGGCCACACAACATCTTAGCGAACCACCGCCGCGCTCGATGGCTCCGATCTCCACCGATTCGACCACCAGCCCGGCGCCCTGCTCCAGCGCCCGCCGATGCGGGGCTTCCAGAGCTTGCGCGGCGCTTCGGCTCATCCACACCCGGTCCGTGGAAAGTGAGATCGCATTGCCGGCAAAGGCCGCCTGTTCCGCCGACGACAACCACACCGCGTGCGGCGCATACAGCCGAGAGAGGGCGGCGGGCACCGCCGCGTCGGCAAAGCCATCAGGGCAGATCAATGCCGCGCGCCCGGCGAGCACCGCCAGCACCACATTGGTGTGGTATTCGCCCGGGGCCAGATCGAACATCAACGTGGCACGCAGGCCGAAGGCCTCATGCATCAGCGCGGCGCCGGCTTCATCGCAGCGCTCGGAGAGCCCGCAGAAGCCCAGGCCCCGCGCGCGATCGATGACCAGCGCACCGGTCAGCTCGCAGGGATGCGGCTGCGTGGACAGGTCATGGACCGTATAGCCCATGACCTCGCTGAAATACCGCCGGATATCCGGGCGGGATGCTTCACGCTGGCGTACCGGATGCCGCATCCGCCCGATGATCAGCCGGCCGGGCGCGGTGGCGAATACATTGTTCGGATAGACCGCGTCGGGCGTGTTCGGCGAGCCCGGAAACGCAATCACCGGCAGATCATCGGAGAGCCGCCGCTGCAGTTCGTGGTGCTGGCGCATCGCGGCCTCGGCGTCGAAGGCGTCGGCCGCCGCCATGTAGCGGTTGTCCAGCGCGGATTGCTCGGCGCGCATGAATCCTTCCGGCATCACGACAAAGGCGGCGCGCGCGGTCGCCGGTCCGAAGTCCGCTGCGCAATCCTTGGCGCGTGCAGAGAAGGCCTCGATATCGCGGGTGAGCATCGGATCAAGCCGCGGGCGACAGCCGCGCCTGCGTGGCCGCGAGCGCCTGTTCGATCAGTGACCAGTCCGCGCCGGGGCGATGCGCGCCTTCGCTGAGGATCTGGCGGAACATGCGGCCGCCCGGCTGGCCATGGAACAACCCGAGCACGTGGCGCGTGATGTGCTTCAAGGCCACGCCGCGAGCGAGCTTCTGCTCGACATACGGTCGCAGTGCGCGCAGCAGATCACCCCGGCTGCGCGGCTGCGCACCCCACAACGCCACTTCCAGTTCGTGCAGCAGATATGGCTCGTGATACGCCGCGCGTCCGAGCATCACGCCATCCATCTGGCTCAAATGGGCCTGGACGTCCGCCACGGTGTTGATGCCGCCATTGATTGCCACATCCAGTTCGGGACGCTCGCGCTTGAGCCGATGCGCCCATTCGTAGCGCAGCGGCGGGATCTCGCGGTTTTCCTTCGGTGACAGGCCCTGCAGCCAGGCTTTGCGCGCATGCACGAAGAACGTGGTGCAACCGGCATCGGCGACCGTGTCGATGAAGGCGCGGAAACGGTCGTAATCCTCCATCTCGTCCACGCCGAGGCGGCATTTCACCGTCACCGGAATTGCCACGGCCGCGATCATCGCCGCCACGCTGTCGGCCACCAGCGCCGGCTCCTTCATCAGGCACGCGCCGAAGCGCCCGGCCTGCACGCGATCGGACGGACACCCCACATTGAGGTTGATCTCGTCATAGCCCCACTCTTCGCCGATGCGCGCCGCGGTCGCCAGCAGGCCCGGTTCGCTGCCTCCCAGTTGCAGCGCCACCGGATGCTCCACCGGATCGAAACCCAGCAGGCGATCGCGATCGCCATGGATCACGGCCTGCGCATGGACCATCTCGGTGTACAGCCGAGCATGCGGTGACAAGAGACGATGGAATACGCGGCAGTGCGAATCGGTCCAGTCCATCATCGGGGCGACGGAAAGGCGCAGTTGGTCGGCCTGGATGCGGGCGGAAACCGGACGGGAGGGGGACACGGACATCGGTGGGGCAGCGAAAACGAGCGCCCATGCTACGCCAAACGCACTGTCCGGGCGGTCAGTCGGTCGAGCGGCCCCGGATCGGACCGTGAACAACGCGCATCGAAGCCCTGCCCGGCAGGGCCGGGGAGGAACGCCGCAACCGTCAGCCGAGCGCGTCGACTGGCCGCACCGTCGAAAGCACTGCGTCGGTGTGTTGATCGAATACCGGCGCGGCAAATGGCGCCGGCCCCGGGGTGCGTCCGAAGGCGATGGGCCGGGTCACTCCGCGATAGCGCCCCACCACCGGGTGATCGATGTTGGCCACGATGTCCTCGGCCACCACCTGCGGATGATTGAACATGTCCTCGATCCGCCTCGCGGCCGCGCAGGGCACTTCATCGCCGAACACGGTTTCCCATTCCATGGCGCTGCGCGCGGACAATGCCTGGTGCAGCAACGGAATGATCTCGCCGGCGTGTTCGGCACGCTTGCGCACGGTGTCGTAGCGCGCATCATCGGCCAGCGCATGCAGGCCGGTCCGGTCGCACAGCGCCTGCCAGAAGCGCGGCGTGTTGGCGGAGATATAGATGTAGCCATCCTTGGCCGGATGGATGCCGGTGACGCCACCGGAACGCATGTCGCGACCGATGTCGAGGGATTCGCCTTCAGCCCAGATCATCCGCGCCGACTGCATCGTCAATGCGCTGCGCAGCAACGACACGCCGACGAACTGCCCGCGCCCGCTGCGCTCGCGTTCGAACAGCGCGGACGATACGCCGGCCGCCAGCAAGGCCGCGGCGTAATAGTCCACCACCGAGCCATAGATGATCTCCGGCGCACCGCCACGCTTGCCCTGCAAGGTGCACATGCCGGTCATCGTCTGCAGGACCTGGTCGTAGCCCGCCTTGTCCTTCATCGGGCCCCGCTCGCCATAGCCGGTGACGGCGCAATAGATCAGGCGCGGATTGATCAGGCTCAGGCGATCGAAATCGATGCCCAGCCGCTTCGGCACGGAAGGACGGAAGTTGTGCACGAGTACATCAGCCTCGCGCACCATGCGCAGCAGCGCGGCGATGCCCTCGGCCGATTTGAGATCCAGCGTGATGCCGATCTTGCTGCGGTTCACGCCCATGAAGGCGCGGCTTTCGGCCTGCAGCGTCGAGGGATACTTGCGCAGGTTGTCGCCATCCGGCGGTTCGATCTTGATCACGCGCGCACCCTGATCGGCCAGCAGCGTGCACCCGTACGGGCCGGCGATATACGCGCTCAGATCCAGCACCTTGACGCCTTCCAGCGGGCCGGCCGGTCCCTGGCGTTGCACGAGATCGAAAGGAGACTTATCCATGGGTACGTTGTCCGTCAGGCACTGCAGCCGCCACTGAGGAAAGTCTCGCCCGCGCACGCGGATGGAAACAGTGCGGCCGCATATGTTCAGCGCCGACAAATTCTTGCTTGAGCGGGAAGATCACGATGCGCATCGATGTCCTTATTCCGATTGCGTCACATCCGGACGCGTCCATTCCGGCGCCAGCGCCAGCCAACCGATCCGCCATGCGCCATCGGCACGGCCACCGGCGCGATAGTAGGGCGAATACCGCAGCGGCGCGCGATCCTCGAATACCAGTTCGATGTCGCAGCCGGGTTCACCGTCTTCGTTCGCGATCCCGCGCGACCATTCGTCCAGCGGCGCCGCGGGCAGGCGCACGGTGTCCTGATGCTTGTAACCATCGATCAGGGTGGTCGCGTACACCAGCGGCCCGCGCGTCAGGCCGACGTAGTCGTAACGCAATACCTGCTGATGCACCGGCGATCCATCCGGCGCACGCGATTCCTGCACATTGCGGTACGTGCGGCGATGCAGTTCCGGCTTCATCGGCAGATCGATCGTGATCGTGTCGCCCTCACGCCAGGTGCGATGCAGGTGGATCCAGCCATCGACGAGCTCGGCCTGCACCGCTTCACCGTTGATGCGCAGTTGCAGGTAGTGCGCCCATTCCGGATGCCGCAATCGCACGGTGAAGGCCGCGGCGGCATCCAGCTTCAATGAAAAAGCGATGGCGCCTTCGAACGGATAGTCGCCGCATTGCTGGATCACCACCTCACCCGCCGGCAGCCGCACGCGCGCCTGGCCTGGCGTGTAGAGGTTGACCTGGAGTTCGCCGGCATCGGTCACGCCGTAGGCCAGCGGCGCCAGTTCCTCCCACGCCATCGCACCGCTGGATTTGCAGCAGCGCCAGTACGTGGTGTGCACGCGCGGGCCGTTCGGAAACGAGTAGTAGCACCAGTCCTCGCCGTTGGGCGCGGCGGCGCCGAGCAGATCGTTGTAGGCCGTGCGCTCGATCTCCTCGGCGTAGCGGGCCTGGCCGGTCAGCAACAGCAGTTCGCGATTGAGTTGCAGCCACGCCAGGATCGAACACGTCTCCACGTAGGCCTGCGGATCGAACACCATCGCCGGATTGAAGACTTCGCGTGATCGATGCGCCACGCCACCCCACGGGCCGCCGCCCAGCGTCAGATGATGATCGCGGATGTTGCGCCACAGGCGATCCACGGCCTCGCCATACGCCGCCTTGCCGGTGGCCCGATGCAGCTTGCACAGGCCGACCAGATTCCACGCCAGCTGATATGCCTTGCCGGTGGCGATTTCCGATGCATCGGCGCCTTCTCGCGCGCGCGTGATCAAGGCCAGCCGCGGCTCGGCGTCGGCCTGTTCGGCGATGCGCTCGGCCAGCATCAGATAGCGTTGATCGCCGGTGGCGAAATACAGTTCGACCGCCGGATCCATCAGCACCGTGGCCGACATGCCGAAATGATTGCCGAGCGTGGTGATGTCGAGGCCGGCCTCGCCGAACGTCCGCCAGCACAGATCGCCGATGCCCTGCGCGGCGGCAAGATAGCGCTCGTCATCCAGTGCGCGCCAGGTTTCGATCAGGCCCAGGATCAGATAGCTGTGCGTCCAGATATCCCAGGTGCGCAGAGCCGGCGCGCCGTCCCAGGTGACCGGCCTGGGCGGTTGCGGATGCATGAAGCGGCGCGCCGGCGCGTAGTTGCCGAGGTAGCCGTCCGCATCCTGCCGCGACACGAGGAAATCGGCGACGCGGCGCAGCGACGCGCGCAGGCTCGCATCATCGCTGCGCGCCACCGCCTTGGCCGTCGCCACCAGCCATTTGCCTGCGTGCTCGCCGTACCAGTCGCCCTCGGTGTTCTGGCGCGCATGTTCGGCGCCGAAGATCGCGATCGCCGGACTGTCTTCATCGATGATGAAATGGCTCAGGCGGCCGCGACGATTCGCTTCGATCGCTTCACCGAGTACGCCGGCCAACCGCACCGACGATGCGGGAACGGCGCGCAGCCCCGCGCGCGAAGCGGGAACGGAATCCGTCATGGGCTACTCCGCGTCCACCACGCAGCGGAAACCCACCATTCCCGAACGATCCTTGCTCGGCGCCATCAACAGGTACTTGCCGTGCTGATCCAACCGGTAGGCCTGCGGGAAATACCAGTGCGAGGTCTGCGGCTGGTACGCACTGCCGCCGCGCAGGATCGCCGCGCGCGTGTGCTCGTCGCTGTATTCGTCCGTCCATTGCCAGACGTTGCCGACCAGATCCATCACACCGAACGGACTGGCCCCCTGCGGATGCGCATCGACGTCATCCGGTGCACGCAGACGGCGCTCGCGATTGATCGCCGGCACCGCATCGTCGCGCCATGCGTCACCCCACGGATACGCGCGGCCATCGGTGCCCTGCGCGGCGTACTGCCATTCCCATTCGCGCGGCAGCCGCTTTCCGGCCCACGCGGCGTACGCGCGCGCGTCTTCCAGCGCCACCCACGTCACCGGTTTGTTGTCCCAGCCCGGCGCCGGAGCGCCGTCGATCCAGTGGCGCAGGAAGTTGTGCGCATCCCGGGGCGCGTAGCCGCTCTGGTCGATGAAACGCTTGAACTGCGCATTGGTCACCGGATGGCGATCGATGTGGAAAGCCTTCATCTGCATGCGGCGACGATGATGCCGGCGCGCACTGTGTTCCCACGGATACTGCACGTCCAGGCCTTCCCAGGTCTGGCCCTCGACTTCGATGCCGCCGACGACGAACACGAACTCGCCCGGCGGGATCGTCACCATGCCGGCCGGCGCCTGCGCCTGCACGGGGGTCGGCGCGATCGGCGTGATCTGCTGCGCAATCGCGTGCCAGCGATTGGAAAGCGTGCGCAGCGGCACGCGCGCCAGTTCGGCCATGCGCGCGAGGAATTCGTCCAGGACGCTGTGGCTTTCGCCATCCACCGCCAGCAACGCGCCGAATCCGCGCCCTTCCAGCTCCATCTCGATGATCGCCTGGTCGCCCCGGATCAATGGATGCACCTGCGCACCGTTCCAGACGTCGTAGTAGCGGCGTCCCTGCTGGTGCGGCACGGCGATCTGTTCGCCCTGCACCTCGTATTCGTTGCGGTTGACGATTGTCCACAGGGCGCGGCCCTCGCCGGGGAAGCGGCTGGCGAACACGCCGCGCTGCAGCGTCGGGTAATACGGCGTCCACTCGCGCGCGACCATCAGCGGAGCGAACTGGCGCTCGATGGTGGCGATGCGGCGCAGCGATTCGGCATCACGCGGCGTGAACTGGTTCCAGATGCCCCAGATATTCTCCCACGCGTTGTAGCCGATGCCGTTGAAGAAGATGTATTGCAGATCGTGGTTGCGATCGCGGCCCCAGCGGTTCTCGTAGTTGATCATGTGGCGCGGTTCGAGCCACTTGAACTTGGCCACCGGCGGGATCACTTCGTTCGGTGCCTTCTTGCCCCAGCTCTGCACGTTCCAGATCAGGTGCTCCTCGGCGCTGATCGTCGATTCCGGCTGCACCACCACCGGCCGGCCCAGTGCCTCGCAGGCGTCGAAGAACGCGCGCGGCACGCCGTTGTAGGTGTCACCGTTGATGCCGTCGGCGCCCGTCTCCTTGACCAGTCGCGCGATCGCCTTCCAGTCCGGCTCGCCCTGCGCGCGCGTGCCGTTGTCCCACGGCATCGTCGGCAGGAACACGCGCACGCCGCGACGATGGAAATCATCCACCGCGCTCTTCAGCCCCGCGATGCCGCCCGGCAGATCCGCGGCCATGTCGAACTGGTTGCGATCATCGATGCCGATGTTCGGATAGACGTACCAGATCAGTACGCTGTCCAGCCCGCCGAAGCGCGCTTCCAGATCATCGAGATAGCGATCGACGGTGTAGCGGCCTTCCACCGGATCGTAGAAATAGCGATCCTCGACCATCATCTGCGCATGCACGAAATTGCGCTGCGCCCATTGCAGTTCGGGCCGGCGATAGTTCGCGTCGTCGTAACCGATGCGGGTCAGATGCTCGCGGCGCCAGTCGCGCAGCTCGGCGATCCAGTCGGCCGAGGTCGCATTGACGTCGATCTTCCAGTGACCGATTTCCGCGAACGGCCAGCCCGGCGCCTTGCCCGGCGTGGGCAGGTAGCGCTGCGTGGTGACATGCGAGAACTTGTATTCGGTGCGCGGCACGTGCCGCGGCATGTCTTCATCGAAGGGAGGCGTGGGGCTTTCCGGTGCGGTGGTCATGGCAGTGTTTCGAGGGGGAATTCTGGCAGGCCGCAATACGCGGCGAGCGGTTGTGCGGGGGCGGCGTCCGTCGCGCATTGCCGCAGGAACGCTTCGATCTCATCGCGCTGCGGTACGCTCGACTGCGCACCCAGGCGCGTGCACGCCAGCGCCGAGGCCGCGCTGGCGTAGCGTAAGCCATCGCTCAAGTCATCGCCCTGCGCCAGCCGCGCGGCCAGCGCGCCGCAGAATGTGTCGCCGGCGGCGGTGGTATCGACCACCTCGATGCGGAACGCGGGCTGCAGCCGGAAGCCGGCCGGGCTCCACGCCAGGCAGCCGCGCGCGCCCAGCGTCACCACCACGCAGCCCACGCCGAGCCGCGTGATGCGCTGGGCGATCGTGCCATCGCCACCGCTGATCGCGATGAGCTCGCCTTCATTGACCACCAACACGTCGACGCATTCGAGCAGGACGCGCGGGATTGCGCGCGCCGGCGCCGCATTGAGGATGACCTTCACGCCGGCCAACCGCGCGGTCTGCGCGTACGCGGTGACCGCTTCCAGCGGGGTTTCCAGTTGCAGCAGCACGTGCGATGCATGGGCGAGCGATGGCAGATCGGTGGCGCGCAGCGCGGCATTGGCGCCCGGCGCGACGGTGATCGCGTTTTCGGCATCATCGGACAGGCAGATGAAGGCGGTGCCGGTCGCCAGTCCTGGCTGGCGGATGATGATGGGTTCGACTCCCGCTTCACGCAGCGATTCTTCGATCGGTCTGGCGAAATCGTCATCGCCGAGCGCCAGCAGCATGCGCGTCACGCAGCCGCCCGCGCGCGCGCAGGCCACCGCCTGATTGGCGCCCTTGCCGCCGGGGAACGTCGCGAATTCGCGGCCCAGCACGGTCTCGCCCGGCGCCGGCACGTGCGAGGCACGCACCACGAAATCCAGATTCGCCGAGCCGGCGACGAGCACATGCTTCGTGCGGCTCATGGCAGCGCCCGATAGACCAGATTGAAATACGGCACCGACAGGCGCGGCAGTTCGCCCGGGCCGTCGGTCGGCAGATGCTGCGCCAGCAGCAGCGCGACCAGATGCTCCTGCCGATCGATCGTGAAGTACGTGGACGCCGCGCCGGACCAGCCGAACTGTCCGTTCGATCCGAGCCGCCCGCGACGCGCCACGTCGGTGACCACGTAGCCACCGAGCCCGAAGCCTTCGCCCGGCCCCGGCCCTTTCATCCCGGGCGACATGGCTTCGAGCTGGTCGCGCATCATCAGGTCCACGCTCTTGCGCGAAAGCAGGCGCACGCCCTCCAGCTCGCCGTCATGGGCCAGCATCTGCGCGAAGCGGAAGTAGTCGCCGGCGGTGGAATACAGGCCGCCTGCGCCGTTGAGGTAGGCGGTCACGCGCATTCCCGGCGCGCGGGCGCTGGCGGTATCGGCGATCACGCGTTGCCCGTCGATCGTGGTCGTCAGATCGACGATGCGCGCGCGCTCGGAGGCCGCCACTTCGAAACCGGTATCGCGCATGCGCAGCGGCGTGAAGATGCGCGCGTGAAGAAACTGATCCAGCGGCTGTCCGCTCACCACTTCGATGAGGCGCGCCAGCACCTGCGTGTTGACGCCGTCGTAGTGGAAATGGGTGCCCGGCTTTTCGGCCAGCGGCGCGCGCGCGACGCGACGCACGTAATCGTCCAGATCCGCGGCCTGCTCCGGTGCGGCGGCTTGAAGCGCGGCATGCGCCTGCGCATTCTCGCCGGCATCGGTCGCGAAGCCGGCGGTGTGCGTGAGCAGGTGGCGCACCGTCGGCGGCTTCGTCGCCGCGGCCGCGCCCGCGTCACCGCACAGGCATTGGATTCCAGCGAATTCCGGCAGGTAGCGATCGACCGGATCATCCAGCCCGATCCGCCCTTCTTCCAGCAGCATCATCGCCGCGACGGAGGTGATCGGCTTGGTCATCGAATAGATGCGGAAGATGCTGTCGATGCGCATCGGCCGCGTGCGCGCCAGATCGGCGTGGCCGTAGGCGCGTTGTTCCAGGATCGTTCCGTCCACCGCGATCAGTGACACCGCACCGGTGTAACCGCCGGATGCGGTGCGCGCGGAGAGAAATTCATGCAGCGGTTGAAGGCGTGCGGCCTGCGCCGATTCGCCACGTGCCGATGCGCTGAACGCGGGCGACGGCGCGCCCGCGATCAACAGCGCCAGCAGCATCATCGCACCGGCCCGCACCGGACCACGCGCCCGTTCCGTGCGGGAATCGGGCGCGTGGGAGAAGCGTCGGTGCGAAGACCTCATCCGCGAAACGCTCAGAACGTGTACTCGTAGGTGAACGAATACATGCGGCCACGGCCCGCCCAGTAGTTGCGGAAGCCCGGCACCTGCGACCACGTCAGGATGTACTGCTTGTTGAACAGGTTCTCCACGCCGAAGGAGAAGCGGCCGACCTTCTCGACGACGTAGTTGCCGCTCAGGTCGTACAGCGTGTAGCCCTTGGTGTGTTCTTCGTAGGTGTACTGGCGACCATCCGGACGCACGTCGCTGCCGCTCAGATCACGCGAGAACAGCGTGGTCGAACCGAGCGTCACGTCGGCGTTGGGCAGGAACTTCCAGCGCACGCTCAGGCCGATCTTGTCCGGGTTCACGTCGAGTGCGCCCATCGGCTTGTTGAGTCCGCCGGCGTCCCAGCGTCCTTCCGGATCCTCGGTCCAGAATGCGGTCTTGCCGCGGATGCGCGAATACAGACCGCTGATCTTCCAGTCGTCGCTGAGGTTCCAGTCGCCGGACGCCTCGAAGCCCTTGATGCGGGTCGGCGCACGGAACAGCACGTAGTCGTTGGTGGCCGGATCGATCGCGTACGACGTACCGTATTCGGCTTCCGAATCGTAGTACGAGGTGCTGAACGATGCGGTTTCGCCGCGCCAGTTCACGCCGATTTCCTTGTTCTCCACGATGACCGGCTTGAGATCGCGGAAGGTGGAATCCACGCGCGCCAGCGGGGTGTCGGGACAGCCCTCGGGCGTGCCGCTGGGGCAGGAAATATTGCGCAGCGGAATGCCGACGTTCGGCAGGCCGAAGCCTTCGCCATACGCGGCGAACACCGACCACTGCTCGGCGAAGCGCCAGATCGCGCCGAAGTTCTTCATGTTGTCGTTGTACTTCAGCTCGCCGCCCTGCACCGGGCGGCGGCCGCGATACCAGGTGGTCGTGTAGTCATCGACGCGCAGCTTGCCGTCCTCGTGGCGGAAGCCGCCGCTGAAGGTGAAGTCGCCGACATCCCAGCTCAACTGCGCATAGGGCGCAACGCTGGTGTACTTCATCGGCGGCACCCACAGGCGATCGGTCAGCGCCAGTCGCTGCTCGGCCGTGTCCTTGACGAAGTCCACGCCGGTGCGCAGTTCCAGCCCGTCGACACCGAACAGCGTGGTCCGGGTCCAGTTCGGGCGGAAGCCCAGCTTCTCGGACTTGATCTCGGACTGATCCCAGATCAGGCCGTCCGGACCATTCGGCGGAATCAGCGGGTCCTGGCGATCGCTGCCGTTTTCCGGCGGATAGCGCATGGCCTGATCGGCCCAGTACGCGTTGAGGTTCAGCGTGCCGCCGAAGAAATCGCCATCGGTGTATTGCAGGTTGACCTGGCGGAAATCGTTGAACTCGGCCTTGCTGCCGAAGATGTGGCCGCGCTCGGAGGTATTCGGGCGCGGGTCCTCGCACCAGCCCGGCTCGTAGCGGCAGCCATCGACCTGGATGTAGTTGCCGTTGCCTTCGATCTTGAAGTGGCTGTAGCTGAGCTGCAGACGCTTGTCGAGGTTCTCGCCGAAATTCCAGCCGCCCTTGACGAAGAGGTTGTCGGCGACCGAGTCATTGAGCGAGCCGCTGGTGTTCATGCCCAGGCGCACGCCGTCGGCGTCGTAGCCCATGCCGCGGTCGATGCGCGCCAGACCGAGCACCAGATCGTAGGCGTCCTGCTTGTAGGTGTAGTTCGCACCGACCTTCCAGCCCGCGGAGTCATCCTTGAACTGGGTCGAATAGCGCGTCAGGAAACGGAACGTGCTGCCTTCCTGGCGCGGCGTGGTGGAAAGGTAGTTGATGATGCCGCCGGCGGCACCGATGCCTTCGGACGCGGACGGTCCGTTGATCACTTCGATGTGATCGACGATGCCCATGTCGGTGAACGTCGCATTGCGCGTGCCTTCGCGCAGTGGCGAACCCTGCGGCACGCCGTCGAACAGGCGCAGCGCGATGCGACCACGCAGGTTCTCGCCGGTGTTGCTCATCGCCTGCGAGGATTCCGAATAGCCCGGCACCGTGCGCGCGAGCACGGCGGTGGCGTCTTCGGTCAGCAGCAGCGTGCGCGCGACCTCTTCCTTCGACACCAGCGTGATCGCACCGGGGATCTTGTCGATCGCCTTCGGCGCGCGCACGCCGGTGACGATCACGTTGTCCAGTTCGACGGCTTCTTTCTTCTGCGCTTCTTCATCGACCGGCGGCGGCGTGTTCTGTTGCGCTCGGACACTTGCGCTGACGGCGGCGGCCAGCAGGAAAACGCCGAATGCGGCGGGCACGTGTTTCATGATCTCTCTCGTGATTGGTTTGGCTGTGAATCGCGCGCGTGTGGCGCGACTCCCCGTGTGCGTGTTCGCGATGCAGGCGATCGGATGCGCCTGCGTGCCAGACGTTCCTCCCAGACGCCGGCGACAGCCTCGACAGTGTGGTCAGAGCCTAGGCGGTGCACACGCGCTGAAGAATCCGCCGCGCCTATGTTCAGAAGGCAGTTTTTGTTGGGTACGGGGGGGGCGTTGCGGTGCGGCATCGAGCGGGGGTAGCGGGTAGCGGGGTAGCCGGAAATCGGAAATCGATAGAGCTTTGCCGGCTATCGGCTACCGGCTATCCGCTACCGCCTACCAGCTACCCGCCCCCCCGCTACCGGGTCCCGACTGCGATCGACAGGCTCTCCTGCAGCAGCACCGTGACCAGGCGGATGCGGACGGTCGAGCGCGACCAGACCATGCCGATGCGCCGGGGTACGCATTCGTCCGGCAGCGGGATGCGCGCGAGCTTCAGGCCTTCGGGCCACGGCCGCGCCCAGTTCGGCACCAGCGAAACGCCGAGACCGCGATCGACCATCACCGCGATGGCATTGAGCGCATTCAGTTCGAAACGCTCCTTCGGCACGATGCCGGCGTTGCGCAGGTATTCGTCGGCGAGGCGGCCGCCCCACTGGTTGCGGTCGTAGCGGATCAATGGCTCGCTCGCGAGCAGTTCGTGCGGATCGCGATCGGCCATCGCTTCGGGCGCCAGCACCACCAGCGGTTCCTCGCGCAGCAACTGCCACTGGCAGGTCTTGGGCAGGGAGAACGGCGCCTGCAGCACGATCGCCGCATCGAGTTCGCCCGATTCCACCGCGCGGTAGAGATCGGCCGAATAGCCCGGCTTGATGAAGACGTTGATCTGCGGAAACGCCGCCACCATGCGCGCGAGGATGTCCGGCAACATGCCGGCCAGCGCGGTCGGGCAGGCGCCGAGCCGCAGTTCGCCGGAGACCGCGCTGTCGTTGGCGACGCTGCGCATGTCGGCCACGTCGCGCAGCAGATCGCGCGCCCGCTGGATGATCCGCGAACCTTCTTCGGTCACGCTGACGGTGCGGCCCACGCGCGCGATCAGCGGCGCGCCGAGTTCGCGTTCCAGCGTGCGGATCTGCTGGGCGACCGCCGCCGGCGTGATGTTCAGTTCGCGCGCGGCCGCCGCCATCGAACCACGATCGACGACCGTCACGAACGTATTCAGGAACTGGGTGTCCACGGTTTCCCCTTCTGCCGTGCGCGCAGGCTACACGAAGCTCACAGGCCCAACCATAGGCACGGCTGTACGGGTCATTCCACGTCGCGGTAGATCGTCAGCCCCTTCAGCGAGCGCTTCGGCGCGGGGAACAGCAGGCTGGCCAGATAGCCGATGACGATGCACAGCAGGATCGAGATCGCCAGGTAGAAATACGGATGTACCAGATCGAAGGACCACGCGGTGAAGGTCAGCACGATGCTGCACCCGATGCCGATCGCCACGCCGGGCGAATTGGCGCGGCGGGTGAACATGCCCAGCGTGTACGCGCCGGCGAAACCGCCGCCGAGCAGGCCGGCCAGTTCGATCGACACGTCGAACAGCGAATGCACGTCGTAGCGCGACAGCAGCAGCGCCAGCCCGATCGCGACCAGCCCCACCATCACCGTGGTGATCTCGGCGAACAGCACGCTGGTTTTCTGATTGGCCTTCTTGGAGAGTTTCTCGTAGAAGTCCACCGAGATCAGCGTCGCCACGCTGTTCATGATGCTCGACAGCGTCGCCATCGCCGCGGCGAAAATGCCGGCGATGATGAGGCCGGTGACGCCGGGCGGCAGCTCGGCGGCGATGAACAGCGGGAACGTGGCGTCAATCGGCAGCAGCGGATTCAGGCGTTCGGGGTTGTTCTTGTAGAAGACGAACAGTGCGGTGCCGATGCCGTAGAAGATGAAGCCGCCGGGGATCATGATCGCGGCGAACGCCCAGATGGAGCGGCCGGCCTCCTTGTCGGACTTGGTCGACAGCGTGCGCTGCATCAGCACCTGATCCTTGGGGAAGGTCAGCACCACGTCGAACACGACCAGGAAAATGAAGCCCCAGACCGTGGCCTTGGTCAGATCGAAGCTGAAGTCGAGCGTGTGCATCTTCTGCTCGGCCATCGCGGTCTGCCAGAACTCCGGCGCGCCGCCCTTCAGGTGCCAGATGATGAAGCCGATCGCGAAGATCGCACCGCCCATCTTGACGAACACCTGCACGAAATCGGTCCAGATGACCGCCTTCATGCCGCCCATCGCGGTATAGATGATGGTGAACACGCCCATCAGGATCACGCTGTAGACCACGCTGATGCCGGTGATCGTCGCGATCGCCAGCGCCGGCAGGAACAGGATCACGCTCATGCGCGCGCCGACCTGCATCGCGATGCACAGCGCGCTGGCGAGCATGCGGATCGCCGGATGGAATCGCGTTTCCAGATACGAGAACACCGACATCAGATCCAGCCTGCGCAGCAGCGGCACGATCCACACGGCGACGAACATCAGACCGAGCACCGCGATCAGGTTGTTGGTCATGTACTGCCAGTTGGTCTCGAACGCTTTGGCCGGAATGGCGATGAAGCTGATCGAGCTGGTGTTGGTCGCGTACAGGCTGACGCCCGCCGCCCAGAACGGAATGCTGCGGCCGCCGACGAAGAAGTCCGACGTCGAGTTGCGCTTCTCCTTGAGGTAGAAGTACATGCCGATGCCGATCATCGACGCCAGATAGACCACGATCACCAGCCAGTCCATCCACTTCAGCAGGTACTTGCCGGCCGACAGTTGTGCGGCGGTGAAGGTGGTTTCGCCGTTGCCGCCCGGCTGTGCCCACACCATGCCGTCCTTCCATCCGGCGGCGGCGGTGATGCCGGCGGGCGCGGTGTCCGGCAGCGTGGCCCAGGCGCTGGTGATCGTGTGGTAGCTCATCAACCGCGTCGCGCCGGCCTGTTCGACCAGCATCATCAGGTGCGCCTGCCCGAGTGCGCGGGTGGCGCCCGGCAACCGCGTGCCCGGCACCGGCGGCCGCGCCTGCCAGCCCGCATCCTGCGTCCACCGCCACAACGGTTGCGGAGCCGCAGCCGTTTCGATCAGGTAGAGCGCATTGGTCTGCGCGATCAGATCCGCGCGTCGCGCGGCCGTCGGCCACGCCGGTCCCGCGCTCCAGCGCGCATTCGGTGCGAAATCCAGTTGCCGGATCAGGGGCGCGGCATCACCGGCCGGCGCGCCGGCCACGTACAGCCGATCGCCCAGCACGGCGAAACTCGCCCACTCCAGTGCGTGATCGAGCGGTGGCAACGGGACGCGTTGCAATCGATCACCGGACAGCGTGATCTCTTCGATGTGCGTCGCCCCGCCCGCCGTGCCCACCAGTGCGAACAGGCGCTCGCCGTTGCCGCCGAGGCTGCGCAGTTCCGGCGCGTCGGCCTGCCAGCGGATCGTCTGCCAGCGCTTGCCATCGACCGACAGCAGCGCGAATGAGTCCTCGCCCACGGCCAGCAAGCGATCGTTGATCGCATGCAGTCCCTGCACTGCGGTGGAAGGCAGCGCCGGCAGGTTCGAGCGTTCCACCGACGCCAGGCTCTCGGCGTGCGCACCGATCGAAAGGCCCAGCAACGCCACGAACAACAGCCACCCGTGCCAGGCACGACGGACGATGGAAGCGCCGGCTGCGGCACGCGATGGGCGGTGGTTCATTGCATCCCCTGTGGTGTGTTCCGTGTACAGCGCATCCCTCGCGTGGCCCGGCCCGCGCACTGCGGTCCTCATGCGTCCGCGGCCGCGATGATTGCCTGCGCGCGGCGCAGATACGGTGCATCAATCATGCGGCCATCGACCAGGAATGCACCGTGTCCGCGCGCACCGGCGTGCGCGGCGGCGGCCACCACCCGGCGAGCGCGTTCGATTTCCCCGGCGGTCGGACTGAAGATTGCATTGGCCGCCGCGATCTGGCGCGGATGGATGCAGCTCTTGCCGAGGTAGCCGAGGCGGCGCGCCATCGTTGCTTCGGTCTGGAAGCCGGCCTCGTCCTCAACCTCGCCCCAGGCGCTGTCGTAGGCGAACACACCGGCTTCGGCGGCGGCCATGCGCAGCGCGTACAGCGCGGCGTGGACATTGGCCGGGTCGCGGCGATCGATGCCGTCGGCTTCGAACAGATCGCCCAGCCCCAGTTGCAGGCCGGCCACGCGTTCGTGCGCACCTGCCAGCGCCTGCGCGCAGCGCAGGCCGCGTGCAGTCTCGATGTTGAGCAACAGATGCGGCTCGGCGTCATCGCCCCAGTCCCGCGCGATGCGTTCGGCGGCGAGCGAGACCACGCCGGTGTTTTCCACCTTCGGCAGATTGATCAGATCGACGGGCAGCCGCGCCAGCGCGGCGAGATCGGCTTCGAACTCCGGCGTCCCCACTGCGTTGACCCGCACGATGATCGTCTTGCCCGCGCCCGTTGGCGACTGCAGGAACCGGATCAGGTGCGCACGCGCCTCGGCCTTGCGATCGGCCGGCACCGCATCTTCCAGATCGAAGGACACGGCGTCGGCCGCGCTGGCCATCGCCTTGCCGAACAACTCCGGCCGGATCGCGGGCACGAACAATTTGCTACGCATCGGACGCACTCATCATGGCCGCGCAGTGTGGGCGATGCGGACCCAAAGAAAAGTCGCGGCCGGCATCTTCAGACCCAACTTTTGCTTGCGATCAGTCGTCGGGGTCGCCAGCGCCGCGACATTGCGGGCGATCGCATCCGCTCAGGTGAGGCGCGCATGGGTCCCAAGGTTCGACATCGAGCGCGCGCGCGTCGATCGCCGGCGAAATTGCTGCATCGCAACGTCAACTGCGCGCGATGCGGAAGGCGGGCGCCGCCGCCGCCGGCGCGATCACCTGCGCACGTCGAAGCCGTCCTGCGCCAGGAACGCGTCCACGTCCGGCACGCCAAGCGTGCTGAAATCGCCGGGCAGGGAGTGCTTCAGGCAGGCCGACGCCAGGCCGAAGTGCAGTGCATCGGCTTGGCTCAGCCCGTTGACGATGCCGTGCAGGACACCCGCGGCGAATGCGTCGCCGGTGCCGATGCGATCGACGATCCCGGCCACTTCGTACTGCGGCGTGCGCGACAGCGTGCCGTCGCGATGCAGGCTGATCGCCGACAGGACGTGATGATCCACGGTGCGCTGCACGCGGATGGTCGCGGCCATGCGCCGCACCTGCGGAAAGGCCTCGAACGCCGCGCGTGCGCCGGCCTCGAAGCGCAGTTCCGCGCTCGACTGTTCGAAACGCCGGCCGAGCACCACTTCGATATCGCGATGACTGGCGAACAGGATGTCGGCTTCGGCCATCAGCCCGCGCAGCAGCGTCGGTGCATCTGCGTCCCAGGCATTCCACAACTGCGGACGGTAGTTGCCATCGAACGACACCTGCACGCCCGCGGCACGCGCGGCGCGCATGGCGTCCAGCGTGCCGCGCGCGGCCTGCGCGCCGAGCGCCGGGGTGACACCGGACACGTGCAGCCAGTCCGCGCCTTCCAGCAGCACCGGCCAGTCATGCTCGCCTCCACCGGCGCGCGCGAACGCCGAATCGGCGCGGTCATACAGCACCTGTGAAGGGCGCTGGATCGCACCGGTGGTGAGGAAATACAGGCCCATGCGGCCGGCGTGACGCTGCACGGCGCGCGTGTCCACGCCCTGCCGCCGCAACTCGCCGATCGCGGCTTGGCCGAGCGGATTGTCCGCGGCCACGCCGACCATGCGCGCGTCGTGGCCGAACCTGGCCATCGCCACCGCGACATTGGCTTCGGCACCGCCGACGTGCACCTGCAGCAGCGGCGATTGCAGCAGCGTTTCGCGGCCGGGCGCACCGAGCCGCAACAACAGTTCCCCGAAACAGACGATCTTCCCCACGATGACGTATCCCTCCCGAGATGGTCGACGACCGCAGTGTACGGTGCGGTCAGGATGTCCCGGAGACAACGCTGGCGCGGGTTTCCGGGCAGTTGTTGTTGCAGCGCACACTCTGATAGCGTTGGTTTTGACCAGCGGTGTCATTCTACTCGCTGGCATTGTTTCAGGGTGTAGAAACCGCGGGAAATCTACGAAAAACAGCCGCCGGCGAGCGGCCATGCGCCCTTGAGGAGGGGAAGCCATGCCATACCTGAAGTACCACCGGAAGACACCGGTTACCATGCTGGCCGCGTCCATCGCGCTGGCATTGCAGTTCAGCACCGCCGCGATGGCGCAGCAGGCGCCGGCCGCCGATGCGCAGGCGCAGGCGGCCACGCCGGAGCCGGTGGACACGCTCGATGCGGTGATGGTGACCGGCTATCGCGCGAGCCTGGAAAAGGCGCTGGAAATCAAGCGCGGCGAAGCCGGCGTGATCGACGCGATCGTCGCCGAGGACATTGCCGATTTCCCCGATCTCAACCTGGCCGAGTCATTGCAGCGCATTCCCGGCGTGTCGATCGATCGCGATGCCGGCGAAGGCAAGTCGATCTCCGTGCGCGGCCTGAGCCCGCAGTTCACCCGCGTGCGCATCAACGGCATGGAAGCGATGGCCACCGGCGGCGGCACCGACAGTTCCGGCGGCGTGAACCGTGGCCGCGGCTTCGACTTCAACACCTTCGCCTCCGAACTCTTCAGCCAGATCGTCGTGCGCAAGACCTCCTCGGCGGAAATCGAGGAAGGTTCGCTCGGCGCCACCGTCGATCTGCGCGCCGCGCGCCCGTTCGACTATGACGGCTTCACCTTCGTCGCCGGCGGACAGATGGGCTACAACGATCTGTCGAGCACCGCCAACCCGCGCGCCAGCGCCCTGATCAGCAACACCTGGCTGGATGGCCGCTTCGGTGCGTTGCTGTCGGTCGCGTACACCGATCGCGAACTGATCGAGGAAGGCCACAGCACCGTGCGCTGGGACAATGGCCTGAGCAACGGCGGATTCTCCGGAACCCCGGCGGCCGAGGCATCCAACGTGTTCCATCCGCGCATTCCGCGCTACGGCATCATGACCCACGATCAGGAACGCCTGGGCGCGACCGGTTCGTTGCAGTTCAAGGCCGGCGACAACACGCAGCTCGCGCTGGACGTGCTGTATGCACGCTTCGATGCCGACCGCACGGAGGATTACATCGAGGCGGTGTCGTTCAGCCGCAGCGGCACCGGCAAGCCGCAGACGATCGTGCGCGACAGCGTGATCGACGGGCGGGGCAACCTGGTCTACGGCGTGTTCGACAACGTCGACGTGCGCTCGGAATCGCGCACCGACGAGCAGAGCACCGAGTTCCTGCAATGGGGGCTCTCGCTGGATCACGATTTCAGCGACACCTTCGGCATCAAGGCGCTGGTCGGGCAGTCGGAATCCACGTACGACAACCCGGTGCAGACCACGTTGATCATGGACAAGAACAATGCCCAGGGCTACGTCTACGATTACCGCAACAACAGCCGGCTGCCCTCGTTCAACTATGGCAGCGCCAACGTGATGGATCCCAACGGCTGGACGCTGGCGGAAATCCGTCTGCGGCCGCAGTGGGTCAAGAACCAGTTCGACAACGCGCAGGTGGATTTCGACTGGAACATGGCCGCCTCGTTCAGGCTCAAGGGCGGCGTGAACTACAAGGACTACACCTACACCTCGCGCGAGTGGCGGCGCGCGTCGGAGACCGCGATCCCGGCCATCGGCAGTGCGCAGTTGTCGGGCCTGCTCACCAGCTCCGGGCTGCGTGGCATCAATGTCGCCAACAACGCCGAGCGCTGGCTGATCCCGGACGTCGATGCCTTCGACAATCTGCTCAATCTCTACAGCAATACCGGGCTCTATGCGGTGTACGACAACCTGTCCTCGATCGCGGCCAACAACCGCACGGTCAACGAGAAGGACAGCGGCGTCTACCTGCAGGGCGATTTCTCGATCGATCTCGGCCCGGTGCCGCTGAGCGGCAACGTCGGCGTGCGCTACGTCAAGACCAAACTCACCAGTGATGGCTGGTCGTTCCTGGGCGCCACGCCGGTGGCCACGCGGGTGGAGCATGAGTACTCCGATACCCTGCCCTCGTTCAACCTGGTCGCCGAAGTCGCACCGGATTTCCTGATCCGCCTGTCCGGCGCGAAGGTGATGGCGCGGCCGGGCCTGGGCTTCCTCAATCCCGGCGCGACGGTGTCGGTGGCCGGTGGTTCGCGCACGGTCAACACCGGCAATCCGAAGCTGGATCCGTTCCGCGCCGACACCGCGGACCTGAGCTTCGAGTGGTACTTCGCCGAGGAATCGATGCTGTCGCTGGGCCTGTTCTACAAGAACATCGACAGCTACATCCAGACCTCGCGCGAAACGCGTCCGTACAGTTCGTCGGGTTTGCCGGACTCGCTGCTCGCCGGCACGGGGGCGACCCCGAGCGACGATTTCGACTTCACCCAGCCGCTCAACACCCCCGGCGGTGAACTCAAGGGCGCGGAAGTCAGCTACCAGCAGCCGTTTACGTTCCTGCCCGGTTTCTGGAGCAACTTCGGTACGCAGTTGAATTACACCTACGTGCAGTCCGACATCCAATACCTCAGCTCATCCGGCGCGCCGTCGGCGAAGGGTCCGATGGTGGGCCTGTCGAAGAACGCATGGAATGCGACGCTGTATTACCAGGGCGATCATTTTTCCGGCCGGGTGTCGGCCGCGTACCGCGATCAGTTCATGACCACGATTCCCGGCCGCAACAACAACGACGTGGAAGGCACCAAGGCCACCACGACGATCGATGCTTCAATCTCGTACAAGTTCGACGAACATCTGGAAGTGTCGCTCGAAGGGCTCAACCTGACCGACGAATGGATCGACCAGTGGGTGGACTCGGTGGGCGATCGTTCGAGCGTGTACACGCACACGGGCCGGCAATTCATGCTCGGCCTGCGCTACAAGTTCTGATGCAGGAGCGGCACACCGTTCCGTCTCTCTCCGCTGCATCGTGACGTCCTTGGCCCGGTGGATTCCACCGGGCCTTCTCTTTGCCGTGGGATCCGCCCCGAGTCGCTGGTGCGCGTCCGAGGCCGCGCGGAATGCGGGCGGATCTCCATCTGCAACGAAGATCGCCGCTGCAGCAACGGCTTCAGTGCCGTGGTCGCGACGCATCGCCTGCGTTGACCAGCGCTGCGAGCAACGTGGCTCCGTCTCGGCACCGTGCACTCGGCGCAGCGGCTGGCTCCACACCCGCGATGGAATTCCGGTGCGGTATCCATGACCGCGCGTTGCATTGCAGGTTGCATCCAATCGCCCCGCCTTGCATCGCTGCGCTGGCCCGGGCGTGCCGTCGTTTCATGGATTGCGACTGAAGCCGCCGCTGCAGACGATCCTGTCCGCAGACGGTGAAACTTCCCGCGATCCCGCGCGGTCAGCGCAGCGGTTCGCCGCGCGTGTAGCCGGCATGCGGTTCCATCGTGTCGAGGTTCCACTCGCTTTCGACGAACGCCTTGCGGGTGGGCTTGTAGGTGGGATAGCCGCCGACCTCCTGCTGGCTGTCGATGATGCCGCCACGGCCTTCGATGACGTCGGCGACGATGCGGCGATCGATCGCGTCGCGGTTCCAGGGCGTCGCGCCGGCGTTCGCGATCACCGCATCCTGCACGTCTTCCGACCGCAGCAGGCGGACGCCGAACGGCAGCGCAGGGGCTTTGGTGAGCGTGCGGATCTTCACCGGCGTGGTGGTGTAGCTGCCTTGCGCATCGATGCGCGCGCGTCCCACGCGATCGACCACAAGATTGTCCGCGCTGAACAGATTGACATCGCCCGAGCCGCCGATCATGAAGAACGCCAGGTCCTCGGTGGATCGTCCGGCGCGCATCACGTTGCCGCGCACGACCATTTCGCCCGGCTCGTAGTCGTGGCCGATCCATTCCTCGGCGATCAGGTTGTAGTGCACGGCACGCTGGCCCGGGTTGTAGATCAGGTTGTTGATCACCTGCCCGCGCACGCCGCCCTTGAACAGCGGATTTCGCTCGTAGTTGTGCGCGTAGAGGTTACCGACGATCAGGATGTCGGCGACGTGATCGTGCACCAGCGTGCCCTTGGAATGCTCGCCCTTGCCGTGGCTGGAATCGGCCAGCCCTTCGGCGATCAGGTTGTTGCTGAAGGTGATGCGGTGCGAGGTCGCGCGCGCGTACTCCTCGCGCGTGCGTGCGCCGTCGGCAAAGCGCGGGCCCGACGCGGACAGGCCCTCGTCGGTGGCCCAGGTCAGCGAGCAGTGATCGACGATGACGTTGTAGGCGCCGACCGTGGAGATGGCATCGAAGTCCACGCCACTGCGCTTGGCCGCACCGGTGTCGCCAGGGCGCACGCGCAGGTGGCGCACGATCACGTCGTGCGCGGCGATGTCGATGCCGCCGCGGATCAACGTGATGCCCGGCGCGGGCGCGCTCTGTCCGGCGATGGTCAGGAAGGGTTCGGTGATGCGCAGGGTCCGGGCGCCGAGATCGATGACGCCACCGACTTCGAACACCACGATGCGTGGCCCCTTGCCGTTCACCGCCTCGGCGAACGAACCGGGGCCCTCGGCCGCCAGCGTCGTCACCCGCACGATGCGTCCGCCGCGCCCGCCCGGTGTTTCGGCCGCCCAGCCCTGTGCGCCCGGGAAAGCCTGCGGCGTCGGCGCATCCGCGGCGGAGACCGACAGCGCGATCAGGGACAGCAGGCCGCAGGCCAGCACGCGAGACGGAACGACAGCAAGAACGGACCGGAACATTTTCTCCCTCCCCGGGAAGGCGGTTGCCTGAAGCAGTGGATTTTGCGGCGGTGCGTATTGTCAATGACACCGGTTTACCATATACAGGCCACGGACCCGTGCTGTCACTCGGCGGCGCAGCAAAACCTCAACCCGGAGAATCCCTGCTTGAGCACCGCCCCTTCTCCCCTTTCCGCCTCGCCGGCGCTGGCGGCGATTGCCGCCGCGTTCACCGAGGCGCGCGCGCAGGGTCGCTCGCTGCCGGCATTCCCCGGCGAGATTCCGCCGGATCTGGTGACCGCGTATCAGGTGCAGGATCTGGCGATCGCACGCTGGCATGCACGCGTGGCGGGGTGGAAGGTCGGCTTCATCGCGGCCGAGCGTCGCGATGCCTCGGGCGATGAACGCCTGCTCGGGCCGATCTTCGCCGACGCGCTCTGGATTGCCACCGGTGGCATGCAGGATATTCCGGTATTCACCGGCGGCTTCGGCGCGGTCGAGGCCGAGTACGTGCTGCGCCTGGACGCGGACGCGCCGGCCGATCGGCTCGAATGGACGCCCGAGCAGACCGAAGCCGTGCCCGCGCGACTGTTCATCGGCGTGGAAGTGGCGAGCAGTCCGCTGGCGACGATCAACATGCTCGGTCCGCGCGTGGTGGTGTCGGATTTCGGCAACAACAACGGCCTGATCGTCGGCGAAGAGATCATCGACTGGCGCGCGCGTGCGGAATCGGATCTGCGCTGCACCACGCGCATCGATGGCGTGGTGGTCGGCGAAGGCGGAGCGACCACGCTGCCGGGTGGCCTGCGTGCGGCATTCGCGTTCGCGCTCGGGCGTTCGGCGCGACGGGGCTGTCCGCTGCGCGCCGGCGACTGGATCGCGACCGGCAACGCAACCGGCATCCACGACATCCTGCCGGGCCAGGTGGCGACGATTTCCTTTGCCGGCATCGGCACGATCGAATGCCGTGCGGTCGCCGCGCCACGCGGGGATCGCGCGTCATGATCAATCGCCGGCAGCTGTTGCAGGCCGGGCTCGGCGCGGCCGCGCTCACGTCACCGCTGGTGCGCGCGGGTGGCGCATCGGCGCGCGTGCTCACCGCCAGCGACGTGCATGTAAGCGACTACCCGACCGTGGAAGCGGTGCGCTGGATCGGCCAGACGCTGGAACAGGCCACCGGTGGCCGGCTGCGCATCCGTTTGTACCACTCGGGCCAGTTGGGCCGTGAATCCGAAGCCATCGACATGGCGCGCTACGGTGCGATCGACATCACCCGCGTCTACTCCGGTGCGCTCAACAACGCGTTTCCGCTGACGCAGGCTCTGTGCCTGCCCTACGTGTTCGATTCGGTCGCGCATCTGCGCCGCGCGCTCGATGGCGGCGTGGCCGATCAGGTGCTCGCCGGCTTCGAGAAACGCGGTCTGGTAGGCCTGGCGATCTACGACTCGGGCGCACGCTGCTTCTACAACAACCGTCATCCCATCCGCACGCCGGCCGACCTGCACGGGCTCAAGATCCGCGTGCCGGTGTCGGACATCTTCATCCGCATGCTGCGCCTGTTCGGCGCCAACCCCACGCCGCTGTCGCTGGGCGAAGTGTTCTCCGGCATGGAGACGCACATGATCGATGGGGCGGAGAACAACATCCGCAGTTTCCATTCCAGCCGCCATTTCGAGGCCGCGCGCTACTGGTCGCATACCGATCATTCCTATGCGCCGGACGTGCTGCTGATCTCGCAGCGCAGCCTGCAGTCATTGACGCCCAAGGATCGCGAACTCGTGCGCGAAACGGCGCGGCAGTCGGTGCAGGTGATGCGGCAGCGCTGGGATGCTTCCGAAGCCAGTGCGCGCCCGGCGGTGATCGATTACGGCATCGCATTCAACGAAGTCGATCGGCCTGCCTTCGAACGCGCGGCGCAGCCGCTGCTGGCGGAGTATCGCCGCGAGGCTTCCATCGACGCCCTCTACCGTCGCATCCGCGACCAAGCCTGAGACCGGACTCCGCATGAGTGACCACGCGCCCGATCTTCCGCTGCATCCCTTGCAGAAGTTCTTCGACCGCATCGCGGGCTTCGCCATCGGCGTGTCGGCTTCGGCGCTGCTGGGCCTGGTGGTCGTGCAGGGCTGGCAGGTGTTCACCCGCTACGTGCTCAACGATTCGCCGAGCTGGACCGAACCGGTCACGCTGCTGCTGCTGAGCACGGCGATGAGCCTGGGTGCGGCGGCGGGCGTGCACACGCGTCGGCATTTCGGCTTCTTCCTGCTCGCCGAACACGCGCATGCGGGCGTGCGCCGCGGACTGGAAGCGCTGCGTGCGTTGCTGATCGGCGCGATCGGCGTGGTGCTGGCCGGCTGGAGCGGCGTGCTGCTGATCGATGGACTGGACATCAAGGCCGCCGGCGCCTCGCTGCCGCAGAGCATCAACTATCTGCCGCTGTCGATCGGCGGCGCGCTGATGACGCTGTTCGCGCTGCATCACCTGTGGCTGGCCGTGCGGCCGGCCGCGCTCACCGAAGGAGCCCGTTGATCCATGGCCATCGCCCTCCTGCTCGGTCTGTTCGTACTGTTGCTGATGCTCGGCGTGCCGGTGTCGTTCGCGCTGGCATCGGCCGCGCTGGCGACCCTGTTCTATCTGGATCTGCCTTCGATCGTGCTGGTGCAGCAGATTTCGGCGGGCTCGGGTTCGGCCTCGCTGATCGCGATACCGTTGTTCATCTTCGCCGGTGAACTGATGCTGCGCGGCGGCATCTCCGATCGGCTGATCGCGCTGGCCTCGTCGCTGGTCGGGCGCATGCGCGGCGGCCTCGGGCAGGTGAGCGTGCTGTCGTCGCTGTTCTTCGGCGGCGTGTCCGGTTCGGCGATCGCCGATGTCTCGGCGGTGGGCGGCACGATGATTCCGCAGATGGTGCAGCGTGGCTACGACCGCGATTTCGCGGTCAACGTCAGCATCACCGCCGCACTGGTGGCGCTGCTGGTGCCGCCTTCGCACAACCTGATCCTGTTCTCGGCGGCCGCCGGCGGCCTGTCGATCGCCGACCTGTTCGCCGCCGGTATCGTGCCAGCGCTGCTGATGACGCTCGCCATGATGATCACCGGCTATGCGGTGGCGCGCCATCGCGGCTACGGCGTGGAAGCCTTCCCCGGTGCGCGTGCGGTGGTGGTGCGGCTGATCGCCGCGCTCCCCGGCCTGGGGCTGGTGCTGCTGATTTTCGTCGGCATCCGCGCGGGCATCTTCACCGCGGTGGAAAGTGCGGCCATCGCGGTGGTCTATGCGCTGCTCGTCACCGCCGCGCTGTACCGGCAGTTGCGCTGGAAGGAGTTCTTCGACGCGGTCACGCATGCTGCGCGCACCACCGGCACCATCCTGTTCGTCATCGCCACCGCCGCGGTGTTCGGCTGGCTGCTGGCCTATCTGCAGGTGCCTTCGGCCGCGGTCGAGTTCCTGCAATCGATCGCGCACAGCCCGCGGACCGTGCTGCTGATGATCGTGGTGATGCTGCTGATGCTGGGCATGTTCATGGATCTGGCGCCGAAGATCCTGATCTGCACGCCGATCTTCCTGCCGGTCGCCAAGGCCTACGGCATCGATCCGATCCATTTCGGTCTGGTGATGGTGCTGGCCGGCGGCATCGGCCTGGTGACGCCGCCGGTGGGCTCGGTGCTGTTCATCGGCACGGCCATCGGCAAGATCACCATCAGCCAGAGCATGCGCACGATCTGGCCGTTCTGGCTGGCGGCGCTGGCGGTGTTGCTGATCGTCGCATTCTTCCCCGAACTCTCGTTGTGGCTCCCGGCGCAGCTCAAAAAGTAGGGAACCGCGCGACGACCTACAATGCACCGCTGACGACCGGAACCCCGCCCATGCCCGTGCGCAAGAAACCCGAACGCTCCGCTCCACCCGTCGCCGCCGGCAAGGCCGCGACGATCAACGACATCGCGCGGTTGTCCGGGGTTTCCAAGAAGACGGTCTCGCGCATCATCAACCATTCCCCGCTGGTGCGTAAGGACACGCGAGAGAAGGTCGAGGCGCTGATGCGCGAAGTCGGCTACGTGCCCGATCCGATGGCGCGCGGGCTCGCGTTCCGCCGATCGTTCCTGATCGGCATGGTCTACGACAATCCCACCGCGCAGTACATCGTGGACATGCAGTACGGCGCGCTGGATTCGCTGCGCGACTCGGGCTTCGAACTGGTCGTGCATCCCTGCGACAGCCGCAGCCCGAATTTCCTCGATGGCGTGCGCCGTTTCGTGCAGCAGCAGAAACTGCACGGGGTGATGCTGGTGCCGCGCGCCTCGGAAGATCAGTCGCTGGCCGACATGCTCGCCGACATCGGTTGCCGGTATACGCGTATCGCCTCGGTTGCGCTGGAAGACGATGCCTCGCGCATGGTGGTCACGCACGATCGCAATGGCGCGGCCGAAGCCGCCGAATACCTGTTGTCGCTCGGCCATACCGACATCGCGCTGATCACCGGCCCGTCGGCCTATCGATCCGCGCACGAACGCACCTCGGGCTTTCTCGAAGCACTCGCGCAGCGCGGGCTCGAGCTGCCGAAGTCGCGCATCATCGAAGCCGGCTATACCTTCGAATCGGGCGTGGTCGCGGCGGAAAAACTGCTCGCCGGCAAGCAGCGGCCGACAGCGATCTTCACCGGCAACGATGAAATGGCCGCCGGTGTCTACAAGGTGGCGCTTCGCGCCGGCATCAACATCCCGCGCCAGCTTTCGATCGTGGGCTTCGATGACAGCCCGCTGGCCTCGCGGCTGTGGCCTTCGCTGACCTCGGTGCGCCGGCATACGCGCGACACCGGCCGCATCGCCGCCGCAATGCTGATCCAGCCCGAAAGCGGGCAGGCATTGCAGGCCGCCAGCATCCGCCCGCACCTGATCGTCCGCGATTCCTGCCAGCCGCCGGGCTGATCGTTCCGCCCGTGTCCACTACCCTGCTTCCGCACTGCGCAATGACACCGGTTACCAAAGTCGCTACCATCGCCTTCAGATAACCGGCCGCAGGCCTCACGCATCCACCGGAGTCCACCGATGTTCTGCAAGACCTACCACGCCACCCATCCGGACATGATGGCCGGGGCCAGCAACGACCAACTGCGCGATCGCTACCTGATCAGCGATCTCTTCATCGCCGATACGGTGCAGCTCAACTATTCGCACAACGAGCGCTTCGTGATCGGGGGGGCGGCGCCGGTGTCGAAGGCGGTGGAACTGCCGCATCAGACCGAGCCGGCATCGGCGGCGGGCAGGCCGTTCCTGGAACGCCGCGAACTGGGCGTCATCAACGTCGGCAACGGTCGCGGCAGGGTCACCGTCGATGGCACGGTGTATCCGCTCGGCCCGAAGGACGGCCTGTACGTGGCGATGGGCAGCGCCGATGTGGTGTTCGAATCGGATGACGCCGCCGAGCCGGCCAGGTTCTACCTGACTTCCACGCCCGCGCATGCGCGCTTTGAAACGCGGGCGCTGGCGATCGCCGATGCGGTCGCGCTGGAGCGCGGCTCGCTGGAAACCAGCAACGAACGCACGATCTACCAGTACATCGTGCCGGCCACCTGCGCGTCCTCGCAGTTGCTGCTCGGCCTGACCGTGCTCAAGACCGGCAGCGTCTGGAACACGATGCCGCCGCATCTGCACGATCGCCGTTCGGAGGTCTATTTCTACTTCGATCTCGGCCAGAACGATCGCGTCTACCACTTCATGGGCGAGCCGGACGCGCAGCGCCACATCGTGGTGCAGAACGAGGAAGCCGTGGTATCGCCGCCGTGGTCGATCCACATGGGTTCGGGCACCAGCAACTATTGCTTCATCTGGGCGATGGGCGGCGAGAACCTGGACTACACCGACATGCACGTGCTGGACATCTGCCAGCTCAAGTAACGCGCGCGGGGAACGATGCAGCGCGCCGCTGGCGCGCGCAGCACAGGCAGCGGCAACGCCGCTCGATGACACTCAACGGGGAACGCCATGGCACACAATCCATTCAGTCTTGAAGGCAAGGTCGCGCTGGTCACCGGCGGCAACACCGGTCTGGGCCAGGGCATCGCGGTCGCGCTGGCGCAAGCCGGCGCCGAGGTCGCGGTCGCCGGCATTGTCGAAGCCACTGAAACCGCTGCGCAGATCCATGCGCTGGGTCGCCGTTGCCTCAATTTGCAGGCGAACCTGATCTCGATCGAGCCGGTCGAGCGCCTCGTGCAGGAAACCGTCGCCGGCCTCGGCGGGCTCGACATCCTGGTCAACAACGCCGGGCTGATCCGGCGCGCCGATGCGGTGGATTTCAGCGAGCAGGACTGGGATGACGTGATGAACGTCAACATCAAGAGTGCCTTCTTCATGTCGCAGGCCGCCGGCCGGCATTTCATCGCGCAGGGGCGCGGCAAGATCATCAACATCGCCTCGATGCTGTCGTTCCAGGGCGGCATCCGCGTGCCCTCCTATACCGCCAGCAAGTCGGGCATCGCCGGCATCACGCGCCTGCTGGCCAATGAATGGGCGAACAAGGGCATCAACGTCAACGCGATCGCGCCGGGCTACATGGCGACCGACAACACCGCGCAACTGCGCGCCGATGCCGATCGCAGCAAGGCGATCCTCGATCGCATTCCGGCCGGCCGCTGGGGCCTGGCGTCCGATCTCGGCGGCGCGGCGGTGTTCCTGGCCTCGTCGGCGTCCGATTACGTCAACGGCGCCATCCTGCCGGTCGATGGTGGCTGGCTGGCGCGCTGATCGGGCCGCGATGAAGCGATGAAACCGATCTGGCTCGCGCTGCTGTGGCTGATGACGCTGCCGGCCGCAGCGAAGGAACCGCCGCGCCAAGTGTTCATCGCCGGCGACTCCACCGCCAGCGAATACGGCCCGGAGCGGGCGCCGCGCGAAGGTTGGGGGCAGCAGCTCCAGAGCTTCCTGGACGGCGGCCTGCGCGTGCGCAATCTGGCGCGGAGCGGGCGCAGCGCGCGCAGCTTCATCGAAGAAGGTGGGCTCGAGCCCTTGCGGCGCGATCTGCGCGCGGGCGACGTGCTGCTGATCCAGTTCGGCCACAACGACGCCAAGCAGGAAGCGCCGGAACGCTACAACGAACCGCGACAGGCGTTCCCGCGCTGGCTGATGGAATACGTCCGTCTCGCGCGCGAGAAGGCCGCCACGCCGATCCTGATCACTCCGGTCGCGCGGCGGAAGTTCGATCACGGACAACTGCTCGACACGCATGGTCTGTACGCGCAGGCCGTGCGCGATCTGGCCGCGCGCGAGAACCTCGGCCTGATTGATCTGACCGAGAGCAGCATGAACTGGCTGCGCGCGCTCGGCGATGAAGCGTCCAGGCCGTACTACATGCACGTCCCGGCGCAGCAGCAGGCGGACGACACCCATTTCCAGCAGCGCGGTGCGGTCATGATCGCCTGCCTGGTGGTCGATGGCTGGAAGCGGCTCGACGCCTCGCTGGCCGCGCGCGTCATCCGCGACACCGATTGCGGTGCGCCTTCGACGGTGCGCGCGGATCAGCACGCGCAGGCGCATCCGTCGCTGATCGTGCACGAGCGCGACATCGCATCGGCCCAGCCGGGACCGCACGGGGGAGTCGGCCCGACCACGGCGTATCCGTTTTTCCGCGACGCGCCGGAGCTGGGTTTCGAATTCCGCAAGCGCGTGCTGCATAAAGGCGGCGGCATCGGCCTGCACCAGCACCACAAGGACGAGATCTACTACGTGATCAGCGGACGCGGCCGCTATGTGCTGGACGACGTCGCCCATGAGGTCGCCGCGGGTGACGCCATGCTCACGCGTCCCGGAAGTACGCATGCAATCGAACAGGCCGGCGATGCCGACCTGGTGCTGTTGATCATGTACGCACGCGTGCCGCGCTGATCACGGCGATCATGGCGCGGGACGTTCCCAGCGCCGGTACGTGTCATCCAGGCTCTTGCGCAGTCGCCGGTAGGCCGCGGTGCCGGGTTTGACATCCACCCGCGAGGCCACCGCCTGCCATCCGCCGGCATGATCGCGCGACCATTCGCGCACGATTGCGCGGCACGGCTGCCCCGCCACCGTCGCCACCGCGCAGGCCATGTAGATATCGCCCGCGCTCCAGTCGGGCTGCTTCATCATGGCTTCGACGTAACTGCGCGGCACGGCGTAATAGCGCGTCATTTCATCGGCGAAGGCGGCCGGGTAACGCTGCGCATATTCATTGATGTCGGCCAGATGCCGATCGATGTCGGCGTCCCCACTGCCCGGCCACGGCACCGGCTCCTGTGCATGCGTCTGGCGGGCGACGCACAGGGCGATCATCAGGGCAAAAAGAAAGCGGCGCGTGGGCAGTGACATGCGGTGATTCTGCCATCACTCCCTGCGCGCCGCAGGCAATCAATCCACACTCAGGCCGGATCAGTCAGCCCAGCCGCGTCCGCCACGTCGATGCTTGTTCTTGTCGCGATGGTTCCAGCGGTTGTCGTCCCAGCGATCGCGATAATCACGGTCATGCCGGTCGTACCGGTCATAGCGGTGATGGTCGCGATCACGGTCGACGTAGCGGACAATGACCGGCGCATTGCGGTAATAGCCGTAGGCGTTGCCGCGCGGCGGCGCGCGATACACGACCCGACGTGGCACATACCGGTAATAGGTTGGACGGTGGTAGCGGTCGCGCACCACGATCAACCGATCGCCGTAACCATACCCGGGGCCATTGCGGTAATAGGGATAACCGCCGTGGTAGATGACGTCGGCGACATCGACGATCACGCGGACCAGATCATCGGATGCATGCGCCTGCGAGGGAGCCAGCGCCGCCAGACCCAGGCCGGATGCCAGTACCGCGGGGGCCAGCCAACGTGCGAAAGAAACTCGTGCCATCTCGTCCTCCGGAATGCCCGTACGTGCGGGCCTGGCGTCAAGATGTCGCGCGGCGGGTGAATGTGCTTTTAATCAACCCGACCGGGCCGGGCCATCGCGGCGTTCGTACACGCATCGTTAATCGACGCGAACGCGCGCGCCTTGCTCAGCGTGCGCCGGTGATCCGGGCGATCGCATCGGGCAGATCCGCGGCGGTGGCCACGGTGCTGAGCCGCGGTGCGTCCTCGCCCAGGCCGTGTTCGGTCTCCAGCGCCCACGTCACGTGGTACGGCACATGGATGCCCCAGCCGCCGAGCTGGATCACCGGTTCGATGTCCGAACGCAACGAATTGCCAACCATCACGAACGCCTCCGGCGCGACCTCGAGTTCCCTCAGCACGCGCGCGTAGGTCGGCACGTCCTTTTCGGACACCACTTCGATGCGGTGGAACACATCGGCCAGGCCGGACTGCGCGATCTTGGCTTCCTGATGGAACAGATCACCCTTGGTGATGAGCACGATCTCGTATTGCCGGGCGATGCGCTCCACCGCCTCGCGCACGCCGGGCAGCAACTCCACCGGATGCTGCAGGGTGGCGCGGCCGATTTCGAGCACGCGATGCAGATCGCGGGCGCTGATGCGCTCCTCGGTCAGCGCGATGGCGGTTTCCAGCATCGACAGCGTCATGCCCTTGACGCCGTAGCCGAAGATCTTCAGGTTGCGCCGCTCGGTGTCCAGCAGGTGTTGCTGCATCCTCCGATCACCGAGATCGATGTACGCCGACAGGATGGCTTCGAAATCGTGTTCGGCCTGGCGATAGAAATCCTCGCTCTTCCACAGCGTGTCGTCGCCGTCGAAGCCGACCCAGCGTATCGCCTGCATGGCCTGTCCTGTATGGATGAAGGGGCGCGCAGCATATCAGCGGCCGGGCAGGCCAGCCGACAAATGAAGGGCGGTCCCCCGCGAGGGACCGCCCTTCTCGCCTCGGCGTCGCCCATCGGCCACAGGCGGTCCGATGCGATGCGACGTCTGCTGCACACGCTCCCGGATCAGTCGGCCGGTGGCGTGCCGGAGCCCGCCGGAGGCGGCGGCGTCTGCGAATCGCTGTTGGCCGGAGGCGTCTGCGATTCGGTGGGCGGCGGCATCTGCGCCGGATCGGTCGGGGTCGTGGGGCTGGTCGTGGTCGGCGCCGTGGTGGTCGGCACCATGGGATCGGTGGGGGCCGGAGTCATCGCCGGGTCCGTCGTCGCCGGGGTC
>JAEWBY010000039.1 GCA_023390905.1 Pseudomonadota bacterium | reverse complement strand
GGACCAGGCCCGCTACGGGCGGATCATCATCCTCTGCGACGCGGACGTCGACGGCAGCCACATCCGCTGCCTGCTGCTCACGCTCATCTACCACTACATGCGTCCGCTGCTCGAGGACGGCCGGGTCTTCGCGGCGCAGCCCCCGCTGTACACGGTGAAGGTGGGCGACGAGGTCGTGCACGCCTTCTCGGACGAGGACAAGGCGCGTCTCACCGCCGAGCTCACCAAGGGCAACCGCAAGGCCGAGAACCTCCAGTGGGTGCGCTTCAAGGGCCTGGGCGAGATGGACGTCGAGGAGCTGGCGGTCACCTGCCTGGATCCGGGCACCCGCATCCTCCGCCGCCTGACCATGGACGACGCCCAGGCCGCCACCGAGGCCGCGGAGCTGTTCGACACGTTGTTCGGCAACGACGTCGCCAAGCGGCGTCAGTACCTGCTCGACCACTCCGACCTGGTCGACCGCGAGGCGCTGGACGTCTGAGCCGGGGGATCCGCCCGCCACCCGCCGTGGCGGCGGCGACCACGGACCGGGGCAGGTTCGCCCACCCGTCCGCCGTGGACACCCCGACCGCGCCCTCGGTACCGTGCCCTCCGGGGGATGCGAGGAGAGCTCCCAGGCCGGGAGCATGAACGGGGCGGAAGCGGTGCAGGACGGGCGTCTCATCAAGGTCGAGGGGCCCAAGCTGGGGCACATCCCGTCGTTCGACGGGCTGCGCGGCCTGTTCGTCGTCCAGGTCGTGCTGTACCACGCCGAGATCACGAAGTTCCTCGGCGGGACGCCGATCATCATCGACTGGTTCTTCGTCGCGAGCGGCTTCCTGATCACCACGCTGCTCATGGACGAGCACAACCGGGCCGACGACATCGACCTGCGGAACTTCTACACACGGCGCGTCCTGCGCCTGTTCCCGGCGATGTACGCCATGATCGCCGTGTTCAGCGTGCTGCTGCTCGCGGTGAACCTGATCCACCCGACCGAGGACACGAACCTCTGGTGGATCGAGTCGCTCGGCGCCGCGCTGTACGTGTACTTCCTGGCCGCGGCGCTGTTCCCCGGCTCGATCGGGATGATCGGCCACACCTGGAGCCTCACGGTGGAGGAGCAGTTCTACTTCTTCTGGCCGCCGCTGCTGCGCCGGACGCTGCGCAAGGCCACCCGTCGCGCCGACCTCTGGCTGATCGGCGGCGCGATCGCGTTCATCGTCGTGTTCTTCGCGCTGAGATCGGGGCTGCAGCACGTGATCACCGCGAGCGACGGGTCCGAACCGAAGTTCGTCGACGAGGGCCACATCACCTGGCAGGGCGTCCTCTACCGCATCGCGGCGGTCCGGCCCGACATGATCGTCTACGGCTGCCTCATGGCGTTCATCGCCCGCTGGATCCCCCGGCCGGTCCCCGACCACATCCGGCGGTTGCTCGCAGTGGGCGGCTACGTCGGCTGGTTCCTGTTCGGGCTCACGCTGCTCGTGACCAAGCCGGCGCCGCCCGGCGTCACCTCGCTGTTCGGCGGCACGCTCTACCAGGTGGCGCTGCTCGGGATCGGCGTGGTCGTGCTCGACGGCTACTTCCGTCAGGAGTCCTGGTACTCCCGGGCGTTCTCGGTCGCGCCGGCGCGCTGGCTCGGGCAGCGGTCCTACGGCATCTACCTGTGGCACGTGCTCGGCCTGCTGCCGTTCCTGCCGCTGATCTCCGAGAGCTACGGCGTGCGCAAGCTCGCGCTCGGGCTGGTCGCGAGCGCGACCGGGATCGGCCTCGGCCTGCTGTCGTACCGCTACATCGAACGGCGCTTCCTGCACATCAAGGACACGCGGTTCGCCAAGAAGTTCGAACGGACGCCATGACCGCCGCCGCACCGGAGCCCACCGCGACCCAGGGGCCGATCACGATCGACGCGCCCCCGATGACCTACGAGCCGGCGTTCGACGGCATGCGGGCCATCACCGTGATCGCGATCATGTTCTACCACTTCGGTTTCGAGCAGTACTACGAGGGCGGCGTCATCAACGTCGACGTCTTCTTCGTGCTCTCGGGCTTCCTGATCACGAACCTGCTGCTCGACGAGAAGCGCCGCGAGGGCCTGGTCAGCTTCCGCGGCTTCTACCACCGGCGCATCCTCCGCCTGTTCCCCGCGATGTACACGGTGATCGGCGTGTACGTGCTCGCAGCCATCTTCATCGGGCGCGAGCACCCCAGCATCTGGGCCGAGATCGTCGCCGCCGCGCTGTACAGCTACCAGCTGTTCCTGGGCTTCTTCGGCTTCGGCGACTCCGAGACCCCGCGGTACCTGCTGCACCTGTGGACGCTGTCGGTCGAGGAGTGGTTCTACTTCTTCTGGCCGGTGTTCCTGGTGGTGTCGCTGCGCAAGGTGCGCTGGCAGAAGTTCCTGATCGGTGGCTCGATCCTCTTCATCGCCTTCTGGATGGTCGTGCGGCTCGCGGGCAGCGCGGTGGGCGTGGACTGGGAGGCCGGCGGCGAGGCGTTCGACGGGCTGTCGTACGGCACGCAGGTGCTGTACCGCTTCTCGATCATGCGCTTCGACATGCTCGTGGCCGGCTGCCTGCTCGCGCTGGTGCGCCGGCGGATCGGCGGCGGCCTGACCCGGCAGCAGGAGAAGCTGCTCGCCGTCCTCGCCGCCATCGGCCTGGCGCTGTTCCTGGGCGAGTCGATCCTGGCCGGGCGCGTGCACTTCTTCGACCCGTTCGGCAGCGTCGGGTTCAACCTGGCGCTGCTCGGCATCCACCCGGTGGTGCTGTGGGTCCACTACCACCGGTCGGCCTGGTCCGTCGGCATGCTCAGCGTGCCGGTGATGGTGTGGTTCGGCCGCCGGTCCTACGCCCTGTACCTGTGGCACGAGCTCGTGAACGGCGTGGTCCCAGCGCCCCAGTCGAAGGTGGCGCTCGTCGTCCGGTCGTTCATCCTCCTGGGCATCAGCTGCGGCATCGCCGAGCTGTCCTGGCGCTTCATCGAGTCGCCGTTCCTCCG
>JAEWBY010000005.1 GCA_023390905.1 Pseudomonadota bacterium | reverse complement strand
CTGGTGGGCTCGACGATCCGGGCGATCACCAAATCCCGGAACACACTGTCGGCGACCACGTCGAAGCCGAGCCACCCGTACACACCGCGCAGCACGTCGTAGAGCAGCCGCGAACAGGTGCCCATCGTGCGTCCCGGTGGGACCACTGGGACGACGATCGGAGGGGCCGGCTCGTCGATCAGCGTCCGTTCGGTGCGGAAGTCGGGCACCTCGGTCATCGACTGCGCACGCGCGGCCACCTCGAAATCGAGGGCGACCTGCCCACCAGCAACGATCTGACGGGCCTGCTCGAGCAGAATGCCCAGCTCAGCATCGGTATGCGCGGAACCCAGGTGCGCCAGGATCACTACCTTGCCCTGATCTTTGCGCGCGACCTGCACCGCCACCGCGCCCGAGGTCGTGCGCACCTTCCGTACGTACGCCACCGCACGAACCTACCCGCCTAGTACCCCAAACGAGCCACCCAGCCGGGCAAACCCACAGGTCAAAGGCCAAACGCGCCAGAAATTCGGAGACCGTGTCCGAAGTCAGGCCATACGTACGACCTAGCCTCGATTTTGCATCGAGTTGATGACGGGCCCGCTCGGTCACTGAATTGTGTTGCTGGGTGGTCGTTGTCGGGTGGCGGGCGTGGTGGGGCGTCCCGTGTCGCCGGGTGGGGCGGGCTTTCCAGGGCCTGGTCTTTCGTGGTCGGTGGGTCGAGTGATCTGCTGGCTATCCGAAAGCGGTGCGTAGGTGTTGCCAGGCGGTCGCGATCGCTGATGCCCATCGCCAGGTGGCGTCGATACGGAGGCGAACCTGGCGGGCGCTGCGAGTGATACGGGCAGCGACGTGCAGGATCCGGTAGCGGAAGGTGGCGATCTCGGCGCGGGCCAGTGCGGGGTGGTCACCGAAGCCGATCAGCCGGGCCCAGGTGACCAGATCGGCGGCGGCCAGCACGATTTCCAGCCAGGCGGCGTTGGCCCAAAACGACTGGCAGGGCAGGTTGCGTAGCCCGGTGGCTTTCAGTTCGCGGATGCGGTCTTCGACGCGGGCGTGCTGGCGGTGCCGCAGCTCCAATCCGGCGACCTGACCGGCAATGACGCCGGGTTCGGTGTCGGTGATGAATGCGGTGACCCGCATCCCGTCGGCATCGGTGAACCGCAGCTGCGCACCCGGGTGGGGCCTCTCTTTGCGCAGGATCAGCCGGGTGCCAGCGGGCCAGTTGCTCAGGTTGACCAGGCCGGTGGCCTCGGCGACCCAGGCGCCGTCACGGATGCCGCCGTCGGTGTCGATCGCCGGATACCAGGCATCGCCGAGGTTGAGGGTGTCGACCGCGTCCTGGACCCGCGCATCGACGGGGTAGCCGAAGGAAAATCCCACCCCGGCGGTGCGGCAGGCGTCGGCGAACTTGTGGGTGGCTCCAGCGGTATCGCAGCGCACCAGCACCCGAGAGGCATCCGAATCTGGTGGACCACCTGGGCGGGGCCGCCATCGCGGCGGCAGCGAGGCCAGCGCGTGGTGCAAGACGATGATGTGATCGGAGGCGGTGTTGGAGCCGGCGTTACCGGTGCGCAGCAGCCCGGCCAGCGCTTCCCCACCGGCGATCTCGGGACGATCCAGAAACGCCAGCAACGGATGGTGACCATAGGTTTTCTTCCAGGTCGGGGTGGCGCCGGTCTTGTTGTCGGAGTGATCGATGACCAGGGTGGCATCGAGGTCGATGTGCAGCCAGCCCTCACCAGTGGGGGCGGCTCCAGCCGCCCATGCTGCGGCCCGTGCGCCGGCTCGTGCAGCCCGCACCCCGGGCAGGTGGGCGGCGTCGATGCGCTCATCGATCAACCGCCACATCGTGGTTGTCGAGGCCTTCGCGCCGAACACATGCTCACGGTCCCCACACAACTGGCCGACCGCATCGATGCAATCGGCCCCGTCGGCGACCGCTGCGGCCAGATCGGCGAACACCTCACCGGGTGCGTACACCCACGGGCCCCGGTAGGTGTCAGCCAGCACGGCGGTGACCTGCGACGATAACCCCGTCAGATCGGCAAGCTCACGAAGCAAGCCCATCCCGGCATGCGACACCACGCCCTGCCCATCGGCGGACACTTTCACCCGCGCTGCGGCCACGATATTCTTCACCTGCGAGGTGCCTTCCCGTAGGAATGATTGAACCGTAGAGAAGTCCAATTATTCCTTGCAGGACAGGCACTTTCGCGTATCTACACCCCGAAAATCACAACACTTCGCGAAAAATCCGGGTTAGCGCTCCAGCACCGCCATCGCCGCGTTGTGGCCACCGATGCCCGACACAGCCCCACCCCGCCGGGAACCAGACCCGCACAACAAGACTCGATCGTGCGCGGTGGCGACGCCCCATCGCTGCGCCGGGGTTCCGAGCGGCTCGCCGTCCTCGACGAACGGCCACGACAGCGCGCCGTGGAAGATGTTGCCGTCGGTCATGCCCAGGGCATCGTCGAGGTCTGAGGTCGTCTTGGCCTCGATGCACAACCGGCCCGACGAGTCCTCCATGATGACGTCCTGAATCGGCTCGGCCAGAACAGAATTCAACGAGGTCAGCACCGCCGAGGTCAGGGTGTCCCGCAGTCGGTCGGGGGTGGCCGTGGCGGCCAGGCTGTGCGGGGTGTGTAGGCCGAACACGGTCAGCGTGTGTGCCCCCGTGGCCCGCAGCGGATCGGACAGGATCGTCGGATCGGCCAGGGAGTGGCAGTAGATCTCGCACGGCAGCGGGTCGGGCACCGAA
>JAEWBY010000055.1 GCA_023390905.1 Pseudomonadota bacterium | reverse complement strand
CGGCGCTTCCGGACCTTCAACGTGGTCGATGACTTCAACCGGGAGGCGCTGCACATCGAGGTCGACACGTCGATCAACTCCGGCCGGCTGGTGCGCATCTTCGAGCAACTCAAGTGCGACCACGGCTTGCCGCAGGTGCTGCGTTCGGACAACGGCCCGGAGTTCCTGGGCGAGGCTTTCACCGCATGGGCCAAGGCCAATGCCGTGGCGATCCGGTACATCCAGCCCGGCAAGCCCAACCAGAACGCCTACATTGAACGCTTCAACCGTACCTTCCGCGAGGAAGTGCTGGACCCGCACCTGTTCGCCCGCCTCGACGATGTCCGCGAGGCCGCACATTGGTGGATGATTGAATACAACGAACTGCGACCACACGACTCGCTGGGTGACCAGACACCCGCCGAGGTACGCCAACGATCCGCCAGAGGTTCTACTTCTGAACTCTGTGCTTGACGGGGGAGCTTACGCAACGACTTCCAGCATTTGTGGCCTCCGCGACTCAAAGCTTGATCCGACGGGGATGTCCGGAGTCGAGAGCGGACGGTTGCACCAGCTCTGCCGCCGGGCCAGTACTATTCCCGCTACCTGCCAGAAGCGGTCGCTTGACGCGAGGAATCGCCATGACGCGCGCGACGGAACCAAAGCCAGCAGGTGCACACGCCATATGCGCTCAACAGTGCTAAGTAACCCCAGAACGCTGACGTCGACTCGCTCTCGGTTGGGAGTCCGCGAGGACCTACAACCACGGTAACGACCTTGGGGTCGCGTAAAACCGCCGGAAAAAGTATGTACGAGTGAGAGGACCTGACCTCGTGAGAATAGTCCGAATAGCTTCCCTTTTCGGAAACTCCGACCAAGACTGGCACTTGGCCGCCATAGCGCGCAAGAGAGACAGCGGCGGGAGGCCAGGGTGAGAGAAATCCGTAAATGGCCAGCATCGGAACCAATAGCAAGACAGCCGGCATACCGAACTTCAATGTGATGCAAAGCAGCCTTAGCATCGATCTCACCCTCATATCTGCAGAAAAGAACCAGAGGCTCTCGGCCGGGTTCCAAGCTCACCATTTGGCTTCTCGCGGCCGCTCCCTGCCAAGAGCGGACGTTACGACCAGCATTGTGCCAGTTCAGGGACGAGAGAGAAGCAGGTGCAGGATCTGAACAGGTCCAACACCTGGCGGCCTAGTCCACCTTGAGGGGAAGTTGGATTTCTCTCAATCATTGCGCCCTGATAGCTCAACTGCACCAAACGTGGAGCCGCCTTTGTGAGCGCGAGGGTAGGCAAAATCTTGCGCGCGATGGGGGAGTTTCGCGACTGCGCCAGCGTCCCTTGCGTGGCAGTCTCATATTGCCCCGGCAGAAACGGCTTGCACCGCCATTAACGGAACCGCTCTGCAATGGACAAGGTCGCCGGCACGGATGCCGGTCCGGGGACCCACCCAAGGAGGAGGCTTCTGTTGGTTAGCTGCACTCTGCAACTCGTGGCCTCCCACGGCGGCTGGCGCCTGATCGACGACGGCGAACCCTCGTTTTGGTTCCTGGAGCGAGCCCAGGCCATTCACCACGCCGAACTGATCGCCGACGCGCGCGCTAACCTGCGCTTCATCCCGACTCGGATCGAAGCCACCAACGATTCCGGCAAGCTCGAACTCGTCGCATCCTTCCCCTAGTTCCGCGACGGGTGTACTGAAGGGCCGGGCTATCCCGGCTGTTAGCGTTCAATTGACCCTCCCGGGGTATCGATGCGCACCGTGGACTGATCCATCCACGACGCTCGTCGGCATTTCCAGCGCAAACGCTTTCGCGGGCGATTGGCGAATGAACCTTCCATGTGCTCATGGGTCGGTTCTAGGTGCACGCCGACACTCGGGATCAGTCCTCTAGACCGTTAACAACAGTCAGTAAAGACGGCGTAGAACCCCCGACTGTGGCGGGGAGGAGCGGCCAAACTATGCCTTACAAGGGCGGACAAACTATGCATTACAGAACACGAGCATGAGCTTCTAAGTCATTGATGAATATGGCGTTCGCTAGGGACGTGGTGGAAATAGTGCCATACGGCTATCCGCCTTCCTGAAACTAGCGTCTTATGTCTGTCATTCGCTAGACGGACAGAGCATCCACATTGAGCCAAAGCTTTGAGCGACGGGCTGTTCGCTAGCGCCTTTTGGCCGAACCCACACATTTCCTGACGGCCAGCGCGATGGTGCACCGATGCAATCGATGTCCGAGAAAGCGTGGATAGCGATCATGCGGGTGATGGCAGCCAGTTCAACCGTGTTATCGGCGGTGCGCGCACGACGCGCACGATGAATACATCAAGCGCAGCTTCGCACGCTTGCGCTTCGACACCCGTCAGGACAGGTACACGGCGCCGATCTGGTCTCCTCAGCAAGCGCCGGCGCTATATGCAGTCGGCCCAGGAACCGCCTGCATGGCCGAGGCAGGCCATGCAGGCTTCGGACGCGTTCTGGTACTACATAGGCTCCGGCCCCAGCTATTGCCTCGCGGTGCCCCTTTACGGACGGGAGGTGCACGCAATGCCACCGCTGAGCAGATCGGCAGTCATGGATGATTGCTGTCTCAAGCGTTGCAAGCGGCTTTGTCTTGGCAAGTCGTGCGTGGAAGCGGATGCGCGCATTAGAAGTCCATCCCTTCACGGATCCTCGAACCTTCCCTCGCCTTCCCGATTGCGCACGTAGTGATGCGCCAGCGGAAACGCCGGCAACCATGACTCGCGCCGCACGGTCCAGTTTTCATACGTCGGGATGAATTGATCCGGCGCATCGAGCGTGCCGAGATGGATTTCGATTTCGTCCCCGCTGCGCGCGAATACCGAAGAACCGCAGCGCGGGCAGAAGTGGCGGTGCGCATAGTCACGAGTTTCGCCTTCGATGCTGACGGCGTCCTGCGGGAATATCGCCGCAGCGTAGAACACCGCGCCGTGGTGCTTGCGGCAGTCCATGCAATGGCACAGGCCGATTCGATACGGTCGGCCCGTGGCGACGATGCGGACATCGCCGCAAAGACAGCTCCCGGTGACGTGTTCCATTGCGTACTCCTCCCACGCGTGCGTGCAGATCACCACGATGGCGGCAGCGACGCAAAGCGCGTGTGCACGCCGCGTGCGCCGGGCTAGGGTATGCTCGCCGCATTCGGCACTTCAGGAGGCGCGTCCATGGCGGTGACCACAGGCGGGTCGAAGAAGACCCCATCCGCTGCCCGGGCCGGAGCGCGTTCGCCTTCCGCATCGCACCCGCCCGCGCAGGCGACACGCGCGAAAAAGAATGCGGCGCGAAAGGCGCCCAAAGACAATCGCGGTGCCTCCACATCGAAGCCGGCCGCCACGCGCAAACGCGCGGCCAGCAACGGAGAATCCAGCCAGATCCGCCTGCTTTCCGGTGGCAATCCGCAGATTCCAAAGGGTGACGGCGATGCGCCCGTGCAGGCGTACATCCGCGCGATGCCGGGCTGGAAGCGCGAGGTGGGGCGCCAACTCGACGCCCTGATCGAACGCACCGTGCCCGGCGTGACCAAGGCCGTGCGCTGGAATTCGCCGTTCTACGGCGTGGAAGGGCAGGGCTGGTTCATCGCGTACCACTGCTACAACCGCTACGTGAAGTTGACCTTCTTCCGTGGCCAATCGTTGAAGCCGATGCCGCCGGGACAGTCGAAGGATCCCTCGGTCCGCTATCTCGACATCCACGAGCATGACGAAGTGGGCGGCGAACAACTCGCCGACTGGATCCGGCAGGCGGCGGCATTGCCGGGCTGGAAGCCCTGAAGCTCGAGCTCAGGCGCGGGAGACACGACCTCATCCGCGCGCGCTAGACTCGCGGTCCGACCCCGGCACGAGCGATCATCATGGCGACCCGCAAAGCGACCCCGGCCGCGGCTTCCCGCACCACCGCAGCGCCATCGAAGAAGAAGGCATCCACCCGCGCCACGGCCGCGCACGGTTCGCACGCACCCAGGTCCGAAGAGGCCGGGCAGGATCCGTCGAGCCTGATCGATGCGCGTATCGAATCACTCGGCGACTGGCGCGGCGAAATGCTCGCGCGCGTACGCGGCATCATCCGCCAGGCGGATCCGGCGATCGTGGAAGAATGGAAATGGCGCGGCGTGCCGGTGTGGTCCCGCGACGGCATCCTCTGCACCGGCGAGACCTACAAGACCGCGGTGAAACTGACCTTCGCCCACGGCGCATCACTGGCCGATCCTTCGCATCTGTTCAATGCAAGCCTCGAAGGCAACACGCGTCGCGCGATCGACCTGCATGAAGGTGACCGCATCGACGAAAAAGCGCTCAAGGCGCTCATCCGTGAAGCGATTGCGGTGAACACCGCGAAGAAGGCAGCGAAGAAGATCGCATCTCCCAAGCGTCCTGCCTGAGCGATCACGCCCGCGCCTTCCCGCGCTTGCCCTTCGGCGCGGCCACCGAATCACGCGACACCAGTTGATGCGGCACCACGTGGTTGACGATGACGCGCGCATTCTTGTCGGGCCGGCGGATCGTGCGCAGCAGGATGTCGATAGCTGCATCGGCCATCGACGCGACCGGCTGGTGGATGGTCGTCAGTTCCGGCCACACGGTCGTCGCGGCGGAAGTGTCATCGAAACCGACGACCGAGAGATCCTGCGGCACGTCGAGTCCGCGGCGATGCGCGACCGACACCACGGCGGCGGCCATGTCGTCGTTGCTCGCGAAGATCGCGGTGGGACGCGGCTCGTGCGACAGCAGCTTTTCCGCCGCCTCCAGGCCAGATCGATAAGTGAAGTAGCCCTGCTGCACGAGTCCGGGCTCGAACGGCAATTTCGCTTCCGCCAGCGCCGCCTTGAAACCGTCGAAGCGATGCGCGCTCGCGGTCTGATCCGGATTGCCCTTGATGTAGCCGATATGCCTGTGGCCCTTGGCGATCAGATGCGCGGTCATTTCGCGGCTGGCATGGAAGTCGTCGATGCGCACGCAGGAAATGTCGTCGCTGAATTGTCCGGACGCGATCGACACCACCGGCACGCCGGCCTTGAGGAATTCGCTGATGACCGGCTTTGATTCGCACAGCGGCGGCGGCAGCACCACGCCGGCCACGCTCCGGGCGAGCGCGCGCGCGGCCTGGCGCTGGCCGTCGGCATCGAGCGTGTCCCAGGTGGCGATGACCAGTTGCGCGGCGGTGCGGCCGGATCCGTTCAACGCGCCGACCAGCAATTCGCGCAGATAGGCCGAGCTGGGATTGGTGTAGATCAGCGCGATGCAGGTGTGCTGCGCGGCGGCGAGCGAACTTGCCGCTAGGTTGGGCCGATAGCCCAGTTCGCGCACGGCTTTCTGCACGCGTTCGCGCGTGTCCTCGCGCACGGTGCCGCGTCCGTTGACCACGCGCGACACCGTCATCGGCGACACGCCCGCATGGGTGGCCACTTCATCGATGGTGACGGCGTGCCCCTTGCGGCGGCGTGCGGCTCGTACGGGAGCTTTTTTCTTTGTCATCGGGGACAGGCGCGGAGTCGATGCCGGCAGGGTAATGGATGAAGCCGCTGCTGGAAACGCTTTCACCACCCTGCGGCGGGTAACGCTACCAGGGAGATATCGCGGTTACACGCGCAGGTCGCCGCTGTCAATGCGCGTGCAATGCCTGCAGGACAGGCTGAAACGCAGCACCGGCGCGGCTTTGAGCGGAATGTAAAAGCTTTGTTGCGCTGCATGGTGACAAATACTTTGAGGCGGGACTAGGCTGCGCGCCAATGGTGGTAGCGCTACCAAACTGCCTGCCCCGGAATCCCGGCAGCGGCAAAGTGGTAGCCACCAACTGGATTCGAGCGATGGCCGCGCTGGCGTACTCAACCGCAGGCGCGCGTCCTCGCAATCGCCGGAATCAGGGCCGCGTGCAGCATCGGCACGGTGACCCCGGCGATCGAAGCGAAGGGGAAAGCGATGAACAGGAAGTACCGCACCACGCACGCATGACGGCGGGGAGCATGCATCCGGCGCAATGGCCGGATGGCATCGAAGCCGTCCAGACAAATCCAGAACCGAGGACATGCTGATGAGTCGCAAGTTGGCACGCTTCAAGTCCACCGCCATGTTTACCTTCGTCGGTGGCGCGCTGGTGATCAATCCCGCGTTCGCCCAGAGCGCGCAGGCGCCGGCGGCGGCGCAGCAATCCGCGTCGCAGCAGCAGGGCGACCCGGCCACCACGCTCGATACGGTCACGGTGACCGGCATCCGCAGCAGCCTCAACCAGTCGATGGGCATCAAGCGCGATTCGGCCGGCGTGGTCGATGCGATCAGCGCCGAGGACATCGGCAAGTTCCCCGACACCAACCTGGCCGAATCGCTGCAGCGCATCACCGGCATCTCGATTGAACGGCGCGATGGCGAGGGTGCGCAGATCACCGCGCGCGGCTTTGGTCCGCAGTTCAACATGGTCACGCTCAACGGCCGGCAGATTCCGGGCGCCGATGCGTTCGGCGCGCCGGGCCAGGTGCCGATCGGCGGCGTCGATGGCGGCACGCGCGCGTTCAACTTCGCGCAGGTCGCTTCGGAGGCGATCAGTTCCCTGGAGGTCTACAAGACCGGCCAGGCGACGGTGCCCAGCGGGGGCATCGGCGCGACGATCAACATCCAGACCGATCGCCCGTTCAATCATTCCGGCGTGGTCGCGAGCGCGGGCGTCAAGGCGGTCTACGACGATTCGCAACCCTTCGACACCGACATGACGCCGGAAGTCTCCGGCATCTTCAGCTATACCAACGACGACAAGACCTGGGGCATCGGCGTGAGCGCGAGCTACCAGAAGCGCCACGGCGGCTCGGTGCAGGCCACCGAGAACGCCTGGAACATCCAGCGCTGGACCGGCACCGATCCCGCGCTGCGCGCCGGCGCCAATCTGGTCAACGCGCCGGCGATCGGCCAGCTTTATGCGATGCCCAATGATCTGCGCTACGCCTTCGCCGATTTCGAGCGCGAGCGCATCAACGGCCAGGCGGTGATCCAGTTCGCGCCGATCGACAGCCTGACGCTGACCCTGGACTACACCTATTCGACCAACGAGATCTCCGAGGATCGCGGCGAGCAGACCATCTGGCTGCAACGCGCCAACAGCTTCACCGATCTGGTGTTCGACACCGACGAAGCGGTGGCCACGCCGGTCTACCTGCGCGATATCGTGGGCAGCAAGGACTTCGGTTTCGAGCAGCAGCACAACGAGCAGAAATACAAGCTGGAATCGCTCGGCTTCAACGCATTGTGGGATGTCAGCGACAATTTCCGCCTGAAGTTCGATACCCACGACACCAAGTCCAGCAGCCTGCCCAATGATCCGCTGACTGGCGGCGGCTCGACCTATTTCAGCATCGCCGGCACCAACAACTGCACCGTCGGCCCGTACTGCGGCGGCAACTGGGCGCAGGTGCTGCAGTTCAACGACGGCCTGCCGCTGGGCTCGCGGACCTGGTATCCGACCTCGGCCGACGCCGTGGGCAACACCAACGGCGTGGTGAATCCGGATTTCCCGGTCGAACAGATCGGCTCGCAGGTGCTGCGCATCAACGCGCAGCGGCAGGAAACCGAGATCAAGCAGGGCCGCATCGACGGCGAATTCGAGTTCGACAACGGCCGCTTCGTGTTCGGCGTGGATTCGTCCAAGGTGACGATGCGCCGCACCCAGGCCACCGAGATGTACGCCACCCTGGGCGACTGGGGCGTGGCCAACACCGGCAACGAACCCGGCCTGGCGGATCTGCTGCGCCCGGTGAGCATCATCGGCATGTTCGATGATTACAGCGCCAACGGCGCCGCGCCCGGGGCCTGGATGGGCGATACCAGCGCCGGTGCGCGCTGGGCCAACGGCTTCTATGGCGCGAGCAACCGCGTCAATCCGCAGTTGGCGGCCAACAACGAAATCCGCGAGAACACGCGCGCGGCCTACGTGCAACTGGAACTGGAAGGCGAACTCGGCGGCATGCCGACCAACACGCGCATCGGCGTGCGCTACGAGCGCACCAAGGTGGTGTCGACCTCGCAGGTCGCGTTGCCGAACGCGATCCAGTGGTCGTCCAACAACGACTTCCGCATCCTGCGATCGGATGAGCAGCAGCCTTTCAGCGAGAAGACGCGCTACAGCTATCTGTTGCCGAACCTCGACTTCAGCATCGACCTCACCGATACGCTGAAGGGCCGCGCCTCCTTCAGCCAGACCATCGCGCGTCCGCCCTACGGCAACCTGTATGCGGGCCCGAATCCCAACCAGCCGACCGGATCCATCCTGGTCAATCCGTCCACGCGCGCTGGCGGCGATGCGCAAAACCCGGCCCTGCAGCCGCTGGAATCGAACAACTTCGATCTGGCGCTGGAGTGGTATTTCGCCGATGCGAGCTATGTGTCGGCCACGTACTGGAACAAGTCGGTCGACAACTTCATCGGCAATACCGTCGTGCGTGAACCGCTGTACGGGCTGACCGATCCGACCTCCGGACCCGACGCACAGGCGGCGCTGGACTTCCTGCTGAGCCCGTCCTGCGTGGCGCAGGTCACCGCGGCCGGCAACGATGTGGATTCCGGCTGCTCGGCCAACGACACCGCGCTGTTCACCGCACTGGCGATGCTGCGCAATGCCGGCGCGACCGGCGGACTGGCCGCGTACAACGGCAGTTCCGCACAGGTGCTGGCGATGGAGAATGCCTACGATCTGGTCGGCGAGGCCGATGACCCGCTGTACGAGTTCGACGTCAACCGCCCCATCAACCAGAACAAGGCCAAGCTGCACGGCTGGGAACTGGGTGGGCAGTACTTCTTCGGTGACAGCGGTTTTGGCGTGTTCGCCAACTACACCAAGGTCAATGGTGACGTGGGCTTCGACAACACGATCCTGGAACGCGATCAGTTCGCCCTGCTCGGATTGAGCGACACCGCCAATCTGATGCTGATGTACGAGAAGTACGGCTGGTCCGCGCGCCTGGCCTGGAACTGGCGCGATGAATACCTGATCGCGGCCAACCAGAACGGTTCCAACCGCAATCCCTTCTACGTGGAAGAGTATGAGCAGTGGGATCTGAGCGTGAACTACGCGTTCAACGATCACTGGTCGATGGGCTTCGAGGCGATCAACTTCACCGGCGAGGACGTGCGCTGGCACGGGCGTTCGAAGAAGCAGGTCATCAAGCTGATCGATCAGAGCCCGCGCTACATGCTGGGCGTGCGCTACAAGTTCTGATCCACGGCGGGACCACGGCCATGGCCGTGGTCCTGTCCGGCCGGCGCGCATTCGGCCCCACTTCCTTTCGCCGCACAAAAGGCGCATAAAACCGGCAGCCGCATTGCCGAGATCGCCATGCCCCGATACGAATTGCTCAACAACGTGGCCCACAGGGATCTGCGCGTGGCCACCCGGTTCGGCCGCGAGTTCGGCGATGACATCGGCCTGGTGCCGGCCTATCCGACCGAGTTCGCCGAACTGCAGCGCGAATATCCCATCTTCCTGCGCCGCGAGCGCGGCAGCGATGCGTGGCAGGCCGTCGCATTGCTGGGTTTCGATGCCAACGAGAACCTGTTCCTGCACGAGGGCCGCTGGAACGCTGCCTACCTGCCCGGCGCGATCGCGCGCGGGCCTTTCCTGATCGGTTTCCAGGAACGCCGCGTCGATGGCGAACTGCGGCAGGAGCCGATGATCCACGTCGATGTCGAACACGCACGCATCGCTCAGTACGAAGGCGAAGCGGTGTTTCTTCCGCAGGGTGGCAACAGTGCGTACCTGGAACACATCACCACCGTGCTGCGCGGCATCCACGACGGCATCGAGGCGGGCAAGGCGATGTATGCGGCCTTCGATTCGCTAGGCCTGATCCAGCCGGTCAATCTGGAACTGCAACTCGACGCGCAGCATCGGGTCAATCTGGCCGGACTGCATGGCATCGATCGCGAGCGCCTGGCCGCACTCGATGCAGACGCACTGCATGGTCTGCATCGCGCCGGCTGGCTGGAAGGCCTCTACCTGCTGCTTGCATCGCTGCACAACCTGCGCCGGCTGATGGCGGAAAAGCAGCGCAGGCTGCGGCAGCAGGCGGCCTGAGTCATGGGCGATGCGATGACCGCGATGCGGGAGATCGCGATGACGCGCGAATCGCCGCTGCCGATCGCGGAACTCATCGCCGGCGGGCAGCCGGCGGTGCTGCGCGGCGTCGCGGCGCACTGGTCGCTGGTGCGGGCCGGACGCGACTCGATGGCCGGCGCGATGGCGCACCTGCTCGAACACTACAACGGCCAGCCGGTGACCTATTCCTGGGGCGCGCCGGACATCGAAGGCCGTCCGTTCTATACCCCCGATTTCAGCGCATTGAACTGCGAAGTGCGCCGCGACGCATTGCCCTCGGTGCTCGATGCGATCGCCGCCAGCGCCGAGGATCCGCAGCCGCCGACGTATTACGTGGCGTCCCTGCCGATCGACAGCCGGTTCCCCGCGCTGCGCGCGCACAACGATCTGGATCTGGCCGCGCATGGCCTCGATGCACCCCCGGCGATCTGGATCGGCAATCGCGTCACCGCCTCGTGCCATTACGATGCACTCGGCAACATCGCGGTGTGCGCGGTGGGCCGCCGACGCTTCACGCTGTTTCCGCCGGAACAGATCGGCAATCTCTATCCCGGTCCGCTGGATCCCACGCCGGGCGGGCAGGCGGTCAGCGTGGTCGATTTCGCCCGGCCCGATTTCCACGCGCATCCACGATTCCGGCAGGCCCTGGACGCCGCGCGGACCGCCGTCCTCGAGCCGGGCGATGCGATCTTCATTCCCAGCCTGTGGTGGCACCACGTGCAGGGGCTGGACGCCTTCAACGTGCTGGTCAATTACTGGTGGAGCAGCATGCCCGCGTACGTGCCCACGCCGATGCATGCGCTCTACCACGCGCTGTGGACGCTGCGGGATCGGCCCGAGCGCGAAAAGCAGGCCTGGCGCGCGATTTTCGATCATTACGTGTTCGGTCCGGCCGATACCGCCGGCGCGCATCTGCCCGAAGCGGCACGTCACGTGCTCGGGCCGATCGACGAGCACCTGTCGCGCCAGTTGCGCGCGATGCTGATCGCCAAGCTCAACCGTTAGTCATCCGCGCAGCCGAACCATCGGAGGATCGAACATGGACGCAGGCAGGATTCGCAGGGTCGTGATCGCCGGCGGCGGCACCGCGGGCTGGCTTGCGGGCGCGGCGCTGGCGCACCAGTTCCGGGATCGGCTCGACATCACGCTGGTGGAATCCGAACAGATCGGCACGGTCGGCGTGGGCGAATCCACCGTGCCGCCAATCCGCAACTTCCACCGGTTCCTGCAGATCGATGAGCAGGAATTCCTGCGCGCGGTCGCCGGCACGTTCAAGCTGTCGATCTCGTTCGAACACTGGCGGCGTCCGGGCGAGCGCTACTTCCATCCGTTCGGCACCACCGGACAGGGCACGCTGATCTGCGCGTTCCACCATTTCTGGCTCGACAGTCTCCGGCGCGGCCTGGCTTCGGAACTCGGCGACCATTGCCTCGAGACGCTGGCATCGCGTGCCGATCGCTTCACCCTGGAAACGCAGCCACAGGTCAACTACGCCTATCACCTGGACGCGGGATTGTACGCGCGCTTCCTGCGCCGCCGCGCCGAAGCCCACGGCCTGCGCCGCATCGAAGGCCGCATCCGCGAGGTGCGTCAGCATGACGAATCAGGCCACGTGCAGGCGCTGGTGCTGGAAGACGGGCAGGTCATCGAAGGCGATCTGTTCATCGACTGCACCGGTTTCCGCGGCCTGCTGATCGAACAGACGCTGCGCAGCGGTTACGAGGACTGGAACCACTGGCTGCCCTGTGATCGCGCGGTGGCGGTGCAGACCGAGTCCACCGGCGGCCCGGTGCCGTACACGCGCGCGATCGCGCACGAGGCGGGCTGGCGCTGGCATATCCCGTTGCAGCATCGCGTCGGTTGCGGGCTGGTGTTTTCCAGCCGGCATCTGTCCGAGGACGAAGCACGTACGAAGCTGCTGCGCGAGGTCGGCGCGGCGCCGATCCGCGAGCCCTGGCTGGTGCCGTTCCGCACCGGGCGCCGGCTGCACGCGTGGAAGAAGAACGTGGTGTCGCTCGGCCTGGCGAGCGGCTTCATCGAACCGCTGGAATCGACCAGCATCCATCTGACGATGACCGCCATCGTGCGCCTGCTGGAGCTGTTTCCCTTCGACGGGATTCCGGAGTCGCTGGTCGATCTTTTCAACGAGACCAGCCGCCGCGAGATGGAACACGTGCGCGACTTCATCATCCTGCATTACCACGCCAACCAGCGCGAGGAAGCCATGTGGGCTGCCTGCCGCGACATGGAACTGCCCGATTCGCTGGCGATCCGCCTGCGCGCGTGGCGCGACCGTGCGCACGCATGGCAGGGTGCGAACGAGTTGTTCCGCGTCGATTCGTGGACGCATGTGATGCTGGGCCAGGGCCTGATGCCGGGCCGGCATCATCCACTGGCCGCTGCGCTCGGTGATGCGGATCTGCAACGTCTGCTCGCGGGCATCCGCCAGCCGATCGAGCAGACGGTCGCGCGCATGCCGCAGCAAGAGGACTTCATCGATCGGTATTGCCGCGCGCCGACCGAAGTATGGGGCGCACGCATGCCCGCACCGGTGGCGGGATGAGCAGGATCATGAGGGCCACATCCGCGCGAAGCAGCCGATCCCGCGCCGCAGCATGTGCTTGGCGTGTGTCCTGTATACAGTGGCGGCAGCGCATGCCGGCTCGCCGGATGCGTTCAATCGAAAGGCCGTTGCCCGCAGCGGCTTTTTTTGGACCGACTGTTGTTAGCGCTAACTTTGATCCGGGAAACCAACGGCCATGAGTCTTTTCGCCGGCATCGATGCAGGCACGCAGAGCGTCAAGGTGGTCGTCTACGACGCCGCCGCGCGCGAGCTGCTCGCCACGGCGAGCGCGCCGCTCGATCTGCTCAGCGGCGAGGATGGCAGCCGCGAACAGCACCCTTCGGATTGGGTGCATGCGATGCAGGACTGCTTCGATCGCCTCGATGCGGATCTGCGTGCGCGCATCGAGGCCATTGCCGTCTCCGGCCAGCAGCATGGATTCGTGCCGGTGGATGCCGAGGGCCGCGTGCTCGCGCCGGCCAAGCTCTGGAACGACACCAGCACCGCCGCCGAGTGCGCAGCAATCATGGACGCGCTGGGTGGTCGTGCGCGCACGATCGCGTTGGCGGGCAATCCGATCCTGGCCGGCTACACCGCTTCCAAGCTGCCGTGGACGCGCACGCACCGGCCGCAGGTCTACGAGAAACTCGCCCGGATCCTGTTGCCGCACGACTACCTCAATTTCGTGCTCACCGGCCGCATGTTCTGCGAATACGGCGACGCGTCCGGCACCGGCTGGCTCGATGTCCGCACGCGGCAATGGAGCAGGGAACTGCTGCGCGCCACCGATCCGCAGCGCGATCTCTCCGCTCTGCTGCCGCCGCTGGTCGGGCCCGATGCGCTCTTCGACATCGCGCCCGGGGCCGCCGCGCAGCTCGGACTATCGCCTTCGGTGAAGGTGGCGGCCGGTGGCGGCGACAACATGATGGCGGCGATCGGCACCGGCTGCGTGGAAGAGGGACGGCTGGCGATGAGCCTCGGCACCTCGGGCACGCTGTTCGCGTATGCGGATCGGCCGATCGTCGATGACGATGGCGCGTGGGCCGCGTTCTGCTCCTCCACCGGCGGCTGGCTGCCGCTGATCTGCACGATGAACTGCACGGTGGCGACCGAACGGATCGCGCGCCTGTTCGGCTTCGGCACGCGCGAAGGCGACGCGCATATCGCGGCCACGCGCCCGGGCGCGGACGGGTTGGTGATGCTGCCGTTCCTCAATGGTGAGCGCACGCCGGATCTGCCGCATGGCAAGGGCGTCATCGCCGGCCTGGATCCGCACAACATGAGCCCGGCGCATTTCTATCGCGCGGCGATGGAAGGTGCGACGTACAGCCTCAAGTACGGCTACGACGCCTTCGTGCGCGCGGGCCTGCGGTCTGATCGCATCCTGCTGACCGGAGGCGGCGCCAACAGCGCGGCATGGCGGCAGATGATCGCCGACGTATTCGATCTTCCCGTGCAGGCGCCGAAGCAGACCGAGGGCGCGGCATTCGGCGCGGCGTTGCAGGCGCTGTGGGCGCTGCGCCGATCGCGGGGCGATGCCACGCCGTTGGCCGCGCTGGCATCGGCGCACGTGGCGCTCGATCCGGATCGCGCAGCGATGCCCGATGCCACGAACGTGGCGGCGTATTGCGCGCCCTATCAATCCTTTCTACGACATCTCCAGGCGATCGCGCCGCTTCATCGCTGATCGCGGGCCCACTCCTCCACACAGGGATCCAACATGACCACTCAGGCGTTCATCGGCGCGAGGGAATATTTCCCCGGCATCGGCCCCATTCCGTTCGAAGGGCGCGAGTCCGACAACCCTCTGGCGTTCAAGGTCTATGACGCCAACCGCATGATCGGCGACAGGACCATGGCCGAGCATCTGAAGTTCGCCGTGTGCTACTGGCATACCTTCACCAATGCCGGACACGATCCGTTCGGTCCGGGCACGCGCCGCTTTCCGTGGGAATCCGCGTCGCCGATGGCCACGGCCGAAGCCAAGGTCGACGCGGCGTTCGAATTCTTCACCAAGCTCGGCGTGCCCTACTGGTGTTTCCACGACATCGATCTCGCGCCCGACGCCGATGACATCGGCCAGTACCAGGCCAACCTCGCGCGCATGGTCGCCATGGCCAGGCAGCGCCAGGACGCCACCGGCGTCCGGTTGCTGTGGGGCACGGCGAACCTGTTCTCGCATCCGCGCTACATGAACGGTGCGGCCACCAATCCGGACTTCGCCGTCGTCGCGCGCGCCGCCGTGCAGGTCAAGGCCGCGCTCGATGCCACGGTCGAACTCGGCGGCGAGCATTACGTGTTCTGGGGCGGTCGCGAAGGCTACGCCTCGCTGGTCAACACCGACATGAAGCGCGAACTGGCGCATCTGGCGCGCTTCCTGACGATGGCGCGCGACTATGGCCGCAGCATCGGGCTCAAGGGCAATTTCCTGATCGAGCCCAAACCGATGGAGCCGATGAAGCACCAGTACGATTTCGACAGCGCCACGGTCGCCGGCTTCCTGCGCGAACACGGGCTGGAGAAGGACTTCAAGCTCAACATCGAAGCCAACCACGCCACGCTGTCCGGGCATACGTTCGAGCATGACTTGCAGGTGGCTTCGGATCACGGCCTGCTCGGCAGCATCGACGCCAATCGCGGCAACGCGCAGAACGGCTGGGACACCGATCAGTTCCCGACCGATCTCTACGACACCGTCGGCGCGATGCTGGTGGTGCTGCGGCAGGGCGGGCTGGAAGGCGGCCTCAATTTCGATGCGAAGGCGCGCCGCGAATCGACCGACATGGAAGATCTGTTCATCGCGCACATCGGCGGCATGGATGCGTTCGCGCGCGGGCTCGAAGTGGCGCACGCACTGCTGACCGAATCGCCGTGGGAGCAATGGCGCGCGGAACGCTACGCCAGTTTCGACAGCGGTGCGGGCCGGGCGTTCGAGAAGGGCACGCTCGCGCTGGCCGAACTCGCCGCACTGGCCGGCAGCAGCGAGCCGAAGCAGATCAGCGGCAAGCAGGAGCGTTACGAGAACCTGCTCAACCAGTATCTGCTGCGCTGACGATGAACCCGCGCGGCGCATCGTCGATGCGTTCGTTGGCAGGATCGCGGCCACGCGCTGCGTCCCTGCGTCGGATCGCCCGCGATCATGCTGGCCGATACCGGTGGATCGCGCGAATGGTGCTCGCGTGCCTGGGCGTGATGCTCGTGCTGCCGGCGCGGGCCGAGGACGGCCATGCCCTGTGGCTGCGCTACGTGCCGGTCGAGGCGGCACAGGCCATGCACTATCGCAGCCAGTTGCGGCAGTGGGTGGTGCCGGACGGCAACGACACGCGCGCGGCGATCCGCGAGGAGCTCCGGCGCGGCATCGGCGGTCTGCTCGGAACGCCACCGGCGTTCGACGGGCACGTGACCGAAGACGGCGCGGTGATTGTCGGCACGCCCGATTCGTCGCCACGGATCGCCGATCTCCGGCTCGATCTGCCATCGCTGGGCACGGATGGTTATCTGATCCGCCATGCCGACATCGACGGCAGGCGCGCGCTGATCGTCGCAGCCGCGCACGACGTCGGCGCGCTGTATGGCACGTTTCATCTGCTGCGCCTCATCCAGACCGGGCAGCGGCTGGACGATGTCGACATCCGCGAACGTCCACGCCTCCAGCGGCGCGTGCTCGATCACTGGGACAATCTGGACGGCTACGTAGAACGCGGCTATGCCGGTGCGTCCATCTGGGACTGGCACACGCTGCCGGACTATCGGGATCCGCGCTATACCGAGTACGCGCGCGCCAATGCCTCGATCGGCATCAACGGCACGGTGCTCAACAACGTCAACGCCAGTGCGTGGAGCCTGACGCCGATGTACCTGGAAAAGGCCGCCGCGCTCGCCGCCGCGTTGCGGCCGTACGGTATCCGCGTGTATCTCAGTGCGCGCTTCAGCGCACCCATCGAGATCGGCGGGCTGCGCACCGCGGACCCGCTGGATCCGGCCGTTCGCCGGTGGTGGCGCGACAAGGCGGATGAAATCTATCGGCGCGTGCCCGATTTCGGCGGCTTCCTGGTCAAGGCCAGTTCGGAAGGACAGCCGGGCCCGCAGGATTACGGCCGCAGCCATGCCGATGGCGCGAACATGCTCGCCGATGCGCTCGCACCGCACGGCGGCATCGTCATGTGGCGCGCCTTCGTCTACTCGCACGAGACGCCGGAGGATCGCGCGAAGCAGGCCTGGAACGAGTTCGTCCCGCTGGATGGAAAGTTCCGTCGCAACGTGATCGTGCAGGTCAAGAACGGCCCCATCGATTTCCAGCCACGCGAACCGTTCCATCCGCTGTTCGGCGCGATGCCGCGCACCCCGCTGATGATCGAGTTCCAGATCACCAAGGAGTACCTGGGCTTTGCCACGCATCTGGTCTATCTGGCCCCGCTGTACGAAGAAACGTTGAGGTCCGACACGCAGGCGACCGGACCCGGCTCGACGGTCGCACGCGTGATCGACGGTTCGCTGCGCGCCGATGCGCCACCGGAGGACGCGCTCACCGGCATGGCCGGCGTGGCCAACATCGGCGCCGATCGCAACTGGTGCGGCTCGCACTTCGATCAGGCCAACTGGTATGCGTTCGGCCGCATGGCGTGGAATCCGGACGCCGCGCCGCGCGCGATCGCCGAAGACTGGACGCGGATGACGTTCAGCCGCGATGCCGCGACGGTGCGATCGATCGTCGACATGATGATGGGTTCGCGCGATGCCGCAGTGGACTACATGACGCCGCTGGGCCTGCACCACCTGATGGGACGCGGCCATCATTACGGGCCGGCGCCGTGGCTCGAGGGCGGACCACGCGCGGACTGGACTTCGGTGTACTACCACCGCGCGGATCGGCATGGCATCGGCTTCGACCGCAGCGCCAGCGGCAGCAACGCGGTCTCGCAATACGCGCCCGCGGTGGCGCGCGAACTCGGCGACGTACGGCGCGTGCCGGAGCGCTACCTGCTGTGGTTCCATCACGTAGCCTGGGATCACCGGCTCACGTCCGGGCGCACGCTCTGGGACGAACTGGTCCATCGCCATGGACGCGGCGTCGCCTACGTCAGCCGCATGCGCGCTACATGGAACAGCGTGCGCGAGCACATCGACCCGGAGCGTCACGCGCAGGTCGCCGCGTTCCTCGCGATCCAGGAGAAGGAGGCGCGCTGGTGGCGTGATGCGAGCGTGGCCTGTTTCCAGACCTTCGCCCGTCGGCCCTTGCCGCCCGGCGAGCCGCCACCGCTGCGCACGCTCGATGAATACCGGGCCATGGAATTTCCGTTCGCGCCGGGAGACGGCCGATGATCCGGCGCGCCTGCATCGCGCTCGGCCTGTGGCTGGGCTCGGCCTTCGCCGCGGACGCGCAGGAACAAGCGCCGCTGTTGCATCCGTTGTTCCAGGATCACGTGGTGTTGCAGCGGGACCAGCCGATCCGGTTGTGGGGGCAGGCGACGCCGGGTGAAGCCGTGCGTGTCGAACTGTCCGGACATCGCGCGCGTGCGCGCGCCGATGCGCACGGGCGCTGGGCCGTGCGGATGCCGCCGCTGCGCGCGGGTGGCCCGCACGCGCTCAGCGTGAACACGGACGATCGTCGCCAGCGCGTGGAGGACGTGATGATCGGCGACGTCTGGCTGTGCTCGGGGCAGTCGAACATGGAACTGCCGGTGTGGCGCACGCTGGATGCACGCGCCGAGATGGCGTCCGCCGATGATCCGGCGATCCGTCTGTTCACCGTGCCGCAGGCGGGCAGCGACGTGCCGCGCGATGCATTCACCGGGCCAGTGCAATGGATGCGGGCCACGCCGGAGGGCGTGCGCGATTTTTCCGCCGCCTGCTACTACTTCGCGCGCGAACTGCGCCGCACCATCGACGTGCCGATGGGATTGATCAGCGCCTCGTGGGGCGGCTCGCGCATCGAGGCCTGGACCAGCGCGGCTGCATTGCGGCCCCTTGGAGGCTACGACGCGCAGCTCGAGGTGCTCGCGCGCCATGCGATCGATCCCGCTGGGGCAATCCGCCGATGGGGCGAACTCTGGCAAGCCTGGTGGCTCGGCCAGCCGGGTGTTTCGCCAGGCGATGCACCGTGGCGGGAAGACGACACCGGTGCGTGGCGCAGCGCACCGCGCCAACTCGGCGCGTGGGAACGCTGGGGAATCCCGGAGCTGGCTGAGTTCAACGGCATGCTCTGGTACCGCGCGCGCGTGCAGCTCACCGCCGCGCAGGCGGCGCAGGGCGCGACCCTGGTGCTGGGTCCGGCCGATGAAATCGACACGACCTGGGTCAACGGCCGGACCGTCGGCAGCAGCTATGGCGCGGGCGATGCGCGCCGTTACGCAGTGCCCGCGGGTGCCTTGCATGCAGGCGACAACACCGTGGTCGTCAACGTGCTCGACACCTGTCGCGACGGCGGCCTGGCCGGACCTGCATCGGCGCACGCGCTGGAACTGGCCGATGGCAGCCGCGCGGGATTGCAGGACTGGGAATACCGCATCGTACCGCCCCGGATCGCGCCGCCGCCGCGCGCACCGTGGCAGACTGCGGCCGGACTGTCGACGCTGCACAACGCGATGATTGCACCGCTCGGTGCGTTCGGCCTGCGTGGAGCGCTGTGGTACCAGGGCGAAGCCAATACAGGGGAAGCCGCGCACTACGCACGGCTGCTGCGCGCGTTGCGGAAGGATTGGCGGCGGCAGTGGCGCGCGGATCTTCCCTTGCTCATCGTGCAACTGCCGGGCTATGGCGCGCCACCGGTGCAACCGGGCGAAAGCGGCTGGGCCGGGCTGCGTGAAGCGCAGCGCCAGGTCGCGGCCGAGGATCGCCACAGCGGCATCGCGATCACCATCGATCTCGGCGATCGCTACGATATCCACCCGGCCAACAAGCAGGAAGTCGCACGCCGCATTGCGCGCGTCGCGCGGCACGTGGTCTATGGCGAGGACATCGAAGCCGCCGGACCGATCCCGGCGGCCGTCACGCGCGATGGACATCAGCTGATCATCGAGTTCAGCAGCCGCCAGCCGCTGGTGGCCCATGGCGCGGACATGCCGATCGGATTCGAGCTCTGCGGCGATGCGCCGGCGCGCTGCCGTTACGCGCGCGCGGAACTGCGCGGCCGTCGCGTGGTGCTGACGGAAGCCGACGAAACGACCACGCGCGTGCGCTATTGCTGGGCGGACAATCCGGTCTGCACGCTGTTCGATCAGGATGGCCTGCCGGCCGGACCGTTCGAACGTGCCGTGCCGCGCATCGAAGGCCGCGCGCGATGAACGCGCAGGCCGTGGCCATCACTGCACGTCCGGGTTCAGCGCGCGATCGCGAGATCGTCGATGCGCGTGTGATCGTCACCAGTCCCGGCCGCAATTTCGTCACCCTGCGGATCGCCACGCGCTCGGGCCTCCATGGCCTGGGGGATGCCACGCTCAATGGCCGTGAACTGGCGGTGGCGGCCTATCTCACCGAACACGTCGTCCCCAACCTCATCGGCCGTGACGCCGGCCGCATCGAGGACACGTGGCAGTTCCTCCATCGCGGCGCGTACTGGCGGCGCGGGCCGGTGGCGATGAGTGCGATCGCCGCCGTCGATGTCGCGCTGTGGGACATCCTGGGCAAGATGGCCGGCCTGCCGATCCATCAACTGCTCGGCGGGCGATCGCGCGATGGCGTGCTGGTGTACGCGCACGCCAGCGGCCGCGATGTCGCCGAGGCCAGTGACCGGGTGGGTGCGCTCCGCGAGCAGGGATTCCTTGCGATCCGCGCGCTATGCGGCGTGCCCGGCATGAAGAAGGTCTACGGCGTGTCCACCGGCGCGCGGCCGTACGAGCCGGCCGAGAGCGCGCTGCCCGCCGAAACCGTGTGGAATACCCCGCGCTATCTGGAACTGGCGCCGGAACTGTTCGACACGCTGCGCCACGATCATGGCACCCGGATCGAACTGCTGCATGACGTGCATCATCGGCTCACCCCGATCGAGGCGGCGCGGTTGGCGCGATCGCTGGAGCCGTATCGCCTGTTCTGGCTGGAAAACCCGACGCCTGCCGACACTCCGAAATCGTTCGAACTGATCCGCCAGCATTCGATCACGCCACTGGCGGCCGGTGAGGTGTTCAACTCGATCTGGGACTGCAAGCCTCTCATCGAGCAGCAGTTGATTGACTATGTGCGAATCCCCCTCGCGCATGGCGGCGGCATCAGCCATGTGCGCCGCATCGCCGACTTCGCCGCCCTGCATCAGGTGCGCACGGGATTCCATGGTGCCTCGGATCTCTCGCCGGTGACGCTGGGCGCGGCGCTGCATTTCGATCTGTGTGCGCCGAACTTCGGCATCCAGGAATACGTGCTGCACAGCGAGGAGACCCGCGCGGTCTTCCCGCATGACCACGTCTTCCGCGACGGGCGCCTGCATGTCGGTGATGCGCCCGGACACGGCGTGGAGATTGATGAAAAGCTGGCCGCGCGCTTTCCGTATTCACCCCGCCAACTTCCGGTCGCGCGCCTGGAAGACGGCTCCATGTGGGACTGGTGATCGATATGAATGCGTGCTTTTTCCGTGCAGTGGCTGCGGTCCTGGTGCTGTCCCTGATCGGCGTGTCCGGTAGCGCGCGTGCGCGGCCGGCCGCGTGGTTCGACTGGTTCGAATACCGCGGGCAGGATCGCGTCTTTGAAACGCCGCTGCCGCAGGGGCATTACCGCAATCCGGTGCTGGCCGGATTCCATGCGGATCCGGGCCTGACCCGCGTAGGCGATCGCTACTATCTGGTCAATTCCAGTTTCACCCATTTCCCCGGGATCCCGGTCTTCGAAAGCCGCGATCTGGTGCACTGGAAACTGATCAGCCATGTAATCGACCGGCCCTCGCAACTGCACTTCGATGGCCTGGGCATGTCGCGCGGCGTGTTCGCGCCGACCATCCAGCACCATGACGGCATCTTCTACGTGGTCACCACGGCGGTGGATGCCGGCGGCAACTTCATCGCCACCGCAAAGGACCCGGCCGGACCGTGGTCCGATCCCATCTGGCTGCCCGGCATCGAAGGCATCGATCCCTCGCTGTTCTTCGATGACGACGGCCGCGTCTACCTGCTCAACAATGGCGAGCCGGCAGGCACGCCGCGCTATGACGGGCACCGTGCAATCTGGATGCAGGAAATCGATCTGGCTGCATTCAAACCCATCGGGCCGCGTCGCGTGCTGCTGGACGGCGGCGTGGATCCTGCCTCCAATCCGATCTGGATCGAAGGTCCGCATGTCTTCAAGCGCGACGGCTGGTACTACCTGACCTGCGCCGAAGGCGGCACCGGCCCGCAGCATTCGCAGGTGGTGCTGCGCAGCCGCGATGCGTGGGGCCCGTACCAGCCCTATGCGCACAATCCGATCCTGACCCAGCGCGATCTGCCGGACGATCGCGAGCTTCCGGTGACCAATGCCGGCCACGCGGATCTGGTCGAAGCCGCGGACGGCACGTGGTGGGCGGTCTTCCTCGCCAGCCGCAACTACGATCGCCGGCACTACAACACCGGCCGCGAAACCTTCCTGCTGCCGGTGCACTGGCGGGATGGATGGCCGGTGATCCTGCAGGCCGGTCGATCGATCCCGATGATCGTTCGCGGCCCTTCGTTCATGGCCGACGCCGCGCAGTCACCGGAGACCGGCAACTTCCGCTGGCACGACGCATTCGATCGCACGACGCTGGATGACGCGTGGCGTTACGTGCGTGTCCCCAAGCCGGTCTGGGCCGACCTGACGACGCGGCCCGGCTGGTTGCGCGTGCCGGCCTTCGATGAAGGCCTGGAGACATTGCGCAATCCCGCGTTCCTCGCGCGCCGGCAGCAGCATCTGAAATTCGATGCGGCGACCGCGATGGCGTGGCCCGACGAGGGCGTGGAGGCTGGCATCGCCGCATTCCAGAACGAGCGCTACTGGTACTTTCTCGGCGTGCGCCGGGCAGGCAAGGGCGGCGAAGTGTTCCTGCAGCGCAGCCGCGACGGCATGCGCGAAACGATCGCCACGCAGCCGATCGCGGCGGCCGATACCGTCACGCTGCAGATCGCCGGCGATGGCGGACGCTACGACTTCGGATTCGATCGCGGCGATGGAATCCGCTGGCTCGCCCGTGATCAGGAGGGCACCATGCTGAGCACCGACGTGGCGGGCGGCTTTGTCGGTGTATCGCTGGGCCCGCATGCGCGACGCGCGAACGTCACGCGCGACTCCGCCATGCCATCCGGTGCGGACTGACGCGGATGCTGCGATCCTGGCGACGCGGACGCGCCGCATCCGTATGAACGCAGTGCTGCGCCTCCGCCCTCAGCGCGGCGGGAGCCCGCTCGCCCTGACGCGCAATCGCACCACGCGATGATGCGAGGTGAGGTACAGCGTGTGCCCATCATCGCCGAATGCGCAGTTGGAGATCGCCTGCCCGGTCTCGATGCGGCCCAGCCGCCTGCCATCCGCATCGAACACGAGCAACCCGCCGGGACCACTGGCGAACAGGTGCCCGTCACTCGATACGGTCAGGCCATCCGGCAGGCCCGGCACGCCTTCACCGAGCAGATCGGTGGCGTCGGCGAACACGCGCTTGCCGACCGCCTCGCCGCGCGCATCGAGCGTGTACGCCATCCAGATCGGCCGCGCCGGATCCGAATTGGACACGTACAGCGTGCGGCCATCCGGTGACAGTCCCACGCCGTTGGGAAAGCTCAGGCTGTCATCGATCAGGTGCAAGCGGCCATCGCGATCGAGCCGGTACACGCCGTTGTGGGCGAGTTCCTTCACCGGCGATGCATCCAGCCCGTTGAGGCCGTACGGCGGATCGGTGAAGAAGATCAGACCGTCGTCGCGCTTGACCACATCATTGGGACTGTTGAAGCGCTTGCCGTCGTGGCGCGCGATCAACGTGGTCTTCTTCCGCGTCTCCGGATCCAGCCGCGCGAGCAGGCGCGTGCCGGAATCGGCCAGCAGCACATGGCCGTCGGCTTCGGTATGGAGTCCGTTGGCGCCGGCTTCACGCAGGCTGCCACCGTCCTGGCCGGTGTAACCGGACGGCTTCATCCACGTCACCAGCCCATCGTTCGGAGTCCATCGATACAGCGTGTTCTCCGGAACATCGGTGAACAGCAGGGCGCCGTCGGCCTCACCGATCCAGGTCGGACCCTCGGCCCAGGTGAAGCCGTCGGCGATGGTTTCGATGCGCGCGTCGATGGGAACCAGCGCCTCGAACGCCGGATCGAAGGCGACGATGCGTTCCTGGATCGAAGGAGCAGCCGGATGCGGCGTCGGCGCGGCGGCGCAGGCGGCGATCAGCATGCAGGACGACAGAGCGAGGGATCGCGGAAGCAGGGACATGCAGCGGCACCGGGGGGAGTGGCCCACGATGCTAGCGCGAAGGCGGCGCGTTCGGCGAGTGCGGCAACGGCACCGACACCACCGCGTCGAAGGCAGCTTGGCGCGGCGCTGGCGATCGAACAGCAGCGGATGATTGACCCGATGCGGAATCGGATAGTCGTTCTTCCACGACATGCCATCGTGCACGCCCCACAGGCTGACGCGGCTGATGGCGTCGCGCTTGCGATGGAACAGCGCGAACAGTTCGGCATAGCGTTCGGCCAGGCGCTGCTGCACCTCGGGTGGCAGGCCATCGCGGTACGGATCCAGATAGCGCTTGAACTCCGGAAGCTGGAACTGCGGATGCGCCATCACCGTGCCGATGATCTGCCCTTCGCGCGTCAGCGGCAGGACGTCGATGTCCAGTTCCGTGATCATGACCTTCACCCCGAGGGCAGCATAGGCGTCGATCGCGGCCTCGATGTCCGGCAGCGCGGGATAGTTCAATCCCCAGTGCCCCTGCATGCCGATGCCATCGATGCGCAGGCCCGCTGCCTGCAGCATCTTCACCATGCGTACGATGCCGTCGCGCTTTTCCGGCCGCCATGCGTTGAAATCGTTGTAGTACAGCTCCGCATCCGGTGCGTACCGATGCGCGAACTCGAATGCATGGCGGACCAGATCGTCGCCGTCGCCGAACGCGCGCATCCACGGCGTGTCGCGGTACTGGCCATCTTCGCCGATGACCTCGTTGGCCACGTCCCAGGCGTCGACGCGTCCGGCGTAACGGCCCGCGACCTGCTCGATGTACTGGCGCATGCGCTCGATCTGTTGGGTGCGCGTGTTGGGCCGGCCGGCAGCATCGAGGAAGAACCAGTCCGGCGTCTGGTTGTGCCAGACCAGCGTATGCCCGATGACGAACATGCCATGGTCACGTCCGAACGCGACGAAGGCGTCGGCCGCCGCGAAGTCGTGGACGCCGGGACGCGGATTCAGCACTTCGGCCTTCATCGCGTTCTCGGCGGTGATCGCATCGAAGTGGCGTGTCACCAACCCACGCGATGCGTCATCACGTCCGCTGACGATGTCGTCGTTGACGGCCACGCCGATGCGGAAATCCGCGGCATACGCCTGCTTCAGCGTGGCGGCCGATTCGGCCGCGCCGGCCTGCCACGCCGCCAGCCACGCCATGCCCACGATCCATGCGATGCACCGGCGGACAGACGCATGCCGCATCGCGCGCGTGCAACCCGGAGCGCATCGTTGCATGCCGATCACTCCGCGCTCGAAGCGCCCACGTAGCGACGCAGCCACGTCATCGCAGGCCGCTCGCTGCCATCGGCGCGCAGCAGGAATGCGCCATGCTTCTCGCGCCACATGCCGGGCCGGTAGCCCCACATCGTCACGCCACGCACGCCCGGATGTTCCCAGAACACGGGAAACACGCGCTCGAAGTTGGCGACCTGTTCGGCGTCGGTCGGCCCATCGATGTCCATTTCGGTGACGTAGATCGGCAGTCCGGTGGAGGCGAACAGATCCAGACTGGCGCGGTGGTTGGACATCGGCCACTCGGTGGTCGTGGCGAACGAATGCGCCTGCACGCCGATGCCGTCGATCAGGCCCTCCTGCTGCAACAGCAGGATGATCCGGTGATAGCGATACGCGTTGTCCGGCTTGTTGGTGACGTTGTAATCGTTGATGAGCAGCCTCGATCGTGGAAAGTACCGGCGCGCCATGCGGAACGATTCCAGCACCCAGTCCCAGCCGGTGAGGCCCGCGCCACCGAGCGCGGCGATGTAGTGGCCGCCGCCGGCGTCGTCCTTGTCGGGCGGATCGTTGAGCGGCTCGTTGACCACCTCGACAAAATCCAGATCCGGATAACGGGCGGCCACCGCGGCGAACCACTCTTCGATTTCCCTACGCTGCTCGGCCGGCGGCAGCGTCTTGATCCATTCCGGTTGCTGGTTGCCCCAGATCAACACGTGCATCTGGAAGGGATAACCGTGCCGCCGCGCGAAGTGATAAGCCGCGTCCAGTTGCGTCCAGTCCATCCGATCGCGCACCGATTCAATCTCGCCCCATTTGCCCGCGTTCTCGGGCGTGACCTTGTTCCAGTAACGATCGAAGCCGGCCGCCTGTGCGGGCGCATAAGCGCTGCCGAGGAACTTGGGTTGATGCGCGGCCAGCGGCCGCCTGCTCATGCACGCAGTGGAAAGCGCCAGCAGCGTCAGCACGATCATCAGGCGGAGCGGATTCTGGGTCATGGCATCTGCGTCTGGAGACAATCAGGAAGGCGGGGCAGGGGCGATCCCGCATGGATTCAATCTCGGCTTCATCGTCGGCCAACACCCGGACCGGCATCGCATGCGCCGGGCCGCGGTCGTTGCGGACACGATCCACGTTCCGGGCATCCGGCGTGTCCAGCTTTGATAGCGCTATCATTATCACGGTCCGGCGGACGATGCTTTCCGCGGCGCATCAATGGCCCGGCGGGCTTTTCACGGCGGAAAATCTGTGCTGCGTCGCATCAGCGCCTGTTCTTCCGGAGGACGCCGCGACCCATGTTGCTCCGCAACGTGCATGCCTGAATCTGGTAGCGCTACCATCCAGCCGCCAGGCAGCGCCGCGGCCGTTTGCTCATCCGACACGGGCACAGCCTGCCGCGCGGCGCGCATGCAGGCGCACCACGGGACGCATTCGACGCAACAGACGCACACACCAGAAGCGGGAAGGGGAGTACGGTGCAGGCTCGACGAAAGCGATGCGGCAGCATTCAACGCACAGATTCAGCGGGCGCCGGCTCTCCGCTTTTCTCCGGAGCGCCTGGTGACCGATCCACGCGCCGGGCGCGACGCGGATGGACGGCCTGCGCACGGCGTCCGGATGGGGCAACAACGCTGGTCTGCTTCCTCCACGGCCCATGCCGGCGTCATGCCGGCTGGGCCGTCTTTTCCGGTGAAGCAGCCACGGGCCGGACATCGATCCGGTAAGAATGAGCGCCAGCCACGATCAACGGGGAATCATCGCCACATGCCCAGAACGCCGGAAACGCTGTCGGTCATCGAGAAGCTGGGCTACAGCCTGGGCGATCTGGCCGCGAACCTGATCTTCCAGACGCTGATCACCTATCTGGCGTTCTTCTATACCGACGTGTACCGGCTGCCGCCGGCGTCGGCGGCGACGATCATCTTCGTGGTGGGACTGCTGGGCGCATTCGTGTTCACGCCGGTCATCGGCCTGATTGCCGATCGCACGCACACGCGCTGGGGCAAGTTCCGTCCGTGGATCCTGTGGACGGCCATTCCCTTCGGCGTGCTGTCGCTGCTCGCGTTCACCACGCCGGATCTCGGGGAGCGCGGCAAGATCATCTACGCGTTCACCACGTACACGCTGCTGGTGCTGGTCTACGGCGCCAACAACCTGCCGTACTCGGCGCTGAGCGGCGTGCTCACCGGCAACATGACCCAGCGCAACAGCCTGTCCTCGTATCGGTTCGTCGCGGTGATGATTGCGCAGTTCACCATCCAGGTGTTGCTGCTGCCGCTGGTGCTGATTCTCGGCCAGGGTGATCGCATCGCCGGCTTTGAAAGGGTGATGAGCCTGTTCGCGGTGATCGGCACGGTGTTCTTCCTGATCACCTTCTTCACCACGCGCGAGCGCATCGTGCCCGCGCCGGAACAGTCATCAAGCATCGGCCAGGATCTGCGTGATCTTGCGCGCAACCGGCCGTGGCAGGTGATGCTGGCGCTGACGATCCTGGTGTTCATCAACCTGGCGCTGAAAGGCGGCATGTATGTCTACTACTTCCAGTACTACCTGAGCGAACCGGCACTGGCGGCGTTCCTGCAGGACATCGGCTTCAACCGCTTCATCACCGGACTCAATGCACTGCTCACCGGCGCGGGGCCGACCGGATTCCAGTGGCCGAAGGACGCGCCGACCTCCGCCTTCAGCCTGTTCAACGCCAGCGGCATCATCTGCATGATCCTCGGCATCGGCCTGTCTCGGCCGCTGGCCGATCGCTTCGGCAAGCGTGATGTATTCGGCGGTGCGTTGCTGGCATCCACGCTGTTCCTGCTGGCGTTCCTGTGGTTCGCAGCGGACGCGATCCCGATCATCTTCCTGTCCTTCATGCTGCACGGCTTCTGCTACGGCATCACCATTCCGTTGCTGTGGGCGATGATCGCCGACGTGGCCGACTATTCGGAATGGAAGAACCGCCGCCGCGCGACCGCGATCATCTTCTCGGCGATGCTGTGCGGGCTGAAGATCGGCCTCAGCATCGGCGGCGCGCTCGTCGCCGCCATCCTCGCGCATTACGGTTACGTGGCCGGCGCCGAATCGCAGGCGCCCGCCGCCGTCGACGGCATCCGCCTGGCGGTCAGCCTCTATTGCTCGATTCCGTTCCTGCTGGCGGTGGCCCTGCTGTTCCTCTACGAAATCGACAAGCGCATGGAATCGCGCATCGAAAGCGAGCTGGGCGAGCGCCGGCTGCACGCGGGCGCCGCCACATGATCCCGGGAGAAGACGCCATGAACGAAGCCCCCGTGGCCGAGGATCCGATTCCCGCGCCGGAAGAACTGGCGGCATTCGCACGGACGGCGATCTCGCCGCCGTTGCTGACGGACATCTTCACCGCCGATCCGTCGGCGCACGTCTTCGTTGGTGCGATCCATGTCTACGTGTCGCACGACATCGATGCGGGCGCGCCCTTCGATGATGACGGCGGCCATTTCGGCATGGTCGATTACCACGTGCTGCGCATGGAGTCGCCGCAGGGCCCGGCGGTGGATTGCGGCGTGGCGCTGCATCTGGACGACGTGCCGTGGGCGCAACGGCAGATGTGGGCGCCGGATGCGGCCACGCGCGATGGCCGCTATTACCTGTATTTCCCGGCCAGGCAGGCCGACGGGCGCTTCCGCATCGGCGTGGCGGTATCGGATCGGCCGGCCGGCCCCTTCAGCGCGGAACCCCTGCCGATCGAAGGCGCGTACTCGATCGATCCGGCGGTGTTCGCCGATGACGACGGCGAACACTATCTCTACTTCGGCGGCCTGTGGGGCGGGCAGTTGCAGCAGTACCGCGACAATGTCCACGCGCCGGATCACGCCGAGCCCGATCCGGAACGACCCGCGCTCGGTGCACGCGTGGCGCGACTGCACGCGAACATGACGCAACTGGCCGAACCCGCGCGGGAGGTGGTCATCCTCGACGAACACGGGCAGCCGCTGCTTGCCGGTGATCACGAGCGACGCTATTTCGAAGGGCCGTGGCTGCACCGGCACGCGGGCCGCTATTACTTTTCATACTCGACCGGCAACACGCACCTGCTGTGCTACGCGGTCGGTGACAACCCGTACGGTCCGTTCACCTACCAGGGCGTGATCCTCAAGCCGGTGGTGGGATGGACGACCCATCACTCGATCTGCGCCTTCGACGGTCGCTGGTACCTGTTCTATCACGACGCGCTGGCCTCCGGCGGCGTCACCCATCTGCGCTCGGTCAAGGTGACCGAACTGCGTCATGACGCGGACGGGCGCATTCGCACCATCGATCCGTATGGCGGTTGATGCAGCGGCACCCGGCGCGAGCGATCCGATGCCGGCCGGTCCGCTGCTGCCGCTGCGCGCAGGCGCGCTCGAAGTGGATATCGCCGCGCACGCCGGCGGACGCATCGCACGGATCCGGATGGAGGGCGTCGAGCAGTTGATCGGTCCGCAAGGCGATGCGCACGCCATGATCGCCTGGGGCAGCTATCCGATGGTGCCGTGGGCCGGCCGCATTCGCGACGGACGCTTCCGTTTCGGGGGCCGTCAGTGGCAGTTGCCGCGCAACCTCGGCGCGCATGCGATCCATGGCGTCGGCTTCGGGCTGCCCTGGGGCATCGATCATCACGACGCGCACTCGGCGACGCTCTCGCTTGCACTGCCGCAGGATGAGCGCTGGCCGTTCGGCGGCGTCGCGCGGCAGACGCTGCGACTGGAACCCCGCGCGTTGCAGTTGACCCTGTCCGTGCAGGCGGGCGATCGATCGATGCCGGCGGTGATCGGCTGGCATCCCTGGTTCCGCAAGCCGGATCGGCTGGATTTCGATCCGCGCCTGATGTATCCGCGCGACGCGCAGGGCATCGCCACGCTGCCGCCGGGCGCTGCATCGCCCGGGCCATGGGACGATTGCTTCCTGCATGACGGGCCGATCGTGCTGCGCAGTGGACGGCAGGCGCTGCGCCTGACCAGCAGTTGCACGCACTGGGTGATCTACGACGCGACCGGGCACGCCACCTGCGTCGAACCGCAGACCGGTCCGCCGGACGGCTTCAACCTCGCGCCCTGCGTGCTGGAACCTGCGCAGACGCTCGAGGCGTGGTTCCGGATGGAGTGGCTGACGGTGGGTGGAGTGCCATGAACGGCGGCGCACACGCGCACGCGCGGCATTGCGTGTGACGCACGCATCCGGCCGCCGGACGCGGTGTCCATGCAGCCGGGACAGACTTCGGGCCACGCGCACGGGTTGTTCCGCACGAGCGCGTGCCAACGCCACTGGGCCAGCCGCGCCGGATCGGCCTGCCGGTATCATCGGAACAAAGGAGCGTTCCCATGCGATACCTCGACAATCTGCTGCTCAACACCGACAGCTACAAAGCCAGCCACTGGTTGCAGTATCCGCCGAACACGGATGCGACATTCTTCTACGTGGAGTCGCGCGGCGGCATCCACGATCGCACGCTGTTCTTCGGCCTGCAGGCCATCCTGAAGGAATATCTGTCGCGACCGATCACCCATGCGGATGTCGATGAGGCGCGCGATGTGTTCGCCGCGCATGGCGAGCCGTTCAACGAGGCCGGTTGGCGGTATATCGTCGAACGTCATGGCGGTCTGCTGCCGATCCGCATCCGCGCCGTGCCCGAAGGCAGCGTGGTGCCCACCCATCAGGCGCTGATGACGATCGAATCCACCGATCCGCGCGCCTTCTGGGTACCGTCGTATCTGGAAACGATGCTGCTGAGGATCTGGTATCCGATCACCGTGGCCACGATCAGCTGGCATGCGAAGCAGACCCTTCGCCAGTTCCTCGAACGCACGAGCGACGATCCGGAAGGGCAGTTGCCTTTCAAGTTGCACGACTTCGGCGCGCGCGGCGTGTCGAGCCTCGAATCGGCCGCGATCGGCGGCGCAGCCCATCTGGTGAACTTTCTCGGCACCGATACGGTTTCCGGCCTGTGCTTCGCCCGGGCGCACTATCACGAGCCGATGGCGGGTTTCTCGATACCGGCCGCCGAGCACAGCACGATCACCAGTTGGGGGCGCGAGCATGAGGTCGATGCTTACCGCAACATGCTGCGGCAGTTCGCCAAGCCGGGGGCGATCGTGGCGGTGGTCTCCGACAGCTACGATATCTTCCGCGCGATTGTCGAACACTGGGGGCGGACGCTGCGCCAGGAAGTGATCGATTCCGGCGCGACCGTGGTGATCCGGCCGGACTCGGGCGATCCGGTCGGCGTGGTGCATCAATGTCTGGAGCTGCTGGACGAAGCCTTCGGCCATACCGTCAACGGCAAGGGCTACAAGGTGCTCAACCATGTGCGCGTCATCCAGGGCGACGGTATCAATCCCACCAGCATCCGCGCCATCCTCGACCGCATCACCAGTGCTGGCTACGCCACCGACAATCTGGCTTTCGGCATGGGCGGCGCGCTGCTGCAGCGGCTGGATCGCGATACGCAGAAGTTCGCGCTCAAGTGTTCGGCCGCGCGGGTCAACGGCGAATGGATCGATGTCTACAAGGATCCGGTGACCGACAAGGGCAAGCAGAGCAAGCGCGGACGCATGACGCTGTTGGTCAATCGGGAGACCGGCGCGTATCGCACGGTGCCGATCCCCGCGCACGCGGCCTCGCTCGCGGAGGTGCGGAAGCCGCCGGGCCACGACGACGCGATGATCACCGTGTGGGAGAACGGGCAACTGCTGCGCGATTGGACGCTGGCCGGAATTCGAGAACGGGCGAATGCCGCGCGTTTGTAGCGCAGGGTCCGGCATTTCTTGATGATGATTGATTCTGCGTTTGACGATGCTTGCCCATTGGTTTTTTCGTCGCTTCGCGGTGCGGGACGCCGGCTCCACGCGTGGTAATTTCGCGCCCCCTCGTGGTTGCGGTGAGCTGTCGTGCGTCGGTCCGGTTTCATTTTTCTCATCCTCTGCTGCGCCGGCATCACGGCCTGTTCGACGCATTCGCGCGTAACAGTCTATCCGCCATCCACACCGAACGGCACGCAGGACGTGCTTGTCGGCACGGGCGACACGCTGTATGGCATCGCGCGTCGCAGCGGCGTGCCGGTGCAGGATCTGGCCGCGTGGAATTGCCTGCAATCGCCGTATGTCATCCATGCGGGACAACGCCTGGTCACGCGTGCACCGCAGGGCGCCCATCGCTGCGCGCCGCCGACCGCCAGTACGCAGGCCATTGCGCTGGACGCACCGATCGTCACCACGACGCCGCTGCCCGCGCCCCGACCGGTGGCGACCACGCGCACGCAATCGGCCTGGATCTGGCCGGCCGAGGGCACGGTCACTTCGATGAAGGCCGGCAATGCGAGCGCCGGCATCCACATCGCTGGCCAGCCCGGCGCACCGATCCGTGCGGTGGCGTCCGGTACGGTGCTGTATTCGGGCGCGGGATCAAAGGGACTGGAAGAAGCCATCGTCATCAAGCACGACAACGGCTGGGTGTCCTCCTATACGCATAATCGCAAGCGGCTGGTCGGCGAAGGCCAGCGCGTGGCGGCTGGCGCGGTGATTGCCGAGATGGGCAGCGTCGGCACCGATCGCGCCAAGCTCGGGTTCGAATTGCGCCGTGACGGTGAACCGGTGGATCCGCGCAGCGTGCTTCCGGCGCGTTGAGCGCAAGACAAGGCGTCGCGCGTGCGGCGCCGCCGCGCTTGACGCGTCCATGGCGTGATGCAACCGTGCGGTTCCCTGGCCGATGCGGGACTGCAGATGAAGCGGACTACGATTTCCCGGCGCACACGCATGGGGCTGCTGCTCCTGCTGTGCGCGGTTGTACTCCCGCACGCCTTCGCCGGCGCACCGCGGGACGCCACGCCCTCACAGGTGCGCATCGTCCATGAAGATGATCGGTATGTGCTGCAGGTCAATGGCCAGCCGTACTACATCCGGGGGGCGGGACTTTCCGGTGGAGATCCCGCGGCGCTGGCCGCGCGTGGCGCCAATTCGTTCCGCACATGGAGCACGGGGCTCGACCGCGAACGGGTGATCGCGATGCTGGATCAGGCCAGCCAACTGGGCCTGATGGTCGCGATGGGCATCGAGGTGGCCAAGGAACGGCATGGCTTCGACTACGACGATGCGGCCGCGGTGCAGGCGCAGCAGCGACGCATCCTCCAGGAAGTGGAACTGTACAGGCATCATCCGGCCGTGCTGATGTGGGTGGTCGGCAACGAGCTCAACCTCGAACATCGCAATCCGCGCGTCTGGAACGCAGTGGGCGCGATCGCCGAAGCGATCCATCGCATCGATCCGGCGCATCCGGTGATGACCACGCTGGCCGGCCTCAACGCGCCCCTGATCACCGAGATCAAAACGCGTGCGCCCGCGCTGGATCTGATCGGCGTCCAGTTGTACGGCGATATCGAGGCGCTGCCGGAAATGCTGCACGCCAGCCAGTGGACCGGTCCGTACGTGGTCACCGAATGGGGGCCGACCGGCCACTGGGAGAGCCCGCTGACCGCGTGGAATGCCCCCATCGAGGAGGACGCCTCGCGCAAGGCGGCGCGCCTGCAGGAACGCTATGCGCGCTACATCGCCAGCGATCGGCGGCAGGGCCTGGGTTCGTATGTGTTCCTGTGGGGCCAGAAACAGGAACGCACGCCCACGTGGTACGGCCTGTTCCTGCCGAGCGGCGAATCCACGCCGAGCGTGGATGTCATGGAACATGCATGGACCTCGCGCTGGCCGGCCAATCGCGCACCGGCCATTTCGCCGTTGCGGGTGGACGATCGCGAAGCCGCGAGCAGTGTGTCGCTGGCGCCGGCGGCATGGGCCGAAGCACGCGTGGACGCGAGCGATGCCGATGGTGACGCGTTGCGTTATCGCTGGACGCTGCGCGACGAGAGCCGTGCGCAATCCATTGGCGGTGATGCGGAAACCGTGCCCGCGCTGGTTGATGTCCAGATGCAGCCGGATGCGGACGGACGCCTGCGGTTCCGCGCGCCGAAGCGCGGCGGCGGCTATCGCCTGTTCGTCGAGGTGCTCGACGGCAAGGGCCATGCGGCCTATGCGAACTTCCCGTTCCAGGTGAAGGCGGATTGAGCGAGCGGGCTAATCCCGGTCAGGGTGCGGCGGCCTGCTCGCGCTGCGCGCGGACATGGCGCATCAGGTTGACGAAGGTATCGACCCAGTACACGTCGCGATGCTCGGCCAGATAGCGCAGCAGCGTTTCGTGCTCTTCATTGGAGACACTGAGGTAGTCGCCGCCGACGCCGTGGAAGGTGAAGTTGACCATGGTGCCGCGGCGCGCCGCCTCCTCGACCTGGGCGATGAGGGCCTCACCGCTGGCGCCGACCGGCGTGGTGACCGGGACTGCGGACAGATCCAGCGTGGCCATGTCCGATACCACCGCCCCACTGCCGTACTTGATCGCCACGAAGGCCGGCGCGACCGCCAACCGGTAGTCGCCATCCTGCGCGCGGGTGTCGCCGCAGGGAATGGTCAGCGTGCGTTCGTGGCGGCCGTCGAGCGCGGTGAGCATCACGTTGGCGAGCAGGATCTGATCCCGCATCTGCGCCACGGTGGTGGTGTCGAGATCGCGCTGCGGTTCGACCCAGTCGCGATCCGGCAATGATCCGGCGCATTGGTGGAACAGCGTGTGGTTGCCCAGCTCGTGTCCGTTGCGCGCGGCATGCCGCCACTGCTCCATGCGCAGTCGCACCGGATCGCGCGAGAGTTGCAGATAGAAACTGCCCTTGAAGCCACGCCGATCGAGCGCCGGGATCGCGTTGTCCAACTGCGAATCCAGCGCGTCGTCATAGGCCAGGCTGACGGCCGCGCGCTTGCCGTCGGGCCATGTGAACGGCGCCGGCTGCGCCGTCCACGCGGTGACCGGCGCCAGCAGCAATACCAGCAGCCAGCGCCGGGATTTCATCAATGCACCAGCGTCTGGATGGCGTGCGCCGGGATCTTCACTTCGGCCGATTCGGTGCCCACGTAGTAGTTGTAGGCCAGTTCCTTGTCAGTCGGATTCATCACCACGGTCGCCATGCTGCCATCGGCGTTTCGGAAGGAGGTCGCGATCAGCACGCTGCGACTGGTCACCGTGCCGAGGCGACGCGCTTGGGGTTTGATGAACTTCGAGAAGTGGCCGATGTAGTAATAGCTCGGCGTGTAGATCAGTTCGCCGGTGCGGGTGTCGGCGTGGATCGGCGAGAAGCAGAAGTTGCCGACATGGTTCGGGCCGCCCTTTTCATCGAGCAGGATGTTCCAGTCGGTCCATGCCACCGCGCCGTTGTTGAGGTCGTTGATCATGTGGCTGCCGTAGCGCTCGGCGTTGGGCCAGTACTGGTAGCGCGCGGGATCGAATTTCTCGACCGAGGCTTCGGTCAGCATCAGCGGCTTGTCCGGATACGCCTTGGCGACTTCGGCCACGTTGCCGAACATCGGATCGAAGCCGGCCCAGGTTTCGTACCAGTGGAAGCCCATGCCCCACGCATACTTGGACGCTTCCGGGTCATCGAAGATGACCTTGGCCCGATACGCCATCATGTCGCGGTTGTGATCCCACACCACGATCTTCTTGTCGGCATAGCCGGCCTTGTGCATGGCCGGGCCGAGGTGGTTCTTGAGGAAGTCGCGTTCCTGCTCGGCGGTGTAGAGCATCGATTCCCAGGTCTGGGTCGCCATCGGTTCGTTCTGGATGGTGATGCCCCACAGCGGGATGCCTTCCTTTTCATAGGCGGCGATGAACTTGGTGAAGTACTGCGCCCACGCATCGCTGTACTCGGGCAGCAGCGAACCGCCGCGCAGCATGTGGTTGTTGCTCTTCATGAACGCCGGCGCGCTCCACGGGCTGGCGTAGGTGGTGATTTTTCCACCGGCCGCCGCGATGGCGCGCTTGATCATCGGGATGCGGTACTGGCGATCGTGATCGATCGAGAAGCTCGACAGTTTCCTGTCGCCTTCCTTGACGTAGGTGTAGCTGGACGAACTGAAGTCCGAACTGTGGATCGTCGTGCGCAGCAACGTGTAGCCGATGCCCTGGTCCTTGTCGTAATAGGCGCGCAGGAATTCGGCCTGCTTGTCCGGCGAGAGGCCGGCGAAGACTTCGGCGCTGGCGTCGGTGATCGCGCCGCCGATGCCGAGCACGGTCTGGTACTGCTTGCCCGGATTGACGAACACCGAGTTCTCGCGCTCGGTCAGTGCATGGCCTTCGCGCAGGGTGACCGTGCCGGTCTGCGACAACCGCTGCTGCGTGCCGTCGGCGGTGGTGTAGATGGTCACCTGGCTGCCGCCCGCGCGGTCGGCGGCGTGCAGGGGGAGCGCACAGGCAAACAACAGGGTGAGGCCGGCGGCGGCGAACAGGGGGGAATGTGTCATCGAAGCCCTCGATCGGATGGGGGATAGCGGATTCTGTGCGGATGGCGCATCCGCGAGACAGGCGCCTGCGGTTTGACAGCGCTGTCAGCCAACGCTAAAGGTAGAGCGGGGAAGCTGGCGCGGCAAGGTGCGGCGCGTCATCGCGGCCATGCTGTCCTGCAACATCGAGCACGGCGTGCGCGCCGATCCGGCCGATTGCGGGACAGACGTATACAAATCCGTGCGGCGCGCTGTCAGAATCCGTCGCGCCCAACGGCTGGCCAGAGCAGTGACAACGGAGCGGAAAGCACCCATGCGTAGTCGGATCGAAGATGTGGCTGCCGCCGCCGGCGTATCGATGAAGACGGTCTCGCGCGTGCTCAACAACGAGCCCAACGTGCGCGACGAAATGCGCGCGCGGGTGATGCGCGCGGTCGAGCAGTTGCAGTACCGTCCGAACCTGTCCGCGCGCAGCCTGGCCGGGCAGCGCTCCTACGTGGTCGCGCTGGTCTACAACAATCCTTCGCGCAATTACCTGATGGAAGTGCAGAGCGGCATGCTCGAGGCCTGCCGCGCGAGCCACTACAACCTGGTGCTGGCGCCGGTGGGCACGCAGAAGCAGCGCAAGGCCGAGGATCTCAAGGCGGTGTTCGAGAACTTCGCGCCCGACGGCGTGGTGCTGATTCCGCCGCTCACCGATGATCGGGTCGTGCTGGAATACCTGCAGGCCCATGAGGTGCCGTTCGCGTGCATCGCGCCGAAGGAGCCGGAGGGGCGCATCGGCGTGATGATGGAAGAAACCGCCGCGGTGCAGGAATTGCTGGCCGGACTGATCGCGCTGGGCCATCGGCGCATCGCGCACATCAAGGGCCCGCCTGCGCACGGCGCGTGCCAGTGGCGCTACAAGGGCTATCGCGATGCATTGCGCACGGCCGGCATCGAATACGACGCCGATCTCGTGCAGCAGGGCGAGTTCTCGTTCGAATCCGGTATCGAGGCCGCGCAGCACCTGCTCGATCTGCCGCAGCCGCCGACAGCGATCTTCGCGGCCAACGACGACATGGCCGCGGGCGTGATCCGCGCCGCCTGCGAGCGCGGACTGTCGGTGCCGCGCGATCTCTCCGTTTGCGGTTTCGATGACACGCCGATCGCGCGGCACATCTATCCCGCGCTGACCACCGTGCGCCAGCCCACCGCCGAAATGGGACGCCTGGCGACGCTGCAACTGCTCGAACGCATACGTTCGCCGGGCGCGGGCGGCATGGTGCATGTCGAACACCAGTTGCTGTTCCGCGAATCCACGCAGCCGCCGCGCAAGCGCTGATCGCCGCTGCTCCCATCGTCCGCGCCACCGCAGCAGCGTGCTGCACGGCGCGCGTTCGGACGTGCGTTTGCCCGCCTCGACGGCCCATACCAAAGCCGGACCGCTTCAATAATCGTCGTTACAGACGCACTGGAAATTTTCCGGATCTGCGTGAGCGCGGTTCGGAAGAAAACGATTTCAGTTGCATCGCAACAACGGCGAAACCTCGAAAAACAAGGCGTTTTTTGCATATTCGGGTGTTTGCGGAGCAATGTTGACAACGCTGTCAATTGCGCGTTCCAATGCGCCGCAATGTGAGATGCCGTACGTCTCGCGACTTCAAACGCATTCGCGTCGTCCACCAGAACGCATGTTTTCCGGGGAGGGAAGATCCATGAAGAAAGTGCAGTTCGTTCCGAAGCAGAAGGTGCTCACGTCGGCCCTGCTGCTGGCCCTGACCGCTCCGGCCTGGGCCCAGCAGGCAGACAGCAGCGCCGGCAATGCCTCCACCGACGCGCAGGATCCGGCCACGCTCGACAGCGTCGTGGTCACCGGCATCCGCAGCAGCCTCGAAGCGTCGATGAACCTCAAGCGCGATTCGCAGGGCGTGGTCGACGGCATCACCGCCGAGGACATCGGCAAGTTCCCGGACACCAACCTGGCCGAAGCGCTTCAGCGCATCAGCGGCGTGTCGATCGATCGCCAGCTCGGCGAAGGTTCGAAGGTCACCGTGCGCGGCGTCGGCCCCGACTTCAACCTGGTGCTGTTGAACGGCCGCCAGATGCCGGGCGCGAGCCTGGGCTCGGGCGGTGCGGGCATTTCCAACTCGCGCTCGTTCGACTTCGCCAATCTCGCCGCCGAAGCGGTCAGCGCGATCGAGGTCTACAAGACCAGCCGCGCGGCCACGCCCGCCGGCGGCATCGGCGCAACGCTCAACGTGAAGACCGCGCGCCCGCTGGATCACGACGGCATGATCGCCAGCTTCGGCGTGAAGGCGATGCACGATACGACGGTCGACAACCTGCCGCGCACGTTCGAAGGCAAATCGATCACACCGGAAGTCTCGGGCATCTTCAGCAACACCTATGCCGATGGAAAGTTCGGCATCGGCGTGTCGGCCAGCTACCAGGAGCGCGACTTCGGCTTCAGCCAGGCCTCGGTCGCCAATGGCTGGGCGAAGTTCCGCGGCGATGACACCACCAGCTGGAACCGCCTGCCGCAGGTCGGCGAGCCCGGTTCGGAACTGATCACCAATCGGCCGGAGCTGGGCGATGTCTACTCGCGTCCGCAGAACACCGGCTACAGCGTCAACGGCGTGCAGCGCCAGCGCACCAACGGGCAACTGGTGCTGCAGTACGCACCGACCGATCGCGTGACGATGACGGCCGATTACACCTACGCCGAGAACAAGGTGCAGCAGCAGCGCAGCGAACTGTCGGTGTGGTTCAACTTCCAGCCCGGTCCGAGCACCTGGACCGACGGCCCGGTGTCCGCGCCGCTTTCGTATTCGGAATTCACCAGCGGCACCGCCGACGTGGCCATGGGCGGCGCGCAGTTCGCCACCGTGTCCGAGCTGAAGTCCACCGGCTTCAATGTCGACTGGGAAGTCAGCGACGCGCTGGATCTGTCGTTCGATTACCACAACTCGCAGCAGGAATCGAAGCCGGACAGCCCGTACGGTTCGGCCGGCGTGCTGGCGGTGGCCGCCTTCGTGCGCGGCACCACCACCGTCGATTACAGCCGCGATCTGCCGATCGTCCATTACGAACTGCCTGCCGGCGTGACCCAGGTCGAATCCTCGCAGGCCGTGGTGACCGGTTCGGTCTTCCACAACAGCTACACCAAGTCGGAAGTGGAACAGGGCCAGGTCAGCGGCAAGTTCAAGTTCGGCGAATATTCCTCGCTCGATTTCGGCGTGGCCGCGACCGAGGTGAACAACCGCACCGCCTACGGCTATACCCAGCGCGATACGTGGGGCGGCGTCGGCACGCCGGCCGACTACGAAGACGACATCTGGTACGCGGACAACATGTCCAACTACTTCGGCAGCTTCTACAACGCCAATGATCCGGCGTGGACCGATCGCTTCCTGGTGTTCGATTTCGAACGCCTGCGCGCGCGCGCCGCGCAGGTGGGCGATGCGGCCAACCCGGCCTGCCCGACTTGCTACGTCGCACCGTCCGCCTATACCCGCGATCTGCGCACCGAGGAAAAATCGCGCAGCGCCTACCTGCAGTATTCGACCACGTGGGACTGGTCGATCCCGGTGCACATGGCCGCCGGCATCCGCTACGAAAAGACCGAGATCACCTCCAACGCGCTGGTGCCGACCGCCACCGGCATCCGCTGGGGTTCGGCCAACGAGCTCAACGTGATCTTCGCCGAGCCGAGTTTCGGCGAAGGCAAGGGCGAGTACGACTACTGGCTGCCGAGCCTGGACTTCAGCGCGGATCTGCGGGATGACATGATCCTGCGCGCCAGCTATGGCCACACCATCGGCCGCCCGGGCTGGCAGGACATCCAGGGCGGGCAGACGCTCACCCAGCAGCTCGGCGTGGCCGGCGGCACCGGCAACCAGGGCAATCCGGGCCTGGAGCCGCTGCTGTCCAAGAACATCGACCTTTCGTTCGAGTGGTACTACGGCGAAGGCAGCTTCGTGTCGGCCGGCTACTTCCGCAAGAACATCGACAACTACGTCGGCACCACCGAAGTGGTCGGCACGCCCTACAACCTGCACACACCGGTGGGCGGCGCGTACTGGAACGAAGCGATCGGCACCGGCGGCTGCTCGGCCACCGACATGGTCTGCATCCGCAACTACATCTTCCTCAACCATGACGGCGATCCGGGCGTGACGCGCACCGGCGTCAACCAGGCAGGCGAGCAGACCGGCGAGATCGTCGGCCAGCCGGGCGATCCGATCGCCAGCTTCCGCATCAACACGCCGGCCAACCAGAAATCGGCCACGCTGGACGGCTGGGAGTTCAACATCCAGCACATGGTGGAAGACACCGGCTTCGGCATCGCGGCCAACTACACCATCGTCAACTCCAGCCTGACCTACGACGACTACAACCTGGGCGAGCAGTTCGCGCTGGAAGGCCTCAGCGATTCGGCCAACGTCGTGGGCTTCTACGACAAGGACAAGTGGCAGGTGCGCCTGGCCTACAACTGGCGCGACAAGTTCCTGTCCGGCCGCTTCGATGGACAGGGCGCCAATCCCAACTACACCGAGCCCTACGGTCAGTTGGACGCGAGCGTGAGCTACCAGTTCAACGAGAACCTGAGCATCAGTTTCGAAGGCATCAACCTGACCGACGAAACGCAGCGCATCCACGGCCGCAACAAGAACCAGGTGCTGTGGCTGACGCAGGGCGGCCCGCGCTACGGCTTGGGCGTGCGCTACAAGTTCTGACGCGACACGGGGAACCGCGCGGTCACGGCCGCGCGGCAACACGGAAGCCGCTGTCCGCAGCGGCTTCGCTTTTTTGGCCCTATGATGCTCCGGGGTCGCAGACACTCTCGACATGGCACGACACGTTCTGCTGAACAACATCGATCACCGCCACGTGCGCATCGACACCACGCGCAGCGCGGCGCTCGGCGACGCGGTGATGTACGCGCTGGCGGTGCCGTCGGAATTCCGATCGCTGCAGGCGCACTATCCGCTGGTCTTCATCCGCGACACGCAGGCGCAGTGGCAGCCGGTGGCGCTGTTCGGCTTCAAGCCCGGACAGAACCTGTTCCTGGGCGAGCAGGGATGGGATGCGTACACGCTGCCGCACATCATCGAGCGCCAGCCGTTCGCGATCGGCACGCAGGGCGATGAGCCGATGATCCATCTGGATCTGGACAGCCCGCGCGTGCGCGGCGATCACGGGCAATCGCTGTTCCTCGATCACGGTGGCACCACCGCCTATCTCGATCGCATCAATTCGGTGCTGCGCGCGCTCGGGGATGGCATCGCGCAGTTGCCCGCATTCATCGCGCTGCTGGAGGAATACCGCCTGCTCGAACCCTTCGTGCTGGATTTCCAGCTCGATGACGGCTCGCAGCAGCAACTGGCCGGCTTCCACGCGATCCACGAAGAGCGGCTGGCCGCGCTCGATGCCGGCGCGCTGCAACGCTTCCAGTCGGCCGGGTTCCTGCTGCCGCTCTACATGGTGGTGGCGTCGATGTCGAACTTCCGCGATCTGATCGCGCGGGCGAACCGGGTCCATGGCGATCGCGGCTGAGCCCCTGCGCGAGCTGTCCGGGCTCGACTGGCGCGATCTGCCCGAAGAAGTGCTGCGCCCGACGCAACCGATGGTCCTGCGCGGACTGGTCGCGCACTGGCCGATGGTGCAGGCCGCGCGCCGGTCGCACGAGGCCGCGATCGAATACCTGCTGCGCTTCGCCAGCGAGCAGACGCCACCGGCGGTGGCGACGGTCGGCCCGCCGGAGATTGGTGGCCGCTTCTTCTACAACGAGGATCTGAGCGACTTCAATTTCCGCCGCGAAAAGGTGCCGATGCCGGTGGCGCTGAAAACGCTGCGCAAATACCTGCACGAAGCGGCGCCGCCAGCGATCTATCTGGCGTCCACCACCATCGATACGTGGCTGCCCGGCTTCCGCCAGCACAACGATCTTCCGCTGCCGTGGCCCGATGCGCTGGCCAGCATCTGGATCGGCAATCGCACGCGCATCGCCGCGCACCAGGACGTGCCCGACAACATCGCCTGTGTCGTGGGCGGACGCCGCCGGGTGACGCTGTTTCCGCCGGATCAGTTGCGCAACCTCTACATCGGTCCGCTGGATCTGACGCCGGCCGGGCAACCGATCAGCCTGGTGGATTTCGAGCAGCCCGATCTCGAACGCTTCCCGCGTTTTGCGCAGGCGCAGCGGCACGCGCTGGGTGCCGAACTCGAACCGGGCGACGCGCTGGTGATCCCGAGCATGTGGTGGCACCACATGGAAGGGCTGGAGCCGTTCAACGTGCTGGTCAATTACTGGTGGCGACAGACGCCGGCGTGGATGGACACGCCGATGAACGCGCTGATGCTGGCGCTGCTGACCGTGCGCGATCTGCCGCCGGCCCAGCGCGAAATCTGGCGCGAAGTGTTCCGCCACTATGTGTTCGAAGCCGGCGACGAAACCGCCGCGCACCTGCCCGAACCGGCGCAGCGCGTGCTCGGCACGCTCGACGCCGACCGTGCGCGCGATCTGCGCGCGCGCCTGCTCCACCGACTCAACCGCTGAGGACAGAACGTGCCGAACGAAGACATCCGACACAAGCCGGTCAAGCGCGTGGTCATCGCTGGCGGCGGCACTGCCGGCTGGATGGCGGCCGCGGCGATCTCGCGCATGCTGGGCCGCGTGCTGGACATCACCCTGATCGAATCGGAGGAAATCGGCACCGTCGGCGTCGGCGAAGCGACGATCCCCACGCTGGTGACCTTCCATCGCCTGCTGGAGATCAACGAGGCCGAATTCATGGCCGCCACGCAGGGCACGATCAAGCTCGGCATCTCATTCGAGAACTGGCGCGACATCGGGCACCGCTACATCCACTCCTTCGGCACCACCGGCAAGGATCACTGGATGGCGACCTTCCAGCATTTCTGGATGCGCGCCCGCGATGCCGGCATCGCCAGCCGCTACGAAGACTATTGCGTGGAACTGCGCGCGGCCGAGGAAGATCGCTTCGCCCATCTGCCGCGGCAGGGCATGAACTACGCCTACCACATGGACGCGGCGCTGTATGCGCGCTTCCTGCGCAGGTTCAGCGAGGGCTTCGGCGCCCGGCGCGTGGAAGGCAGGATCGTCGAGGTGCAGACCGATCTCGATTCGGGCTACATCACCGGACTGAAGCTGCAGGACGGAAGCCTCATCGAAGGCGATCTGTTCATCGACTGCACCGGTTTCCGCGCGCTGCTGATCGGCAAGACGCTCAATGTCGGCTTCACCGACTGGTCGCACTGGCTGCTCAACGACAGCGCGCTCGCCACCCAGACCACCGCCGTGCGCGACGCGGTGCCGTACACGCGCGCGATCGCGGGCAAGGCCGGATGGCAATGGCGCATTCCGCTGCAGCATCGCGTCGGCAACGGCATCGTCTATTCGAGCCGGCACATGAGCGATGACGAGGCCAGGCAGGAATTCCTCTCCAGCCTCGAAGGCGAGATCATCAAGGATCCGTGGCCGGTGCGTTTCCGGCCCGGACAGCGCATGAAATGCTGGAGCAAGAACTGCGTGGCGCTCGGACTGGCCGGCAGCTTCATCGAGCCGCTCGAATCGACCACGATCCATCTGATCCAGCGCGGCATCACCCGCCTGCTCAACTGCTTCCCGCATGTGATCACGCCCGAGATCATCAATGAATACAACGCGCGCCTGGACGCCGAGCTCCAGCACGTGCGTGATTTCGTGGTGCTGCATTACGCGGTGACCAATCGCCGCGACAATGACTACTGGCGCACCGTCGGCACGATGGAACTGCCGCCGACCCTGCGCCACAGAATCGAACTGTTCCGCGAGACCGGCACGGTGTTCCATGTGCCGACCGAACTGTTCGCCGAAAATTCGTGGATCCAGGTGATGATGGGGCAGGGCATCGCGCCCAGGCAGCATCATCCTGTCGCCGACGTGATGAGCCGGGATGAACTCTCACATTTCATGTCGACGATCCGGCAGAACGTGGAGCAGACCGTGCGCCAGTTGCCCTCGCACATGGATTACCTGCGCAGCTACGCGCCGGGTGCGGCGCCATGATGCGTGCTAGGGTGCTGCCCTTTCACTGAAGCCCCGTTCCATGACGCTCGTGGTCGCCGTTCTTGCCGATGCCGGCATTTTCATCCTGCTCGCCTGGTGCATCTGGCGCGCGCTGGGACGCTCGATTCCGATCGCCGTCATTCCGATCATCATCGGTCTGGTGCTGGCCGCGAGCGGTGGCGCGCGGACACTGGGCGTGCCTTCGCTATGGGGCGATCGCATCGGCTGGATCGGCGTGCTGCTGCTGGCATTCACGGCCGGGCTGGAAACGCGGCACTTCAAGTACGACGGCGATCAGGACAGCGAGCCTTCGCGCTACCGCGCCACGCCGGCACGGTTGATGGCCAGTGCGGCCACGGCGCTGCTGCTGCCTTTCGTGCTGGGTTCGATCGCGGCCTATGGCTATTTCACCGGGCTGGAGCACTGGGCGCCGCCGCGCGCCGGTGACGGATTGGGTTCGCTGGCGATCGGACTGTGCGTCGCGGTCAGCGCATTGCCGGTGCTGATCGGCATCGTGCGCGAACTCGGGCCGTTGCATCGTCCCCTGACGCAGGTGGCGGTCGGCCTGGCGGTGGTCGATGACGCGGTGCTGTGGATGGGCCTGGCCCTGCTGCTTTTCGCCGCCAATCGTGGCGCGGGCGAATTGGGCGGATCGCTGTGGCATGCCGTGGCGGTGATCACGCCAATCGCGATGGCGATCGGATCGCGCCTGATCCAGCGCCATGGCTGGACGCCTCCGTTGCCGATCATCGTGATCGTGTTGCCGCTGTCCCTGGCGGCCGGTTCGTGGGCCAGCGCGCAGCTCGGCCTGCACGAATTGCTCGGCGCGTATTTCGCCGGCGTGATCCTGCCGCCGAACTGGACGCGACGCCTGCCGGTGGAAACGCTCGGCCGGTTCGCGCTGGTCGCGCTGGCGCCGCTGTTCTTCGGCCACAGCGGGCTGAAGATCGATGGCGATGCACTGGGCTGGGCGTCGCTGCAGGCATCGCTGCTGCTGCTGGTGCTCTCGGTGGCCTCGAAGCTGCTGGCCGTGCGGCTGTGTCCGCCGGTGGCCGGATTCTCCCATCGCGAAACGCTTGCGGTCGGCGCACTGCTGCAATGCAAGGGACTGATGGAAATCGTCGCCGCGACCATCCTGCGCGACGCGGGCCTCCTCTCCGAACATGCGTTCGCCGCGCTCGTCACCCTGGCGGTGCTTTCGACGCTGCTGACCGGCCCGGCATTCCGCCTGATCCTGCGGCAGCGCAGCGAGAAGAACGCCGCGCAACGCGTGGCCTGAAGTGGAATCGGCGCGGTGATGCCCGCGCGGATGTCGCCTAGAACTCGATCTTCACCGACGCGGCGCTGCGCTTGGCCTGCCCGTGGTGAACGACCTCGATGTTGTTGCCATCCGGATCCAGCACGAACGCCGCGTAATAACCGGGATGGTAGGGCCGCTCGCCGGGCGCGCCGTTGTCCTTGCCGCCGGCGGCCACCGCGGCCCGGTGGAAGGCATCGACCATCGCGCGATCCTGCGCCTGGAACGCCAGATGCACGCGACCGGTCAACTCGCCCAGCGCGGCCTCGCTGTCGGCGGTGGAGACGAACAGTTCGTCGGCCCAGAAATAATCCTCGGCCGTGCCGCCCATCGGAATCTTCAGCACGTCGAACACGGCGCCGTAGAACTTCTGGCTGGCGGGGAGATCGCGCACCACCAACTGGATGTGGTCGATGAGTCGTCCGCGATGCAGTTCCTGGGTTTCCATGAAAGGCTCCGATCTTCGAATGACGAGGCGATCGTGATCGCCGATGCGTGTGGCACTCAGCGCGGCAGCGCAGGCAGATCATCCAGCGTCTGCCGCGCGATGGCATCGAGCCGCGACTGCTGGCCGTCGCGGCGCGTCACCTTGCCCTGATCCCGGGCGCGCCACAGCACGCGGATGGTCTTGGGCTCGATTACTTCGATCAGCAGGCTGCCTTCGGTACTCTGGGTGGTCGTCGTGCGCAGCGTCGGCACGCCCGCCGAATCGGCGGTCACCAGTTGCGAGCAGCCGCCGGCCCGGCATTCGATCGCCGCCTGCGGCACCGGACCCGAACGCGGCGCCGGCACGTCCTTGACGTCCACGTGATCGACCTGCTCGACGCCGACGCGATAGGCGACCAGGAAATCCGCTTCGCTGGCGCCTTCGACGCGCCGATATCCCTTGGCCTGCAAGGCGTTGTCGAGCGCCTGTTGCAGCCGTTCGCGGAATTCCGGCGACTGCACCGTCGTGTTCGCATCAGTGGATGCTGACGCCGGCATCGCCACATAGGCATAGCGCGGACCGGGCAGCGCCGTGGTGGTCCTGGTGACCGTGACCTGCTGCTTCTGCGCGAACGCCGTGCACGCAACCAACATGAGCACCGTGGCGAACACGCTGCGCAGCCGGCCACTGGAACTGGAAACCGGCACTGGCGTGGCGATGGACCGGGAAGCTGACATGTGAACCTCCGTCGTGGCCGTGACGCGACCTTATCACAGCCGTACGACGGCCCGGCCCGCAACGCAGCGTGCTTGCGTGCGATATCCGCGACCCGACACCGCGGCACCCGGCGCCCACGGTCCACGATGAAACCGTGGCGGCGATCACGGCCGTGCAGCGAATCCTGCACATCGCGTTGACCTGTTCATCACTTCCGCGCGCGCACTCTGTCGCCACGCCGACCTCCCCGCGCCGGTAAACCGGAGATTCCCATGAAGAGCGCGACTCGCCATACCTTGCTGGTGGTGGGCATGCTGGGCCTGTGGGCCAGTGCCTTTGCGGCCGGACACGATCCGGGCAAGGACGACAAGGCCAAGGCGATGGACACAGACGGCGACGGCAAGGTCAGCGCCGCCGAACACAGCGCCGGTGCGCAGAAGATGTTCACGCGTCTGGACACCAACAAGGACGGCTTCGTCACTGCCGCCGAAATGGACGCCGCGCACAAGGACAAGGCCGATGGCAAGGCGATGTCCTCGGCCGACAAGATCAAGCAGATCGACACCGACGGCGATGGCAGGCTCTCGGCCGCCGAACATGCGGCCGGATCGGAGAAGATGTTCCGCGAAAGCGATCGCAACGGCGACGGCTCGGTGGATGCCAGCGAAATGCAGGCCGCGCACCAGGAACACATGGGCCGCAAATAATCCGGCCCGAAGCGAGCGCACAACGCGCGCCCTTTACTCGGTAGCCCACATGCGCCGTCACGCATCACGCGTGGCGGCATTCGCGTGTGCAGGAAGCCGAGACCGGCCGGCGTCTGCTGAAGCAAGCTGGAACGCTTCACCTCCCAGTGCAAGCGAAGTGCCGCGCATGAGATCGCGGCCAGAGCCGCTCCTGCAACCGGGGTCGCGCACGTATGGACCACACACGCCATCACGCGTTCCAGGCTGAAATCCGTAGGCGGATCTTCCCGCGCAGGCCCGGCACTGTCGGCTGCTGGCTGCCGTCCGGCGCGATGGTGTGGCTGTCGAACGGGATGGCGATTTCCACTTCCTCATCGTCGATGCGCGTGGGATCGATCTCGGTGTCGGCCATCGCCACGCCGGCATCCTGCCAGGCATAGCTGACCTTCCAGCGGCCACCGGGCTGCGACGGCGGGGTCATTTCGAGGATCAGCGAATTGCGGAACAGGTAGCCGCCTTCGTAATGCTGGTTGATCCACAGCTTGCGTTCGATTTCGTAATCGGGCACGCGCACGCCGAGCGTCATCGCATAGGAGAGCGAGCGGCGATCCGGATTGACGCGCGCGCGATTGGCCAGGAACACGCTCGACAGATAGTGGGATCGCGTCTGCTTCCATTCCTTGTGGGAGAAGCAGGCCACCGAGTCCTCTTCCGACACGCGCCGGGTCAGATACCACAGCTTGCCGCGTGGCGCGGCAAGCAGTTCCACCTGATACAGCGCATCGACTTCGCGGCCCTGCGCCTGTGCGTTCTGCACCGGCGCGGGCAGGCGCACGTCATCCACGTCCAGCCAGACGTCCACGCGCACGTCGCCGAACAGGAACCGCGCCAGATTCTGGAACGCCTCTTCGCTGTTGACGATCCCGTAGAAGCCCGAATGCGCCCGATAGGCGAACGCCTTGGCGCAGTACGCGCCGAGACTGCCATCGGCGTTGAGCCCGCGCAGGGTCGCGTTCTTGATCAGCACCAGTCCGTCGCTGCCGTGGCCGACGAAGGTGCGCGATAGTCCCGCCGCCGTTTCGTAATCCATCCGGTTGGTGCCGACCATGCAGAACACCCGCCGCGAGGGAAAGCGATCCTCGGGAATCAGATCCACCCGTCCATGCCGGCGATGGGCCGCCTTGAGATCCAGATACTCGGGCATGCGGCTGTCGCGATCGAAGTTGTTCATGTCGAAGGCCGACAGCCAGCGCGGCACGTTGATGCCCGCCACGTCGATGCCGTTGTGCGGCGTGGCGTAGGTAAACAGCTTGTCGACGTGGCGGCGCGCCTGCCGCGGATCCAGCGCGGGATTCTGCAGGAATGCCCGGCATACCAGTCCGCCCATCGAGTGGGCGACCAGATAACAGCGGAAATCCGCCGGGCCCACGCCGTTGTCCGGATTGCCGCAGACCAGATCGCGCGTCTTGAGGATCAGATCGCCCAGCTCGCGCGCGAATGTCTCGACCTTCGGCGTCCTGCCGGTGCCGAACAACTGCGAGGCACTGTCGTAATAGCGATGGATGATGATCGAGCGGGTGCCGAGCCGGTTGCGCGTGGGTTTGCCCTCGGCATCGGTTTCCCACTCGGGATCGAGGATGTCACGGCCGTCCTCGTACACATCCGAATAGCCGAACTCCGACATCAGCCGCACGATCGGCGACTCGAACACGTACTTGCGCGGCTTGCGATCCGGATCCGAGACGGCGCGGAACACGGTGGATCCCAGGTTGAATCCGCAGAACGGATCGGCGGTGGTCTCGTCGATCTCGCCGCGCGTCATCGCGTAACCGCGCACGTAGATGATCGGGTAGTACGGCGCTTCCATCCGGGCCATCGCGTTCTCCTGCCGTGCCCACCTTCGGCGGGCTCTTACTGGACTACGGATTGGAACGAGCGTGCCGGCCAGAATGCGCGTGGCCTGCTCGATGCAGGCCACGAGGATAGAGCGTGGATGCGCGCGGGCGCTGTGATCAGCCGAACAGTTTCCGGGCGACCTGGGCGATCTGCTTGCCCTGGAAACGCGCGCCTTCCAGTTCGTTTTCGCTCGGCTGGCGCGAGCCGTCACCGCCGGCGATGGTGGTCGCGCCATAAGGGCTGCCGCCGGTCACTTCATCCAGGCGCATCTGGCCCTGGAAGCTGTAGGGCAGGCCGACGGTAACCAGACCGAAATGCAGCAGGTTGGTCAGGATCGAGAACAGCGTGGTCTCCTGGCCGCCGTGCTGCGTCGCGGTCGAGGTGAAGGCGCCGCCGACCTTGCCATTGAGCGCTCCGCTGGCCCACAGGCCGCCGGCCTGATCGAGGAAGTTGGCCATCTGCGAGGCCATGCGGCCAAAGCGCGTGCCGGTGCCGACGATGATGGCGTCATAGTCGGCCAGCTCCTCGATGCGGGCGATCGGTGCGGCCTGATCGAGTTTGTAGTGGGATTTCTTCGCCACCTCCTCCGGCACCAGCTCGGGGACGCGCTTGATGTCGACGCTGGCGCCGGTCGAACGCGCGCCTTCGGCGACGGCTTCGGCCATCTTCTCGATGTGACCGTAGGAGGAATAGTAAAGAACGAGGACCTTGGCCATGACGTGCTCCGGGGAGGACCGCTGTGCGGGGACGCGGCGACTATAGGCCAGCGGCCGTGATGACAACGAGCGCCGCGGGGGCATCGGATTGTTCCACCCATGGGCTCGCCGGTCGCTTGCCGACGGCGGCGCGGGCATGCAGGGATCGCCGCGCGCGATCGCGATCGGCCCGCATGCGGAGTCGTGACCCACTTCGCGCAACGGCACACGCACGATCGCGACGGCGGTGCTACATTCGCCCGGCATCGATCACGCGAGGGGACGCTACGGCGGCGTGTGGCGGTGATGCGTCCGTCCAGGGAAGACAATGACCCATGCGTGAAGCCGCGGCACCGGTGCATCCGGAAGAACGCCATCTGTTGATCGACGCGCTGCGCGGTTTCGCACTGGCCGGCGTGCTGCTCGCCAATCTCGGCTACCTCAGCCTCTACGAACTGATGACCGAGGCCGAGCGCGCGGCGCTGCCGACATCGACGTTCGATGCGTTCGGCGTGCAGTTGATGGAATGGCTGGTCAACATCAAGGCCATCACCGTGTTCTCGCTGCTGTTCGGGCTGGGATTCGCGGTGCAGATCGAACGCGCCGGCGCGCGCGGCGAAGCCGGGCTGGGACGTTTCCTGCGCCGGCTGTTCTGGCTGGCGGTGATCGGCGCGCTGCATGCCTACCTGCTGTGGTGGGGCGACATCCTGCTCATCTATGCGGTCATCGGTCTGGTGCTGGTGCTGTTCCGGCGCGCGCCGGATGCGCTGCTGCTGTGGGGCGGCCTGTTCATCGCGGTGCTGTTGCCGACGCTGCTGCAACCGTGGATGGGCTGGACGAATCTGCATGTCACCCGCGCCGAGATCTATGCAAGCACGTTGCAGGCGCTCCTCGGCGAGGATCCGCGACAGGCCTTCCTGAGCAATGCGCGGATGGCGAACTGGAGCCATCTGGCCAACTGGACGCTGTTCTGCTTCGTGCTGGGGCGTTTCCTGATCGGCTACTGGGCCGGGCGGCGCGGACTGTTGCAGCGGCCCATGGAGCATCGCGCGCTGCTGGTGCGCCTGCTGTGGATCACGGCGGCCCTGGCGATCGTCTCGATGGCGTCGCTGCATCTGATCGGAACGCATGCAGCCTGGCCGCGCGAAGGCGCGGGCCGGGTGGTGCGCGGCGCCTTGCTGCGCTTGGGTCCACTGGCGATGGGCTGCGCGTATGCGATCGCTTTTGCGCTGCTGTTCCTTCGTCCGCGCTGGGTGCGCTGGCTCGGCGTGCTGGCGCCGGTGGGACGCATGGCGCTGACCCTGTACCTCCTGCAGAGCCTGATCGGCGTGGTGCTGTTCTATGGCATCGGGTTCGGGATCGGGCCGTGGCGGGGCGTGGCCGTCTGGTGGCTGGCCTGGTTGCTCATCTTCGGTGCGCAGATCGCCGCGAGCCATTGGTGGCTTGCGCGCTTCCGCTACGGACCCTGCGAATGGGCATGGCGCAGCCTGACCTACGGAGCATGGCAACCGATGCGCCTGCCGCGCCTGCAACCGGTGCTGTGACGAAGCCGACGCAATGCGACGCGGCGCTTACATTTTGCTTCGCCGTTCTTAACGACCGCGGCGCTAGGCTGACTCCGCCCGACCGCCGGCCGGGCGCTGCCAGAGGACGCCGCATGAATACCGATTACTTCTTCGCCCAGGATGATGCCGGCAACCGCTGCCGCGTGGACGTGCGGCGCGCCGGTGACGTGCGCGATCGCGAAGCCACCCTGCACGACAACGCGCCGGTCTACGTGCTGGAAGACGGATCGCGCCTGCATCGCGTCGATCGCGATACCTTCCGCGTGCTGGGCACCGGCGCCTACGTGACGGTGATCCGCGAATGACCAGCGCCGCGCGCGCGACTCGGCAGGAGTAGCTCGTGCATCACGCGGGCGATCGGTCTCCGTTCCGCGCGGCCGTATGCGGATGCGTGGACGAAGTATCGATACCGGCGATCAGCGGCCGCGCCCGTCACTTCGCCGGCCACGCCAGTTCCGCCTGCACCGGATAGTGGTCCGACGGGTAACGGCCATCCTGCTGGCGGGTGATGGTGGTGATGTTCCGCACGTCGAACCCGCGCAGCAGGATCCAGTCGATGCGGCGGTCGGCGTCACCCTTGAAGGCATGGAAGGTTTCCGCCGGGCCGTTGCGCTGCGCGCTTGCCGTCCAGGCATCGACCAGACCGTCGGTGATGGCCGCATGCGTGCCGCTGTCCGGCGTGGTGTTGAAGTCACCGGTGACGATCACCGCGACGTCCTTCGGCAACATGGCGATGCGATCGCGCAGCAGCTTCGCGCCGCGTTCGCGCACCGGTTCGTCCTGGTCGCGATAGGGCAGGTGGGTGTTGAACAGGTAGAAGCGCCGCCGATTGGCCGTGCGTTCGAACAGCGCCCACGTCACCATGCGCGGATGCAGATTGCCCCAGGTGATGCTGCCGGCCACCTCGGGCGTATCCGACAGCCAGAAGTTGCCCGACTCGATCACGCGCAGCCGATCCTTGCGATAGAACACGCCCATGTGCTCGTCATCGGCCTGTGCGGTGACGGTCCTGCCGCTGCGGCCCACGCCGAACCACGCATAGTCCGGCAGATGCTCGACCAGGTAATCGCCCTGCGCCTTGTACAGTTCCTGCGTGCCAAACACGTCCGGGCCGGCCTCGCGCAGCGTCCGCACCATCAGATCGCGTCGATTGAGCCAGCGATCCTCGCCATCGGCGTCGGCGGGCAGGCGCACGTTGAACGTCATGACCTTCAGCGTGGCCGGTTCGGTGGCCAGCGCCGTGGTGCTCCACAGCAGCGCCAGCAGCACAGTGATCAACAGTCGATGCATCGCGCGGACTCCGTCGGTCGGGATGAGCAGTCTAGCGGTCGTGATCGCAACGCGGCGTGCGCGCGATCTCGGTGCGGGCGAACGCGCGCGATCAGAAGGCAAGCGCGGCGATCAACGGCGCCGGATCATCCCAGCGTGCGCGCGCCTGCAGGAACGCCAGTTCCACCAGCACCGCCGCGCCGGCCACTTCCGCGCCCTGCAGGCGCGCCAGCGCCACGGCCGCGCGCAGGGTGCCGCCGGTGGCCAGCACATCATCGAGGATCAGCACGCGCGAGGCCGGCGGCAACGCATCGGCGTGCATCTCCAGCCGATCGCGTCCGTATTCCAGCGCGTAGTCGAGCGTGAGCGTGCGCGCGGGCAGCTTGCCCGGCTTGCGCACCGGCACGAAACCCACGTCCAGTTCGCGCGCCAGCGCCGCGCCGAGGATGAAGCCGCGCGATTCGATTCCCACCACCGCATCAAGCTTGGCGCCGCGCCAGGGATCGGCCAGTTCGTCGATCGCCGCCGCGAATGCGCGCGTGTCGGCCAGCACCGGGGTGATGTCCTTGAACAGGATGCCCGGCTTGGGAAAGTCGGCAACATCGCGGATGAGATCGGACCAGTGCGGCATGGCGTGCATGAACAAGCGAAGGAACCCGATGCTACCGCGAATGCCCATCACCGGCACACGCTCGGGTTTGGCGAGGTTTCGGGATGGTCTCTCCCGCGCTGGCGGACTAATCGGCGCGCAAGGCGATCGCTATGCTGCGCGCTCCTTCCACGAACCGACCATCATGAGCGAGACACTGTCGATGTACGCCGCCTCCGTGCCCGTGCTGCAACGCGCGCTGGGCAACCTGAAGCACCTGCTGGAAAAAGCCGAGGCGCATGCACAGGCGCAGGGCTATGACCCGGCCGTGCTGTTGCAGGCGCGCCTGTACCCGGACATGTATCCGCTGTTGAGGCAGGTGCAACTGGTGACCGACTCGGCCAAGTTCGCGCCCGCGCGCCTGGCGGGCGTGGAGTCGCCGCGTTTCGATGACGACGAAACCAGCTTCGCGCAGTTGCAGGCGCGGCTGGATCGCGCGATCGAATATCTCGGCACCTTCACGCCGGCGCAGCTCGAAGGATCGGAAACGCGCCGCGTCACCCTCTCCACGCGCACGCGCGGCGATCTGGAGTTTGACGGCCGCGGCTACCTGCTCGGCTTCGTGCTGCCGAACGTGTTCTTCCATGTCAGCACCGCCTACGCCATCCTCCGCCACAACGGCGTACCGCTGGGCAAGCTGGACTATCTCGGCGGGCGCTGACACAGGCTGCACACGACGTTGCCAATCCCCTGCAGGCGCGCGTGAAGGCGATCCTCCAGCACGCGCATGCACGCGGCAGACGCATGCGAAACCCATCGCGTTGTGTTTGCGCACATGGATTCGCCGCGAAGAATTTTCTGCCGCGCGCGGCCTGCACAGGCTGCTGTCGGACGCGCGCGATCGGCGCATGGCGTGATCGCGTGGTTGGCACGGCGGATGCGTAGTACTCCGCGGGGTGATGCCCCGATCCTTTCAAGCGGAGAAGACAGCAATGGCTACGCAGCAGCAGAACAACCAGAACCAGGGTGGCGGCGAGGGCCGCGGTTTTGCCGGCATGGACCCGGACAAGCAGCGCGAGATCGCCTCCGAAGGCGGGCGCGCCGCGCACCAGAGCGGCAACGCGCACGAATTCGATTCGGAAGAAGCGCGCCAGGCCGGTCGCAAGGGCGGCGAGGCGGTCAGCCAGGATCGCGACCACATGGCCGAGATCGGCCGCAAGGGCGGCGAAGCTTCGCGCGGCGGCGGCAATGAAGGGAAGGCGGCGGAAGCAGTGGCGGCGGCGGCAACCGCGGCGGCGGTGGCGGCGGGAACAATCGCCAGTAACCGCGCGCGCTGCGCACCCGGGAAGCGCGGGCTCCGGCTCGCGCTTCACCGTGCGCGCATGCCGGTCGAGGCAGCATGCCGGGCCATCCATCACGGAGGCCGTCATGAACGGAAAAAAGCTGCCGTTGTTCACCCGCCTGGCCAAGGCCGCCGCTGCGTTCACCGGTCGCCCCACCTGCTTTTCGCTGGCGCTGGGCACGGTGATCGTGTGGGCGCTGAGCGGGCCGCTGTTCGGTTTCAGCGATACCTGGCAACTGGTGATCAACACCGGCACCACGATCATCACCTTCCTGATGGTGTTCCTGATCCAGAACACGCAGAACCGCGATACCGAAGCGATCCAGATCAAGCTCGACGAACTGATCCGCGTGAGCGCGCGCGCCAACAACGAGTTGCTGGATCTGGAGGAAATGGAGGAGAAGGAGCTGGATCGCCTGCGCGATCACTACGAGCAGATGGCGTACAAGGCCAAGCAGGCGCGATCACGGCGCGCGCGCCAGCACGGCGTCAACGCGACACCGCATCCTCCAGCGCCCCGTGCAGATGGGGATGACGCAGGCTGAACCCTTCGGCCATCGCATGCACCGGCAGCACGCGCTGGCCGGTGAGCAATGGCTGCGCGCCTTCGCCGAACATCAGGCGCAGGGCGAAGGCCGGCGTCGGCAGGATCGCCGGCCGATGCAGCACGCGTCCCAGCGTCCGCGCGAATTCGCGCTGCGGCACCGGGTGGGGCGAGGTCGCGTTGTACGCGCCGCCGGTGTCCTCATGTTCGAGCAGCCAGCGAATCAGGCCGACGAGATCCTCGCGGTGGATCCAGCTCAGCCACTGTTCGCCATCGCCGATGGGGCCGCCCAGCCCGCTGCGGAACAGCGGCAGCATCTGCGCGAGCGCGCCGCCGTCGCGATGCAGCACCACGCCGGTGCGCACCCGGCATACGCGCAGTCCGAGTGTTTCGGCTTCCATCGCCGCGTGTTCCCAGTCGCGGCACAGCCGTGCACCAAAGTCGTCGCCCGCCGGTGCCGATTCGTCCAGGGGCGTATCGCCATGCGGGCCGTAATAGCCCACGGCCGATCCGGACACCAGCACGTGCGGCCGGTTCAACTGCGTGGCCATCCAGCGCATCAGTTGCGCGGTGAGGCCGATGCGCGAGTCGCGGAACTGCTGCTTGCGACGTGCGTTCCAGCGCCGCCCGACCAGCGGTTCGCCGGCGAGATTGACCACCGCATCGATATCGCTGGCTTCGGCCAGATCGCGGATCAGATGCACGCCGGGCAACACGCGCGCGGCTTCGTGCGGGCGACGCGTCCACACGGTCAGTCGATGCCCGGCCTGGCGCAGCTGTGCGCACAGGGCCGTGCCGATGAAGCCGGTGCCCCCCGTCAACAGGATGCGCATGGTCGGTGTCCGCGGAACGAGGCCGAACAGCCTACTCCCGCCTGCGTGTTGCGCCCGTGGAATGGACTGTTGGGTCGGCAATCGGAAGGCGGACGGCTAGAATCGGCCGATGCCTTCCGCCGAATCCCGCGCATCCCTGCTGCTGCTTCCCGGCCTGCTGTGCGATGCGCGCCTGTGGCGCGCGCAGGTCGAGGGTCTCGATGATGTCGCGCGATGCGAAGTGCCCGAGCTCACCGACGATGACAGCGTCGCGGCGATGGCCCGGCGCGTGCTCGCGTCGGCGCCGCCGCGATTCGCGCTGGCGGCGTTGTCGATGGGCGGCTATGTCGCCTTCGAGATCCTGCGCCAGGCACCGCAGCGCGTCACCCGGCTGATGCTGCTGGCCACCAGCGCGGGCGTCGACTCGCCGCAACGCGCGGCGCTACGGCGCGCGAGCCTGACGCTGGCCGAGCGCGGCCGGTTCGCCGGCGTGACCCGCAAACTGTTGCCGCAACTGGTGGCGCCGCCGCATGTCGAGGGCGAAGTGGGCGAGGTGGTGATGGACATGGCCCAGCGCGTGGGTCGCGATGCCTTCCTGCGCCAGCAGCGTGCAATCCTGACGCGCCCGGATTCACGCCCGCTGCTGCCCACGCTGGCGCTGCCGACGGTGGTGGGCGTCGGCGATGACGATCAGATGACGCCGCCGGTGGAATCCTCGCGCCTGCATGAAGCGATCGCAGGTTCGCGCCTGCATGTGTTCGCCGCCTGCGGACATCTGCCGCCGCTGGAAAAGCCGCACGAAACCACGCAGCTCATGCGCCACTGGCTGCAATCGCAATGATCGATCGCAACATGCCGGGCCCGCCTGACGCGGCACCGGCCCCCACATCCCACAGGAGTCAGTATGGAACTTGCAATGATCGGCCTCGGCCGCATGGGCGCCAACATGGCCGAACGCCTGGTGCGCGGCGGCCATCGCGTGCACGGATACGATGCCGGCGCGGCGGCGCGCGAACAGGCCGCGCCGCGTGGCATCGCCGTGGCCGACACATTGCAGGCCACGCTGGCGGCATTGCCGTCGCCGCGCATCGTCTGGTTGATGGTGCCGGCCGGTTCGATCGTCGATGTCACGCTGGATGAACTGCTGCCGCAGCTTGCGCCCGGCGACGTGGTCATCGATGGCGGCAATTCCAATTACAAGGACAGCCAGCGGCGCGCCGAACGCCTGCGCGAGGCGGGCCTGTATTTCATCGACGTCGGCACCAGCGGCGGCGTGTGGGGTCTGAGCGAAGGCTACAGCCTGATGATCGGCGGTGACGAGGCGACGGTGGAAGCGCTGGGGCCGATCTTCGCCGCGCTCGCACCGGCGCCGGATCGCGGCTGGGGCCGGGTGGGGCCGAGCGGCGCGGGCCATTTCGCCAAGATGATCCACAACGGCATCGAGTACGGAATGATGCAGGCCTTCGCCGAAGGCTTCGCGATCATGGAGCGCAAGGAAGCCTTCGCGATGGATCTGCAGCAGGTCGCCGAAATCTGGCGGCATGGCAGCGTGGTGCGCTCGTGGCTGCTGGATCTGACCGCCGATGCGCTGCGCAAGAATCCCACGCTCGCCGGCATCGCGCCGTACGTGCAGGATTCGGGCGAAGGCCGCTGGACCGTGGCCGAGGCGATCGATCTCGACGTCTCCGCCCCGGTGATCACGCTGTCGCTGCTGGAACGCCTGCGCTCGCGCGAGGACGATTCCTTTGCCGACAAGCTACTCTCGGCGATGCGCAACGAATTCGGCGGGCACGCGATCAAGAAGGGATGACGGCGCGCGTGCGTGGATGGTCCGGCCGCGGCATCGCGCATGGCGAAACGTCGGCTCGACCCGCTCCCACGGCGGCTTAGCATCCGGCCTGCTAGCGTGGCCGTCCCCACTGGAGAAACACCGCAATGAAAATCCTGATGGTGCTGACCTCGCACGACCGCCTCGGCGAGACCGGCCAGAAGACCGGCTTCTGGCTGGAGGAATTCGCCGCGCCGTATTACGTGTTCAAGGATGCCGGCGCCGACATCCTGCTGGCCTCTCCCAAGGGCGGGCAGCCGCCGCTGGATCCCAAGAGCGATGCGGCCGATGCGCAGACCGCGGCCACCGTGCGCTTCAACAACGACACCGCCGCCATCGCCGCGCTCGCGCAGACGCAGCGCCTGGCCGATGTGGTGAATGCGGAAGTCGACGCGGTCTTCTATCCGGGCGGTCATGGACCGATGTGGGATCTGGCCGAGGATGCGGATTCACTGCGTCTGATCGAAAAGAACTTCGCCGCCGGCAAACCGATCGGCGCGGTCTGCCACGGGCCCGCCGCGCTGCGCCATGCACGCGGCGCGCTCGGCCAGTGGCTGGTGCAGGATCGCCGCGTCACCGGTTTCAGCAACGAGGAGGAAAGCGCGGTCGGGCTCACCGGAGTGGTGCCGTTCCTGCTCGAGGATGCACTGAAGGCGCAGGGCGCGCAGTATGTCGCCGCGCCGGCGTTCGAGCCGAACGTGCAGGTGGACGGCAAACTGGTGACTGGACAGAACCCGGCCTCGTCCGAACCTGCGGCGCGCGCGGTGCTGGCATTGCTGGCGTGATCAATCCGGTTTTCACGGCGGTTTAGCGCGTGCGATCTAGAGTGGGCCGACACCGCAACGGAGCCGCCCATGACCGACGTGGCCGAACGTCTGTATACCGATCAGGACGATATCGCGCGCCTGGAATCCATCGCCGCGCAACTGCCGGATGAAGCCGTGGTCGAACTGCATCTGACCGACGGCGACGTCATCACCGGCACCGTGGTGATGCGTCCCATCGTGCAAGTGTTCCGCGATGCCGCCGGCAATGAAGGCATCAACGCGATGGTGCGCCTGGACGATCATGCGCGCCCGGATGGCCCGCACTATCTGTGGCTGGATCGGATCGCCTCGGTGGTGAAGCTCGGCTCTTCATGAGCGCGCAGCTGCCGTCCACCGATATCGCCTGTCCCTACTGCGGCGAAGTGATCACGATCTTCATCGACGACTCGGCCGGCGATCAGTCTTACATCGAGGATTGCCAGGTCTGCTGCCGCCCGATCGACATCCGCGTCAGCGTCGATGAAGACGGTGCGGTCAGCGTGCACGCGCGCGCCGAGAACGACTAGCGAACCCGACGTTGACGCGGCGTTCGCCGCCCACGGGTCACCCTGCGCGCATGCCCACGCCACGGAACGCCGTCATGCGCCATCTCGCCGCACTCAGTCTGTTGCTGCTGTTGCCGACCGCCTGCGCGCAGGAAGCCCGCGGCCCGGTGGTGGAAATCGGGCCCTCGCCGCAACTGCCGGCGCCGGATCGCCAGTGGATTCCGAGAGTCAACATCGCCCCGGCCGTGGGCTGGCGAGCGGACCAGGCGCCCACGCCCGCGCAGGGGCTTGCGCTCACCGCCTTCGCGCGGGACCTCGATCATCCACGCTGGCTGTATGTATTGCCCAATGGCGACGTGCTGGTCGCCGAGACCAACGCACCGCCCAAGCCGGCGGAAAAAGGCCTGCGCGCGTGGTTCATGAAACGCACGATGAAGAAGGCCGGCGCCGGCGTGCCCAGCGCCAATCGCATCACCCTGCTGCGCGATGCCGACGGCGATGGCGTGGCCGAGCTGCGCGAGGTGTTCCTGTCGAATCTGTTCTCGCCGTTCGGCATGGCGCTGGTCGGCGATCAGCTCTACATCGCCAATGCCGACGCCGTGGTGCGCGTGCCGTATCGCAGCGGACAGACGCGCATCGACGCGACGCCGATGAAGGTGGCCGATCTGCCGGGCGGACCGATCAATCATCACTGGACCAAGAGCCTGGTCGCCAGCGCCGATGGCCGGCGACTCTACGTGGGCGTGGGTTCCAACAGCAACGTCGGCGAGAACGGCCTGGAGAACGAACGCGATCGCGCGTCGGTGCTGGAGATCGACATCGCCAGCGGACAGCAGCGCGTGTATGCCTCGGGACTGCGCAATCCGGTCGGGCTCGCCTGGCATCCCGGCGACGGCAGCCTGTGGGCGGTGGTGAACGAACGCGATGAAATCGGCGATCACCTGGTGCCGGATTATCTGACGCAGGTGCGCCCCGGCGCGTTCTACGGCTGGCCCTACAGCTATTACGGCGCGCACGTGGACACGCGGGTGAAGCCGCAGGATCCGGCGAAGGTCGCGCAGGCGATTGCGCCCGATTACGCACTCGGTGCGCACGTGGCCGCGCTGGGCCTGGCGTTTTCGCCCTCGCAGGGCGTGGGCGCGCGGTTCGGCGAGGGCGCGTTCATCGGATTGCATGGCTCATGGAATCGCGCGCAGCCGGTCGGCTACAAGGTGGTGTTCGTGCCGTTCGCCGGTGGCAAGCCGCAGGGCGCGCCGGTCGATGTGCTGAGCGGATTCCTCGATGGCGACGGCAATGCGCGCGGTCGCCCGGTGGGCGTGGCCTTCGATCAGCGGGCTGGACTGCTGGTGGCCGATGACGTCGGCAATGTCGTCTGGCGCGTGTCCGACGGCGCCGCGCCCGCGCGCTGATTCGCTGCCCGCCTTCTGTAAGCGCGATGACGCACACGCGGGAGTATGCTCGCTCCGTCATCCAGCCGGGGGAAGGCAATGAACACTGCAACGCACGCCGCGCCGTCGAAGTCGCTGTGGCTGATCGGTCTGATCGCGCTGATCTGGAACCTCATCGGCGTGGCCATGTTCTGGATGCAGATCAGCATCGGGCCCGAGCAACTGGCCGCCATGCGTGATGCCGAGCGGCTGGTCTACCAGGCCACGCCGATGTGGCTCAACGTGGCCTTCGCGATTGGCGTGTTCGGCGGCGTGCTCGGCGCGATCGGGCTGCTGGCGAAAAAACGCTGGGCGGTGACGATGTTCTTCGTCTCGCTGATCGCGCTGCTGGTGCAGATGATCGGCGGCTACCTCACCACCCCGGCGTGGGCCGCGTTCGGCGCGGCCGGGCTGGTGATGCCGATCATCGTCATCGTGATCGCGCTGGCGCTGTGGCGTTATTCGCAGCGGGCGGCCGAACGCGGCTGGCTGGTGTAGCGCGCGCTACACCGCCTCGCTGGCCTCGGTCAGATCCACGCCGATGAAACCGCCGGACTGACGCCGCCACAACGCCGCGTAGAGACCGTCGCGCGCCAGCAGTTCATCGTGGCTGCCGGTCTCGATGATGCGGCCCTCGTCCATCACGACCAGGCGATCCAGCACGGCGATCGTCGAGAGCCGGTGCGCGATCGCAATCACCGTCTTGCCTTCCATCAGCGCGTAGAGCTGTTCCTGGATCGCGGCTTCGACTTCCGAATCCAGCGCCGACGTGGCCTCATCGAGCACCAGGATCGGCGCATCCTTCAGCAGCACGCGCGCGATCGCCACGCGCTGGCGCTGGCCGCCCGAGAGCTTGACGCCGCGCTCGCCGACCAGCGTGTCGTACCCGCTGTGGCCCTTGGCATCGGTCAGCGTGCGGATGAACTCGTCCGCATGCGCGCGTCGCGCCGCTTCGGCGATCGCCGCATCGTCCGCATCGGGACGGCCATAGCGGATGTTGTCGCGGATCGATCGATGCAGCAGCGAGGTGTCCTGCGTCACCATGCCGATGTGGCGGCGCAGGGATTCCTGCGTGACGCCGGCGATGTCCTGCCCGTCGATCAGGATGCGCCCGCCTTCCAGATCGTAGAAGCGCAGCAGCAGGTTCACCAGCGTGGACTTGCCCGCGCCGGAGCGGCCGACGATGCCGACCTTCTCGCCGGGACGGATCACCAGCGACAGGTCCTCGATCACCTTGGCCTGTTTGCCGTAATGGAACTGCAGGTGCTCGAAGCGGATCTCGCCGCGATCGACGGCCAGCTCGCGCGCGCCGGGCGCGTCGGTGATCGTCAACGGCTGGGACAGCATCTGCATGCCGTCCTGCACGGTGCCGATGTTCTCGAACAGGCCGGCCACTTCCCACAGGATCCAGTCCGACATCGAGCGGATGCGCATCACCAGCGCAATGGCCACGGCAATCGCGCCCAGCGACAGCGCACCCTGCTGCCACGCGAACACGGCGATGCCGCCGATGCCCGCCAGCAGCAGCGCGTTGATGAAGTGCAGGCTGAAGGTCAACTGCGTCACCAGCCGCATCTGCGTGTGCACGGTGACCATGAACTCGTCCATCGCATCGCGCGCGTAATCCTGCTCGCGCATCGTGTGGGCGAACAGCTTGATGGTCTGGATGTTGGTGTAACTGTCGACGATGCGGCCGGTCATCTGCGCGCGCGCGTCGGACTGGGCCATCGAGATGCGCTGCAGGCGCGGCACGAAGAACACCAGGATGCCGATGTAGCCGAGCAGCCACAGCACCAGCGGCAGGATCAGCCGCACGTCGGCCTGGCCGACCAGCAGCACCGTGCCGACGAAATACACGACCACGTAGACGAAGACATCCATCAGCTTCATCACCGTCTCGCGGATCGACAGCGAGGTCTGCATCATCTTCTGCGAGATGCGGCCGGCGAATTCGTCCTGGAAGAACGACACGCTCTGGCGCAGCAGGTAACGGTGCGAGAGCCAGCGCGCGATCATTGGGTAGTTGCCCCAGATCGTCTGGTGGATGATCAGCGACTGCACCAGCACCAGCAGCGGGAACAGCACCACCACCACCGCGGCCATGCCCCACAGCGTCGCGCCGTGGGTGGCGAAGAAGGTCGCGCGATCGGCCTTGCCGAGCCAGTCGACCAGATCCCCCATGAAATCGAAGAACAAGATTTCCAGCGCGGAGATCGTGCCGGTCAGCAACGACATCACCAGCAGCCACGGCACCAGCGGCCGCGAGTAGTGCAGCAGGAACGCGAACAGCGTGCGCGGCGGGGTCTGCGGCTCGCCGGCCGGATAGGTATCGATGCGTCGTTCAAAGAAACGGAACATGGGATTGCTCTCCAGCGCGCGAGGGCGCGGTCGGGCCGATCGGAGGGTGGGGCGGCGCGGCGGAGCCGGTGACGTGTCCGCTGCGCGATCGACCGGGGCCCGCGACTGCGGACGGGCGACCGGAACGATGAAGTGCGCGACATTGTAGCGCGCCGGACGCGTGCGCCGGCAGCGCACGTGCGTCTGGTGCGCGCGGATCAGAAGTCCACGTTCCGGCGCTGGCGTGCGCTTTCCAGTCCCAGTTCGATCACCCGCATCACCGCGAGCGCCTGCTCCGCGGTGACCGGCACCTCGGTCCCGGCCGTGATGGCCGCATGCATGGCGCGGTAGTAGTCGCGGTAGTCGCCGCGGCTGCGAGGCAGTGTCCGGCGGCGGGTGTCTCCGGCATCGTCGCGCGTGATCAGTTCGCCCGGATGCGGATCCTCGCCCCAGCCGGGCTGGCCGGGCTGCATGCCCGCGCGGAGTTGATCCTCCTGCGCATCCAGCCCGTGCTTGAGAAAGCTGCCGCGCGTGCCGTGCGCGGCCAGGCGCAGGCCGTGCCCGGGCACCAGCGAGCCGGCATGCAGATGCACGCGGCAGCGCGGGTAATGCAGTTGCACGTGGAAATAATCGACGGCCTGCGCACCGTCGCGCTGCATCGCCAGATCCGCATGCAGCGACTGCGGCGGCCCCAGCAATTGCAGCGCTTGATCGACCAGGTGCGGGCCGAGGTCGTACCACAGCCCGCCGCCCGGCGCGGCGCTTTCACGCCAGCGCGCCTGCACGGCGGGCCGGTAGCGATCGAAATGCGAATGCAGCTCCGACAGTTCGCCCAGCTCGCCGTCTTCCACCAATCGCCGCAGCGCGAGGAAATCCGCGTCCCAGCGCCGGTTCTGGAACACGCTGACGTGGCGATCGGCCGCGCGCGCGGCCTCGATCACCGCCTGTGCCTGGGCCAGGGTCACCGTGAACGGCTTGTCCACCACCACATGCTTGCCATGCGCCAGCGCGGCCAGCGCCAGCGGTGCATGGCTGTCGTTGGGCGATGCGATCACCACCAGATCGATCGCCGGATCCGCGAATGCTGCTTCCGGCTCCGCGAGCACCCGCACCCGGGGGTGATCCGCGTGGACCTTGCCTGCATCGCGCGAGACCACCGTATGCAGGTGCAGCCCCGGCGTGTGCGCGATCAAGGGCGCATGGAACACCTTGCCGACGAAGCCATAACCGACCAGCGCGACATTGAGGATAGCCATGCACATGCTCCGATGAGACGTCTCCAATCTTAACGCCCGCATCGCCCGGCTGAACCGTGCTCAACACCTAATGCATGCGCATCGGTTCTTTCACGCCTGCTGTACGGTGCGCCCTCAAGACTCGGCGCTGCGTATTCGACGCAGGAGACAAAGCCATGAAATCGATGATTTCCCGCAGCCTGCTGGCCGCCTCGCTCTCGGCCGGACTGGCGCTGATGAGCGCGCAGGCGTTCGCGCTGCCCGATACCAAGCCCGAACCGGAAGAACAAAACCGGTCCGACGCCGACAAGAAAGCCAATTCCGATCAGCCGGTCAACGACACCTGGATCACCACCAAGGTCAAGGCCGATCTGCTCGCCACCGAGGACGTCTCCGGCCTGGACATCAAGGTGGAAACGGTCAACGGCGTGGTCACGCTGAGCGGTAACGTGGACAGCAAGGCGCAGGCCGACAAGGCCGTTTCGGTCGCACGCGCGATCAAGGGCGTGTCCAAGGTGGACAGCAGCGGCCTGAAGGTCGCCGGCGCCAAAAAGTAAGCTGCGGCCAATGCCGCATGACCCGGCGGGCTTCCATTCGGGAGCCCGCTTTCATATCCCTCGTTGCAAACGGAGTCTTGAACGATGGCCCGCTTCCTCCCCACCCTTTCGATGTTCCTCTGCGGCGCGCTGCTGTGTGCGGGCGCCCACGCCGCGCAACCGGTCACCTCGGTGCCGCAACTGGATCTGTCGCGCTATGCCGGGCAGTGGTACGAGATTGCGCACCTGCCGATGCGCTACCAGAAGGACTGCGTGGGCGACATCACTGCCAACTATTCCATCGACACGCCCGGCCGCGTGGGCGTGCGCAATACCTGCCGCACCGCCGAGAAGACCACGCAGGTCGCCGAGGGCGTTGCGCGCCCGGTGCCGGGACACCCGGGGCGGCTGGAGGTCAGCTTCGCACCCTCATGGTTGTCGTGGGTGCCGTTCGTGTGGGCCGACTACTGGGTGATTGCACTGGATCCGGACTACCAATGGGCCGTGGTCGGCGAACCGGATCGCGACTACCTGTGGATCCTGTCGCGCTCGCCGACGATGGACCGCGCGCGCTTCGAGGAACTGAAGAGCAAGGCCACCGCCATGGGCTATAACCTCTCCCCGCTGATCGTCGCCGCGCCGGTGCAGTGAGTCAGTCGCCGAGCAGATCCAGCAGCGCCTTGCGCTTGCGATCGCCGAGTTTCTCCACCGCCTGGATCAGGCGGCGCGTGTCGGCCGGAATGGTGTAGTCGGCGCGCGCCTCGGCGACGCCGCGCCGTGGCGTGTGTTCCTTGCCGGTCTCCAGCCAGTACGCATCCACGCCGAGTACGTGCGAGAGCGATCCGATGTAGCAGGTGCGCTTGCTGATGCCACGTTCCAGTGACGAATAACTGGCCTGCGCGATGCCGATCGCCGCGGCCACTTCACTCTGCGACATGCCGCTGGCGGTGCGCGACTGGATCAATCGTTGGGCGAGGGTGGAAGTCGGTTTTGCCATCGTTTGCGCACTCGAGCCGGAATCCGTCCGTAAGGCTTGCCTGTGGAAATTCCACATGCGATGTTATCGCCATCCGATGCAGACGCATCGCGATCCACGCACAACTCAGGAGCAACACCACATGACCGAGCAAGGAACGCTTGGGGACGAGGCCGGTTACTACCGCATCAGCGAGGACGCGCAGCTTCGCCTGACTCAGGTCTTCGAGCAACTCACGTTGCTTGCGGCCCTCGCCGCGCCAATCGGCCACGACACCGGCGATGGCATCTGGCTGCAACCTTCCGCACTGGCGCAGTGTTTCGCGCAACTGGCCAATGCGTTGCAGGAATCGCTCACCGTGGCCGAATGGCATCCGGCATGAGGCACGCGCGCGCCTGATTGGAGACGGCCGGTGGAATGCACCGGCCGTCGATTGCGGTCAATGAACGAGGCTTGCGAGGGTGGGATCGGCGTCCGGCTCTCCCCAGCCACCGAGCGATTTGTACACGCCGACCACACCGATGTTCACGCCGGCTTCGGCCTGGGCCAGCGCATCGTCGGCCGCCAGTTGCGTGCGTTGCGCATCGAGCAGGGTGAGGAAGTCCGATGCGCCGGCGCGATAGCGCGCGTCCGCCAGCTCGGCGGCGCGCCGCGCGGCGGTGGCCTGTTCGCTCACGCGCAGCAACTGCGTCTGCCGCTTGGAATAGCCGAGCAGGGCGTTCTCGGTGTCTTCCAGCGCGGACAGCACGGTCTTCTCGTACTCGGCGAGGGCGCCATCGTTCTGCGCCCGGGTGGCGCGCAGTCGCGCACGCACGCTGCCGAGATCGAACGCGGCCCAGCTGATGGACGGCGTCACCGCCCACGCCTTGTTGTCGCCATTGACCAGTCCGCTGAAATCGCCCGCCAGGAAACCGACGAAGCCGCGAATGCTCACGCGCGGAAACAGATCCGCCGTTGCCACGCCGACACGCGCGGTCGACGCGGCGAGCCGGCGTTCGGCGGCGCGCACGTCCGGCCGCTGACGCAGCAGGCCGCGCGTATCGCCGATCGGCAGCGCCTTCACCAGCGCCGGCATCTCGCGCGGCACCAGTTGCGCGTCGAGCGTGCCGGGCCGGCGACCGGTCAGCACTTCGATGCGATGGCGTGCCTGCGCCTCGACCGTTTCCAGCACGGGCAAGGTCGCCTCGATCGCTTTCATCCGCGCCAGGCTGCTCTGCACTTCCAGCTCGGTGCCCGCGCCCAGTTGCCAGCGCGATTCGGTCAGGCGCTGGGTCTCGCCGAGGTTGTCCAGCGTGCGGCGCGCGACATCCAGCCGCTTCTGCGCACCGCGCAGCTCGAAGTAATTGCGGGCGATTTCCGCCGCGACACTGACCTGCATCGCCGCCATGTCATTGCGCTGCGCCTGCAGATCCGCATGCGCGGCCTCGGCCGAGCGGCGCAGGCGTCCGAACAGATCCAGTTCCCACGCCGCATCGAAGCCGATGCTGTCGGTTTCGGTCTCCACGCGGCCGAGATCGGCGACCGGCTGTTTGCTGCGCGTCTGTTCGATCGCCAGCGGTACATGCGGGGCGAGATCCAGCTTGCGTTCGCTGAATACCGCGCGCGCCTCGGACACGCGCGCGGCGGCGATCCACAGATCGGGATTGGCGGCCAGACCATCGGCGATCAGCTGATCCAGCACCGGATCGCCGAACTGCGCCCACCAGTTGGCGACCGGCCGGCCTTCGGTGAAGGCCGCATCGCCCGCGCTCGGCAGTTCCGCCGGCGCCAGCGACGGCGCGTGGTAGTCGGGGCCAACCGTCGCGCAGGCGGTGAGCAGCGCGGCGGTCAATGCGATCGTCATTGCGCGGATCACCATGGCAGCACCTCGTCCAGATGGAAGAACCCGCCCTGCGGGCCGTGTTCGTCGATCAGCGCCAGCTTCACGCTGGTGCGCGCGCCCTGCGGAATGTCGAGATCGCCATTGCCGGCATTCATGTCGGTGCGCACGTAGCCCGGATGCAGCGTGTTGACCTTGAGCGGACCATCGCCCAACGCGTTGGCCAACTGCACCGTCCACGCGTTCACCGCGCTCTTGGAGACGTTGTACGCGGGCACGCGGAAGCCGCTGATCGGCGAGCCGGGCGTGGCGTGCAGGCCGATCGAGCCCAGCACGCTGGACACATTGACGATGCGTCCGGCCGCCGATTTGCGCAGCAGCGGCAGGAATGCCTGCGTCACCGCGATCAGGCCGAACACGTTGGTGTCGAACGTCGTGCGCCAGGTCGCCAGCGACTGCCCGGCGGCACCCAGCGCGGGATCATCGACCAGGATGCCGGCGTTGTTGACGAGGATGTCGAGCCGGCCGTGCTGGTCTTCAATCGCGCGCACGGCGGCCGCGATGCTGGCCTCGTCGGTGACATCGAGCGCGATCGCTTCGACCGGAAGGCCATCGGCCTGCAATTTCAGCGCGGCCTCGACGGCTCTGGCGCGATCACGACCGGCCAGCAGCGTATGCACGCCGGCTTCGGCGAGCTGGCGCACGGTTTCAAAACCAATGCCACGGGTGGCGCCGGTGACCAGCGCGATGCGGGAAATGTGGGAGTGCGGAACGGACATCGGGATTCCTCAGTGTGGGCGGGTAACGATCGCGATCGCCCCGCCGGATGGATTGCGCCCGCGCCGCAAGGGCGCGGGCAGGAACGATCACGCGTGGCTCGTGGCCGTGTGCGACCCGGCCGGGGAGGCACCATGGTTGACCAGAGGGCGATTGGCGAGCTTGCGCAGCGCGACGTAGAACACCGGCGTCAGGAACAGGCCGAACAGGGTCACGCCGATCATGCCGGAGAACACCGTGATGCCCGTGGCCTGGCGGACCTCGGCGCCGGCGCCATGCGAGAGCACCAGCGGCACCGTGCCGGCAATGAAGGCGATCGAGGTCATCACGATCGGACGCAGGCGCAGGCGGCAGGCTTCCAGCGCGGCTTCGACGATGCCCTTGCCCTGCATTTCCAGTTCGCGCGCGAATTCGACGATCAGGATCGCGTTCTTGCACGCCAAGCCCATCAGCACCACCAGGCCCACCTGCACGAACACGTTGTTGTCGCCGGTCAGCCACACGCCAAGCAGCGCCGACAGCATGCACATCGGCACGATCAGGATCACCGCCAGCGGCAGCGTCCAGCTTTCATACAGCGCGGCCAGCACCAGGAAGGCCAGCAGCACCGCCAGCGGGAACACCACCAGCGCGGCCTTGCCCTGCGTGGCCTGCTGGTAGCTCAGATCGGTCCATTCGATCTCCATGCCGTTGGGCAGCACCTTCTGCGCAAGTTCTTCCAGCTTCACCATCGCCTGCGCCGAAGACAGCAACGCCGGATCGGCCTCGCCGAGGATGTCGGCGGCCGGATAGCCGTTGTAGCGGATCACCGGATCCGGGCCGAAGGTCTCGGTGACCTTCACCATCGAACCAATCGGCACCATCTCGCCGCGATCATTGCGCGTGCGCAGGTTGGCGATGTCCTCGACGTTGTCGCGGAACGAACCATCGGCCTGCGCAATCACCTGCCAGGTGCGGCCAAACATGTTGAAGTCGTTGACGTAGGCCGAGCCGAGATAGGTCTGCAGGGTGTCGAACAACTCGGTCAGCGGCACGCCCTGCGCCTTGGCCTTGACGCGATCGACCTCGGCATCGAGCTGCGGCACGTTGGCCTGGTAGCTGGTGTTGGGGAAGCCCAGACCCGGCGTCTGCGCGCCCGCGCCCTGGAACGCCTGCACCGCACTCTGCAATGCGCCGTAGCCGAGATTGCCGCGATCCTCGATGTAGAGCGAATAGCCCGAGCCATTGCCCAGTCCCTGGATCGGCGGGGGTTGCAGCGAGAAGGCGAAGCCTTCCTGGATCCCGGCGATCTTCTGGCTCAGTTCGGCGTTGATTTCCTCGGCGCTGCGCGTGCGCTGGCCGAACGGCTTGAGGTTGATGAAGGTCACGCCATAGTTCGGCGTGTTGCTGAACTGCAGCGGATTCAGGCCGGGGAAGGCGACATCGTTCTGCACGCCGTCGATCGACATGGCGATCTCGCCGATCTTCTTCAGCGCGGCGTCGGTGCGTTCGATCGAGGATCCTTCCGGCATCTTGATGCCGGCAATCAGGTAGCTCTTGTCCTGCACCGGCACGAAGCCGCGCGGCACGAGCTGGAACATCAGCCCGGTCGCCAGCAGCAGGCCGGCGTACAGCACGAACACCGCGCCACGGCGGCCGAGCACCTTGCCGACGCTGTTCTGGTAGCGCTCGGCGCTGGTGCCGAAGAACCGATTGAACGGACGGAAGATCCAGCCGAAGCCTCGTTCGATCGCACGGCTCAGCGCGTCCTTGGGCGCGCCGTGTGGCTTGAGCAGGCGCGCGGCCAGCGCCGGCGACAGCGTCAGCGAATTGATCGCCGAGATCACCGTCGAGATCGCGATGGTGACGGCGAACTGCTTGTAGAACTGGCCGGTCACGCCGGACAGGAACGCCATCGGCACGAACACCGCGCACAGCACCAGCGCGATCGCGATGATCGGCCCGGAGACTTCCTTCATCGCCAGGTGCGCCGCTTCCAGCGGCGTATGCCCATCCTCGATATGGCGTTCGACGTTCTCCACCACCACGATGGCGTCATCCACCACGATGCCGATCGCCAGCACCAGCCCGAACAGCGTCAGCGTGTTGATCGAGAAGCCCAGCAGGTGCAGCGCGGCGAACGTGCCGACCACCGACACCGGCACCGCGATCAGCGGAATGATCGATGCGCGCCAGGTCTGCAGGAACAGGATCACCACCAGCACCACCAGCAGCGTGGCTTCCAGCAGCGTGGTGACGACCGACTTGATCGAATCGCGCACGAACACGGTGGTGTCGTAGATCGACTTGTATTCCACGCCGGGCGGGAACCGCTTGGCCGCCTCGTCCATGCGGCGGATCACTTCATCGCGGATCTGCAGCGCATTGGCGCCGGGCGCCTGGAAGATGCCGATCGCCGCCGCGTTCTGGCCATCCAGCCGCGCGCGCATGGTGTAGTCGCCGGCGGCCAGTTCGATGCGCGCCACGTCCGACAGTCGCACGACTTCGCCGCTGTCGCCGCCCTTGAGCACGATGTTGCCGAATTCCTCCGGCGTCTCCAGACGTCCGCGCGCGTTGATCGGGGTGAGGAACTGCGAGCCGTTGGGCATCGGTTCGGCGCCGAGCTGGCCGGCCGACACCTGGATGTTCTGCTCGCGCACCGCGCGCAGTACATCGCCCGCGGTCATGCCGCGCGAAGCGATCTTGTCCGGATCCAGCCACAGGCGCATCGCGTAGTCGCCGCCGCCGAACGGTTGCGCCTCGCCCACGCCGGGAATGCTCGCCAGCTGATCCTTGATGTGCAGGCGCAGGTAGTTGCGCAGGTACAGCGTGTCGTACTTGCCATCGGGCGAGGTCAGGTGCACCACCATCAGGAACACCGGCGACTGCTTCTGCGTGGTCACGCCCTGCCGGCGCACGTCCTCGGGCAGTCGTGCCAGCGCCTGACTCACGCGGTTCTGCACGCGCACCGTGGCCTCGTCTGCATCCACGTCCGGCTGGAAGGTCACCGTGGTGGACAGCACGCCGTCGGAACTGGCGACGGATTTGACGTACATCAGCCCTTCGACGCCGCGGATGGATTCTTCCAGCGGCGTGGCGACGGTTTCGGCGATGACCTTGGGATTGGCGCCCGGATACACCGTGCGCACCACCACCGAAGGCGGCACCACTTCGGGGTATTCGCCGATCGGCAGCAGCGGGATCGAGATCAGGCCGGCGGCGAAGATCACGATCGACAGCACCGCGGCGAAGATCGGCCGGTCGATGAAGAATTTGGAAAAGTCCATGGGTGGAATCCGTGAAAGAGGAAAAAGGATCCGCGGTCCTTCCTGCCTGCAGGAAAGAGGTGGCGCCCCGCACGTGCATGCGGGGACGATGCAACTGCAAGGTGAAGCGGCGAGCGCTAGATCATTTCAGCGCGACGGTTCTGGCGACGGTGTCCGCGCCCATGGCCACGGTCCTGGCCTGCACGGGCATGCCCGGGAAGAACACCTTCTGCACGCCGCCCACGATCACCTTGTCGGTCGGCTTCAGTCCGCTCTGCACGATGCGCAGTCCCGCTGCGTTGCGACCGAGCTGCACATCGCGTCGCTGCGCCGTACCCTTGTCATCGACCACGTACACGTACTTGCGATCCTGATCGGTGAGCACGGCCTTGTCGTCGATCAGCGTGGCCTGGAACTGGCCGCTGCCGAGCACGCGCACGCGTGCATACAGGCCCGGCGTGAACAGGCGATCGCGGTTGTCGAGCAGCGCTCGCGCGCGGATGGTGCCGGTGCTGCGCTCGACCTGGTTGTCGAGGAAGTCGACCACGCCTTCGTGCGGGAAGCCGTTCTCATCGGCCAGTCCGATCTGCACCGGCACCTTGCCGTCGCGCTCGCTCGGACGTTCGCCCTTGCGCGCCATCTGCGCATACCGCAGGAACGTCTGTTCATCGGCATCGAAGTGCACGTGCACCTTGTCCAGCGATACCAGCGTGGTCAGCACGCTCGCGGCATCGCCCGCCGAGACCAGGTTGCCGGCGGTGACCAGCGCGCGGCCGGCGCGACCGTTGATCGGCGCACGCACCTGCGTCCATTCCAGATTCAGGCGCGCGGCCTCGACCGCCGCCTGCGCGGCCGCCACGTTGGCCTGCGCCTGCGCCGAAGCGGAACGGCGCTGCTCGTATTCCTCGGTCGAGATGGCCTGGATTTCGGACAGCTTGTGCGCGCGCGCGGCTTCACTGCGACCGAGTTCGGCCTGCGCGCGGGCGCGCGCCAGATCGGCCTGCGCACGCGCCAGTTCGGCGCGATAGCTGCGCGCGTCGATGGTGAAGAGCACATCGCCCTTCTTCACTTCCTGGCCTTCGGTGTAGTTGACGTGCTCGATGTAGCCGGACACGCGCGGGCGCAGATCGACGCTTTCAACGGCCTCCACGCGGCCGCTGAATTCGTCCCACTGGCTGACCGGCTTGACCAGCACCTTGGCGACGCTGACCTCCGGCGGCGGCGGTGCGCCGGCTTCGCTGGCCTGGCCGCCGCTGCATGCGGTGAGCACGGCCAGCGACAGCAGTCCGATGGCGCTGAAAGCAAGGATTCGTCGCGCGGGGTGCGCGTGGAAACGGGACAGGTTCATGGCGGTTCTCGTGGTGGGAGGAGGAGGAGAAAGTTCGCGGGACGGAGCGGCGATCAGGCGGCGGTCGCGTCGTTCCAGGGCGAGGCGTTGAAATCGGAAAACAGGGTCTGGGTGGGTGCGTTCGATGATTCGGATGAATACGGGACGATCGGGCGCGGCGCGGCGTGACGGCTCAGCAGCGAAACCGCGCTGCGTCCGACCGCGAGCGCGGTTGGCCATTCGCTGCACGCATTGACCTGATTGGCCGGCGTGCAAATGGGCTTGTCGATCGACAGCAGTTGCACGCGCACGCCGAGCGACAGCGCTTCCTCATGCAGTACCTGCGCCATCATCCGCATCGCCGCGCCGGTGACCGAGGCATGGCCGTAGCCGGCCCAGCCGCGTTCGGCGAACGGGCCGCCGATCAACACGTAGTTGGCAGTGCCGTCATGTTCGGACAGCAGCGGCAGCAGATGGCGGGCTGCCGCCAGATGCGGAATCAGATCCATCTCCAGCTTGTGCCGCAGCACGTCGGCGGGCTTGTCGAGCAGCCGGCCGGCCTCCAGCGGACTGGCGAGGCTGGCGAACACAGCGCGCAGCGGGCGGCCGCGTTCGCGCACGGTGGCCGCAAGCCGCGCGGCGTCGTCGTCGCTGAAGATGCAACCGCTGTGCATCAGTTCCAGCGCGGGCTCATCGGCGAAGTGTTCGGCCAGCGCCTGCATGCGCGGCCCGGCGCGGCCGACCGCCAGCACCGGACTGCCCACTTCCAGCAGCGCACCGACTACGCCGAAACCGACGGTGCCGCTCGCACCGAGCACCAGTGCCTGCGGATGCGCGATGCTCATGCGCGGCTCCGTGCATGCAGTCGTTGCATGCGCTGGCCGAACGCACGCGTGCGCACGTTGACATGGCCCGACTGCAGGCGCGGCGGCGCGGTGAACTCGCGGAAGCTGCGCACGGCGACCGGCGCGATCGTGCGCGGCAGCGACGGAATTTCCATGGATTCGGTGGAGGCCACCACGGCACCACGCCACCAGCGGCGCAGCCATGTCCACACACCACCGCGTGCGGAAGGGGAGGAAGTGGCAGCGGTGGTGGTGGACATGGCGGGCGGCTCCGTGCCGGTGGGGAGTGCCGGCACGATGGAAAGTCTGGGCGCGCGCAAGGGCGAGGCGATATCCGGATCCTGCGATGTGCTTGCACGATCCTGCGGGCCACGGGCAGCCTGCATTTCGTGAGAAGCAAGTGTCCCGCTCATGGGATGTTTACTCCCACAATCGGGATAATCAGCATCGGCAGGCCCATCCCCATGGCGCGCGAGGTCCAGGCGGTGCCGTGCCCGGCGTGTTCGCCCGAGTGCGCCGGGCGCAGGCGCAGCCCTTGTGCGGACTGGCGATCGGCGGCCATGGGCGCATGGAATCCGCGCCGTTTGGCGACACCGGTGCACGCAATCGGGAGGCGTTGGGGGAAGGTGGGCGACATGCTGGAACAGCACCACGAAGGACGGATGCGTACCTTAGGCCTTCAATCGGGACTTGATTAGTCCGGATTAAGGGGAATAATCATCCCGCTGGCGGTCCAATGCGGATCGCGTCCGGAGTTCCCATGAGTCACGATCTCAACGACACGCTGATCTTCGTCAAAGTGGTCGAGCAGGGCAGTTTCATCGCGGCGGCCAAGTCGCTCGGATTGCCCAAGACCACCGTGAGCCGCAAGGTGCAGGAACTGGAATCGCGCCTCGGCGCGCAGCTCCTGCATCGCACGACACGCAAGCTCGGGCTGACCGAAGCGGGCAACATCTATTACGAACACTGCCAGCGCATCGCGCGCGAATTGAGCGAAGCCGAAAGCGCGGTGAGCCAGTTGCAGGGCGGCCCGCGCGGCTGGCTGCGCTTCACCGCGCCGTATTCGATCGGCATCGACAAGATCGCGCCGCTGCTCGGCGAATTCCACGCGCAGTATCCGGAAGTGCGCGTGGAAATGATCCTGAGCAACGAGCCGCTCGATCTGATCGGCGGCGAGATCGACGTGGCGCTGCGCATCGGCAGCCTGCCCGATTCCAACCTCGTCGCGCGACGCCTGGGCGTACTGCGCACGCAGGTGTACGCCAGCAACCACTACATGGCGCGCTACGGCGAGCCGCTCAAGCCGGAAGATCTGCTGCATCACCGCGTGCTGGCGATGCCCAAGCACCGGCGCGGCAACAGCTTCAACCTGACGCTCAACGACGGCACGCAGGATCGCGAATTCCCCGTCCATCCGATTCTGGTCGCCAACGATCCGGCGGCATTGAAGGGTGCGCTGCTGTGCGGTGAAGGCTTGATGGTCGCGGCCGACGTGATGGTCAAGCCGTATCTGGAGCAGGGTTACCTGCGCCGCGTGCTGGCCGGCTGGACGGGTCCGGAGTTCGAGTTCAACGCGGTGTTTCCGCGTGGCCGCATGATGTCGCCGAAGGTGCGCGCATTCGTCGATTTCCTGGTCGAGCGCCTGAAGTTCGACATGGATTACATGATGGAGCACTGCCCGGTGTTCCTGCAGCAGCAGGCCGAAGCGCGGGCCCGCGCCGAACGCGAAGCGGGCGTGGATGTCGAGACGGAAACCGATGTCGAAGCCGGTCGCAAACTGATCGCCGAAGTCGTCAACGGATGATCGCCGCGCGACGATCGAACGCGCAGTCCCGCAGGGTGATGACGCGCGGCTAACGGGCGCGGGCTAGCATGTCCGCGAATCGATGCGAGGGAGCCCGCGATGATCCGCCACACGATCCTGCCGCTGCTGTTGCTGCTGGCCGCCTGCGATCAGGCCGCTCCACCGCCGGCCAGCGAAACCGCGCCCGCCGCGCCCCGGACGGAAGCGCCGCCACACGCCACGGCCGCGCCTGCCGAATCCATCGCGCAGACGCATGGTGGTGCGGCCGCACCGTCGCCGGCAGCCAGTGGCGAGGCCGATGATCATGCACAGGTGAACCAGCGCATCGCCCAGGTGCTCGGCGATGCCCGGCCTTATGAGACAGCGATCCAGTCCTTCCAGCAGGCCGTGCAGCAAAAGGATGCCGCAAGCGTTGCGGCGATGATCGATTTCCCTTTCCGGACGCACGTCGATGGCAGGCCGGCCACCATCCAGGACGCGCCGGAATTCATCGCGCAGTACGGACGCATCGTGACGCCGGCGATGGCCGAAGTGATCGTCCAGCAACGCTACTCGGATCTGTTCGTCAACCAGAAGGGCGTGATGTTCGGCCAGGGCGAAGCCTGGTTGAACGGCGTGTGCGCGGATCCGCAATGCAAGGCGTTCGATGTGCGCGTGGTGGCGCTGCAGCCGACGCAGTGAATCCATCGGCGGGCGTGGAAAAGAAAGCGGCCCGGAGGCCGCTTTCTTCGTCGCATGATGCGGCGTCATTCCACCTTCACTTCCACCCGACGCGCCTGATCCGGATCGCCCTGGGCTTCGGCCTGCACGGGTTTGTCCAGTGTCACCCGCTCCTGTGCGATGCCGTTGACCACCAGCCATTGCTGGATCGCTTCGGCGCGCTGCCTGGCCAGTTCGGCGTTGGCCGCGGCGTCGCCACTGGGGTCGTGGAAACCGGACACGCGTGCGCGGCTGTCCGGGTTGGCATGCAGTTCGCCCAGCACGCTGGCCATGCGCGCGCTGACGTCGGCCGGGACCACCGCCGAGCCGCTCTCGAAATACACGCGCGCGAGACGATCGTTGACAATCTCGTCCAGGTGCAGCGCATGCGATGACACGCCACCGGCATGCGCCTGCGCGCCGACGGTGAACCAGCCATCGACCGGCAGCAGCGGCACCAGCAGCAGCGCCACGATGTTGATGATCTTGATCAGCGGGTTGATAGCCGGGCCGGCGGTGTCCTTGTAGGGATCGCCGACGGTGTCGCCGGTCACCGCGGCCTTGTGCGCATCCGAGCCCTTGCCGCCGTGATGGCCTTCCTCGATGTACTTCTTCGCGTTGTCCCATGCCCCGCCACCGGTGCACATCGAAATGGCGACGAACAGGCCGGTGACGATGGTGCCCATCAGCAGACCGCCCAGCGCGGCTGGACCGAGCAGCAGGCCGACGATGATCGGGATGATCAGCGGCAGCAGCGACGGCACGATCATTTCGCGGATGGCGGACTTGGTCAGCAGATCCACGGCCTTGTCGTACTGGGGCTTGCCGGTGCCTTCCATGATGCCGGCGATCTCGCGGAACTGGCGGCGCACTTCCTCCACCACCGCACCGGCCGATCGACCGACCGCCTGCATCGCGAACGCACCGAACAGATACGGAATCAGTCCGCCGATCAACAGGCCGACCACCACCTTCGGATCATTGATGGCAAAACTGATAGTGCCTTCGCCGAACTTCTCGCCCAGCTTGTGCGCGTAATCGGCGAACAGAACCAGCGCGGCCAGCGCGGCCGACCCGATCGCATATCCCTTGGTCACCGCCTTGGTGGTGTTGCCCACCGCATCGAGCGCGTCGGTGATCCGGCGGATGTCCGGGCCGAGTTCGCTCATCTCGGCGATGCCGCCGGCGTTGTCGGTGATCGGACCATAGGCATCGAGCGCCACCACCATGCCGGCCATCGACAGCATTGCCGTCGCGGCCACGGCCACGCCATACAACCCGCCGATCCAGAAGCTGGCGAGGATGGCGATCGCCACCGCGATCACCGGCAGGGCGGTCGACTTCATCGAGACGGCCAGGCCGGCGATGATGTTGGTGGCGTGGCCGGTTTCCGACGCTTTGGCCACCTGCTGCACCGGCGCGTATTCGGTGGCGGTGTAGTACTCGGTGATCACCACCATCGCGGCCGTCAGCACCAGGCCGATGATCGCGCAGCCGAACAAGGGCATCAGCAGCTCCGGCGCGAACATCGACTTGGTGACGAAGAAGAACGCCACCGCGGCCAGCACGCCCGAGACCGCGAGGCCGCGATACAGCGCGTTCATGATCTTGCCGCCTTCGCGCGCCTTGACGAAGAACGTGCCCACCACCGAGGCCACGATCGACACCGCGCCGAGCACCAGCGGATACACCACGCCGGCCCAGCCATACAGGCCGAAGGAAATGCCGGCGATCAGCATCGCCGCGATCACGGTGACCGCGTAGGTTTCGAACAGATCGGCCGCCATGCCGGCGCAGTCGCCGACGTTGTCGCCGACGTTGTCGGCAATCACCGCCGGGTTGCGCGGATCATCCTCGGGAATGCCGGCCTCGACCTTGCCGACCAGATCCGCGCCGACGTCCGCGCCCTTGGTGAAGATGCCGCCGCCCAAGCGCGCGAAGATCGAGATCAGCGATGCACCGAACGCGAGCCCGACCATCGGCTGCAAGGCGGCCTTGATCGCTTCCTCGGTGGTCTGGCCATTCCACACGACGATGAAGTAACCGGCCACGCCGAGCAGGCCCAGGCCGACGACGAGCAGGCCGGTGACCGCGCCGCCGGTGAAGCTGATCTTCAACGCCTGGTTGAGGCCGTGCGTGGCCGCTTCGGCGGTACGCACATTGGCGCGCACCGACACGAACATGCCGATGAAACCGGCCACGCCCGACAGCGCCGCACCGATGGCGAAACCGATGGCGGTCGGCCAGCCGAGCGCGGGCACGAATCCGATGACCAGGAACAGGATGACGCCGACGATGGCGATGGTGGTGTATTGCCGCCGCAGGTATGCGCTGGCGCCTTCCTGCACCGCGGCGGCGATTTCCTGCATGCGGGCGTTGCCGGCAGGGCGCGAGAGAATCCATCTCGCCGAAAATATGCCGTAGAGAATTGCGACCGCCGCGCAGACCAGCGCGAGCGTCAAACCGTGTTGTTCCAGCATGTCCCCTCCCAGGTAAATGGATGACGTCCGGTGAGTGCGTGACCGGTCGAATCCGGGTGGGGCCGTTGTTCCCGATGGAGCCTGTCGAACGGGAGACATCAGCGCGGCGCAGCCGCTCGGATACCGACGTGTTCAGACAATCCCTGGAGCGGACCGAGTATGACCTGCCCGGGCAGGGGGCGCCAGCACGCGCCTGCATTCAGGCAGTTCGTGCCAGCCTGCGCCCTGATCGAAATCAATCAGGTGTGTGCCATGAATCCTGTTCGTTCCAGTCTGCTGCTCGCCGTGGCCATCGCCGTGGCCATCGCCGTGCCCGCGCTGGCGGCCGATCCGCAACCGGAGATCCAGCGCCCCGTGGGTACGCCGCAGCCGATCGGCGCGGTGCACACGATCCGACAGATACCCGAAGCCTGCGCACGCTTCGAAGGCGCCTTCACCGGTGACCCCGCGCAGCCGTACCGCTTCAACGTGGTGCGCACCAGCGCGCAATGCCAGCCGCGCGCGCGACTGGTCGATTACGCGAAAGCGCGCCCGAGCATTGCCGGCGGATGGAAGCTCAACGACATCATCCGCATTCCGAGCGCGTCCTGCGCCTCGCAGCGGACCGTGGTGCGCGTGTGGCGCAAGCCGGTCGATGTGCAACCGCCCGCGCTTGACGCGCAGCAGCGCTCGCGCATCTATCTGCAGGATGCGAAGGCGGCCATCGAATCGGGCAAGGTCGCGCAGGCGCCGATTCCGCTGTACGCGGCGGAGATGAAGGTGGAAGGCAACGCCTGCCGTTGATGCAGAACAAGCGCCCGGTGGGCGCTCGTTCAACGTGATCACCTGATGCGTGCGGCCTGCGTCATTCTTTCCACGATTCCAGCTTCGGCTTCACCGCCACGTTCTTCAGTGCGACGTATTTCGGCAGGCCGTCACGACCGAAGGGCGGATAGGCTTCGCCGCGGATCAGCGGTTCCAGATAGCGGCGCGCGGCCGGCGTGATGCCGAAACCATCCTTGCGCAGGAAACCGGCCGGCATCTTCTTTTCGTGGTTGGCCACCTTCTCCAGCGGCGCGGCTTCGATCTTCCAGCGATACGGCGCGTCACTGCCGCGCACGATCACCGGCATCACCGCATTCTGTCCCTTCAACGCCAGTTGCACGGCCGCCTTGCCGACCGCCTGCGCCTGTTCCCAATCGGTCCGTGATGCGATGTGGCGCGCGGAGCGTTGCAGGTAATCGGGCAGTGTCCAGTGCACTTTCATTCCGAGCTGATCCTTGACGCGCCCGGCCAGGTACGAGGCCACGCCGCCGAGCTGGGTATGCCCGAATGAATCCTTGCCGCCGCCGGCATCGGCGACGAAGCGGCCATCGGCATGCTGGATGCCTTCGCTGGCGACGACCACGCACCAGCCCACGCGCTCGACGACCTTCTTCACCTGGGCGAGGAAGGCCGCCTCGTCATAGGCGCGCTCGGGGAACAGGATGATCTGCGGTGCATCGTCCGGCGACTGGCCGGCCAGTCCGGCCGCGGCGGCGAGCCAACCGGCGTGGCGGCCCATGGCTTCGTAGACGAACACCTTGGTCGAGGTTTCGGCCATCGCGGCCACGTCGAGCGCGGCTTCGCGCACGGACACCGCGGTGTACTTGGCGGCCGAGCCGAAGCCGGGACAGGTGTCGGTCACGGCGAGATCGTTGTCCACCGTCTTCGGCACGCCGATGCAGGTGAGCGGGTAATCGAAGGCTTTCGCCAGTTGCGACACCTTGAGCGCGGTATCGGCCGAATCATTGCCGCCGTTGTAGAGGAACCAGCGCACGTCGTGCGCCTTCAGTACGGCAAGCAGGCGCTCGTAGCGGGCGCGATCGGCCTCCAGCGACTTGAGCTTGACGCGGCACGAACCGAACGCGCCGCCCGGCGTGTGCGCCAGCGCCGCGATGGCCGCGGCCGACTCGCGGCTGGTGTCGATCAACTCTTCGCGCAACGCCCCGAGGATCCCGTTACGCGCGGCCAACACCTTGATTTTGCGGGCGCGCGCCTCGCTGATCACCGCCGAGGCCGTGGCATTGATGACGGCGGTGACACCGCCGGACTGCGCATAAAGTAGAGTGCCTTGTCCCATGGGGAGTTCGTTCCGGGTTGCCTGGATGCGGTAAGCTTCCCACGGATGACGCGGTGCAGCGAGGCGCGGAACGAACCGCCGCCCGCGCGCCGCCGGCGAATTCTGATTCCGGGAGTTACACAATGCGATTGGTTCTACTGGGCCCGCCGGGCTCCGGCAAGGGCACCCAGGCAGCGCGCCTCAAGGATTACCTGCAGGTTCCGCACATCTCCACCGGTGATCTGCTGCGCGCGGAAGTCGCGGCCGGCAGCCCGTTAGGCCTGCAGGCGAAAGAGATCATGGCGCGCGGCGATTTCGTCAGCGATGAAATCCTGCTCGGCATGCTGGAGGATCGCTTCGCGCGTCCGGACACCGCCAACGGTTTCATCCTCGATGGCTATCCGCGCAACCAGGCGCAGGCCGATGCACTGGGCCAACTGCTCGAGCGGATCGGCCAGCCGATGGATTATGCGGTCCAGCTCGACGTGCCCTCGGATCTGCTGGTCGAACGCATCGCCGGCCGTGCCAAGGCCGAAGGCCGCGACGATGATTCGCCCGAGGTCGTGCGCAATCGCCTGGACAAGTACACCAGCCAGACCGCACCAGTCATCGAGTACTACCGCCAGCACGGCCAGCTCACGGTGGTCGATGGCGTGGGTTCGCTGGACGAGGTGTTCAACCGTCTGGTCGAGGCGCTCTCGCCCGCCAAGGAAGTGGGCTGAGGCCCGCGCCGGCGCAACGCATCGAAAGCCCCTCCTCGCGAGGGGCTTTCTGTTTCAAGGTTCCGGAAAGCGAGTACGACGCGCGGGCGCGGCCATCCTTGGATCGCTCATGCGCCCGCCATCGCGCGCAATCCCCCACAATCAGCACGACCCGCGCCTTCGCGCATGAGGAACGCTCCGCATGAAGAAGATCGTCTGTCTGCTGATGTTGTGCGTGGTGGTGTTCCCCGCCGCCGCGGCCAGGGATTTCCTGCGCGTGCAGGGCAAGGCGATCGTCGATGCGCAGGGCAGGCCAGTCATCCTGCGCGGGATGGGGCTGGGCGGGTGGATGCTGCAGGAAGGCTACATGCTGGAGGTGCCGCAACTGGCGACCCAGCGCAACATCCGCGCGCGCATCGCCGAGCTCATCGGCGAAGAAAAAGCCGAAGCCTTCCATCAGGCATGGCTGGACAACCACACCACCAAGGCCGACATCGACGCGATGGCGCGCTGGGGCTTCAATTCGATCCGGCTGCCGATGCACTACGAGCTGTATACGCTGCCGGTCGATCAGGAACCGGTACCCGGTGCGCAGACGTGGCGGGAGGAAGGCTTCCGTCGCACCGATGAACTGCTGCGCTGGGCCAAGGCCAACGATCTCTACCTGATCCTCGACCTGCATGCGGCGCCGGGCGGGCAGGGCAACGACATCGCCATCGCCGATCGCGATCCGGCCAAGCCTTCGCTGTGGGAAGACCGCCGCCACCGGGACAAGATGATCGCGTTGTGGCGCAGGCTCGCCGAACGCTACAGGGACGAACCCCACATCGGCGCCTACGACATCATCAACGAGCCCAACTGGGGCTTTGCCGACGCCGCCGACAGGAACGGCTGCAAGGAAGAAGGCAACGCGCCGCTGCGCGAGTTGCTGGTGCGCACGACCGCCGCGATCCGCGAGGTCGATCCGCGCCACATCATCGTCATCGAAGGCAACTGCTGGGGCAGCAACTATCGCGGCGTGCTCGATGCCGGACTGTGGGATGACAATCTCGTGCTGAGTTTCCACAAGTACTGGTCGGTCACCACGCGCGAAAGCATCGCCGATGCGCTCGCACTGCGCGAGAAGCACGGCATCCCGTTGTGGCTGGGCGAGACCGGCGAGAATTCCAACGACTGGTTCGCGCGCAATGTCGCGCTGGCCGAAGGCGAGGGCATCGGCTGGGCGTGGTGGCCGCTGAAGAAGATCCGCTACAACAATCCGCTGGAAATCCAGCCCAATCCCGGCTATCTGAAATTGCTGGCGTACTGGCGCGGCGAAGGCCCGAAGCCGTCGGCGCGCGAGGCCGAGGAGGCGCTGATGCAGTTCGCGCGGCATGACGTGCGCCACGACAACAACGCCTTCCACCCGGACGTGATCGACGCGCTGTTCCGTTCACCGCATTCGGATCAATCCGTGCCGTTCAAGGAACACCGCATCGGCGCGGGCGGTGGGCGCATCGCCGCCGTGGATTTCGACATGGGCCGCGACGGCGTGGCGTACCACGATGACACGCCGGCCGATCACCACCTCAGCGAAGGCGGCGACTGGCTGATCTGGAATCCCGCCAAGACCTATCGCAACGACGGCGTCGATCTGGAACGCGATGCACAAGGCCGCTTGCGCGTGAGCGATCTGCGCCCGGGCGAATGGCTCAAGTACACCCTCATCGCCGAACGCGCCGGCCGCTACCGCCTGAGCGTGCAGGGCAGTGGGCACGGCCGCTTGTCGGCGGTCGTCAATGGCGATGCCGTCGGCGCGTTCGCCTCGTCGGCGTCGTCCGCAGCATTCGAGCTGCTGCCGGGTCGCAACACGCTGATCCTGCGGGTGGAATCCGGCCCGCTGGCGCTGGACGCGGTGCGCCTGGACGCCCGTTAGCGCGCCGCCGCGATCAGCCTTTAACATGCACGCTTCCACGCTCCGCACGGAACCGAAGTCTTGAAGATCCACATTCTGGGAATCGCCGGCACCTTCATGGGTGGCGTGGCCGCCCTGGCGCGCGAACTCGGCCACGAAGTCGAAGGCAGCGATCAGGCGATCTACCCGCCGATGTCCACGCAGCTGGAGCGGCTCGGCATTGCGCTGAAGCAGGGGTACGAGCCGGCGAACATCAGCGACGACTGCGAAGAAATCGTCATCGGCAACGCGCTCTCGCGCGGCAACGCGGCGGTGGAAGCGGTGCTGGATCAGGGGCGTCGCTACATCTCCGGCGCACAGTGGCTGTCCGAACGCGTGCTGCCCGGGCGCGACACGCTCGCCGTCGCCGGCACGCATGGCAAGACGACGACCACGACGATCCTGACCTTCCTGCTCGAAGCCGCGGGCCGCCAGCCGGGCTTCCTGATCGGCGGGGTGGCCGAGGACTTCGGCGTATCGGCACGCGTGGGACGTGCACCGTCCGCGCCGTCGGCCGATGTCCTGCAGCGTCCGCCGTCGGAAGAGGAGGAAGACGCGGCGCGCTACCCGTTCGTCGTCGAAGCCGATGAATACGACACCGCTTTTTTCGACAAGCGCAGCAAGTTCGTCCATTACCGGCCGCTGGTGGCGATCCTCAACAATCTGGAATACGACCACGCCGACATCTTTCCGGACATCGCCGCGATCCAGCGCCAGTTCCATCACTTGGTGCGCACCGTGCCGCGTCGTGGCCGCCTGATCGTCAATGGCGAGGACGCGCGCCTGGCCGAAGTGCTGGCGATGGGCTGCTGGACGCCGGTGGAGCGCTTCGGCTTCGACGCGTCGCTGGAATGGAGCGCGCGCCTGCTGCGCGAGGATGGCAGCGCCTTCGTCGTGATGCATCGCGGACAACCGATCGGCCAAGTGCACTGGCCGATGCTCGGACGCCACAACGTGCTCAACGGCCTGGCTGCGCTCGCCGCCGCGCATGCGATCGGCGTGGACGTGGCGGGTGTGCTGCCGGCGCTGGCGGAATTCCGCAGCGTCAAGCGGCGGCTGGAAATCATCGGCGCGCATGACGGCATCACGCTGTACGACGATTTCGCCCATCACCCGACGGCCATCCAGACCACGCTCGAAGGTCTGCGCGCGAAGGTCGGCGATGCGCGCATCGTGGTGGCGATGGAACCGCGCAGCAATTCGATGCGGCTCGGTGCGCATGCCGATGCGCTGGCGCCGTCGCTGGACATCGCCGATGCGGTGGTGTTCCTGCACCGGCCGGAACTGCCGTGGGATGCGGGTAAGGTCGTGGCCGCCATTCGCGGGGATGCACGCACCGCGCACGATGCGGACGCGCTGATCGGCGCATTGCGGAGCATCGCCCGCCCCGGTGATCATGTGGTCTTCATGTCCAACGGCGGATTCGACGGGGCGCCGCGCCGCTTCCTTGCCGCGTTGCGCGGCGAGGGCTGATCGCTTCGCCCGCGTCTGCATGGCGTCTTCACGGCGTCCTGCCCAGTGTGGGGCGCAGTGATCCGGAACACCGATGCAGGATTCGATCGACACCCTTCCGCTGTTTCCGCTGCATGCCGTGCTCGTGCCCGGCGCGCGGCTGGGCCTGCGCGTGTTCGAGCGCCGCTATCTGGATCTGGTGCGCGACTGCGGGCGCAACGGGCACGGGTTCGGCGTCTGCCTGATTCTCGACGGGCAGGAAGCCGGCCAGCCGGCGGCACCGGCGGCCTACGGCACCGAAGCGTTGATCGAGGATTTCGATATCGGGGACGACGGCCTGTTGTCATTGCGCGTGCGCGGCACGCGCCGGTTCCCGGTCGTGCGCACGCGCGTGCGCGACAACGGCCTGGTGGTCGGCGAGGTGCGCTGGTGCGAACCCGAATCCGATGACGAACTGCGGCCGGAACATGGACTGCTGTCCACGTTGTTGCAGAGCCTGCTCGAACAGGCCGGCGCCGATCTGGCGCAGATTACGCCCGCGCAGATCGACAGTGCCGCGTGGGTGGGCTGGCGGTTGGCCGAACTGCTGCCACTGAGCCCGCGGCAGCGCGTCCAACTGCTGCAGGAAGACGATCCGCACCGGCGACTGGATCGCCTGCTCTCGACGATCGCCTGATCAGCGATGGCGCGGCGGTTGCGCCGGCGTGCGTAGCGGCGGGGCCTGATCGGTGCGGATGCGCAGCACCGGCAGCTTCGAGGCCGGATGGGTCTCGATGCGGTGTTCCAGCGATGAAGTCGCGGCGCTGACCGCCAGCAGGGCGGCATCGGCCTCGCGCAGGGGACGCCACATGCCGACCAGCCCGAACGCCTGTTGATGCTTGAGCACCTGCGCGCTGCCGATCCACAACGGCGTGTCGCCCGGTTGCAGCAGGGTGTCGGCGGGCCATAGGCGCAGCGCGAAACGCAGGCCCGGCTGCACGCCGTCGCGCACCATCAGCAGGCTTTCGGCGCGCGTGTCGAGCGTGGCCGGCAGCACCGGTTGCTGTGCGGGCGCCAGATCGTTGTCGAGCAGGTTGAGCGTGTCCTCCCAGCCGGCCTGGCGCTGCACGCGCCAGCCGGCCGCTTCCAGCCGCGCCTGCAACGGTTGCAGCGGACCGGCGACCTGGATGTCGAGCGGCCAGCGTTGTTCGTCGTCGAATTCGTTGCGGCGGCCCGGCAGCGCGCGCCATTGCTGTTGCCACCAGCCTTCCATCGCCAGCGTGCGCACTTTCACCGGTGCTTCGAACTGCGCGAGCATGGTGTCGATGTTGCGCGGTGCATGCCACAGCGCGGCCGCGGCGAATGCACCGTAGAACAGCCAGCCCAGCGGCGTGATCCAGAACGAGCGCGACGTGCGGCGGCGATAGGCGATGCCGAGAATCAGCAGCCACACGATGCCGAACAGCATCCCGCCAATGACGTCGCTGAGCCAGTGCGCGCCCAGGTAGATGCGCGCGAAGCCGATCAGCGCCACCACGATGCCCGACACCAGATAAGGCCACACGCGCTGCCGGCCCGGCAGCTCGCGCGCGATCAGCACGGCGAAGAAGCCGAAGGTGATCGTCGACATCGTGACCGCGATCGAGGGAAAACCGAAACCGCTGGTGACCGACGGCGGCTTGGGGATATCGACCGAGGCGCCCAGCCATGCGGTGAGCGCCAGGCCGAACGCCAGCGCCGCCAGCCAATGCGCCGCGGCCATCCAGCGCTTGCGCCAGCACAGGTACAGCAACACCAGCAGCGAGGCCGGCGCGAGCACCTGCTCATCGCCGAGCGAAGCCAGTGCGGCGAGGGGATAATCGGCCAGCGGATTGCGCAGCGCGAGCATCATCTCGTGCACGGCCAGATCCACACCGAGCGGTTCGCCATGGCCGATCACCAGGATCAGGAACGCGAACCACACCCACACGATCGCCAGCAGCAGGATCGCCAGCAGCGCCAGCGGCACCGATTCGCGACGCCGCGGATCGAACAGCGCGGCCGAATAGCGGCCCAGCACCGGATGCGCATGCGACCACGCCAGCGCACGCGCGAGCAGGGCATCGGCATGCGCGGCAAACCATCGATAGCTGTACAGGACCAGCGCCCAGGCCAGCGCCAGCACGACCAGCAACAGGCCGAGCACCAGGCCCAGGCGGCCGGCTACCGCGGCCACCGCCTCATAGGCATGGCCGAACACCCAGCCCGGCAGCAGGAACAGCGCCGCCCACGAGATCGCCGCCAGCGCGCTGGCGGGCACGTAGCGCTTGAGCGGCATCCCGAGCATGCCCGCGACCGCGGGCACGAACGGCCGGATCGGCCCCACGTAGCGCGCGATCAGGATGCTCTTGAACGCATTGCGCCGGAACAGGGTTTCGCCACGATCGAGCAGTTGCGGATACTTGCTGAACGGCCAGTGCGCGCGCAGGCGCGGACCCCAGCGATGCCCGACCCAGAAGCTGATCCCATCGCCGGCCAGCGCGCCCAGCGCGGCGGTGATCAGCGCGTACGGGCCTGAGATCTCGCCCAGCCCGATCAGCACGCCCACGGCGAACAGCAGCGGCAGCGCCGGCACGATGGCCCCGAGCACGATGACCGCGTCACAGAAGGCAATCGCGAAGATGACCGCGCCCGCCGCCACCGGATGCGCGCTGATCCAGGCCAGCAGCGAGTCGAACCAGGAAGAATTCATCGCGGCCGATTATAGGCGGCGCTCGATGACTGGCATCCCCTGCGAAAGAGGGTGGACGGGGTTGGGGGAAACGTGGTTGGGGGCTAGGTGGTCGGTAGCCGTGAGCTGTGAGCCGTCAGCCGGTAGCCGGGAGCCGGAAATCGGAAATCGGAAATCGGAAATCGGAAATCGGAAATCGGAAATCGAATCGTGAATCGAACCGAGAGCAGATCGATCAGCATTGCTGATCGATGCGAGGCGATCTTCGGTCACTCTTCGGACATGCCTGCAATGCCCAACGCATGCATGCTCTTCCGGCTTCCGGCTTCCGGCTTCCGGCTCCCCCAATCCCGGCCCGCGTTAAACTCGCCGCATCGACTTCGTCCGGAGCCTTCATGTCCAGCCTGCAAGGCAAGACGCTTTTCATCACCGGTGCCTCGCGCGGGATCGGTCTGGCCATCGCACTGCGCGCCGCGCGCGATGGGGCCAACGTGGCGATTGCCGCCAAATCCTCCGTGCCCAATCCCAAGTTGCCCGGCACGATCCACAGCGCCACGGAGGCGGTGAACGAGGCGGGCGGGCAGGGGCTGGCGCTGCGCTGCGACATCCGCGAGGAAGACCAGGTGCGTGCGGCGGTGGCCGCGACGGTCGATGCCTTCGGCGGCATCGATATCCTGGTCAACAACGCCAGCGCGATCTGGCTGGCCGGCGCGCTGGACACACCGATGAAGCGGTTCGATCTGATGAACCAGGTCAACGCGCGCGGCAGTTTCCTCTGCGCGCAGGCCTGTCTGCCGTATCTGCAGCAGGCCGCCAACCCGCACATCCTGACGCTGGCGCCGCCGCCGTCGCTGGACCCGCGCTGGTGGGCGCCGCATACCGGCTACACGCTGGCGAAAATGGGCATGAGTTTCGTGACGCTGGGCCTGGCGGCGGAATTCGGCCCGCAGGGCATCGCCGTCAACGCGTTGTGGCCACGCACGATCATAGCCACCGACGCGCTCAACATGATCGCCGGCGTGCAGATCGAACGCTGCCGCAAGCCGGACATCGTCGCCGACGCCGCGCACGCGGTGCTCACGCGCCCGGCGCGGGGATTCCATGGGCATTTCCTGATCGATGAAGCCGTGCTGGGCGAAGCCGGCGTGCACGACTTCAGCCGCTATGCCGTCGATCCTTCGCAACCGCTGCTGCCGGATCTGTTCCTGGATCCCTGATGGACTGCGTGTTCTGCGCGATCATCCAGGCGCGCGCGCCCGCGAGCGTGGTGGCGCAGGGCGATCGCGTGCTGGCCTTCATGGATCTGCGCCAGCCGCAGCCCGGGCATGTGCTGGTGGTGCCGAAGCGGCACGTGCCGACCGTGCATGATCTGGATGACGGCGAAGCCGCCGAGGTGATGCAGCTCGCCGTGCGCATCGCCCGCGCGCTGCGCGATGTGGAGGATGCGCCCGGTCTGACGCTGTGGCAGTCCAACGGCGAGGCGGCCGGTCAGGAAGTTCCGCATGTCCATCTGCACTTGCAGCCGCGGCGGCATCGCGATGGACTGTATCGTCTGTACGCCGGCGGCCTGCCCGCGCCCGCGCCGCGCGCGCGCCTGGACGAAATGGCCCGGGCACTGCGCAACCGACTGCAAACCCTCGACCCGGAGCCGTGATGGCCACCTCCAACCAAGCGCCGCAACAGAGCCTGCTCTGGATCCGCTGCGTCCTCGCCGCCCTGCTGTTCATCCACGGCATCGCGCGCTGGCAGGCCGATGGCGTGGCGCCGTTCGGCGCGTTCCTGGACTCGCGCGGCATTCCACTCGGCATCGGCATCGCCTGGTTCATCACGCTCTACGAAGTGATGGCTGCGCCGCTGCCGGCGATCGGACGATGGGTCACGCCGATCGCGCTGGTGTTCTGCGTGATCTACGCCTGCGGCATCTGGCTGGTGCACGCGGCCGAAGGCTGGTTCGTGGTGGGGCTGGGCCGCAACGGCGTGGAGTACAGTGTGCTGATCATCGCCTGCCTGATCGGTCTGGCCTGGACGCATCGCCCGCAGCGCTCCAGCATCTTTTCCTGAAACAACGAGATTGCAATGAAATACCTGCACGCCATGATCCGCGTCCATGATCTGGACGCCACCTCCCGTTTCTTCACCGAAGGCCTGGGCCTGAAGCAGACCCGCCGCATGGACAACGAAGCGGGCAAGTTCACCCTGGTGTACTTCGCCGCGCCGGAAAACCCGGAAGCGGAAGTCGAGCTGACCTACAACTGGGGTTCGGACGAGGATTACGGCAGCGCACGCAACTTCGGCCATCTGGCCTTCGAGGTCGATGACATCTACGCGCTCTGCGCGCACCTGCAATCGCTGGGCATCACCATCAACCGCCCGCCGCGCGATGGCCGCATGGCCTTCGTGCGCACGCCCGATCTCATCTCGATCGAACTGCTGCAGAAGGGCGACGCGCTGCCGCCGCAGGAGCCATGGGCATCGATGGCCAACACCGGCGTCTGGTAAGTTTCCGCTCGCGAGCTGAACGTTCGTGCGCGAATGACGGCCGGACCGGCTTGGATTCACCGCGCCGATCGGGGAAGCTGGCGACACACCGCACACACAGGGAACAACGATGAGTCTTGCCTTGATCGTGATCGATGTGCAGAACGGATTGTTCGCGACCGAACCGCCGCCGGCCGATGCCCCGGCGGTGATCGAACGCATCAATCGACTGACCGCGCAGGCCCGCGCCGATGGTGTGCCGGTGATCTTCGTGCAGCATGAACGCAGTGACATGGAACCCGGCAGCACGGGCTGGCAACTGGACGCCCGCCTGCAGGTGGCGCCGGAGGATCGCCTGATCCGCAAGACCACGCCCGATGCGTTCCTGCGCACCGGACTGGAGGAAGTGCTGTCGTTCCTCGGCGTGGAAGAACTGGTGCTGTGCGGCTACGCGACCGAATTCTGCGTGGACACCACCACGCGCAGCGCGGCCGCGCACGGCTACCGCGTCACGCTGGCCGCTGACGCGCACACCACCCACGACAAGCCGCACGCCAGCGCCGAGCAGATCCGGACGCACCACAACGCCACCCTGCCGGACATCACCAGTTTCGGCCCGCGCATCCGGGCGCTGGCGGCCGCGGAGATCGCCTTCGCCTGATCATGGCGCAGGGCTGATCGAACCTGCGGCACGGTCCTGCGGCGCGCGTTCGCACGGCGCGTGATTGTCCGGGGCGCCTGCGTCGCGGGCAAAGGATCGGCGACAATATCCGGCCGTCCGCCACCCCTGCCGCCATGTCTTCGACCACGCCCGTTTCCGATCTGCTCGCCAAGGGCAGGCAGTTCTACCTGCCGATCTACCGCCAGCGCGACGTCGTGCTCGAACGTGGGCAGGGCGCGCGGTTGTGGGACAGCGAGGGGCGCGACTACATCGATCTGGCAGCGGGCATCGCGGTCTGCGGCCTGGGGCACAACGATCCGGATCTGGTCGCCGCGCTGATCGAACAGGCCGGCAGGCTGTGGCATACCAGCAACGTGTTCCACAGCGAACCGCCGCTGCGCCTGGCCGAGGAACTGGTCACCGCCTCGCGTTTCGCCAGCCGCGTGTTCCTGTGCAATTCCGGCGCCGAGGCCAACGAAGCCGCGATCAAGATCGTGCGCAAGTGGGCGAGCCTGCAGGGCCGCACGCCGGACCGGCGTGTCATCGTCACCTTCCGCGGCAGTTTCCACGGCCGCACGCTGGCCGCGGTCACCGCGACCGCGCAACCCAAGTACCAGGAAGGTTACGAGCCGCTGCCCGGTGGCTTCCGATACGCCGACTTCAACGACATCACCCATTTGGACGCGGCGATGGCCGCCGGCGATGTGGCGGCGGTGATGCTCGAACCGGTGCAGGGCGAGGGCGGCGTGATGCCGGCTGCCCCAGGTTTCCTCGCCGCGGTGCGCGAGCTATGTGATCACCACGGCGCATTGATGGTGCTCGACGAAATCCAGTCCGGCATGGGCCGCACCGGCACGCTGTTCGCGCACTGGCAGGACGGTGTGGTGCCGGACATCGTGACGCTGGCCAAGGCGCTCGGCGGTGGTTTTCCGGTGGGCGCGATGCTGGCCGGTCCGCGCGTGGCCGAGGTGATGCAGTTCGGTGCGCATGGCACGACCTTCGGCGGCAACCCGCTGGCCGCGGCGGTGGCGCGCGCCTCGCTGCGCAAGCTTTCCACGCAGGCGATCGCGGACAACGTGTCGCGGCAGTCGAACGCATTGCGCGCGATTATCGATGGCATCAATGCCGAACTGGGACTGTTCTCGCAGGTGCGCGGTCGCGGCCTGATGCTGGGCGCGGTGCTTGAACCGGCCTTCGCCGGCAGGGCGGGCGAGATTCTCGACCACGCCGCGGCGCATGGGCTGCTGCTGTTGCAGGCGGGCCCGGACGTACTGCGTTTCGTGCCACCGCTGAACATCACCGATGAGGAACTGGCCGAGGGCGGCAGGCGATTGCATGCGGCGCTGAAGGCGTTCGCCGCGCGCTGAGCGCAGACGCACGACGCGCATGCCGGGTGCGCTGGACCGTCGGAGCGGTTGCATCGCAAGAACATGTCCCTCCGATCGCATGGCCGCTGTCGTTGCAACGGATGCAGGCGAACTGCCTGCGCGGCATGGCGTAGTGCAGGAGGAACAGGCCTGCCATTGTTGAAGATGCGGCGGCGCGTTCGTCCTGGTCCGATCGATCCCAGTGCGACTGCGTTCAATGCGACAGGCTGCGCCGGGTGCGGCTACGCCAGCGCGTAGCGCCTGAACACCCGCCGCAGGGATCGCGCATCGGTGACCGTGTCCGCGTGCAGGCCCGCCGCGCGTGCGCCCTGCACGTTGGCGAACACGTCGTCGACGAACAGCGTCTCGTGTGCGGCCCAGCCGAGTCGTTCGATCGCCAGAGAGAACACGCCCACGGCCGGCTTGCGCGCGCCCAGCGCGCCGCTGCACAGCACGCGGCCTTCGATGCGCGGCAACAAGGGCGCGACGATGCGCGGAATCGCCTGAGCCATCAGCACACCGTTGTTGGTGAGGACACCGAGTTCGATCGCCGGATCCAGCGCCAGGATCTGCGCGATGGCGCCGTCGTTGGCCTGAGTGCCCGCCAGCCGCGCCGCGATCCAGGTGTCGCTGTCGATCCTGCGCGCCAAGCCCTCGCTCAATCGGGAAAGATACGACTCGGTGCTGATGGCGCCACCGTCGTATTCGGTTTCCAGTCCCGAGGCGAACAGCACCTCGCGCACGCGTTCGTGCGGGTGACCGCAGGACTCCGCCAGGTGCCCGATGCGCAACGCGTGCCGATAGTGCGCGAGCACGCCATCGAAATCGAACAGCACATGGCGGATGCGCGGCGGCGTCATCGCGCCGTTATCCGGCGGCGACCACCTTGAATGCCTCGCGTGCGGCGGCGATCGTCTGCGCGATGACCTCCGCATCGTGCGCGCTCGACATGAAGCCGGCCTCGAACGCCGACGGCGCAAGGAACACGCCGCGTTCCAGCATCGCGTGGAAGAAGCGGTTGAACGCGGCCGTATCGCAGGCCACCGCCTGCGCGTAGGTATCGACGTACTGATCGGTGAAGAACATGCCGAACATCGCACCGACGCGGGTGGTGGTGAACGGCACGCCGGCCTCGCGCGCGGCGGCTTCGAGGCCATCGCAGAGCGCGTTCGTGGCGGACGCCAGGCGATCATGGAAACCCGGTGACTGGATCAGATCCAGCATCGCCAGGCCCGCGGCCATCGCCACCGGATTGCCGCTCAGCGTGCCGGCCTGGTAGATCGGGCCGGCCGGCGCGATCTGCGAGAGCAGGTCACGGCGACCACCGTAGGCGCCCACCGGCATGCCGCCGCCGATGATCTTGCCGAAGGTGGTCAGATCCGGGGTGATGCCGTAGTGCGCCTGTGCGCCGCCGAGCGCGACGCGGAAGCCGGTCATCACTTCATCGAAGATCAACAGCGCGCCATGTTGCGTGCACAACGCGCGCAGGTGTTGCAGGTAACCCTCGCGCGGCGGCAGGCAGTTGGCGTTGCCGACCACCGGTTCGATGATCAGGCAGGCGATCTCGCTGCCGAGTCGTTCGAACAGTTCGGTCGCGCCGTCGAAATCGTTGTAGCTGAGCGTCAGCGTCAGTTCGCTCAGGCCGGCCGGAACGCCGGGCGAGGTCGGCACGCCGAGCGTGAGCATCCCGCTGCCGGCCTTCACCAGGAAAGAATCGCCGTGGCCGTGATAGCAACCTTCGAACTTGACGATGCGGCTGCGTCCGGTCGCGCCGCGCGCAAGCCGGATCGCCGACAGCGTGGCCTCGGTGCCGGAGTTCACCATCCGCACCATTTCGCAGGACGGCACCAGCCGCGTGATGGTTTCGGCCATCGTCACTTCGGCGGGCGTCGGCGCGCCGAACGACAGCCCGTTCTGGATCGCGGCCTGCACGGCATCGCGCACGGCCGGATGATTGTGGCCGACGATCATCGGACCCCACGAGCCCACGTAATCGATGTAGCGGTTGCCGTCCACGTCATGCAGGAACGCACCCTCGGCACGCCGCACGAAGAACGGTTCGCCACCCACCGACTTGAACGCGCGCACCGGCGAATTGACGCCGCCGGGCAGCAGCTCGCGGGCGCGGGTGAACAGGGCGTGCGATTGATCGTGGTTCATCGGGATTCCAGTAGCCAAGCGGAAGGGAGCGCGGCGCGGTCAGGGACCGAAAGCGCGGCGGTAGGCATGCAAAGCCGCGAGCGGATCCGGCGCGGAGAACACGCCCGCGATGACGGCGAGCAGGTCGGCGCCCGCGGCCACCAGCGCGGGCGCATTTTCCGGGGTTATGCCGCCTATCGCCACCCGCGGCACGCCGAGCGCGCCGGCCTGGCCCAGCAGTGCCGGCGTGGCGCGCCGGTGGGTCTGCTTGCTCAGGGTGGGAAAGAACGCGCCGAAGGCGACGTAACTCGCGCCACTGGCGAGCGCATCCCGCGCACGGTCGAGTTCGTCATAGCAGGACGCGCCGAGGATCGCCTGCGGGCCGAGCAGCGCGCGCGCAGCGGCGATATCGCCATCGTCCTCGCCCAGATGCACCCCGGCCGCGCCGATCGCCCTGGCCAGATGCACGTCGTCATTGACGATCAGCGGTACGCCGGCCTGCGCGCACTGCGATTGCAGCGCCATCGCCTGCGCGTGGCGCAGCGGCTGCGTGGCGAGTTTGTTGCGGTACTGCAACCACGTCACGCCACCGGATTCGAGCAGCGGAACGACCCGCTCGAGCAGTCGCTCGGTATCGGGCTCATCGGGCGTGATCAGGTAGAGGCCGCGAGGCCGCGCGACGGTCATCGTGAACTTCCGGTACGGAAACAGGAGTGGGACAATGGTGCGCCCCCTGCCGTGCATTATCCGATGAGTGACACGACCGCCACCACCTACCGCACCTGGATGTGCGTGGTCTGCGGCTTCATCTACGACGAAGCCGAAGGCCTGCCCGAAGAAGGCATCGCCCCGGGCACGCGCTGGGAGGACATCCCCGAGACCTGGACCTGTCCGGATTGCGGCGTGACCAAGGCCGATTTCGAGATGATGTGAAAGGCAGGGAGCCGGGAGCGGGTAACCGGGAGCCGGAACCGGTGATCGCGAAGCGAGGTTGCGTGCGCCAAGCGACGTTACGTAAAGCGATCAGCGCACGGGCTCCATCCCGATTCCCGACTACCGGCTACCGGCTGCCGCTTCCCGCTCCGCCCTCAATGCCTCCGCCGCGGCTGCGTGGCGTTGAGTTCGATGAGCTGCTCGCGGATCTCGGCGGCGTCGCGCGCTTCGGGAGCCAGTTGCAGGTAGCGCGTCAGATCTTCATGCGCGCCGTGCGCGTAGTCCATTTTCAGATAGGCCATGCCGCGATCGCGCAGGGCATCGGTCTGGTCAGGAATCAGCTTGAGCACGCGATCGGCGCTGCGCGCGGCGCGATCCCATTCATCCCGCTCGACGTAGACGCCATGCAGATTGCGCAGCACGCGCACGAGGATCGCCCGGTGGCTGGCCGGATCGAGGATGCGCAGCAGCGCGTTGTCGTCGGGAATGTCGCCGCCCAGGTGAGGACGCGCGCGCTCGCGCAGTTCGTCCGCGCCCAGCGGGCGGCCGCCGTTGAAGGGATCCATCACCAGCAGGCCGTCATCGACTGGCAGCCGCACGAGGAAATGACCGGGAAACGACACACCGTCCAGCGGTACGCCGAGGCGGCGCGCCACTTCCATCTGCACCATCGCCAGCGAGATCGGATTGCCGAGCCGGCGCTCGAACACCTGGTTTAGATAGCTGTTGCGCGGATCGTAGTACTGCTCGTGATCGCCGCTGTATCCGAGCTCCTCGAACAGATGGCGGTTGATCGCGGCCATCTTCAGAGGCCATGAGGCGATCGCGTCGATCTCCTCCCGCAGGTGCGCGACATGGCTCTGCACGAGCGCGTCGTACACGTCCGCGTCCAGATCGGGATATTCATCGCGCGCGATCAGCAGCGCGGTTTCCAGCAGCGGCAGGGCTTCGTCGGCCTGGGCTGCCAGCGCGTTCCATTCCGGCAATGTCAGCATGTCCCCCATGCCGTCAGACTGCGGCCAATCACGCGCCCGATCAAGGGCCGGGCGCGCGTTGCGGATGCTTTATTTGGCTGGCGGAATGGATTGGCCCAGTCGCAGCTCGGCGCCGTCCTGCAACTTGAGCCGATCGGCCTCGCCCGCGTTCAACTCCAGCACGTAGCGGGCCGGCGCGTGGCTGGGATAGGACGGGCAGCCATCACCCGCCGAGCACGGCGGGGTATTGCGGCGTTGCGCCACCAGCCGGCGCTGGTTGTCGAAATAGAGGATGTCGAGCGGGATCTTCGTGTTCTTCATCCAGTACGCCTGCGGCTCCTCGCGGTCATGGATGAACAGCATCCCCGCCTTGGCGTCCATCTGGTCGCGGAACATCAGTCCGCGCGCGCGCTCGGCGTCGTCATCGGCGATTTCCACCTGATAACGCTGGCCGGCCAGTTCGACCCACGGCTTGCCGGCGTTGGCGCAGCCACTGGCGAGCAGAATCATCACTCCGGACAACAGGAAACGGATGCGCATGTGGCCTCCCGGCAATTGAAGGGTTGTCAAAGCACCTGCGGCGGCTGCCCGCCGATGATCACCACGTCGGCGGGACGCCGGGCGAACAGCCCCACGCTGACCACGCCCGGAATCTGGTTGAGCTCGCGCTCCAGCCCCACCGGATCGACGATCGAAAGATTGTGCACGTCGAGGATCCAGTTGCCGTTGTCGGTGGTCACGCCCTCGCGCCACACCGGCTGGCCGCCGGTCATGGCGAGGATCTCGCGCGCCACCAGGCTGCGCGCCATCGGGATGACTTCCACCGGCAGCGGGAATTTCCCGAGCACGGGCACCTGCTTGGCGGGATCGATGATGCAGACGAAGCGATCGGCCGCCTGCGCGATGATCTTCTCGCGCGTGAGCGCCGCGCCGCCGCCCTTGATCAGGCGCTTGTGCGGATCGCACTCGTCGGCGCCGTCCACGTACAGCGACAACGGGCCGGTCGCGTTGAGATCCAGCACTTCGATGCCGTGGCCGCGCAGGCGTTCGGTGCTCTGCTCCGAACTGGACACCGCACCGGCGATGCGATCCTTCACCCGCGCCAGCGCGTCGATGAAGAACGCGACGGTGGAGCCGGTGCCGACACCGACGATCATGCCGTCCTCGACGAACTCGATGGCCTTCTCGCCGGCCAGGCGCTTGGATTCATTCTGCGACACGTGCTTATTCCATCGACAAAAGGTGTTTCCACTGCGCCGCCGTCACCGGCAGCACCGACAGCCGGTTGCCGCGCGCGATGAGCGCGAAGCCCTCGCCCAGCGCATCGGCTTCCTGCTTGATTTCCTCCAGGGGAATCGTGCGCTTGAGCTTGCGCTCGAACGCCACGTCCACCAGCATCCAGCGCGGTTCCTCGGGCGTGCTCTTGGGATCGTAGTAATCGCTCTTGCGATCGAACTGGGTCGGATCCGGATAGGCCGCGCTGGCGACCCGGGCGATGCCGACGATGCCGGGCACCGGGCAGTTGGAGTGATAGAACAGCACACCGTCGCCCACCTGCATGCCATCGCGCATGAAGTTGCGCGCCTGGTAGTTGCGTACGCCATTCCACGGCTCCACGCGCACGCGCTGCAGATCGTCGATGGAAAACGTATCCGGCTCGGACTTCATCAGCCAGTAGCGCTTGCGTGCGGTCATGCGGACGATCCGGTGCAGGGGAGCAGGGTTTCGCGTTCGGTGCAGATGGCGTCCACCGGCACGTCCCAGTCCTGCGCATCGAGAGCCTGGACCTGCTGGGTCGCGAAGCCCGCGCCGACCAGCCAGGGCGGTGCGGAAGCCGTGCGCCGGAACGCGAAGCTGCGATCGTACCAGCCGCCTCCCATGCCCAGACGATGGCCATGCCCGTCGAAGCCCACCAGCGGCATCACCACCAGCGACATCGCCGCCGGATCGAGTGACGAGGCCGGATCGATGTCGGGCTCGGGTATGCCGAAACGGTTGGTCACCAGCGGATCGCCGGCGCGCCACGGTGCAAACCCGAGCGTGTCATCCCCGCGCAGCACGGGCAGGCAGTAAACCAGGCCCGCCGGCAGGCGCACCTGCCATGCGTGCAGGCCGATCTCGCCGTCCATCGCCCAGTAGCCGGCGGCGTAGCCTTCGGCAGGAAGGAACGGCAGCGCACGCAGTCGGTCGGCCAGTGCTTCGGCCGCGGCGATGCGCTCGGCGGCGGTCAGCGCACGCCGGCGCGCGCGCAGTTCGCGCCGGAGCGCGGTTCGATCAACAGGCATGGGGAGCAGGACAGGACATGCGGCGCCACATTCTAGGACGGCCGCGACAAAAAGCGCAGCCGCGCCCTCAGTCGTGACACCGGAACACGGCCCGGGAAGATGACGGCTTGATCATGAAGCCATCCTGCGGAAACAGGAAGTCAGGGCCGTCGGGTCACGACTGAGGGCGCGGCTGCGCCGGAAAGAATACGTCCTCCACCATGCCGATGCGCGCGAAACGACCTTGAACCCGGGGTTCAAGTGGGAAGGCTTGGCAACCATCGGGCTTCCCGCAACAAGGCGGACTTGCACTCCCGGCGACCATTGCCTACCCGTGGTCGTCATTAAGGGACAAGGCGAATGTTTGCGCACGCTGTCAAACACAGCAGAGGACGCGAAAACAGTATAGCCGCACGCGGAAAATTGCCTAGCCCGTTCGTCGGTCGGGTTCAGCGGCGATTGACCACCATCGCGTTGGTGTCAACGCGGTGCGTCGAGCACGCCGTCCAGCTTGCGGTGCAGATCATCCAGCGCGCGCGAGACATCGCGATCGCGCGAATGGCGTTCGTCACGCAGTTGTTGCAACTCGTGTGCCAGATTCAGCGCGGCCAGCACGGCGACGCGATCCACCGCCGCCATGCGGTTGCTGCCGCGCACTTCGCGCATCTTGCTGTCGAGCAGCTTGGCCGCGGCCATCAGGCTGCTGCGCTCTTCCGGTTCCACGCCGACGGTGTATTCACGGTCGAGGATGTGGATGCTGACCGGTTCGTTCACGTGTGCTGCTCCAGGGATTTCAGGCGGCTGATCATGGCTTCGACGCGCGAGCGCGCCTGTTCGTTCTTGGCGAGCAGTTGCGAACGCTCGCCGACCAGTTGTTCCTGCTGGTGACGCAGGCTGCGGTTCTCGTCGGCCAATTGCTGGCAGCGGTCCACCAGCACGTCGATGCGCGTGGCCAGGCGGCGTATCTGTTCGAGCAGGTCGGCGTTGTCCATGCCGGCACGATAGGCAGGCGCCGGAAGTCGGTCAAGGGAAATGACGCGTCGCACGGCGCCGCGCCGACGGACCGGAAACGCCGGCAGGCCGGATGCGTGCGGCGGGGCGTCCGGCCGCGAGCGGCGCTCAACCGGCGTGCAGCGTCGTTCCCCGCGCGTGCACCGGCGGGCCGCCGCGCGCTTCGGCGGGTTCGGGCCGGAACTCGCGGATGAAACGCTCGCACTGCTCCGGATCCAGCGCACGCGAGATGTAATGGCCCTGCACCTCGTCGCAACCCTGCGCACGCAGGAAGTCGTACTGGTCGCGGGTCTCCACGCCCTCGGCGACGACCTTCAGCGACAGCGATTGGCCCATCGTGACGATGGTGCTGGTGATCGCGGCGTCTTCGCTGTCGTGGGTCAGATCGCCGATGAACTCGCGATCAATCTTCAACGTGGTGAGCGGCAGGCGCTTGAGGTAGGCCAGCGACGAATAGCCGGTGCCGAAATCGTCGATCGCCAGCGAAATCCCGAGCCGGCGGCAATCGCGCAGCGTGTCGGCATTCTGTTCCGGATTGGCCATGATGACGCTTTCGGTCAGTTCCAGTTCCAGCCGTTCGGCGGGGATGCCGGTCTCGGCCAGCGTGCGCGCCACCACTTCGGGCAAGTCGCCGCGCTGCAGCTGCATCGCCGAGATGTTCACCGCCACCGTCAGATCGTCCAGTCCGGCGTCGTGCCAGTCGCGCAGGATGCGGCAGGCTTCGCGCAGCGCCCACGCTCCGATTTCCAGGATCAACCCGGATTCCTCGGCCAGCGGGATGAACTGCACCGGCGAAACCATGCCGAATTCCGGACTGTCCCAGCGCATCAGCGCTTCGACCGCGGTGATGCGCTGCGGCCCGAGCGCCAGGCGCGGCTGGAACACCAGCGACAATTCGTTGCGTTCGAGCGCGCGCCGCAAGGCACTGGCGAGAATCGCGCGGTGGCGGGTCTTCTCGTCCATCGATTCCGAATACACCTGGTAGGTGTGCCGGCCCAGCGCCTTGGCCTGGTACATCGCGGTGTCGGCATGCTTGAGCAGTTCGGTCGGCACCTGCGCATGCTGCGGATACAGGCTGATGCCGATCGAGGGCGACACCGACATTTCCAGCCGCTCGCCGAAATTCAGCGGAATGCGGAACGCTTCGATCAACTGCTGCGCGACCTGCTCGGCATCGGCCAGCGACTGGATGTCCTCCAGCACCACGGTGAACTCGTCGCCGCTGAGGCGCGCGACCGTATGCTGCGCACCCACCGTCTGCTGCACGCGCGAGGCCGCCGCGCGCAGGATGCGATCGCCGGTGGCGTGGCCGAGTGAATCGTTGATGTCCTTGAAGCGATCCAGATCGATGAACAGCACCGCCACATGGCCTTGTTCGCGGCGCGCACGCACGATCGCGCGCGACAGCCGCTCCGACAGCAGCGAACGGTTCGGCAGGCTGGTCAGCGTGTCGTAGTTGGCCAGGTAGCGCAGTTCCTGCTCGGCGCGCTTCTGCTCGGTGATGTCGGTCAGCACCTGCACGTACAGCTGGCGCTCGCCGGATGCGTCGGGCACCACGTTGGTCTCGATGCGGCAGAGGATCTCCTCGCCGTCCTTGCGCGCCTTCCACACTTCGCCGGACCAGTGGCCGGTGTGCAGCAGCTCGGCATTCATGCGTTCGAAGAAGGCTTCGTCATGCTGATCGCTGTCGAGCATGCGCGCGGGCTGGCCGATGACCTCGTCCTCGCTGTAGCCGGTGATGCGGGTGAAGGCCGGGTTGATCGTGATGAAGTGATGCGCCCAGTCGAGCACGGCCACCGCTTCGGCCATGCTGCGCATCACCTCGCCGGCGATGCGGTGTTCGTACTCGGCATTGCGGCTGAGCGTGATGTCGCGCGCGGTGCCGGCGATGCGCACGGGCCGGCCGTCGGCGTCGCGCTCGACCACGCGGCCGCGCGCGCGCACCCACACCCATTGCCCGTTCTGCTGCATGTCCATGCGATGCTCGGACATGAACAGCGGCGTCCTGCCCTGCAGGTGCAGGCGCAGCCGCTCCATCACCAGCGCCACGTCATCCGGATGGATCGCGGGCACTTCGCCATGCTTGGTCAGCACGGTGATGTCGGCCGAATGCAGCGTGGCCTCATCGGCGCGCATGCGGTACAGCCGGCGCTGTGCGAGGTCGTAATCCCAGAACAGTTCCCCCGAAGCCCACAGCGCCAGCTTGAGCCGTTCGTCGCGCGCGCGCAGGGATTCGCTGCGCACCGGATCCACGCGCGGATGGCGCGCATCCAGCCAGGCCTGCCAGTGCCGGCGCGTGGCGATCAGGATCACCGCGATGAGCACGGCCAGTGCGAGCAGCAGCAGGGGCAGCCGCGAAGTCAGCGCGGAGACCGGTTGCACGGCGGCAGCGAGCAGGGCGGAATGCATGAGCGCGGCGAGCCGTCCGAAGCCTGGAATCCAGCGAGTGTAGGGGGCGCGACTGAAGCACAACAAGCGGGAACACGGGTTTTCATTGTTACACTGCCGGCTTGTCCTGCCGCCGCCGTGGAATGCGTTTTCCCATGTCTTCAACGTCTGTCGAACTGCCTGACCACGCCGAGATCGCCGAGGCATCGCGCCAATGGCAACTGGCGGCCGAACCGGCCGAACTGCACGGCGCGCTGTGCGGCTGGCTGGCCGGTGGCGGCGCGGACGTGGCCGCATGGCCGGCGCGCGTGCTGGCCGATGATCAACTGCCCGTGCCCGAACCCGGCAGTGCGCTGGATCGCCTGCGCCAGGCCAGTGCGGCGCAACTGGAGGATCGCAGCTTCGCGTTCGAACTGTTGCTGCCCGATGCCGAGGTCGCCACCGTCGAACGCGCGGAAGCCTTGTTCGCATGGTGCCGCGGTTTTCTCGGCGGATTCGGCCTGGCCGCGGGTGCCAGCCCCACGCTTTCGGAAGAAGGCCAGGAAGCCTTGCAGGATCTGGCGCGGCTCGCGCAGGCTTCGCCGGAAACCGGTGACGACGATGAAGATCAGGACGCGCTTTCCGAAATCGAGGAATACGTACGCGTGGCGGTGCTGCTGATCCACGGCGATTGCGTGATGGGGCCGCGCCATCGCCAGCGCCTGAACTGATGAAGGCGTTGACCGGCATTCCGGCGGCCGAATTCGCGCGCCGCCGCAGGCAACTGATGCGGATGGCCGGCGACGACGCCATCCTGGTGCTGCCGGCCGCGCCCGAACGCGTGCGCAGCCACGACACGCATTATCCCTACCGGCAGGATTCGGACTTCTGGTACCTGTGCGGCTTTCCCGAACCCGAGGCCGTGCTGGTGCTGGTGCCCGGTCGCCGCCACGGCGAAGCGCTGCTGTTCTGCCGCGAGCGCGACCCCGAGCGGGAAAGCTGGGATGGTCCGCGCGCCGGACAGGAAGGCGCGGTCGCCGATTTCGGCATGGACGATGCATATCCGATCGAGGATCTGGACGAAATCCTGCCGGGCCTGCTGGAAGGGCGATCGCGCGTCTATTACCACTTCGGCCGCGACGCCGATTTCGATCTCAAGCTGATCGGCTGGGTGCGCCACGTGCGCGCGCAGGTGCGGCAGGGCGCGCAGCCGCCGCACGAATTCCTTGAACTCGGGCACCTGCTGCACGAGTTGCGACTGTTCAAGTCGAAGGAAGAACTGCGGCTGATGCAGCGCGCCGCCGACATCAGCATGCAGGCCCATCGCGTGGCGTACGCATCGGCGCGTCCGGGCATCCGCGAATACGAACTGCAGGCCGACGTGGAGCGCGAATTCCGCGCCAATGACGCATGGCCGGCCTATGGCAGCATCGTCGGCGCCGGCGCCAACGCCTGCGTGCTGCATTACCGCGCCAACACCGCGACCGCGAAGGACGGCGATCTGATCCTGATCGATGCCGGCGCCGAATACCGCGGCTACGCCAGCGACATCACCCGCACGTTCCCGGTCAATGGCCGCTTCACCCTGGCGCAGCGCGCGCTGCACGATCTGGTCGGGCAGGCGCAGCAGGCCGCGCTCGCGCGGGCAAGGCCGGGGGTGCCTTACGAAGCCGGGCATGTGGCGGCGGTGGAAACACTGACCGAAGGCCTGCTGCGACTGGGCCTGCTGAAAGGTTCACTGGAGCGCAATCTGTCCGAAGGGCTGTATCGCCGCTTCTATCGGCACAAGACCGGCCACTGGCTGGGCCTGGACGTGCACGATGTCGGCGATTACCGCATCGACGGACAGTCGCGCCTGCTCGAACCGGGCATGGTGTTCACCATCGAGCCGGGGCTGTACGTATCGCCGGACGATGCGAGCGTGCACGAGAAGTGGCGCGGCATCGGCATCCGCACCGAGGACGATGTGGTGATTACCGCCGAAGGCCATCGCGTGCTGACCGCCGATCTGGCGCGCAGCGCCGACGAGATCGAAGCGGCGATGGCGCGCTGATTCCGCCCTCGCGATCACCCCGCTGCAAACGCCGGCCGCGTCAGATTCTCCGCATCGCCGGAGGTGCACAGCACGTCGTCCTCGATGCGGATGCCGCCGAACGGACGGAATTCATCGACGCGCTTCCAGTTCACGCTGGCGGCGTGGCCGTTCTTCTTCACGTCGTCCAGCAGCATGTCGATGAAGTAGAGGCCCGGTTCGATGGTGACGACCATGCCCGCTTCCAGCACCCGCGTCATGCGCAGGAACGGATGGCCCTGCGGTCGCTCGATCCGCCCGCCGCGATTGCTGGCCGCGAAGCCGGCCACGTCATGCACCTGCAGTCCTATCGGATGGCCCAGCCCGTGCGGGAAGAACGCGAAGCTTACGCCCGTGGCGAGCGCGGCTTCCGGCGACACGGTGATGACGCCGAAGTCCCTGAGGATGCCCATCAGGCTCAGGTGCGCATCGATATGAAGCTGCTTGTAGTCGGTGCCGGCGCGCACCGCTTCGCCCATGGCGATCTGCGCGCGATCCACCGCGTCGATCAAGGCCTGGAATTCGCTGCCGGTATCGTGCGCATACGTGCGCGTGATGTCGCTGGCGTAGCCGTGGAAGCTGGCGCCGGCATCGATGAGGAAACTGCGCAGCGGATCCGGCGCGACGCGGTCCAGTTCGGTGTAGTGCAGCACCGCTCCATGCTCATTGAGCGCGACGATGTTGCCGTAGGGCAGCTCCGCGGCATCCTGTCCGACCGCGCCGCAATAGGCCATGTGGATGTCGAACTCGCTGCGGCCTTCGCGGAACGCCGCTTCGGCCGCGCGGTGGCCGCGCACGGCCATGCGCTGGGCCTGCTGCATCATCCGGATTTCGTAGTCGGTCTTGTAGGAACGCTGGTACTCCAGATACTGGAGGACGGCCTCCGGATTGTTCGGCGCGTAATCGCCCAGCGCGCTCTGCGGCTCGCCCAGGATCGCGCAGCGCGCCGCCGGCTTCGGCAGCAGTGCGAGCGCTTCTTCCGGGGTGCGGATGATGTGGATGTCGAAATGATCCACCCACCAGCCGTTTGGCGCGGCGGGCACCACGTGCCAGTAATCGAAGGGCTGGTGGAAGATCACGCGCGGCCGCTGTCCCGGCGTGTGAATCAACCAGCTGTTCGGCACCCGCGTCAGCGGCAGCCACGCCTTGAACTGCGGATTGACCGCATACGGATAGTCGCGATCGTCGAACACCTGGTAATGCTGCGTGCCGCTGGGCACGACCAGATGATCGAAAGCTCCGCGAGCGAGCGCTTCATCGGCGCGCGCCTGCATCGTCGCCACATGCTGCGCATGGAGCGGGACCAGTTCGGCGGCAAGGGAAGCGGAAGCATTCATGGCGGCGGCTCGTGCGGAAAGCCGACATTCTGCCGCATTCCGCGCGGACGGGTCGCGCCGCTAGCCCGCGTTCACCCACGCGCGCAGCGCCTGCAACGGGCTCTGATCGATGGTCAGGAAGCGCAGGCCGGCGAAGGTCTGTCCCGGCGTGTTGGCCTGCGCCGACCACAGGATGTGCGCGCCGACATCGATGGGAATCTCGCGGCCGCTGGCATCGCGCAGGTGGAAGCGCAGTTGGTAGATCGCGTCTTCGACGACCGGCGCGCTGGCAATCAGCAGCATGCCGGATTCAGAGACGTTGCCGAGGCGGCCGACGAGTTGGTCGGTCAGCGTGTCCATCACGCCGATCGGTTCGGTGACGCTGCGGCGGCGCGCGCGGCGGGCTTCCTGGCTCATGCGCCGGCTCCTTCGGTCCTGTTCATGCCGGTCAGGCTGCGCAGCGCGCGCAGGGTCGCGTTCCAGGCGCGATCAATCAGCCGGCCCTTGTCTTCGGTGACCACCTGCGCCTGGCCCTTGGCCATCAGGATCGCCAGGCCGTCGAGGGAATGTTCGCCCACGCGCTGGCCGCGCTGGTTGACGAACAGCGCGTTGCCGGTGACCGGACTGAACCACGACAGCCGCTGGCGCTGTACATCGCCCTGCTGGTTGACGGTGAACTCGAACCACGTGCCGAACGGCAGCGCGCGCAGATATTCGTAGCATTCCTGTTCGCGCGGCGTGCGTGGCTGCACCGGCTTGCGCTTGACCAGGTTCTGCTCGCCGAGCCGGGCGCGCGCCTTCAGTCTTGCGGTGAGCTCGGTCTTGGAGGTGGCATCGTCTTCGACTTCGGCGCTGGAGAGCCGGCGCGCGATCGCCTGCGCTTCGTCCTCGTGATAGCCGACCTGCAACAGCGCCTTCTCGATCTTCGGCGGCAGCGCGGGATCGTGCGCGGTGCCGGGCGGGGACGTGGTCGCCGCGACGATCTGCAGCGTCGTCTGCAACTGTTCGGCCCATTCGTCCGAATGCTCGCCCTGGCGCAATTGCGTCAGGGTCAGCACGTCGGCCCAAGCCTGGTTGAGCAGCGCCTGCACGAAACGCGGCGGCTGCTGTTCGCTGAGCGCGGTCTCGATGGTGTCGTTCGCGCGCTGCTTGGCGATCTCCAACCGCTCCTTGCCGCGCGCGGCTTCGACCTGCCGGCGCTCGGCCAGTTCGGCCTTGCGCGCAGCCGCCTGCAGATGGCGCTGCACGTCCTGGTTGGCCTGTTCGAACACGGCTTCGTCGCCGTGGTAGTGCTTGCAGACGAACTCCACCGCCTGATGCAGTCGATGCAGCAACTGTGGATCGAGATCATCCTCGCTCTGCCAGGTTGCGCCGGATTCGGCCACCGCATTGAGCAGCTCGCGCGCCGGATGTTCAGGGCGCAGGAAGAACTGCCGATCCCGCAACGCCGCCTGCGCCAGCGGCGCCTGCAGGCGCACCAGCAGATCCGCGGCCGGTGCGTCGGCGCGCACTTCGCGATCCATTTCGTTGTAGAGCAGGCCGAGCAGTTCGAAGGTATCGGCGTCCTGGCTCGCCAGCGTGGCCTGCGGGCCGTGCTGCTGGCGCGCACGCGCGAGCAGGGCCTGCTGGATGTCCTCGAGGTTGCGGCGCGGCTGGCCTTCGACGCGGGCGACCGGTGGCGCGGCCTGCAGGGTTTCCAGTGCGCTGAGCACGTCCGGCGTCGGCACCAGTTTGCGCGGCGCCTCGGCCGCGGTCGCCGCCGGCGCATCACCGAGGCGGGCGGCCGGGGATCCGCTGAAGCGCGACAGTGCATGGCGGCGCGCGGCGAGCAGCGACTGCAAGGCTTCGAAATCGGGCTCGCCGTTCTGTCCGGGCGGCGCGCCCGCCGAGGGCAGGGGCGGGGGCGTGGACTCGGTGGATGCGTTCGCTGCGAGATCCGACACCGTCCAGGCCGAAGGCGTCGAAGGCCCGCGCCAGCCGGTCAGCGGGCGATCCGAGGGCTTTTTCGCCGGCGTGCGCGCAGCCGAGGCAGGCGGCGCCTCGATCGGACGCGTGCGGCGCGGCATGAACACCAGGCCGGGCAGCACGCCTTCGCGCGAGAGGAACTGGTTCAGCGTTTCGGCCCACTGGTCATAGTTGTTCATCACCTTCAGATCGAAGGTGCGATACAGCAGCAGCCGTTCTTCCAGATCCAGTTCGAGCGTGGCCGCGGCCTGCTGCAGCATGCGGCACAAGGCCTGCGGGCCGACCGGCAGCCGCTCCTGGTCGAACGCCGGTGCGCCGCCGAGCGCGCCGAAGCGCTGGCCCAGCAGCAGCATCGCGTGCGCGGCGCGGGTTTCGTGGCGGCGCGCGATGTCGCGCAGGACGATCTCCTCGTCCATCACCGCATCCTCGACCAGCGTCAGCGTGCGGAATTCGACCGCCATCGGTGTCTGCGCCGGGCGCGTCGTCTGCGGCGTGCGTATCGAGGCCAGTTCGGCTTCGAGCGCGAAGATGAAATGCGGGACGAACTCGTTGCGGTTGCGCTGGAACGAGCGTAGGTTGCCGAAGAATTCCGCCTGCCGGTTGTCGCTGCGCGCCTGCTCGGCCTGTTTGAACAAGGCCTGCTCGAACTCGGGCAGCATTGCATTCAGTGACTGGATGACGTCCGTGGAGATGTGATCGAAAAAGCTGCGCAGGATCCTGCGCACGCGTGGCGGCAGCGGTGCGCTGGCGATGGTGGCCGGAACTGCGCTGGACGTTGGCGGTCTTGATGCGGTCACGACGTCGCGGATCTCCCCTTAAGGAGACAATTATCACACTTTGCGGAGGATAAGCGGCGTTCCGTCGTGGACGGGTGAGTACGCGGGACGAACGGTCGGGGTTTTCCCTACAGGAACAATTCCACCACGTCATTGGTGAACCGGCGTCCCAGTTCGGTCGGTATCCAGAACCCGCCATCGTGCTGCCGCAGCCAGCCGTTGGCCTGCGCCCGGAGCAGTGCCGGTTCGATGACGTGCGCGGCAAGCCCGGTGCGGCGCTCGAAATCCGCGCTGCGGAAACCCTCGCGCAACCGCAGCGCATTGAGCATGAACTCGAACGGCCGCTGTTCCGGCGCGATGTATTCGTCCCCGCCGATCGCCTCCGCCGTGCCGGCCGATGCCAGGTAGGCGGTGGGATGCTTGACTTTCCAGCGCCGCAGGATCGCCTGTTCGGCCCCGAGCGTGATCTTGGCGTGCGCGCCGGCGCCGATGCCCAGGTAATCGCCGAAGCGCCAGTAATTGAGGTTGTGCCAGCAATGCCGCCCCTCGCGCGCATATGCACTGACCTCGTAGTGATCGAAGCCGTGCTCGGCCAGCAGCGCCTGGCAATGGGTCTGCATGTCCCACGCACGATCATCGTCCGGAATGCCCTGCGGCGGCCGCGCGAAGAAGATCGTGTTCGGTTCCAGCGTCAGCTGGTAGTGCGAGACATGCGCGGGCTGCAATGCGAACGCGCGCTCCAGATCGCGCTCGGCCATCGCCAGGGTCTGGCCGGGCAGCGCGTACATCAGATCCAGATTGAAATTGTCGAAGCCCGCATCCTGCGCGAGCTTCACCGCGGCTTCGGCTTCGCGGCTGTCATGGATGCGCCCGAGTCGCTGCAGGCAATCGTCATCGAAACTCTGGATGCCGAAGCTGATGCGGTTGATGCCCGCGGCGCGATAGCGATCGAAACGCCCGTGCTCGGCGGTGCCGGGATTGGTTTCCAGCGTGATCTCCGCGCCGGGCGCGATGCGCAGCCGCGCGGCCGCGCCCTGCAGGAAACGATCGATGGCTTCGGGCGGAAACAGGCTCGGCGTGCCGCCGCCGAAGAACACCGAATGCACCGTGCGCCCCCACACGCGCGGCAGATCGAAATCGAGATCGCGCAGCAACGCATCCACATACGCCTCGAACGGCAGCGCGCCCTTGCCCTGATGCGAGTTGAAGTCGCAATACGGACATTTGCGCACGCACCACGGCAGGTGCACGTACAGCGACAGGGGCGGTGGAGTGAGCATGATCAATCTTGAGGATATGGCAGCGCTCTGCGGCGACCGTTGGGCAAACCGAACAGTCGCGACTCGACCGCTCCTATGCAGGGCGTCGCGACAGGCGGTGTTTCAGCAGCGCCAGCGCCTTGCCACGATGGCTGATGCCGTTCTTCAGATCCAGCGGCATTTCCGCCGCCGACTGGCCGTGGGCCGGATCGAAGAACACCGGATCGTAGCCGTGGCCGCCGTCACCGCGACGCGCGCGCAGGATGCGCCCATGCCATTCGCCTTCGACGATCAGCGGTTGCGGATCCTCGGGGTGATGCAGCAGCACCAGCACGCAGTAGAAATGCGCCGCGCGCGCGTCATCGGGCACGTCCGCCAGTGACTGGAGCAGCTTGTCGATATTGCGGCCGGCGTTGCCATGCTCTCCGGCATAACGCGCCGAGTACAGGCCCGGCGCGCCATTGAGCGCGTCGACGCAGATGCCGGAATCATCGGCCAGCGCCGGCAGGCCGGTGATGCGCGCTGCGTGCCGCGCCTTGATCAGTGCGTTCTCGACGAAGGTCAGGCCGGTTTCCTCGGCATCCTCGACGCCGAGATCCGATTGCGCCAGCAGTTCGATGCCGCTGTCGGCGAGCAGGCTGCGCAGTTCCTCGAGCTTGCCGTGGTTGGAGGAGGCGAGCACCAGCTTCATTGCGGCGTCTCCGCCGGCGTGCGCGGTTGCAGCAGATCCCAGCGGTTGCCATAGGCATCGCGGAACACAACGACGTTTGCATAGGGCTCTTCGCGCGGCGTTTCCAGGAATACGATGCCGGCCGCGCGCATGCGGCCGTAGTCACGGTCGAAGTCATCGGTGTGCAGGAAGAAGCCAACGCGGCCACCGGTCTGATCGCCGATGCGTGCGCGCTGGGCCCCGTCGCTGGCGCGGGCGAGCAGCAGCGCGGTTTCCGCATCCGCGCGCGGGGCCACGCGCACCCAACGCTTGCCGCCGCCGAGATCGGTGTCCTCCAGCAGCGCGAAACCGAGCGCGCCGGTGTAGTGCGCGATGGCGGCGTCGTAATCGTCCACCAGCAAGGTGATCAGGGCGAGCGAGCGGGGCATGCGGAAACTCAGAGCCCGAGCGCGGCGCGCTGGGCGGCGAAGAGTTCGCGCGCGCCCTTTTCGCCAAGCGCCAGCAACGCATCCAGTTCGTCGCGGCGGAACGCGTGGCCCTCGGCGGTGCCCTGCAGTTCGATGAAGCCGCCGCCGTCGTTCATCACGATGTTCATGTCGGTGTCGCAGTCGCTGTCTTCGGCGTAATCGAGATCGAGCACCGGCACGCCGCGATGGATGCCGGCCGAGACCGCCGCCACCGCGCCGAACACCGCATCGCGCTTGATCTCGCCGCGCTGGCGCAGCCAGTTGACCGCATCGACCAGCGCCACATAGGCACCGGTGATCGCGGCGGTGCGGGTGCCGCCATCGGCCTGCAGCACGTCGCAGTCCAGGGTGATGGTGCGTTCGCCCAGTGCACCGCGATCCACGCAGGCGCGCAGCGCGCGACCGATCAGGCGCTGGATCTCCAGCGTGCGTCCGCCCTGCTTGCCGCGCGCGGCCTCGCGATCGCCGCGCGTATGCGTGGCGCGCGGGAGCATGCCGTACTCGGCGGTGACCCAGCCTTCGCCCTTGCCGCGTAGGAACGCCGGCACGCGGTTCTCGACGCTGGCCGTGCACAGCACGCGCGTTTCGCCGAAACAGATCAGCACCGAACCTTCGGCATGGCGCGTGAAGCCGCGCTCGATGCGGACCTCGCGCATCTGATCGGGAAGACGGCCGCTCGGGCGCGGACCACTGGAGGAAATCGCGGACATGCAGGACTCGGAATCGAAGGGGAGGGAGCGCAAGCGCCCCGGTACGCGGTGGTTCCGGGGGCCGGCTAGGGTACCATTCGCGCTTTCCGTTCGACCGGCCCCGCCCATGATCCGCAGCATGACCGCCTTCGCCACCGTCGAGCGCAGCACCGTCGGCGGCACGCTGTCGGGCGAACTGCGCGCGGTCAATCATCGCTTCCTCGAACTGGGCACGCGCCTGCCGGATGAACTGCGTGCGCTCGAACCGGCGCTGCGTGAACGCATTTCCGGCCGCGTCTCGCGCGGCAAGCTCGATTTCAGCCTGCGCCTGCGCGCACCGGAAGGCGAAGCCAACCTGCAGATCAACGAAGCGATGGTGACGCAGTTGGCGTCGCTGGCCGGGCAACTGGCCGAGCGCTTCCCCGGTATCGGCACCGGCCTGACCGATCTGCTGCAGTTTCCGGGCGTGCTGCAGAGTCGCAGCGTCGATCCGGCGCAGATGCAGGCCGAAGCGCTGGCACTGGTGGACGCGCTGGTCGAACAGTTCCTCGCCGCGCGGGAACGCGAAGGCCAGAAACTGGTGGCCGCGATTGCCGAACGCGTGGATGCGATCGCCGCGCGCGCGGCCGAAGTGCGCGAACTGATCCCGCAGATCCGTGCCGGCCAGCGGCAGAAGCTGGAAGCGCGGCTGGCCGACCTCGCGCAGCCGGCCGATACCGGCCGGCTGGAGCAGGAACTGGTGCTGTGGCTGCAGAAGCTCGATGTGGACGAAGAACTCGATCGGCTCGACAGCCACATCAAGGAAATCCGCCGCGTGCTGCGCCAGGACGAACCGGTCGGGCGCCGGCTGGATTTCCTGTTGCAGGAATTCAACCGCGAAGCCAACACGCTCGGATCCAAGTCGGTCGACACGCGCACCACCAACTTGGCGGTCGAGCTCAAGGTCCTGATCGATCAGATCCGCGAACAAGTGCAGAACATCGAATGAGCCGCCGCGGCACTCTCTACATCGTCGCCGCGCCCTCGGGCGCCGGCAAGAGCAGCATCGTCAACGCCGTGCTCGCGCGTGATCCGGAAATCGCGCTGTCGATTTCGTTCACCTCGCGCGCCGCGCGTCCGGGCGAGCGCCATGCGCAGCATTACCACTTCATCAGCGCGGACGAATTCAAGTCGATGATCGCCGCCGGCGATTTCTTCGAGTACGCGCTCGTGCATGGCGACTGGAAGGGCACCGCGCGGCAATCGGTCGAACCGCAACTGTGCGCCGGCAAGGACGTGCTGCTGGAAATCGACTGGCAGGGCGCGCGCCAGGTGCGCGAAAAGGTGCCGGACGCGGTGAGCGTGTTCATCCTGCCGCCCTCGCGCGACGCGCTCGAACAGCGCATGCGCGCGCGCGGGCAGGACAGCGAGGAAGTGATCCGGCGCCGCCTGGCTGCGGCGCGCGAGGAGATGTCGCACTACGCCGACTTCGACTACGTGATCGTCAATGACGTGTTCGAGACCGCCTGCGATCAGATGCACGCGATCTTCACCGCCAGCCGCCTGCGCCGCGAAGCGCAGGAACAGCGGCACGGCCCGTTGATCGAGGCGCTGCTGGCGGAGTGAGGCGGGGGGCGAATCGGTAGTCGGGAGCCGATAGCCGAAAAGCGAAGCGATGTGCCCGGGTATCGCGATGCTTCCCGATTCCCGATTCCCGATTCCCGCTTTCCGGCTACCGGCTACCGGCTACCGGCTACCGGCTCCCCGCTACCGGCTACCGGCTCCCCGCTACCGAATCCCTCCACCTAACCCCTTGATTCAAAAAGAAAGGCTTGCAACTCACAGGCCGTCCGCCTACAATCGCCGCCCCTTTCTCTATTCATCGGGCGGCCGCGCGGTCGCCGGGAGCCCCCATGGCCCGCATCACCGTCGAAGATTGCCTGGAAGTCGTCAACAACCGTTTCGAACTGGTCACGATGGCCGCCCGTCGCGCCCGCCAGCTCGCCAACGGCGTGGAGCCGACGATCGACAACAGCGAGAGCGCCGACAAGCCGACCGTGCTGGCGCTGCGTGAAATCGCCGCCCGCCGCATCGACAACGATTTGATCGATCGCGTCGAGAAGGCCGAACGCGAGCGCGCCGAGCGTGAAGCGCTGGAATGGGCCGCCGCCGAAGTGGTCGCCGACGACGACATGTCCAAGGGCGACGACTGAGCTTCACGCGCTGCATTGCCCGGCGTCTTCACCGCCGGCATCGTGCGCAACGGAAAGCCCGCGCCAGCGGGCTTTTTTCATGTTCCGGGTTTGCCGTCACGCTTGGTCTGCACTAGGCTGGCGGCATGAACCCAGGCCGCACCGCCAAGGCGCTCCGCAACTCCTCGCCGCGCAATCCCGATGGCGTGCCGGACTACGTCGCACAGTTTGAACGCACCGCGCGTTACCTGCCCAAGGAACAGTGGCCGCTGCTGCGCCGCGCCTGGGAAGTGGGCGCGGCCGCGCACGCCGGACAGACGCGCAAATCCGGCGAGCCCTACATCACCCATCCGGTGGCGGTGGCCGGCGTGCTGGCCGAACTGGGCATGGACGCCGAAACACTGATTGCGGCCATCCTGCACGACACCATCGAAGACACGCCGCTGACACGCGAGGCGATTGCAGGCGAATTCGGCGAGTCGGTGGCCGAACTGGTCGACGGCGTGACCAAGCTGGACAAGCTCAAGTTCCGCGATCGCCAGGAAGCGGCGGCGGAGAGCTTCCGCAAGATGCTGCTGGCGATGTCGCGCGATCTGCGGGTGATCATGATCAAGCTCGCCGATCGCCTGCACAACATGCGTACGCTCGGCGCGCAGGGCTCGGAGGCGCGCCACCGCATCGCCCGCGAGACGCTGGAGATCTACGCGCCCATCGCGCAGCGGCTGGGCATGAACCTGGTCAAGTCGGAACTGCAGGATCTGGGCTTCCGCGCGCTGCACCCCTGGCGCCATGCGGTGATCGAGAAGCACATCCGCAGCCAGCCGGTGATGCGCCGCGAATCGATGGCGCAGATCGAAGCGCATCTGTCGCAGCGCCTGACCAAGGAAGGGCTCGAACACCGCCTGGTCTCGCGCATCAAGACGCCCTGGAGCATCTACAACAAGATGCGCGGCGAAGGCAAAAGCTTCGATCAGGTGATGGACGTGTTCGGCTTCCGCGTGGTGGTCGATTCCGTGCCCGCCTGCTACCACGCGCTCGGCGCGGTGCATGCGGTGTACAAGCCGCTGGACGGACGCTTCCGCGATTTCGTCGCCATTCCCAAGGCCAACGGTTACCAGTCGCTGCACACCGTGCTGTTCGGCCCGTACGGTTCGCCGATCGAAGTGCAGATCCGCACGCAGGAGATGGATCTCATCGCCGAGCGTGGCATCGCCGCGCACTGGACCTACAAGTACGGCACCGATTCGCCCAACAGTGCGCAGAACCGGGCGCATGCGTGGATTTCCGAATTGATCGACAACCAGCGCGCGGCGGGTTCGTCGCTGGAATTCCTCGACAACGTCAAGGTCGATCTGTTCCCGGACGAGGTGTACCTGTTTACGCCGAAAGGCAAGATCCTGTCGCTGCCGCGCAACTCGACCGCGCTCGATTTCGCCTATGCCGTGCACACCGATGTCGGCAACCAGGCGGTCGCCTCGCGCGTGGACAAACGGCTGGTCCCGCTGCGCACCAAGCTGGCCAGCGGCCAGAGCGTGGAAATCATCACGGCCAAATCGGCCGCGCCGAAACCGCAGTGGCTGGAGTTCGTCGTCACCAGCAAGGCGCGCACCGCGATCCGCCACCAGCTCAAGCAGCTCGAGCACGAAGACGCCGTGCAGCTCGGCCATCGCATGCTCGATCGCGCGCTGGAGGAACTGGACAGTTCGCTCGAACGCCTGCCGCAGCAGCGCCTCGACGCCTTCCTGACCGAGCACCGCTATCCGCGGCTGGAAGCCTTCCTCGCCGATGTGGCGCTCGGCAACTGGATGCCGACGCAGGCCGCGCAGGCGTTGACTGCCTTCGCCGAACTGCGCAGCGGCAGCCACTCGCGCCACTCGCAGGAAAAGATCCTCATCAAGGGCACCGAACGCGGTGTGGTGAGTTTCGCCAACTGCTGCCAGCCGATTCCCGGCGACGAGATCATGGGCTACCACACCGCCGGCAAGGGCATCGTGGTGCATCGCATGGATTGCCCGAACGTCAACGAGTTCCGCAAGTCCCCCGAGCGCTGGGTGCCGATCGCCTGGGACGCTCAGGTCACCGGTGACTACGATGCCTCGCTGCTGATCGACGTGGAGAACCGCCCCGGCGTGCTCGCGCAGGTGGCGGCGGCGGTGGCCAAGAGCCAGTCCAACATCGAGCGCGTCGAATACCTGGAACGCGACATCAACGTCGCCGTGCTGCGCTTCTCCATCCAGGTCCGCGATCGCAACCATCTGGCCGAAGTGATGCGACGGCTGCGGCGGTTGAATGTGGTGCATGGCGTGCGCAGGCAGTGAGGCGGGGAACGGGCAGCCTTAGCTGCGCAGCCCTGGCCGGAAGCCGGGAATCGGGAATCGCGAGACGCGTGGTGCGGCAGGCGACTTCGTCGGAAAACAATCTTCGGCTACCGGCTACCGGCTACCGGCTACCGGCTACCGGCTACCGTTAAAATCGCCCATCCGCCTCAACCGAGATCGCTCATGACCCGTCACATCATCCACACCGATCAGGCGCCCGCCGCCATTGGTCCGTACTCGCAGGCCGTGCGCGCCGGCAACACCGTGTATTTCTCCGGGCAGATTCCGCTGGATCCGGCGACCGGCAATCTGGTCGAGGGCGACATTGAAGCGCAGGCGCGCCGTGCGTTCGACAATCTGAAAGCCGTGGCCGAAGCGGCCGGTGGATCGCTGGATCAGATCGTTCGTCTCGGTCTGTATCTCACCGACCTTTCCCAGTTCGCCAAGGTCAACGCAGTGATGCAGGATTATTTCAAAGCACCGTTCCCGGCGCGCTCGACGATTGAAGTGTCCGGCCTGCCGAAAGGCGCGGCGTTTGAAGTCGATGCGGTGATGGTGCTTTGAGAAGCGGATGACCGGTGGCCGGTAGCCGGAAATCGGAAATCGGTACTTGGTGATTCCGGTTCCGAGTGTTCGCCGGTTACCGATGTCTTGTCGCCTGGAGTTCTGCAGCCCAGCGTACCAATCAACACGAAAACGGCCGCGAGCATGTTTTGCTCCGCGGCCTTCTTTTTCTCGATCAAGTCATTCCTTCGTGCGGAATGGAACAACCCGGTTGTCGGCTACCGGTTACCGGCTACCCAACCGCTCACACCATCCGGTCACGCGCCTCGCTCGGCGTGTGACCGGTCCAGCGCTTGAACGCGCGGCGGAATTCGCGCACGTCGTTGAAGCCGAGCTGGTTGCCGATCTGGGCAATGGTCATTTCGCGATCTTCCAGCATCAACAGCGCCCGTTCGGTGCGCACGCGATCATGGATGTCGCTGAAGCTCTGACCTTCTTCGGCCAGTTGCCGGCGCAGCGTGCGCTCGCTGAGGTGCAGCGCAGCCGCCACTTCGGTCATCTGCGGATTCTCGCGCAGCCGGGGCCGCAGTTGCCGCTCCACCGCGGCACTGGTTTCGCCTGAAGCGGCGGCGGCCGCGAGTTGCGCCTGGCACATCGCCAGCGCCTGTTGCGATCCCACCGGGTTGTAGTTGGCGAACGGCAGCGTCAGCCAGCGGCGATCGACCAGCATGCGGTTCTGCGGCTGGTCGAAGCGCACTTCGCAATCGAACATGCGCGTGTAGCGATAGGCGTATCCCGGCGGCGGATAGCTCAGATCGATCCGCAGTGGATGGAACTCCGGACCGGCCAGTTCACGCGCGAGCATCAGCACGCTGGAAAACAGTTCCTCGCACAGGAACGGCAGGATTTCCGGGATATCCAGCGGCGTGGTCGCCACCAGCGTGACGGCGTCGCTCTCGTGCTGCACCAGTTGCAGATCCATCAGCGGACCGAGGTTGCGCTGGTAGGTCAGGCCGATGCTGACCGCCTCGCCGAAGTTGGGCGCCATGCGCATCGCCAGGCCGAGCAGTCCGAAGTTGCTGCCGTTCTGGTTGCCGCCGATGGTGAGGCCCACATCCTCGATGGGCAGCGTCGGCAATGCGCGTCGGATCACTTCGGTCGCCTGCCGGTAGGACACGCGCGCCTGCGGATCCTGGATCTCGCGCGGCGTCAGCCGCAGGCCGGCAAACCAGGATTCGCAACTCACGCCCAACTCGCCCGCCAACAACACCAGGCTGCACAGCATGTTGGTCGGAAGATTGGCGATCGACAGGCGGTTTCCCGGCCCCAAAGCCGTTTTGCGGCGCATCAAAGCTCCCTCCAGCTTGTCCGCTTTCCCCCCCATAGTATGCCGCTACGGCCCTCCTTTGTGAGCGACCTCGCGGGAAGACTGGTTACAGATTCGCAAGCGTATGGCGATCACCGGTCGCCACGCATTCCCGGGGAGAGGACGATGCAGCGGACGTGGTTGATCGCGGGCCTGGTGTTGGCGCTGGCCGCATGCCAGAAAAACGAGACGGCGGCGCCGGCCAATGCGGCCAGCCAGGATTTCGCCCGGCAATTGCATGAGCGGCTGCTGGACGCCAAGCCGGGCGATGTCATCGAGATTCCGGCCGGCCGCTACCAGTTCGATCGCAGCCTGACCCTGCGCGCCAGCGGGGTGACGATCCGCGGCGCCGGGATCGACCAGACCGTGCTGAGTTTCAAGGGCCAGAAGGCCGGCGCCGAGGGGCTGCTGGTCAATGGCGACGACTTCCTGATCGAGAACCTCACGATCGAGGATTCCAGGGGCGATGGCCTGAAGATCAGCGAGTCGCAGAACATCACCATCCGCAAGGTCAAGGTGCAGTGGACCGGCGGACCGAGCACGAAGAACGGCGCGTATGGCCTGTATCCGGTGCTGACGAAGAACGTGCTGATCGAGGATTCCATTTCCATCGGCGCATCCGACGCGGGCATCTACGTCGGCCAGTCCGATGGCGTTATCGTGCGCCGCAGCCGCGCCGAGCAGAACGTGGCCGGCATCGAGATCGAGAACACCATCAACGCCGACGTGTACGACAACGTCGCCACCGGCAACACCGGCGGCATCCTCGTGTTCAACATGCCCGGACTGTCGCAGCAGGGCGGCAACATCCGTGTGTTCAACAACAAGGTGCTGGCGAACAACCACGAAAACTTCGGCGCCAAGGGCACGCCGGTGGCGAGCGTGCCGGCCGGATCGGGCGTGGTGATCAATTCCAACGACGACATCGAGATCTTCGGCAACGAGATCCGCGACAACGCCACCGCCAACATCATCGTGTCCAGCGTGTATTCGACCGGATACAAGGATTCGAGCAAGTCGGAGAACTTCGACCCATATCCGGAGCGCATCTTCATCCACGGCAATACCTTGTCCGGCGGCGGTGACTCGCCCGACGGGCTGGATCTGAAGGCGCTGAAAGTGGCGCTGTACGGTCTCGGCGGAAGTTTCCCGGACGTGCTCTGGGACGGCTATTTCAATGCCGATCGCAGGGTGGACGGCAAGGCCATCGGCCCGCAGATCTGCCTGCAGAACGTCAGCGGCGTGGTCAATGCCGATGGGCCGGGCGGTTACAAGAATCCAGGCAAGGGCGGTGATGCGTTCAATTGCACGCTGCCGCGACTGCCGGCCGTGGATCTGAAGCGGGGTTGATCGATGCGGTGGTTCCGTTTCCTGATGCCTGCATCACTGGCGATGCTGCTGGCCGCGTGTGGCGGTGCGTCGCCGGTGACGTTCATCGCCGAAGGCCAGCCGCCGCGCCTGAGCGACTGGCACGTGCTGCGCGTGGATGGCGGGCGACTGCGATTGAACGAAGGCGTGGTGCCCTACGATCTGAACACCCCCTTGTTCAGCGACTACGCGCACAAGCTGCGGACGATCTGGATGCCCAAGGGCCGCAGCGCACGCTACAGCGCCGAGGCCGCATTCGATTTTCCGGTCGGCACCATCATCAGCAAGACGTTCTATTACCCGTTGCCCGCGAACACCGCGCGGGATGGGTCCTCGGTCGCGCGCACGCCGCCGTCGGCCAGCGCGCTGGATCACGAGACGCTCGATCTCTCGCGCGTGCGGCTGATCGAGACGCGGCTGCTGGTGCGCCGTGAGAGCGGATGGATCGCCTTGCCCTACGTGTGGAACGAGGCGCAGACCGAAGCCGAGCTGCGGCGCACCGGGGAGATCATCCCGCTGCAACTGGTCGATGCGGACGGACAACGCGAACAGGCCACCTATCAGGTGCCGGATCAGAACCAGTGCGGCGGTTGCCACATGACCGACAACCGTTCACGGCAGTTGTCTCCGATCGGGCCGAAGGCGCGCCATCTCAATCGCGACTTCGATTACGCGCAGGGCCGCCGCAACCAGCTCGCGCATCTGGTCGCGGCGGGCTATCTGGCCGGTGCGCCGGATCCGGCGCAAGCGCCGCGCGATGCCGAATGGACCGACGCCGCGCATGCCAGCCTCGATCAGCGCGCGCGCGCCTACCTCGATGTCAATTGCGGTCATTGCCACAGCCCGACGGGCCCGGCGATCACCTCGGGGCTGTGGCTGGATGCGCACACCACGGACCGGCTGAAACTCGGCTTCTGCAAGCAACCGATCGCGGCCGGCAAGGGCACGGGGAATCGCCGCCATGACATTGAACCGGGCAAACCGGATCAATCGATCATCAGCTTCCGCATGGACAGCGCTGACCCGGCCGTGATGATGCCCGAGCTCGGGCGCTCGGTGATCCATCGCGAGGGCGTGGCGCTGATCAATGCCTGGATCGCCGCCCAGTCCGGCGATTGCGACAGCAACGCATCCGGCGGGACGACGCTGGCCGCGTCCCGCTGAACATTCAAACGAACGCTTCGGGGAGGAAGTCATGAGGTTGAATCAGAAGCATCTGGTGGTGGGTCTGCGTCGCGCGCTGTTCGGAGGTTGCGTACTGCTTGGCGGTCACGGCATCGCCGCGGCGCAGCAGGCCGCACCGGCCACCGATGAGGCGACCACGCTGGACACCATCAAGGTCACCGCGCAGAGCCGCGAGCAGGAACTGAAGGACGTGCCGATCGCGATCAGCGTAATCAACGGCCAGTTGATCGATGATGTCGCCGCCACCGACATCGGCGATCTCGACATGTTCGTGCCCGGCCTGGAAGTCAGCGACGGCAGCCCGACCCAGCCGCGCTATGCGATCCGCGGCATCTCGACCGGCGACTTCGGCATCGGCACCGATCCGGCCGTCGGCGTCTACATCGATGGCGTGTATTCGGCGCGCACCGGCGGAGCGATGCTGGCGTTCAACGACATCGAACGCATCGAGGTGCTGAAAGGGCCACAGGGCACACTGTTCGGCCGCAACAGCGCCGCCGGCGCGGTCTCGATCATCACCAACAAGCCGGGCAACGTGGTGGAAGGCAACGCACGCGTGCGCGTGGGCGAGGACGGGCGGCGCTACCTGTCCGGCCTGTTCAACCTGCCGATGGGCGAGCGCAACGCGTTGCGCTTCAGCGCCCTGTCCAATCACAGCGATGGCTGGATCACCGACGCCGGCAATGGCAAGGAACTCAACCCGGAGGATACGTGGGCCGTGCGCGCGGCATGGCGTTCGGATCTGGGCGAATCGACCACGCTCAATCTGTCATGGGATTACGAAAACATCGATCAGCTCGCGCGGCCCGCGGTGGGCCTGATCGCGCTCGATCCGTATCCGGCCACCGCACCATATCCGGCCGATCCGGCGACCTACCTCAATCCGCTGCGCGCGCCGGTCTACAACGACGTGCGTGGCAACGAGGAATCGCGCACGTTCAACGGCGTGACCCTGCAGATCGATCACGCCTTCGACTGGGGCAGCCTGCAATCGACCACGGCGGTGCGCGATTTCGACACCGAGAACCGCGAGGACGAGGATGGCACCAATCGCATCAACCTGTACTTCGACACCGCCAACATCGAAAGCAACCGGAGCTACTACCAGGAATTCAAGTTCTCCGGCGTCAGCGGCCGCTTCGACTGGGTGGCCGGCGCCTCGTGGTTCAAGGAGGAAGCCGATCAGACCAGCGAAACCAATCTGTTCACCGACAGCATCGGCACCGCGATGGGCAATCTGCCGGCGTACGGGATGAACGTGTTCGGCCTGCTCGATCAGGTGCTCGAAGGTGCGGGCCTGCCGCTGCGCATGCAGGGCCATCGCTGGACCGAGCGCATGGTCAACACCGGCGACGCGCAGGCGTATGCGGCATTCGGTGACGTGATCTGGCATGCCAGCGATCGGCTCAATCTGACCTTCGGCCTGCGCGTCACCCACGATCGCAAGGAGTTCGGCTGGTACAACGGGCTGCGCGATGCACCGACGCTGGACGCCACCGTGACGATGCTGGATCAGGCCGGCTTCTTCGATCTCGTCGGCATCGATCCGCTCCTGTTCCAGCAGGACTTCGTGTTCGCTTTCGGCGAGCTGGAAGGGCAGACGGTGCGCCGCAAGGATTCATGGACGGATCTGAGCCCGCGCTTCGTCATCGATTACGCGCTCAACGACAACACGATGGTGTTCGGATCGATCGCCAAGGGCTACAAGGCCGGCGGCTTCAACAGCGTGCAACCGTTGTCGGAGTTCGACAACGAGGACGTGTGGAATGCGGAGTTCGGCATCAAGGCCGTGTTCCCGGAACGGAAGCTGTCGATCAACGCCTCGAGCTTCTACTACATCTACAAGGACCGCCAGGCGATCACGCTGGATCTCAACACGGCGGGCAGCGGCGTGCCGCGCTACATCGTCGACACCAGCGACATGCAGGCCTGGGGCCTGGACATGGACCTGCAATGGCGTCCGATCCCCGGGCTGGACCTGATGCTCAATGGCGCCTTCATCGACGCGAGCTTCAAGGATGGCGTGTCGCCCAACGGGCGCGATCTTTCCGGTGAAGCCACGGGCGAGCCGTATTTCTCGGCCTCGCTCGGCGCGTCGTATACGTGGATGCTCGATGACGGCGGCGATCTGCGCTTCTCGCTGCTGCATGCCTACCGCGGCAAGAGCCGGTGCAATGTGGAATCGAGCACGCAGGGCACGTGCCGCATCAGCCCGAACTTCCGCAACGGCCAAGCGCAGAACCGCACCGACGTGCGCCTGCAGTGGACCGCGGCGTCGGGTCATTGGGGGCTGGGGCTGTATGGCAACAACGTGTTCGACGAGCAATACGTCAATGGCGTGAACAACATCTCGGCGTCGGTGCTGGGCACGCCGTTCGCCTCGCTCACCGAGCCGCGTGAAGTCGGCATGGAGCTGAACCTGAAGTTCTGATCGGCGGGTCTGCGTCGCGGGCGTTTCGCGCGTCCGCGCCACGCAGGACGACGGTGTGGCGGCCGCGGCCGCCCACGTCCGGGCGCCTGCGTTCGCTGCGAAGGTGTGCATCGCGGTCGGTGAACTGGCGATGCGCGCGCGGAGGCGGCATCCTAGCGCCATGCCGCATGCCAGTACCGGGGCCGAACAGGCAGCCCGTCTCCCCATCACCTCGCTCAAGGGCGCCGGCGCCCGCATCGCCGAGAAGCTGGCCGCGCGCGGCCTGCTGAGCGTGCAGGATCTCTGGCTGCACCTGCCGCTGCGCTACGAGGATCGCACCGCGCTGACGCCGATCCGCCTGCTGCAACCGGGCGTGCCCGCGCAATTCGAAGGACGCGTCGAGGCGGTCGAGCGCGGCTTCCGCTATCGGCCGATGCTGCGCGTGGCCATCGGCGATGATTCGCGCGCCACGGTGGTGCTGCGGTTCTTCCATTTCCGCGCGGCGCAGGTGGCGCAGTTCGCGGTCGGCACGCGCGTGCGCTGCTACGGCACGCCCAAGCCGGGGCAACACGGGCTGGAAATCGTCCACCCGAGTTATCGCGTGCTCGAGGATGACGAAGACGCCGGACTCGGCGACGCGCTGGATCCGATCTACCCGGCGGTCGAAGGCGTCGGCCCGGCCAGCCTGCGCAAGTTGATCGCCCAGGCACTGGACAGACTGCCGGACGAGGCCGCGCTGGAACTGCTGCCGCCGTCCTTGCTGCGCGAACTCGGCCTGCCGTCGCTGCGCGAGGCCCTGCTCACGATGCACCGGCCGCCGCGCGATGCGGATCTGCAGGCGCTTTCGCTCGGCCAGCATCCGGCGCAGCGGCGGCTGGCGCTGGAGGAACTGCTGGCGCATCACCTGAGCCTGCGTCGCCAGCGCATCGCGCTGCAACGGCATCGCGCGCACGCGCTCAGCGGAAACGGACAACTCGCATCGGGCCTGCTCGCCGCCCTGCCGTTCCGTCTCACCGGTGCGCAGCAACGCGTGTTCGAACAGGTGCGCGCCGACCTCAACCAGTCTTCGCCGATGCTGCGGCTGGTGCAGGGCGATGTGGGCAGCGGCAAGACGGTGGTGGCCGCGCTCGCGGCGATGCTGGCGGTGGAAGCGGGCAAGCAGGCCGCGCTCGCCGCGCCGACCGAACTGCTCGCCGAGCAGCATCTGATCAACCTGCGCCAATGGCTGGAGCCGCTCGGCGTCCGCGTCGCATGGTTGGCAGGCAAGGTCACCGGCAAGGCGCGCACGGCGGTGCTGGAAGAAGTCGCGAGCGGCCGCGCGCAGGTCGTGGTCGGCACGCACGCGCTGATGCAGGAGTCGGTGGCGTTCCATGATCTGGCGCTGGCGATCGTCGATGAACAGCACCGTTTCGGCGTGCACCAGCGACTGGCCCTGCGCGACAAGGGCGCACAGGGTGATTCGGTGCCGCATCAACTGGTGATGACGGCCACGCCGATTCCGCGCACGCTGGCGATGGCCGCGTATGCGGATCTCGACGTGTCGGCGATCGACGAACTGCCGCCCGGACGCACGCCGGTGCAGACGGTGGCCTTCAGCGCCGAACGACGGCCGGAATTGATCGAGCGCATCCGCGCCGCGTGCGCCGAAGGTCGGCAGGCGTACTGGGTCTGCACGCTGATCGATGACAGCGATGAAGTGGTCGCGCAGGCAGCCCAGAGCACGTTCGAACTGCTGTCGGCGGCCTTGCCTGAACTGCGCATCTCGCTGGTGCATGGACGGATGAAGGCGGCGGAAAAGCAGGCGGCCATGCGCGCCTTCAAGCAGGGGGAAACCGATCTGCTCGTGGCGACCACGGTGATCGAAGTCGGTGTCGACGTGCCCAACGCCTCGCTGATGATCATCGAGAATGCCGAGCGGCTGGGGCTGGCGCAGTTGCATCAGCTGCGCGGGCGGGTGGGGCGCGGCGCGGCCGCCTCGACCTGCGTGCTGATGTATCAGCCGCCGCTGTCGATGATGGCCAAGCATCGCCTGGCGACGATGCGCCAGACCAACGACGGGTTCGTCATCGCGGAAAAAGATCTGGAACTGCGCGGACCCGGCGAACTGCTCGGTACGCGGCAGACCGGACTGGCAAGCTTCCGCGTGGCCGATCTCGCGCGCGATGCGGGGCTGTTGCCGCAGGTGCGCGATCTGGCCGATCGCCTGCTGGCCGAATCGCCGGACGTCGCCGATCGCATGATCGCGCGCTGGGTGGGCGGCGCCGCGCGCTACGCGGCCGCGTGACGCTTCCGCTCGCGTGCGGACGATGACAGACTCGCGCATCAACCCGAAGAACATCGAGACGAGATGAGTGATCGCATTCCCCTGTTGATCGACACCGACCCCGGTGTCGATGACGCGCTGGCGCTGTTGATGGCATTCAACGATGCGCGCCACGAGGTCGTCGGCCTGACCATCGCCGCCGGCAACGTCGGCCTGGGCCACACGGTGCGCAATGCGCTGAAGCTGTGCGAAGTCTGTGGCCGCGACGATGTGCCGGTATTCGCCGGCACGCCCGAGCCGTTGCTGCATCCGGCGCCCGACGCAGGCTACGTGCACGGCCAGGACGGCTTCGGCGATATCGGCTATGCGCCGCCGTCGCGCACGGTGGAAGCCGAACACGCCGCGCTGGCGATCCTGCGTCTGTCGCATGAGCACGCGGGACGATTGCTGCTGGTGGCACTGGGACCGCTGACCAACCTGGCGCTGGCACTGAAACTGGACCCGACGCTTCCGCAGCGCGTGGCGCGGCTGGTCGTCATGGGCGGGGCGGTGACCGGGCACGGCAACATCACGCCGTCGGCCGAGTTCAATTTCTACTTCGATCCGGAAGCGGCGCATCTGGTCTTCCAGGCGTTCGAGCGCATTGATCTGGCGGACTGGGAGGCGACCATCGCCCACGGCCTGCATCACGACCGGGTGGCGGGCTGGCTGGAGGCCGATACCGAGCGCGCCCGGTTCTATGCCGGCATCTCGGAGAAGACCCGCATGTGGTCGATCGATCGGCGCGGCGACCACTGGTACGCGGCCGACGCTCTGGCCATGGCCTTCGCGCTGGATCCGGGCGGTGCGGTCGAACTGGCCGAGCGGCCGGTGGCCATCGAACTGCAGGGGGCGGCGACCCGCGGGGCCAGCGTGGTGGATTGGCGGCGGGAAGGCGGGCAGCCGGACCGGGCCAACATCCTGCTGCGCTATGACCAGCCACGGTTCGAGGAGCTGATCCGGGCGGCGCTGGCCGCTGGCTGAGCCCGGACCGGCGGACTTGCGCCCGGGACCGAACCCGGGCTAAAATGCCGCTCTTTCCTTCCCGCAACCCGAGTGTTACCGCCATGAAGGCCGACATCCATCCCCAGTACCGCGAAGTCGTCTTCCACGACGTGACCTCCGATTTCAAGTTCCTGACCCGCTCGACGCTGAGCACCAAGGACACGACGAAGTGGGAAGACGGCAACGAATACCCGCTCATCAAGGTTGAAATTTCCTCGGCTTCGCATCCGTTCTATACGGGCAAGCACAAGGTCATCGACACCAGCGGCCGCATCGACAAGTTCCAGAAGCGCTACGCGCGCTGACGGATCCGCGACGCCTGCCGAACGGCCGCGCCCAGTGCGCGGCCGTTTGCTTTTGCATGTCCGCAATCCGCAATGCGGACGCTGGCGATCTCATGCTTTGGTCTGAGTTTGGTCTGGAACCGAGCGACGACAAAACAGGCGTATGCGATAATCACGCCCATCCAAGGGTTCGTTCCCTGGACTCCCGTCACACGCCGACCGTGCACGCGGCCGGTGCTTCCCCACGAAGGAGCGCACACTGTGTCCGAACTTGACCAGGTCACGCTGACCGCAGGCGACAAGTCCGTCAACCTGCCGGTTCTGAAACCGACGCTTGGCAACGATTGCATCGATATTTCCAGGCTGACCAAGGAAACCGGTCTCTTCACCTACGATTCCGGCTTCACTGCCACCGCCAGCTGCAAGTCGGCCATCACCTACATCGATGGCGACAACGGCGTGCTGCTGTATCGCGGTTATCCGATCGAGCAGCTCGCCAAGCAGTCCAGCTTCCTGGAAGTGGCCTATCTGCTGATGAACGGCGAACTGCCGTCCAAGGCCGAGTTCGAGAAGTTCGATCACGAGGTCACGCATCACACGATGATGCATGAGTCGCTGAAGAACTTCCTGCACGGATTCCACTACGACGCGCATCCGATGGCGATGCTCGCCGGCACGGTCGCCTCGCTGTCGGCGTTCTACCATGACACGCTGGATCTGGAAGATCCGGAACAGCGCCGCCTCGCCGCGATCCGCCTGCTGGCGAAGATGCCGACGCTGGCCGCCGCGGCCTACCGTTATTCGATTGGCTGGCCGATCCGCTATCCGCGCAACAACCTGGCCTACGTCGATCGCTTCCTGCACATGATGTTCGAGGTGCCCAGCGAACCGCTGGAGATGAATCCGGTGGTCGCCAAGGCGCTGGATCTGCTGTTCATCCTGCACGCCGATCACGAGCAGAATGCCTCGACCTCGACCGTGCGTCTGGTCGGTTCCACCGGCGCCAACCCGTATGCGTCGGTCGCCGCCGGCATCACCGCATTGTGGGGTCCGGCCCACGGCGGCGCCAACGAAGCCGTGCTGAAGATGCTGGAAGAAATCGGCACGCCGGACAAGGTGGATACCGCGGTCGCCAAGGCCAAGGACAAGGAATCGGGCTTCCGCCTGATGGGCTTCGGCCATCGCGTCTACAAGAACTTCGATCCGCGCGCCAAGATCATCCGCGAGATGACCCACAAGGTGCTGGGCGAGCTCGGCGTCAACGATCCGCTGCTGGAAGTGGCGATGAAGCTGGAGGAAGCCGCGTTGAAGGATGATTACTTCATCCAGCGCAAGCTCTATCCGAACGTCGACTTCTACAGCGGCATCATCTACAAGGCGCTCAACATCCCCACCGAGATGTTCACCGTCATGTTCGCGATCGGCCGCACCGCCGGCTGGGTCGCGCACTGGCTGGAACAGCAGGTGGATCCGGAAGCCAAGATCGGGCGTCCGCGCCAGATCTACACGGGCCATCCGGTCCGCGATTATCCGGACTTCGACAAGCGCTGATGCAGCCCGGATGAAAGAATGAAAGAGCCCCGCCGATGCGGGGCTCTTCATGTCGGCGCGGGCCGCGCGATCACCGCACGCCCCGGGCCTCAGCGCGGGCGTTCGGCCTCGAAGCCGGCGATTTCCTCCTCGGCCAGCAGTTGACGCAGTTGCGAAGCGGACGCGCGCCGCATCGGCTTTTCGTCCACGCTCGACAACGGCGCCTGGCGCAACGCGTCCATCGGCAAGGCGGTGATGTCGAAGCTCAGTTCCTCGGCGCTGAACAGCCACACCGGTGCATCCAGGTTGCGCTCGCGATCCAGGCGCAGGCGGCGCGTCCGCGTTTCACTGGGGATGCCGTGCTCATCGAGGAAGCGCGCGGTCGCATCGGCGTCGTCGCTGTGGACGTGCAGCATCACCGGTGCATTGGTGTCCGCGGTGCCATCGAGCACCGGCCCGACCAGCCGGGGAGAAAAGTCCGAGAAGAACTCGAGCGCGCGCAAGGCCGCTTCGCGACGCGTGCGCAGGGCGAGCGTGTGCGACTGGCCGATGAAAAGGCGCTGGTATTCGCGCAGGGCGTCCTCGATTTCCCGATTGCGCGGCAACGAGGCATCGTCATGGATGCCCAGTCGCGCGGCCGCCTTGAGCTTGGCCTGGTGATAATCGCGGATGCCGCCTTCGGCCATCAGTCGCGCCGCTTCGTGGGCCAGGCGATGGCGCCGTTCGCGGGTGCGGGTTTCGGCGTGTTGACGAGCGTGGTGCATGGCAGGCCTCCGCGTCGAAACTGGAGGCGACTCTACACAAGGGCATGTGAACGTGCAGGTGCACGCGGACCCGCGCGATCACGCGGGTCCGATGGGCATGCTCAGAAGATGTCGAAGGCTTCTTCGTCCGGTACGGCGTTCTCGTCGCCGAAATCGTCGTACTGGATGCGTTCGGCATCCTCGACCTTGACCCATTCGGTGGCGCCGTTGCTGGTCACCTGCACCATCCCGCTCGGCGGGTCGTTGCGTGCGATCGGCTTGTCCTTCAACGCCACGCGCATGTAGTCGATCCAGATCGGCAGCGCCGCCTTGCCACCGTATTCGCGATAACCCAGCGAACGGAAATCATCGCGGCCGACCCACACCGTGGTGACGTAGTTGGCGCCGAAGCCGGAGAACCATGCGTCGCGGTGATCGTTGGTCGAACCGGTCTTGCCACCGACGTCCTCGCGGCCGAGCGTCTTGGCCGCCGTGCCGGTGCCGCGCTGGACCACATCCCGCATCATGGACACGAGCTGATAGGCCGTGCGTTCGTCGATCGCGCGCGGCGCGGTGACGGCATCGGGCGGCAACACCGGCGGCTTGGCTTCCGGCTTGGGCGTCGTCGGTGCCGGCGTCGCGGGCTTGGCGGCCTGCTGCGGCCCGAAATTGAAACCGTCGATGACGTCCCCGGCCGGCGCCGCCGTCGCGCCGGGGGCCAGACCGCCACAGCCGCGACAGGCCATCGCGGGCTTTTCCTTGAACAGCACGGTGCCGTCGCGATCCTTCACTTCGTCGATGAACCACGGCGTCACGCGTGAGCCGCCGTTGGCGAACACCGCGTAGCCGCGCGCGACCGACAGCGGCGTCAGCGATGCGGTGCCCAGCGACATGGAGAGATTGGGCGGCAGCTCGGCTTCCTCGAAGCCGAACTGGCTGATGTACTTGCGCGCGAAATCCACGCCGATCGCATCGAGCAGGCGCACCGAAACCAGGTTGCGCGACTGCACCAGCGCCTCGCGGATGCGCATCGGACCGCGGAAGCCGCCGCCATCGTTCTGCGGACGCCACATGTGGCCGCGGCGATCGCGGAACACCACCGGCGCATCGAGCACGATCGAGGCCGGATTGAAGCCCTTCTCGAACGCCGCCGCATACAGGAACGGCTTGAAGCTCGAGCCGGGCTGGCGGCGCGCCTGGGTGGCGCGGTTGAACTTGTTGCCGGCGAAGCTGTAGCCGCCGATCAGCGCACGCAGCGCGCCGGTATCCGCATCCAGCGACACCAGCGCCGCCTGCGCGCGCGGCACCTGGGCCACGAGGTACTGATCGGCCTCCTTGCCCAGGCGCAGGCGCACGAGATCGCCACGGGTGAACAGCTTGGCCGGGCTGCGTCCGGTCCATTGGCTGGCCGAGGCCGGAACGCGGACTTCCACGCCATCGGCGAACACGGCGGTCACGCTGCCATCGGTGCCGGTTGCGGCCACGATCGCCGGCCGCATGCCGCCCTGCGCGGGAATGCCCGCGAGCTGGGCCGCGAGCACCTTGGTGTCGGCGTCGGCCGGCACGTCGAAATGCCGTTCGACGCCGTTCCAGCCATGGCGGCGGTCATACAGTTGCAGCCCTTCACGCACGGCCTGATCAGCGGCGGTCTGCAGGGTCGCATCGATGGTGGTGGTGACGTGGTAGCCCTTGGTCACCACATCGCCGCCGAAGCGCGCGATCATTTCCTGCCGCACCATTTCGGCCACGTAGGGCGCGTAGACCTCCACCGGGCGTTCATGCGGCGCGGCGTGCATGGCCTCGGCCTTGGCCTGCGCGGCCTGCGCGGCGGTGATGTAGCCGTCCTCGCGCATGCGCTCCAGCACGTACACGCTGCGCTGGTGGTTGCGCACCGGATTGCTGATCGGGTTGCCGCTGGAAGGAAACTTGAGCGCGCTGACCAGCGTGGCGGTCTCGGCGAGCGTCAGTTGATCCAGCGTCTTGCCGTAGTAGTACTCGGCGGCGGCGGCGACGCCGTAGGAGCGATTGCCGAAAAAGCTCTTGTTGAGGTAGAGCTGCAGGATCTCGTCCTTGCTCAGCATCTTCTCGATGCGCATGGCCAGCAGCATTTCCACCAGCTTGCGGGTGTAGCTGTACTCCGAGCTCAGGAAGAACTGGCGCGCGACCTGCTGGGTGATCGTGCTGCCGCCGGCGACGCGGCCTTCCTTGCGCGAGACGATCTGCCACACCGCTCGGCCCACGCCGGTGAAATCGATGCCGTTGTGCCGGTAGAAGTCCGAATCCTCGGCGGCGATGAAGGCGCGCTTCACCTGCAACGGCACGTCCTTGATGTCGACCGGATAGCGGCGCGTCTCCCCGAACAGGCCCATCAGCCGGCCGTCGCTGGAGTAGACGTACAGGGGCTCCTGCAACTCGACGCTGCGAAGGGACTGGACGTCCGGAACCTTGGCCGACACCACGTAATAGAGGATGCCCAGGGCGGCGATGCCGGCCAGGGTCAGGGCCAGACCGGTGATGAGGGTCCAGCGGACGAAACGGCGAAGACGCGGCATCCAGTGCTTTTCCGATTGCAGAATTCTTGAGGGCAGAGTATAGATGAGGGACAGGACCGCCACGGGCGATCCTTGGGGGAACAGGGACTTGGGGAACAACCTTCGTGAATCGTGACAAGCCGCACAGGCACGAAAACTCAGGTTGCCAAGCGTAAAGACTTGGTTATAAATGTGAGTTGGTAGCAAGACCATCCATTGCCCGTCGGAAGGGGAAAGACCGTGGGGCTCATCCCAAAAAGCCAGGCGCCGTTGATCGGCGTCGATATCAGTTCGACTGCGGTCAAGCTTTTGCAGCTGTCCCGCGTCGGCAATCGCTACCGCGTGGAGCACTACGCGGTTGAACCGCTGCCGCCCAATGCGGTGGTGGAAAAGAACATCGTCGAGGTCGAGGCGGTGGGCGAGGCCATTCGCCGCGCGGTCAACCGGGCCGGCTCCAAGGTCAAGTACGCGGCCGCGGCCGTGGCCGGTTCGGCGGTGATCACCAAGATCATCCCGATGCCCGCCGAGCTGGACGAGAGCGACCTGGAAGCGCAGGTCGAGCTGGAAGCGGTCAACTACATCCCCTATCCGATCGAGGAAGTGAACCTCGATTTCGAAGTGCTGGGGCCGATGCCGAACAACCCGGAGATGGTCCAGGTCCTGCTGGCCGCTTCGCGCTCGGAGAACGTGGAGCTGCGCCAGTCCGCGCTGGAACTGGGCGGGCTGACCGCGCGGGTGATGGACGTGGAAGCGTTCGCGGTCGAGAACGCCTTCGCACTGATGGCCGATGACCTGCCGATTCCGCAGGACGGTGTGGTCGCGCTGGTGGATATCGGCGCCACGATGACCACCCTCAACGTCCTGCGCCGTGGCCGCAGCCTCTACAGCCGCGAGCAGGTGTTCGGCGGCAAGCAGCTGACCGACGAGGTCATGCGCCGCTATGGACTGACCTACGAGGAAGCCGGGCTGGCCAAGCGCCAGGGCGGCCTCCCGGAAAGCTACGAAGTCGAAGTGCTGGAGCCGTTCAAGGAAGCCACCGTCCAGCAGATCAGCCGTCTGCTGCAGTTCTTCTACGCCGGCAGCGAATTCAACCGCGTGGATCAGATCGTGCTGGCCGGCGGCTGCGCCGCGCTGGCCGGCCTGCCGGAAATGGTCGAGGAACAACTCGGAGTGCCCACCGTGGTCGCCAACCCGCTGGCCCAGATGACCCTCGGCCCGCGCGTGCAGGCGCATGCGCTGGCCCAGGACGCTCCGGCGCTGATGATTGCCACCGGCCTGGCGTTGAGGAGCTTCGACTGATGGCACGGATCAACCTACTCCCCTGGCGTGCCGAACGCCGGGCCCAGCGGCAGCGCGACTTCTACGCCATGCTCGGCCTGGCCGCGCTGGCCGGCGTGGTCCTCTCGTTCCTGCTGTGGTTCCACTACGACCGCCAGATCAGCGGGCAGAACGTCCGCAACCAGTACCTGCAGGCCGAGATCGACAAGGTCCAGTCGCAGATCACCGAGATCGAGACGCTCGGCAAGCAGAAGGATCGCCTGCTGGCGCGCAAGAAGGTCATCGAGGAACTGCAGGCCAACCGCTCGCAGATGGTCCACCTGTTCGATTCGCTGGTCCGCACCATCCCCGATGGCGTGTCGCTGTCCAGCATCAAGCAGGAAGGCGAGGTCCTGACCATGGAAGGCCGCGCGCAGTCCAACGCCCGCGTCAGCGCCTACATGCGCAACCTCGAAGGATCGGGCTGGATGATCAATCCGGAACTGTCCATCATCGAAGCCACGCCGGCCAACGCGCCCAACGCGGCGGTTCCGGCGACCGCGGCCAACAGCTCGCTGCCGTACATGTTCAAGCTGCAGGTCCAGCTCGCCAATCCGAACGAGCCGAAGAATGACGACGGCACCGCGGTACCGGCG
>JAEWBY010000076.1 GCA_023390905.1 Pseudomonadota bacterium | reverse complement strand
TCGTTGCGCAGCAACTCGGCGACCGCTTCGACGTTTTCCAGGCGCTGGCTGGAGAACACCTTCCTCACGCCGGCAGCACCCGGATCATGCCTTCCTGCGCCGTGCTTGCGACCAGCCGGCCGCCGCGGTCGAACACCTGCCCGCGCGCCAGCCCGCGCGCGCCCTGTGCGCTGGGGCTGTCGATCGAATACAGCAGCCACTCGTCCGCACGGAAGCTGCGGTGGAACCACAGCGCATGGTCCAGCGAGGCCATCTGCACATTCGGCTGGTAGTAGCTGATGCCGTGCGGGAAGGTGGCGGTGCCGAGCAGATGGAAGTCGCTGGCGTAGGCCAGCAGAGCGCGGTGCAGTTCCGGCGCGTCACCGACCTTCTCGGTCAGGCGGAACCAGACCTGCTGGAACGGCGGGCGCTTGGGCGGGTTGAGTTCGTCGCGCGGATAGACGTGGCGGAATTCGAACGGACCGCGCCGCGACAGCCAGCGCTGCACCTTGATCGGCAGCGTGGCCATCACCTCGGCCGGCACCGGCGGTGCGGTGGACACGTCTTCGGGCTGCGGCACTTCCGGCATGCTCAGTTGATGCTCGGCGCCGGCTTCCTCCTCCTGGAACGAGGCCGCGCAGAAGAAGATCACGCGCCCGTGCTGGATGGCGGTGACGCGGCGCACCGAGAAACTGCCGCCATCGCGCGTACGATCGACCTCGTAGACGATCGGCGCTTCGATGTTGCCGGCGCGCAGGAAATAGGCATGCAGCGAATGCGCGCGGCGCGCGGCCTCGTCGCCTTCGACGGTCGCCTGCGCGGCCGAAAGCGCCTGCCCCAGCACCTGTCCACCGAAAACGTACTTGGTACCGATGTCGCGGCTCTGGCCCCGGAACAGGTTGTCTTCCAGCCGTTCCAGCGAGAGAAGTTCGATGAGTTCGCTGACGACGGGTTCGGCTGCGGGAGTCATGGGCTCGCGGGATACGGGAAAGCGTGAATTATAGGGGCAGGGCGTGGCGGGGCTGTTTCATCCACCCGCTGCCACGCGTGAAGGCGACGGGCCGGAGCCCGGCGCGAGACCCTGCGCCACGCGCGCTCAGATCCCGAGGCGCTCCAGCGGTACCGCCGCCAGCACGCGCGGCCACGGGAACCACGGCCCGGGATCCCGCTTGCGCCGCACCCGCCGCGCCGGATCATCCGTGGCCGGTTCGAGCGTGGTGTCCAGATCCTCGTGACCGGCGATGTGGCGCAACTGCGGACACTCCGCCTGCAGGACGCGCAGCAGTGCGATCAACGCGGTGATCTGCGCCTCGGCGTACGGCTCGTCCATCGACTGATGGGCCGCGGCCAGCCAGTGCGGATAGCGGCCGCGATTGACCAGCTCGATGCCGATCGAGCGCGGGTTGTAGCCGCGCACGTGATGGGCGACGCGTTCGGGCGAAACGTAGCGGTGCACGCTGCCGTCGCGATCGATGTAGAAGTGGCCGCTGTTGCCGGTGCCCGAGGCGTGCAGCACGCGCTCGCCGTATTCGCGCGCCATCGCCAGATCCGGCAGCTCGGTGCAGTGGATGACGACCAGGTCGATCTGCGCGATCGGCCGTGGGTCGAGCCGGGATTCGTACGGCAACGGGTCGATGACCATGGCGGGCAGGGACGCGGACGGCTCAGGCATGCGCGCATGGTAGGGCATCCCGGGCGGGCCGGACCGTGGCGCGCGCGTGACCCCGGTAAACTGGCGATGATGGCCGCATCGCGCGGCGCTGGAGTGTGCTGATGCCGTTGTCTGCCGATTCCCCGCTGGCCCGCCTGATGGCCACCCTGCCACGCACCGGCCGGATCGACTGGATCGGTCTGCGGCCGGCGCGCGACGTGGCGATGACGCCGGTCGAACAGGCGCAGGCCACCACCGGCGGCGGACTGGGCGGCGATCGCTACGGCGGCGGCAGCGGCAAGCGCGGCGTCACCTTGATCCAGGCCGAGCACCTGCCGGTCATCGCGCAGTTGTCCGCGCAACCGGATCTGCAGCCGGCGCTGCTGCGTCGCAATGTGGTGGTGTCGGGCATTCCGCTGATCGCATTGAAGGGCCGCCGGTTCCGCCTCGGCGAGGTGGTGCTGGAAGGCACCGACCCCTGCGATCCCTGCGCGCGGATGGAAGAAGCGCTCGGCCCGGGCGGTTACAACGCCATGCGCGGCCACGGCGGGCTGTGCGCGCGAATCATCCAGGGCGGCGTGTTCCGCATCGGCGACACCGTGGAGGCGCTGTGATCCATTCCTCCACCCGCGGCCATTGCATTCTTTCGCACGGGTTCGAGAGCGGCCCGGACGCCACCAAGGTCACCGCGCTGGCCGAAGCGGCCGAGCGCCTGGGCTGGACCCACGAACGCCCCGATTACACGGATCTGGATGGCCGTCGCGACATCAGCTCGCTCGGTGACGTGGAAGCGCGCCAGTCTCGCCTGCTCGCGCTGGCCCGCGCGGCCGCCGCGCGCGGTCCACTGGTGCTCGCCGGCTCCAGCCTGGGCGCGTACATCTCCGCGCGCGTCGCGCTCGAGGTGCCCGTGCGCGCGCTGTTCCTGATGGCTCCGCCGATCACGATGGGGCCACTGCCCGAACTCGACGCGCCCGCGGTGCCGATCTCGATCATCCACGGCTGGGACGATGAACTGATCCCCGCGCCGCTGATCTGCGAATGGGCGCGCATGCGTCGCTCGCGCCTGCTGATGGTCGACGATGCGCACCGGTTGTCGGCGCACGTGGACACTTCGGCCGACGCGTTCGCCGAGTTGCTGTCCGCGCTCTAGGTCCGCCGATCGCGAGTGGGTTCATCGTGCGGTCAAGGCCGCGCGCGCAGCGATGATAGGATCGCCCGCTCGGATTCCAGCGGAGCCCGCCCCCATGCGCCATTGATGCCGCCGTCCACCGACGGCCCGATTCGCCCGCCGCACGGCCGGGCAGTCCCCAGGCATCCATGGAATCCGCATGACCGCTCCCTTGCTCGCGCTCGAACGCGCCTCGCATGTCCTGCCCGATGGCAGGATCCTGTTCTCCGATCTCGATCTCCGCCTGGATGATCGGCCGACCGGTCTGGTCGGCCGCAACGGCGCGGGCAAAAGCGTGCTCGCGCGGATCCTGGCGGGCGAACTCCGCCCCACCACCGGACGGCGCACCGGCAGTGCGCGGGTGCATTACCTGCCGCAGCAGATCGCGATCGGCCCGGACGACACCGTCGCCACGCTGGCCCGCGTGCGGCCGGCGCTGGACGCGCTGGCGCGCATCGAAGCCGGCAGCGTGGATGCGCACGATTTCGAACTGCTCGCCGATCGCTGGGAACTGCGCTCGCAACTGGCGGCCGAACTGGCGCGGCAGGATCTGCGCGGCGTGCCGTTCGATCGTCCCGCGCACACGTTGAGCGGCGGTCAAGCCATGCGCGTGGCTCTGGCCGGCGCGTGGCTGTCCGGGGCCGACATGCTGATCCTCGATGAGCCGACCAATCATCTGGACGCCGCCCAGCGCCAACGCCTGCGCGAACAGCTTGCCGGCTGGACCAGAGGGCTGCTGGTCATCAGCCACGATCGCCCGTTGCTGGATCGGATGCAGCGGATCGAAGAGCTTTCCAGCCTGGGCCTGCGATCCTATGGCGGCGGCCACGCCTTCTATGCAGCGCGCAAGGCGGAAGAGCGTGCGCAGTCCGAGCGCGTGCTCGATCAGCACAGGACAGCGCTGCGGCGCCACGAACGCGAACGCCATGAACAACACGAGCGCCAGCAGCGCCGGCAGGCGCACGGCGATCGCGACGCCAGGCAGGCCAATCAGGCCCCCATCCTGCTGGGCCTGGCGCGCGATCGCAGCCAGGACAGTGCGGGCCGCCGCGCCCGCCAGCAGCAGGCGGCGCAGGTGAAGCTGGTGCAGGAGGTGCGGGAGGCGGCCGCCGCGATTGAAACCAGCACGGACCTGGCGATGTTCGCGCCGCCGGCCACCGCCGTGGCCGATCGCATCATCGCCCGTCTCGAACAGGTCGTGCTGCCGCATGTGCCGGCCACCGGCGAGGGCATCGACCTCATCATCACCGGCCGCCAGCGCATCGCCCTGCACGGTCCCAACGGCAGCGGCAAGACGACGCTGCTGCGCGTGCTCGCCGGGCAGACCGCGCCCTTGCACGGCCGCTGCGAGCTGCGCACACCGGTGGCGTGGCTGGATCAACGGCTGGCTTCACTCGAGCCCGACCGCAGCGCGGCGGCGCAGTTGCGCGAGGCCAACCCCACGGCCGGCGAAGGCGCGCTGCGCACGCGCCTGGCCCTGCTTGGACTGGATGCGGCCCGGGTGGAACTGCCCAGCGCCCGGCTCAGCGGTGGTGAACGTCTGAAGGCCGCGCTGGCCCTGGCGTTGTACCGTGAACAGCCGGCCGGACTGCTGCTGCTGGACGAACCGGGCAACCATCTCGATCTCGACAGCCTGCATGCGCTGGAACGCATGCTCCTGCAGTATTCCGGCGCGTGGGTGATCGCCTCCCACGACGACGCGCTGCTGAAGGCCATCGCGCCGACGCACCGGCTGGACGTCTCCGCATCACCGTGGAGGCTGGCGCCGTGGTGAAGCCGTCACCGTGACGGTTCGTGCGCACGCCCCCGATGCGTCAGAATTGCACCCCCGCGGGCCGTTCCCGTGCTGCTTGTTGCCGGAGTCCGCGTGAAATTCTTCGTTTCCTGTGCCAAAGGTCTGGAATATCTGCTCGCCGATGAGCTGACCGCGCTCGGCGCCACGCGGGCGACCGCGACCATCGCCGGCGTCAACGTCGAGGGCGAACTGATCGACGCCCAGCGTGCGGTGCTGTGGTCACGACTGGCCAGCCGCGTGCTGTGGCCGATCGCCGACTACGACTGCCCCGATGAGAACGCGTTGTACGACGGCGCGTTCGCGATCGAATGGGAACGTCATCTGCGGCCGGAACTGACGCTGGCGGTGGATGCGCATGTCTCGGGCGAAACGATCACGCACGCGCGCTACGCCGCGCAGCGCATCAAGGACGCGGTGGTCGATCGCCTGCGACAGCAGGGCCTGGAACGCCCTTCGGTGGACGTCGAACAACCGGACGTGCGCGTGAACCTCTCGCTGCGCAAGGGACGCGCGACGCTCTCGATCGATCTCGGCGGCGGACCGATGCACCGGCGCGGCTGGCGGCGCGAGCAGAACGAAGCGCCATTGAAGGAAAACCTGGCGGCGGCCGTGCTGATGCGCGGCGGCTGGCCGCAGCGTTACCACGACGGCGGTGGCCTGCTGGATCCGATGTGCGGCAGCGGCACGCTGCTGATCGAAGGCGCACTGATGGCCGCCGACGTCGCGCCCGGCCTGTTGCGCCATGGCAACACCCTGCCGAGCCGCTGGCTGGGCTTCGATGCCGCGGTGTGGCGCGAGCTGTTCGCCGATGCGGTGGCGCGTGAAGCACGTGGACGCGCGGCATTGCGCGCGGTGTTCTTCGGCAGCGATCTGGATGCGCGCGCGATTCGCGCCGCCGGCGAGAACGCGGTGCTCGCCGGACTGGCAGGCCAGATCCAGTGGCAGGTGCGCGACGTGGCCGATCTGTCGGCCCCGGCCCACGTGGAGACCGGGCTGGCCGTCTGCAATCCGCCGTATGACGAACGTCTTGCCGCCGACGCAGGGCTTTACCGCGTGCTCGGTGACGCACTGAAGCGCGCCGTTCCGCAATGGCGCGCGAGCCTGCTGTGCGGTGATGCCGAACTGGCGCACGCCACCGGGCTGCGCGCGCAGAAGAAATACCAGGTGTTCAACGGCGCGATCGAATGCGCGTTGATCGTCTGCGATCCCATCGCCGCGCCGCAACGCGAGCGCAGCGAACCGCGCGCGCTCAGTGAAGGTGCGCAGATGGTCGCCAATCGCCTGCGCAAGAACCTCAGGAAGTTCAAGAGCTGGCGCGCGCGGGAGCGGGTGACCTGCTATCGCGCCTATGACGCGGATCTGCCCGAATACGCGGCGGCCATCGATGTCTACCAGCAGGAGAACGACGGCGCGCTGTTCCTGCACGTGCAGGAATACGCCGCACCGGCGAGCATTCCGGAGGCCGACGTGCGCCGCCGCTTCAGCGAACTGCTGGCCGCCGCGCGCGAAGTGTTCGAAGTGCCGGCCGAGCGCGTGGCGGTGAAGTCGCGCGCGCGCGGCAAGGGCGGCAGCAAGTACGGCCGCTTCGAGGAGCGCGATCACAGCCTGTGGGTGCGCGAACACGAGGCGCGGCTGCGGGTGAACCTGTTCGATTACCTCGACACGGGCCTGTTCCTCGATCACCGTCCGTTGCGCCAGCGCATGCAGCGCGAGGCGCGCGGCCGGCACTTCCTCAATCTCTTCAGCTACACCGGGGTGGCGAGCGTGCAGGCGGCGGTCGGCGGCGCGGCCAGCACCACCAGCGTGGATCTGTCCGCGACGTACCTGCAATGGTGCGCCGACAATCTCGCCGCCAACGGCATGGCCGGCGGCGATCACCAGCTCGTGCACGCCGACGCCGTGCGCTGGCTCGAGGCCGAACAAGCCGAATACGATCTGGTTTTCTGCGACCCGCCGACATTCTCCAACTCCGCTCGCGCCGACGATTTCGACGTGCAGAAGGAACACGTGCGGCTGCTGCGTGCAGCGGTCGCGCGCCTGTCGCCGGACGGCGTGCTGTATTTCAGCAACAATTTCCGCCGATTTCGCCTGGATGAAAACGCCATCGCCGAATTCGCGCGCTGCGAGGACATCAGCGCGCAGACGATTCCGCCGGATTTCGAACGCAATCCGCGCATCCATCGCTGCTGGCGACTGACACGTTATTGATGCGCAGGCGCGTCCACAGGCAGTTCGCGGACGCGTTAGCGCGCCACGGCCGATGGCATGACGATCGTGCCCCGCGTTCACCAGAGGCATGCTGATCGGTTGTTGTGTTTGCGGCAGGACGGTCTTCAGGCCCGACGCATGGCTCAGGCGATGACGAGCTCGCTGCTTCTGACTTATTCGTACAGCGTCTGGCACTGCGTGCAGAAGAAGCTGCGGCGATTCGTCCTGCCCAGGTGCGCGCGCGAGAGCTTGCCGTGGCCGCGCGGACACTCGCTCTTGTTGTGC
>JAEWBY010000063.1 GCA_023390905.1 Pseudomonadota bacterium | reverse complement strand
GGCCGAGACCAACGCCCAAGGCGAAGCCGTACTCTATTTGCCTGTCGGCCAAGAAGACCTCTACGTCAAGAGCGAAGTCTATGAACTACCAGCCTTCCTCGGCAGACGGCGCGTCGAGGTTAAACTCACCGCGGATGAGCCCACCAAGGCGACGCTACGCCTGCAGCCGCGCGGCACGGACAAACTCGGCGAATGGGACAAATTGGCCGGCGTCGTCTTCGGCTGCTCGACGCGCGAAGGCCGCCGCATCTGCGCCCTGCCTGGCGTCCAGAAGAAGATGAATGAGTTCGCCCGCCGTTTTCGCGAAGCAAAGGACCAACAGGATGCACAGCTTCTCTCCGAAGCCTACAGCGCCGTCGCCAGCGCCTTCGTCGACGTCGGCGACTTGGAGCAAGCGGCCCTGTGGCGCGAGAAGGCCGCGAAACAAGCGGCTCTCGCCGAGCGAAGCACGAAAACGCATGCGCCATAAGCGGGTAGCCTCGGATCTCGATCCGAGGAGGGCGCAGCCCTCAGGAAGCATTCGCGGAAGGTCTGTGCCTTGCAGGGGCTTCCTGTCGCTGCGCGACACCGGTTCGAGAACCGGTGCTACCCTGCTCGGTTGCCCGCGAAATCGACATCTCAGGCCTGAAAGGCCGCGCTATGAAAGCCCAGGGCTCCGCCCTCGTCGTTACCCATAAGTGCCGTTTTGACGCTAGCATAGGCGGGAGTGGATCGAGGCGTTCAGGGAGGGCGAGCGATGGCGTCTTCATGGGCGACGGAGGAAGTGCGTTCGGCGAATCTTCGTGATCGCCGATTGAATCGTCGGCTGGGGGAAGTGTTGTCGCAGTTGGCGGCGCGTCCCACGGCGAGCATTCCGGCGGCGTGCGGCGGCCGAGCGGAGATGGCGGCTGCGTATCGATTGTTCGCCAACGCGAAGGGAGGCTTTGAGAACCTGCTCGCGCCGCATCTGGAGTCGACTTGTCAGCGGATCGCCGCGGAGGCGATTGTCGTGTTAGCTCAAGACACGACCGAAGTCGAACTGACGCGTCCGGCGCAGCCGGTGGCGGGCGCAGGTCCGTTGGACGGCGGCTCTCGGCAGGGAGCGCTCTTGCACGAGTTGCACGCCTTCACGCCCGACGGCACGCCGTTGGGGACGGTGGCGGCGTCCGCCTGGGCGCGTGATTCCCAGCGGCCCGAAACGCGTCCGACTCGCGCCGCACGCGCGGCGACTCCCATCGAGCAGAAAGAAAGCCGCCGCTGGCTGCAGACCTGGGAACTGGCTTGTCGCCGCGCGGCCCAGTGGCCGGCGACGCACGTGATCGTCGTGGCCGACAGCGAAGCCGACGTTTACGAACATCTCGCCGCCGCCGGCGACGCGAAGTCTTGCGATTGGATCGTCCGCGCCGCTCAAGATCGAGCCCTGGCCGGCGACGACGCGACCGGGAACAAGCGGCTGTTCGCCGAACTGGAGCGACAGCCGGTCTTGTTTCGACAAGCGATCGCCGTTCGCGGGCGACGAGCGAAAGTCTCCTGCGAAACGCGGGCGCGGCGTCAGCCGCGGCAGTCACGGCGCGCCGAGGTCGAAGTCCGCGCCGCCGAAGTGACGCTGCGGCCTCCGCAGCGAGCGGGCCGGCGTCTGCCGGCGACGACGGTTCGCGCCGCGCTGGTGCGCGAAGTCGATCCGCCGGCCGGCGAGGAGCCAGTCCAGTGGCTGCTGCTCACCAGCCTCCCCGTCGCCAGCGCCGAGCAGGTCCGGCAAGTGATCGAATACTACTGCGTCCGTTGGATGATCGAAGTCTTCTTCCGCGTGCTCAAGTCGGGCTGCCGGATCGAACAGCGGCAATTCGAAAGCTTGGATCGTCTCCTGGCCTGCCTGGCCGTGTACCTGACCGTCGCCTGGCGGACGTTGTACGTCTGCCGACTAGGACGCAGCGATCCCGACGTCGATTGCGATGCGATCTTCGAACCGTGCGAGTGGAAGGCGGTCTGGAAAGTCGTCCGTCGCGAGAATCCCCCCGCTCACCCGCCGCCGCTGGGCATCATGGTGCGACTCGTCGCTCAACTAGGCGGCTACGTCGACTCCAAGAACCCGCCCGGCCCCCAAACCCTCTGGATCGGACTCCAACGCACCCACGACTTCGCGCTCTGCTGGGAACTCTTCGGACCTCGAGATGGCTCGTGAAATGGTACTTGTGTGTAACGACGAGGGCTGCGCCCTGGGTTGTAGCGGCGCGGCCTTTCAGGCCTAGGACGTAGGGTGCGTATGCCCGGCTTCGTTAACGGCGCCTAAGCCCAACGCCCTTCGCCGCTTCCCTCGACGATCCGCCCGATCCGCCAGCTGTCGTAGCCCTGGCTGGTCAGTTGTTGTTGGATGCTGTCGGCATAGTAGTCGCTTACCACGAGCGTCAGGCCGACGCCCATGTTGAAGACGCGGAACATCTCCTCCTCTTCCACGTCCCCCAGCTTCTGCAGCCAAGTGAATACCGGCGGAATCGGCCAGCTGTCGCGGAAGATCTCGGCGTCGACGCTTGCCGGCAGCACGCGGGCGAGATTCTCGTGCAACCCGCCGCCGGTGATGTGGGCGATCCCATGGACGACGCTCTTCACCTTGTAGTGGTTCAGCACGTCGCGGACGGGGCGGGTGTAGAGTCGCGTCGGAGTCAGCAGGACGTCCCCTAC
>JAEWBY010000044.1 GCA_023390905.1 Pseudomonadota bacterium | reverse complement strand
GCGCTGGCGTGGTCGTGGCAGCGCGGCACGCGGCCGGCTCCCGCGCGGCGGGACTGGCGTGAAATCCTGCCCGCGCTGGCGGGCGGTTGGGGCGTGGCGCTGGCGTCGAGCGCCGTGCTGGTCTCCTTGCCGCTCATTGCGCTGCGCGAAAGCGGGAGCCTGCCGGCCGTGCTCGCGCTCAGCGGCGCGATTGGCCTGCTGCTGATCGGGCTTTGGCGCACCTGGCCACTGTGGCAGGGCATCGAGCGCGAACCGGGCAGCCTGGGCTGGCAGTGGCGCGCGCTGGCCGAACGCGACATTCAATCCTGGCGCGGGCTCGGAGTGGCCGCGCTGGTGGGCCTGGCGATCGCTGGCGGCGTGTCGTTTGCATGGCCCGGTCTCATCGCCGATTCCCTGCGGCTGCCCGCGGCGTTGATCTATGCGGCGATGCTGCCCGCGCTGCACTGGGGTATCCAGCGGATTCCGCAGGCGCGTGGCCTGCCGGTGGTCGAAATGGAAGTCCCGGCGGCCGTGGTGGATCTGGCGCCGATCGAAACGCTGCCGGAATTCGATCTCGATGCCGCCTTGTTCGATGCCGCGCGAGGCGGGCGCGTCGAACGTGCGCTGGAACTCATCGACGCCGGCGCGAATCCGCATGCGCTGCCGCCGGCCGGTTCGCGCGATCAGCGCAGCCTGGCGGTACTGGCGGCGGTGCTGCCGGATCTGCGGCTGCTGCGCACGCTGATCGCCAGCGGCGTCGACATCAACCACGCGCAGGCCGGCATGACGCCGTTGCTGGCCGCCACGCGCGACAGTTGGCACGGCCGTCCCGAAGCGGTGACCACGCTGCTGGCCAACGGCGCGGATCCGCGCGTGGCCGACAACGAGGGCAACACGCCGCTGCACCATGCCGCGCGCAGTTCCGATCCGGGCGTGGTCGCCCTGCTGCGCGATGCGGCCGCCGAACTCGATACCCTCAACCACGATGGCCTGACGCCGCTGGGCGTGGCCTGCGTGGCCGGCAACTGGCGGCTGGCGAAATTCCTGCTCGAGCGCGGTGCGCGTCCGGAGCCTGCGGGCGGGCAGCCGGTCCTGCTCGCGGCCGCCGCGACCGAGGAGGACGACCCGGCCGGCGTGCAACTGCTGCTCAAGCATCGCGCCAAGGTCGATACGCGCGATCCCCAGCGCCGCACCGCGCTGCACGAGGCCGCGTTCGCCGGTCATGCGGAAATCGTGTCGACCCTGCTCGGCGCCGGCGCCGACGTGAATGCACGCGACACGCACGGCCGCACCCCGTGGCTGGAGGCCGCGCGCGGGGGGCGCATCGCCGTGCTCGAACGCCTGGCCGACGCGGGCGCGGACGTGACCGCGCAGGATGACGCGCAGCGCAATGCGATCCTGCTGGCCTGCACGGCCGAACACGCACCGCCGGCGCTCATCCGCCGCCTGCTCGAACTGGGCGTGAGTGCGGAGGGACGCGATGCCGACGGCAAGCGCGCCGTCGATCTGGCGGCCGGAGCCGGACGCTGGGCGATCGTCTCGGCGCTGGACCCGGCCTACGCGCTGCCCGCCGCCGTGGCCCGGGATGCCGACGAACCCGCGCCCGACCGCGCTCCGATTGCGCTGTTGCGCGAAGGCCTGCATGCCGCGCGCCCGGAAAGCGAACTGCTGCCGTTGCTGCGGCTGACCAGCCGCCAGGAACTTGGCGCGTTGCTCCACGATGCGGAGATCGCCCTGTCGCCGCAGCGGGTGGATTGGCTGCTCGCGCACGATGCGCACGCGGAAGTGCTGGATCCGGCCGGCGATACGCCGCTGTTCGCCTTGCTCGCGCGCGGCGCCGACGCGCTGCCGACGCTGCAGGCGTTCCTGCGTCGTGGCGTCTCGCCAGCGGGCGCGGGCGGGCTGGCGCGTTTCCTCGATGCCTGCGCGCGCAACGATCACGCTGCGCGCGGGCTGGAACAGTTCGCGCTGGAATTGCTGGAACGCGGAGCCGATCCGTTCGCCGCATCCCCGCTCGGTGATCCGCCGCTGGCGCTCGCCGTGCGGTTGGGTTGGTCGCGCCTGCTGGATCGCCTGCTCGACATCGGCGTCAATCGCGAAGCGCGTGACAGCCACGGCATGAGCGCGCTGCATCTGTCGGCTGCACTCGGCCGCGAAGCCGCGCTGCGGCAGTTGATCGCCAAGGGCGCCAATCCGGAATCCCGCGCCGCCGACGGGCAGACGCCGCTTGGCGTGGCGCTCGCCAGCGGTCGCCGCGATCTGGCGGACTGGCTGGACTGGCGCGGCTGGCCGCTGCCCCGGCGTGCACTACGCGCCGCGGATCTTCCGGCCGCGGCGATGACCGGCGACACCGACGCCGTGCGGCGCCTTCTGGATCTCGGGTTCGCGGTGGATTCGCCGGATGCGCAGGGCTGCACCGCCTTGCTGCGCGCGGCCGGCGGTGGGCATCGGGCCACGGTCGAGCTGCTGCTCGCGCGCGGGGCCGATTCGCAACACGCCGCGAACACCGGCGCCACGCCGCTGTCGGCGGCGGTCAGCATGCGCCAGGCGGACATCGTCGCGCTGCTGCTCAAGGCCGGCGCGCAACTGGAACATCGGCTGCCCGGTGGCGTCACCGTGCTGATGCTGGCCGCGGCGCTCGGATTGCCCGATATCGTGGCGCGCCTGCTGACCGCGGGCGCGAACGTCCACGCCGGTGACGCACAGGGATTGTCGCCGCTGCACTGCGCCGCGCTGTACGGCTTCACCGCGCGCGACAAGCCGCGACTGGTCGCGCTGTTCGATACCTTGCTGTTGTCCGGCGCGGAACCGGATCAGGTGGCCGCCGGTGCGGTGACGCCGTTGCTGCTGCTGCTCGGCGCGCGCGCCGAACCCGGCACCGCCTGCGATGAGGACGTGGTGCTGGCCGGCGTCGAACGCCTGCTCGATGAAGGCGTCTCGCTGGAATCGCAGGATCCGCGTGGCTTCGGCCCGCTGCATCTGGCTGCCCTGCATGGCCTGCTGCGCGTGGTGCAGCGACTGCTGCGCGCCGGCGCCGATCCGGACATGCGCGATGCGCTCAACCGGACGCCACGCGAGATCGCGGTGATGCGCGGTTTCGTCGATGTGGCGGGGGAATTCGCACCGATGGTGCCGGGTGCGTCGATGGCGCGGTTCCTGCGTGAACCGCGCTGATTATCTCGCGAATCCAGATCGCGTCGATTAGAGCACCGGCGCCGGCGGCGGCTCGGGCGCCGGATCGTTCTGGCTGCCCACATCGGCCTCGAACAACTTTTCCAGATCCCCGGCTGCATCGCGCGCGGTCTGGATGACGGCGGCGTCGTCGTCGTAGACCAGATACTGCGCACGCAGCAGCTTCTCGTCGTGTTCGTGGAAGCGCTGCGTCTGCTGTGCGGCTGCGTCCGGCGAGCGGCCCAGTTCGATCAGCGTGCGCTCGGCCATCTCCAGGCTCGAGCCCAGCGTTTCGCGGAAGGCCTCCGCGCTCAGATCCATCAGTCGCCAGGCGTGCTGACGATTGCGCGCGCGCGCCAGGATCTTGGCCTGCGGATACATGCGCCGGATCAGGCGCACGGCCTTGATGTTGGTGTCCGGATCGTCCATCGCGACCACGAACACGCGCGCATGCTGCGCACCGGCCGAACGCAGCAAATCCGGACGCGTGGGATCGCCGTAGAAGATGCGGGCGCTGCCGAAGCGACGCAGCGTATCAACGGTTTCCGGGCTGTGCTCGAGCGCGACGAACGGAATCCGCTGCGAGGTCAGCAATCGCGCCACGATCTGGCCGAAGCGGCCCATGCCGGCGATGAGCACCTGCGGCTGCGATTCGGGGATGCTGTCGAACGCGCGGTCATCCCCGGCCGGCTCGGCCATGCCGGACAGCCACTTCGAAATCCCGATCAGCAGCAGCGGCGTCAGCGCCATCGAAACACCGACGATCGCGACCAGCCGATCGCGCATGTCCGATTCGAGCAGGCCCACGCGCCCGGCCTCGTTGAACACGACGAACGCGAACTCGCCACCGAGCCACAGCGAAGCGGCCAGCATCAGAGCGCTACGCGTGCCGATGCGGCCGGGCCACAGCCCGAGCAGGAACAGCAGGCTGAATTTCACCACCAGCAGGATCGCCACGCCGGCGGTGATGATGTGCGGCTCGGCGACGACGCGATCCAGATCGATGTCCATGCCGACCGCGATGAAGAACAGGCCGAGCAGCAACCCCTTGAACGGTTCGATCTGCGATTCGAGCTCATGGCGGAATTCCGAGTCGGACAACAGCACGCCGGCGAGGAACGCGCCCAGCCCCGCGCTCAGTCCGGCCAGTTGCATGAACCAGGCAATGCCGAGCACCACCAGCAGCGCGCTGGCGGTGAAGACCTCCGGCATGCGCGCGCGCGCGACGACGCGGAACAGGTGGCGCAGCAGCAGGCGGCCGCCGAAGATCACGATCGCCAGCGCACCGATCGCCTGGAACACCATCGTCCAGGTCAGCGTTTCGTTCTTCGCGCCGCCGAGCAGCGGAATCGCGGCCAGCAACGGAATCGCGACCACGTCCTGGAACAGCAGGATCGCGAAGCCGAGCCGGCCATGGCTGCTCGCCAGCTCACGGCGTTCGGCCAGCAACTGCAGGCTCACGGCGGTCGAGGACAGTGCCAGTCCGAGCCCGATCACCAGCGCGGTCTTCCAATGGTGATCGGCCAGCAACGCGACGCCGCCCAGCGCCAGCGCGGTGAGCAGCACCTGCAGGCCGCCGGTGCCGAACACCGGCTTGCGCATGACCCGCAGCCGTGATGGTGACAGTTCCAGCCCGATGACGAACAGCATCATCACCACGCCGATTTCGGCCGCGTCGAGCACGCGGTCGGCATCGCGCACCAGCGCCAGCCCGTCCGGCCCGAGCACCACGCCGGCCACCAGGTAGGCCAGCACCGCGCCGATGCCGAAGCGCTTGAATAGCGGCACCGCGATGACGGCGGCCAGCAGGAAGACCAGCGCCAGTTCCAGACCACTTCCGTGCATGTTTCACCTCGCCGGGCATTATGACGGCAGGTGCGTGGCAAAAATCACGTTGATCCGGTGCGACCGGGCGCGCTAGGCTGCGGCGACCGCGCAGGCGGGAAAGGATGGACGCCAGCGAAGGTGTCCGACGGGGAGAGGATGCGTCCGGCCGCATCCATTGCGGCACCATGGACGAGGAGCAGAACATGCGTAAAGGCATCATCGGACTTTTGCTGCTGCTTGCAGCATTCGGCAGCGCGCGCGCCAGCGACCTGCGATTGCCAATCCAAGGCGAGGTCGGTATCAATGAACAGGGCGAGGTATTCGACTATCGCACTTCAAGCGAGTTGTCGCCCCTGGTGCTGGAACTGGTCGACAAACACGTGCGAAGCTGGAAATTCCAGCCTGTCGTCCGCAACGGCGTCGCGATACCCGCGAAAGCTGCCATGCGCATGACGCTGACCCTGCGCCCGGTGGATGCCGGTTACGAGGCGCGCATCGAAGAGGTGCATTTCAGCGGCATCCGCAAATCCATCACCATGGAACCGCCGCGCTATCCACCTCAAGCGGCGCGGGTCGGAGTCGGTGGCGACGTGCTGATCGCCGTGCGCGTGGACGCGGCCGGGCAGGTGGTCGAAGCGGCCGCCATCCAGCATGCGTGGCCGTATCGTTCGATGAGCCTCAGCGCGGTGGACAACTGGGCGCCGGTTTTCGCCAAGGCCAGCATCGCGGCCGCAATGCGGTGGAAATTCGAGCCGGCTGGCCCCGGCGATGAACCGGACACGACGCTCGTGGTGCCGATCGATTACCGGATGGAGGGCATGCCGACGGCGGGCAAAGGCTGGCGGCGCGAAGTTGCCGGCCCGCTCTCGCCGATTCCGTGGCTGAACCCCGAGCGGCAATCCTTCGACGTTGACGACCTGCGGCATGGACAGGCGCTGGTGGTCGGCGAATCGGTGAAGCTGCTTACGCCAGTGGTTGGCGCAACGCTCTGAGGACCTGGACATGCAGCGCGTTTTCCAATCCATGGGCTGGGTTGTCCTCACATTGGGCATGGCGTTCTCCGCGTTTGCGGGCAGCAATGACATCCGCAAGCAGACCGAGTTGAGTCTGCTGGTGACAGGCCACGTGGTGATCGAACCCGATGGCAGCGTCAGCGGTTTGAATATCGACCAGGAGGAAAAGATTCCGCCGGCTGTGCGCGGACTGATCGAGCGCGCACGGCCGGTCTGGCGCTTCGAGCCGGTGCGGGTTGATGGTGCCGCCGCACGCGCCAGGGCACGCATGAGCCTGCGCGTGGTGGCGAAGAAACTCGACAGCGGCGACTACGAGATCCGCCTGCGCGGTGCATATTTCGGCAGCGATGCACTGGATGGTCAGGAACGCATCGACCAGATGGGCACCGCGACCCTGCGGGGGCGCAAGCTGTCGTCACCACGCTATCCGGAAGGCGCACAGCTTCTGGGTGCGAAAGGCACGGTCTACGTGATCATCAAGGTCGGGCCGGATGGTACCGTGCAGGAATCGTTCGCCGAACAGGTCAATCTGCAAATCGTCGGCCGCTCGGAAGGCGAGATGAAGTACATGCGCGATCAGTTCACCCGCTCCGCACTGTTCGCTGCCAAGTACTGGACGTTCGAAGTGCCGACCACCGGCGAACTGGCCGATGATGGCGTCTGGTACGCGCGGGTTCCGGTGAGCTACCTGATGCCTGGCGACAAACCCGCCGTGTATGGTCAGTGGGAAGCCTATATTCCTGGTCCGAAGCAGAAGGCGCCGTGGGCCGACGAGCGGGATCACGTCGATCCGGATGCGATGCTGGCCGGTGGAATCTATCTGGCTGGACAGGGGTTGCGTCTGCTGACGCCCCTGGAGCCGGGTTGACGCAGCGCGGGGCAGGCTCGGTGCATCCACGGGGATGCATTGGATTGCATGAAAAAAGCCCCGCTTTCGCGGGGCTTTTTCTTTGCGGCAGGGTCCGGGTTCAGCGCTTCATCGAAGCAAAGAACTCGTCGTTGGACTTGGTGTTCTTCATCTTGTCCAGCAGGAATTCCATCGCGGCGATTTCGTCCATCGGGTGCAGCAGCTTGCGCAGGATCCAGATCTTCTGCAGCAGTTCCGGCTCGATCAGCAGATCCTCGCGGCGCGTGCCGGAGCGGTTGATGTCGATGGCCGGGTAGACGCGCTTCTCGGTGATGCGGCGGTTCAGGTGCACTTCGCTGTTGCCGGTGCCCTTGAATTCCTCGTAGATCACCTCGTCCATCTTGCTGCCGGTCTCGACCAGCGCGGTGGCGATGATGGTCAGCGAACCACCTTCCTCGACGTTGCGCGCGGCGCCGAAGAAGCGCTTCGGACGGTGCAGCGCGTTGGCGTCGACGCCGCCGGTCAGCACCTTGCCGGAGCTCGGCACGACGTTGTTGTACGCACGGGCCAGGCGGGTGATCGAGTCCAGCATGATCACCACGTCCTTCTTGTGTTCGACCAGGCGCTTGGCCCGCTCGATCACCATTTCGGCGACCTGCACGTGGCGCGCGGCCGGTTCATCGAAGGTGGACGACACCACTTCGCCGCGCACGGTGCGCTGCATCTCCGTGACTTCTTCCGGGCGCTCATCCACCAGCAGCACGATCAGGTGCACGTCCGGATGGTTGGTGGTGATGGCGGTGGCGATCTGCTGCATCATGATCGTCTTGCCCGCTTTGGGCGGCGACACGATCAGCGCGCGCTGGCCCTTGCCCTGCGGCGCCATCAGATCGAGGATGCGACCGGCGATGTCCTCGCTGGAACCATTGCCGCGCTCCAGCGTGAAGCGGCGGCGCGGGAACAGCGGGGTGAGGTTCTCGAACAGCACCTTGTTCTTCGAGGCTTCCAGCGGCTCGCCGTTGATGGTGTCCACCACGGCCAGGGCGAAGTAGCGTTCGCCGTCCTTCGGGAAGCGGATGCGGCCGGACAGATGATCGCCGGTGCGCAGGTTGAAGCGTCGGATCTGGCTCGGCGAGATGTAGACGTCATCCGGGCCGGCCAGATAGCTGGCTTCGGCCGCGCGCAGGAAGCCGAAGCCGTCCGGCAGGATTTCCAGCACGCCGTCGGCGACCACGCCTTCACCGTGGCGGGTCAGCACCTTGAGCAGCGCGAAGATCACGTCCTGCTTGCGCGCGCGGGCGACGCCTTCCTGGATATTGAGCTGCTCGGCGATTTCCAGCAGCTTGGGCGCGGGCATCCGCTTCAGATCGCTGAGCGAATACTGCGGGAAGCCTTCGGGCACGCTGGGCATCACGCGCGGGGCGTAGTTCTCGTTGCCATTGCCGTTGCCGTCGTTGGGCATGCCGTCGTTGTTGCCGCCGTGGCGGTTGCGCTCGCGGTCGCGGCGGTTGCGGAACCGGTCGCGGCGATTGTTGAAGCGGTTGTTGCCGTCGCGGGCCTCGCGCGGATCGCCTTCCCCCTGCGCATGCGCGGGGCCGGACGATTCCTGGCCGCCCTCCTGGGCCGGCGGGGGCGCGGCTGCATCCACGGCCGGAGCCGGGGGCGCGGCGGGCGGCGCGGCGGGTGCGGATGCGGCCTCGCTGGCGCCGGTATCGGCGGCCGGGGCGGCGGTCTTGGTCGCGCGGGCTTTGCGCACGCGCTTCTCGGCGGGGGCGCCGGTTTCGTTGCTGCTGTCGGACAAGTGCGATTCCTCGCTAAGGTGGCGAGCGCCTGCTGGGATGCGGCGGTGTGAAGGAGTGTGGTGACTCAGAAGGGTGCGGCGCGACGAAGGCGCCGGATGTTTTGACACTAACACTGCGCTGCGGCGGCGGCAAGCACCGGGCGCCGCAGCGGTTCAGCCGCCGGGCCGGGCATGCCGGCCGGCGCGTGCGCTCAGGCGGTCTGCGCGCCGAGCGTCTTGTCGATCATCTGGGTCAACTGACCCTTGCCCACCGCGCCGACCTGCGTGGCCTGAACCTGGCCGTCCTTGAACAGCAGCAGCAGCGGGATGTTGCGCACGTGGTACTTGATCGCGGTGGCGCGGTTCTCGTCCACATTGAGCTTGACCACCTTCAGGCGGCCATCGTAGGTCTCGGCCAGCTCGTCCAGGACCGGCGCGATCATCTTGCAGGGGCCGCACCATTCGGCCCAGAAATCGACCAGGACGGGCGCGTCCGAGTTCAGCACGGCGGCATCGAAGTCAGCGTCGCCGACATGGGTTACTTTTTCGCTCACTGCGGTCTCCTGCGGTGTCCACGGAGAATGTGGACGGAATGGGGCCGGAACGGCCACGCTATTGAGGTAAACTGGGGCGTTTCGCGGCCGGTTCAAGGCCTGTCAGAGGCCGCAAATCCCGGCTTTGGGGGCGCAGTGTGCGACGCCGCCGACGGCGATGCAAGCAGCGGACACCCCCCATCACGCGCGCCTTCAGCCACTGTGGCGCAAAGAAAAATCCATGAGCGACAAACCTTTAACCGACGTAACCTTTTCTTCGTTCGACCTGCATCCGGCGCTGCTCGCCGGCCTTGAAAGCGCCGGCTTTTCGCGCTGCACGCCGATCCAGGCGCTGACCCTTCCGGTCGCGCTCGCCGGCCGCGACGTCGCCGGCCAGGCCCAGACCGGCACCGGCAAGACGCTGGCCTTCCTGGTCGCGGTGATGAACCGCCTGCTGTCGCGCCCGGCACTGGCCGAGCGCAAGCCGGAAGACCCGCGCGCGCTGATCCTGGCGCCCACGCGGGAACTGGCCATCCAGATCCACAAGGACGCCGTGAAGTTCGGCGCCGACCTCGGCCTGCGCTTCGCGCTGGTCTATGGCGGCGTCGATTACGACAAGCAGCGCGAGCTGCTGCAGCAGGGCGTGGACGTCATCATCGCCACCCCGGGCCGGCTGATCGATTACGTCAAGCAGCACAAGGTCGTGTCGCTGCACGCCTGCGAGGTCTGCGTGCTGGACGAGGCCGATCGCATGTTCGATCTGGGCTTCATCAAGGACATCCGCTTCCTGCTGCGGCGCATGCCGATCCGCACCGAGCGCCAGACCCTGCTGTTCAGCGCCACGCTCAGCCATCGCGTGCTGGAGCTGGCCTACGAACACATGAACGAGCCGGAAAAGCTCGTCGTGGAAACCGAGTCGATCACCGCTGCCCGCGTGCGCCAGCGCATGTATTTCCCGGCCGACGAGGAAAAGATCCCGCTGCTGCTGGGCCTGCTCTCGCGCAGCGAAGGCGCGCGCACGATGGTGTTCGTCAACACCAAGGCGTTCGTCGAGCGCGTGGCGCGCGCGCTGGAGAAGGCCGGTTACCGCGTGGGCGTGCTGTCGGGCGACGTGCCGCAGAAGAAGCGCGAGACCCTGCTCAACCGCTTCCAGAAAGGCCAGCTCGAAATCCTCGTCGCCACCGACGTGGCGGCGCGCGGCCTGCATATCGATGGCGTCTCGCACGTCTACAACTTCGATCTGCCGTTCGACGCGGAAGACTACGTGCACCGCATCGGCCGCACCGCGCGCCTGGGCGCCGAAGGTGATGCGATCAGCTTCGCCTGCGAGCGCTACGCGATGTCGCTGCCGGATATCGAGACCTATATCGAGCAGAAGATTCCGGTGGAAGCAGTGAACGCCGAACTGCTGACCGCCCTGCCGCGCCCGGAACGTGCGCCGCTGGAAGGCGAGGAAGGCGAGAGCATCGGCGCGATCTTCCGCGAGGCGCGCGAGGAGCGCAAAGCCGAGGAACAGCGCCGCGGTGGCGGACGCTCCGGCGGCACCGGAGAAGGTGGGCGTCGCCGCAGTGGCAGTGGGGGTGGCGGCGGCAGCCGTGCCCGCGGCGAACGTCGCGAAGGCGCGGGCGGTGGCGACAAGCCGCGCGCTCCGCGTCCGCCGCGCAACGAAACGC
>JAEWBY010000080.1 GCA_023390905.1 Pseudomonadota bacterium | reverse complement strand
GCGTGCTGAAGCGTTCGGAGATGGCCAGACCGGCGGCGTCGTCCTTGGCGCTGTTGATGCGCAGGCCCGAAGACAGGCGCTGGATGGTCGTGGCCAGCGAGGCCCCGCTGGTGCTCAGGTTGCGCTGAGCATTCAACGAGATGGTGTTGGTGTTGATGACCTGTGCCATGAGTTTGGCTCCTTAGGCGTTTTTTTGCACGGGGGATAAGTTTTCCAACGATTCCCCGCCGTGCCGCCGGGGACGCGAGGTTTAGCGTTGCAGCAAGCTCATTACGTTCTGCGGCACCTGGTTGGCCTGAGCCAGCATCGCCGTACCGGCCTGCTGCAGGATCTGGGTGCGGGTCAGTTCGGCAGTTTCCTTGGCGAAGTCGGTGTCGCGGATGCGGCTGCGCGAGGCGGCCAGGTTTTCCGAACTGGTCTGCAGGTTGGCGACCACCGAGGTGAAGCGGTTCTGGATGGCGCCGAGGTCGGCGCGCGAACCGTTGACCGCGGTCAGCGCCTTGTCGACGACTTCCAGCGCACGCTGCGCACCGGAGAAGCTGGTGATGTCCAGGCCCTGCACGAAGCTGCCGGTCGCACCGGTCAGCGCGCCGCCGTTGGTGCTGGTCTGGGTCAGGCCCAGGTTCGCGGCGGTGGCGGCGGTGGCGCCGGTGACCGCCGGGCCGGCATAGGCCAGGGCGAAGGTCTGGCCGGCCTTGACCGAGGTCAGGTTTATGACGCCCGCCTTGACCTCGGCGTACATGCCGGTTTCGCCCAGCTGCGCGTTCAGCGCGGCCGCCGTGGCCTGGGTGATCGACTGGCCGGCCTTCACCGTGAAGGCGGGGATGTCGATGGTCTTGGCGCTGCCGCCTTCGGGCGTCACCGTGACCTGCAACTGCGAGAAGGTCGTGTCGGCCGCGGCCGCATCGGTGCCCAGCGCGGTGCCGGTGTAGACGTTGGCGAAGGTCACGCCGCCCAGCGTCTGCGAGCGGGCGTCCACGACCTTGTCGATGGCGATGGCCTGGCCGGCGTTGGCGCCGACCTGGAACAACTGGCTGGTGAACGAGCCGTCCAGCAGCTTGGTGCCGTTGAAGTCGGCCTGCTTGGCGACGCGGTCGATTTCCGACACCAGCTGCTTGACTTCGGCGTTCAGCGCCGCGCGGTCGGAGGACGAGTTGCTCGCGTTGGCCGACTGCACGGCCAGTTCGCGGATGCGCTGCAGGTTGTTGCCGATTTCCGTCAGCGAACCTTCGGCGACCTGGGCCAGCGAAATGCCGTCGTTGGCATTGCGCACGGCCACGTCCAGACCGCGGATCTGGGTGCTGAAACGTTCGGAGATCGCCAGACCGGCGGCGTCGTCCTTCGCGCTGTTGATGCGCAGGCCGGAAGACAGGCGCTGGATCGTGGTGGCCAGAGAGGCGCCGCTGGTGCTCAGGTTGCGCTGAGCGTTGAGCGACATCGTGTTGGTGTTGATTACTTGTGCCATTGGGTCGTCTCCTCTTGTTTAGGTTCCCGGCGTGGATGAAAGAGGGTGCTGCCGGTTTTGGTTTGTTTGGCTAGTCGCCCTCTGCTTGCGAAAGGGATAACGGCGCTGCCATGGAAACCTTTAGGGCCGGTTGACGAAAAAAAGTGCCCATGCAAGGGAGCGGACGCGCATCGCGGAGGTGCCCACGCAATGGCCGGAAGCCCCTATTCGGCAGGAGCCGGAAGAACTTTAGGGCGGTGATCGCACGCGTTTTTTGCGATGAATCGGGGCGCGGCTCAAGCCGCTCCCGTGCCGTATCGATCGTGCAGGCGGCCGATCAGATCTGCGCCTGTTGAACGACAGCGACGACCAGCACATGCGCTACACGGCGCGCAACGACGATCGGAACACGCGACTGTCCGGCGCGATGGCTGCGTGCAATGGACCGCATGCCACGAGGGTTCGCGGCTGAAGCCGTTGCCACTGCAATTTGATCGTGCAGGCGGGCGGATCGAGCATGCACCGTTGAAAGACACCAGACCCGATAGGCACTGCGCCATCAGGCAATCGATATGCGCAGCGCTCGGTGCAACGATCATCGTCGCGCATCGAACACGCGGCCATGATCCGATCGCCGCCGTCTTCGACAGCGGCTTGTTTGATCAGGGGCTCCCGCGATTCGGATTGCATGCGCCGTGCGCATGCGGCGGCGTCCACTCAGGGGCGCGCGGAGGCGGCCGTCGCGGGGATACCCGCCGCCACCGGCGCGGGCGGCGGCGCACGCCAGGCATCGGCGGGGTCGTCGAGCATCGACAGGCCCGCCAGCTTGTATTCGCATCCGATCAACACCTGCTGTTGCAGGCCGGGACGTTGTTCTTCGTAGAGCACCAGCGCGTGCTGATCATCGAGCGCACCGGGCAGCGGATCCTCGGCCGTGGCCGCGAGGCTTTCTTCCAGCCGCTGCGCCGCGGTTTCCATCGGGCCGGGCACCACCATCAGCACCCGTGTATCGGTGATGACGATCGCATCGCTGGCATGGCCCCATGCCTGCACGGCCTCCTGCAGACGATAGAGATCCATCGCCGGTGCCGAGTACTGCCGATCGGTCTGGCGGAAATCCGCGGGACGCTCGCGGCGCAGGCGCGCCAGCAGGCCGGGCAGATCGCCGGCGGCGCTGCGGCAGGTGAGGGCCTCGGTCAGCGGGTCGCCGGATTCGCGCGCTGGCATGGCCCCGGGCAGCCCGGCCGGCTCCGCCGGGATCGCCACGCGCGACTGCGCCAGGCCGAGCGACGGCGCGGCCGATGCCAGCAGGCAGAGCGCGAGCAGGGAGCGGAAGATCATGAGGTCCGGTGGAAGCAGTGGGTCGATGAAGCGGCTGCGCGGACGCAACCGGGCCTTCTCTCCAACGCCGATCGGAGGCCGGACAGGCCATCGCGCGGTCGCGCGCATTCGCTGCGCGCTAACAACCGGGCCATTACCCTTGTCGCACTGCGAGGAGAACGCCATGAGCCCGAGCACGCGCGGTGAAACGCAACGCCGCAATTCCCCGTCCGGTCCGGATCGTTCCGACGATCATTCGCACGCACTGCGTGCCGGCAAGGGCGAGGGTGGATCCCAGCGCAAGCAGCCGCAGGCCGGCGAAGCGAAAACGCGCGACGCCGGGCGCGATGATCGGCGCAGCGGCAGCGACAGCGGCCGCCACTGAAGGAGCCGCTTGAGGCATGGAAACCCTGCTGCTGGCCCGGTTGCAGTTCGCCTTCGTCATCAGTTTCCATGTGTTGTTTCCCGCCTTCACCGTAGGTCTGGCGAGCTGGCTGGCCTTCATCGAGTTCCGCTGGCTGCGCACCCGCGAGCCGATCTGGCGCGATCTGTATTTCTTCTGGATGAAGATCTTCGCCGTGTCCTTCGGCATGGGCGTGGTCAGCGGCATCGTGATGAGCTTCCAGCTCGGCACCAACTGGTCGGTGCTGAGCGTGAACGCCGGCGGCATCCTCGGGCCACTGCTCGGCTATGAGGTGCTGACCGCGTTCTTCCTCGAGGCCAGTTTCCTCGGCGTGATGCTGTTCGGCTGGGGCCGCGTGCCGCCGGGCGTGCACTTCCTGGCCACGGTGATGGTGGCGCTGGGCACGCTGTTCTCCACTTTCTGGATCCTCTCGGCCAACTCGTGGCTGCATACGCCGCAGGGCTATGCGCTGCGCGACGGCCTGTTCGTGCCGGCCGACTGGTGGGCGATCGTGTTCAATCCGTCGTTTCCGTACCGGCTGGTGCACATGACGCTAGCCGCGTTCATCACCACCTGCTTCGTCATCGGCGGGGTCGGTGCATGGTATCTGCGCCGGGGCGAACACGCCGAGGCCGGGCTGCGCATGTGGCGGCTGGCGATTTTCTTCGCTTGCCTCGCGGTGCCCACGCAGGTGGTGGTGGGCGATCTGCATGGCATCAACACGCTGGAACACCAGCCGATCAAGGTCGCCGCGATGGAAGGCCACTGGCGCGAGGATCCGCAGCGCCAAGGCCAGCCGCTGGTGCTGTTCGCGTGGCCGGACGAGGCCACCGAAAGCAACCGCCACAGCATCGAAGTGCCGCGGCTGGGCAGCCTGATCCTCACCCACACCTGGGATCAGCAGACGCCGGGCCTCACCACGGTCGCGCCGGAAGAACGCCCGCCGGTGGCGCCGGTGTTCTTCGCGTTCCGGATCATGGTCGGGCTCGGCGTGCTGATGCTGCTGCTTGCGCTGGTCTCGTTGTGGCGTGCGTGGCGGCGTACGTTGCCGCAGGCACGCGGCCTGCAGCGTGCGTGGGTCTGGATGCTGCCATCGGGATTCATCGCCATGCTCGCCGGCTGGCACGTCACCGAGATGGGCCGCCAGCCCTATGTCGTGTACGGCCTGCTGCGCACGGCCGATGCGGTGACGCCGATCGATGCGTCGAGCGTGGCGCTGTCGCTGTCGATCTATGCAATCGCCTACGCCATCGTGTTCGGTTTCGGGCTGACCTACATCGTCAAGATGGTGCGTCGCGGCCCGCAGCCGTTTGAACCGGCGCCGCACGTGGAGGAGGGCGAGCGCACGCCCGCGCGCCCGCTGTCGGCCGCCGATCGCCCGCTGGAGCCCTGATGGAAACGATGCTGCCGGTGGTGTGGTTCGGCATTCTGGGGTTCGCGATCCTGATGTACGTCGTGCTCGATGGCTTCGTGCTCGGCCTCGGCGTGCTCGCGCCGCTGGCCGAGAGCGAGGACCAGCGCGATCTGATGATGAACACCGCCGCGCCGATCTGGGACGGCAACGAGACCTGGCTGGTGCTCGGCGGGGTCAGTCTGCTGGCGGCGTTTCCGGCGGCGTATTCGCTGATCCTGTCTTCGCTGTACCTGCCAGTGCTGCTGATGCTGATCGCGCTGGTGTTCCGCGGCGTGGCGTTCGAATTCCGCTTCAAGGCCCAGCGCAGCAAGCGGCTGTGGGGCGTGGGCTTCGCCTTCGGTTCGGTGATGACGGCGTTCTGGCAGGGCGTGATCCTCGGCGCGGTGGTGGAAGGCAACGCCTCCGGCGGCGCGGCCACGGGGCTGGGATGGTTCAGTCCGTTCTCGATGCTCACCGGCGTGGCCTTGATCGTCGGTTATGCGCTGCTCGGCAGTGCGTGGCTGGTGCTCAAGACCGAGGACGCGATGCAGTCGATGGCGCGCCGCATGCTGCGCCCGCTCGTCGCGCTGACCGCGATCTTCATGGGGCTGGTGAGTGCATGGCTGCCGTTCCTCGATTCGCGGATCATGGCGCGCTGGTTCGAGGATGGAAATTTCTGGTGGCTCTCGCCGGTGCCGCTGCTGGCGCTGGTGACGGCGGCCACGCTGTGGCGCGTGGCCAAGCGCCGGGGGCGCGATGCGCGCCCGTTCCTGCTGGCGCTGGCGCTGTTCCTGCTGGCCTTCGTCGGCCTGGTGATCGGTATCTGGCCGTATCTGGCGCCGCCGCGCCTGACGCTGTGGGAAGCGGCGGCCGATGCCAGCTCGCAGCGGTTCCTGCTGGTGGGCGTGGTGATCCTGCTGCCGATCATCCTCGGCTATACCGCCTGGTCGTACCGCGTGTTCCGCGGCAAGGTGAAGGCGGGGCAGGGATACGTGCACTGAGTGCACGCATCGCCGCACATCAGAACTCGTCGACGAACTCGACCGCCATGCCGAGCGCCTCGGCGCTGCGGTTGATGATCTCGCGCACCTGCTCGCCGGTGCGGTAATCGGGCAGTTCCACTTCCACCGAATGCACGCCGCCGCCGGCCATGTCATCGACCAGCCCGGCCGAACTGGAATCGTCATCGTCCAGATGCGGCATCAGATCGTCGATTTCCTCGACGCGCTCGACTCCCTCGACTCCGTGGATGGCACTGATCACCGCACTGGCATCGGTTTCGCTTCCGGTCAGGCGTACGCGCAACATCGGCATGGACTGCTCCCTGGTTGGATGATGACCCGATCCTGCATGACGCGGGATCGGGATGATGTATTCATGGGCATCGCCGCACGCGCATGGCGGCCGGGCGGCGGTTGATTCATAGGACGGCGCGGGCAAACGCCGCGTGAAGTCCGGTGATGGCGAGCCGATCCGGTGTTCACGCCGGGTCCGCCAGACTGGGCTGATGAATCGCGTGTTGATCGTCTGTGTCGGCAACATCTGCCGCAGCCCGATGGCCGAGGCCGCGCTCCGGCACGGCCTGCCGCCGCGCATCAGCGTGCAATCGGCCGGGCTGGCGGCCCGCGCCGGCGATGGCGTGCATCCGGTCGCCGCGCGCATCCTCGACGCGCACGGCTGGTCGATGCCCTCGCACGTCGCGCGGCAACTGCATCCCGGCATGCTCGACGAAGCCGACCTGGTGCTGACGATGGAACGGCGCCACGCCAACGCGCTGATCGCGATCTCCCCGCGCGTGCGGGCGCGCCTGCATCTGCTGGGACGCTGGGAGCGCAACCGCGAGATACGCGATCCCTGCGGCCGCGCGCCCGCGGAGTTCGAGCGGGCCTTCGCCGACATCCGCCGATGCGCACAACAATGGTGCGAGCGCATCACGCGCATGAATGAAAGTTCATGATTGTCCGCGATCGTGCACGCAGCTGATCTGAAATCTCGGGTACACCTAACTTCATGCGCTCATCAAGATGCTGCACGTAGATTGCCGCGGGCAATGCGGGCCCACGTAGGCATCACCGGAAAGGAAAGACTGCAGGAGAGTTGTCGGGAGTAGCAGGGCTGCAAGGGATGTCAGCCGCCGAAGCGGAACCAGATTTCAATAACTAAAATCAGAGGAAAGCTGGATGGAACATCCCCGGATCATCGCGGCCAGCGCGATAGCGCTGGCTGTGACACTGTTTGCCATCTTTTCGATGCGACCGTGGGCGCGCAAGGTCGGGCTGGTCGATCGACCCGATGACCCGCGCAAGCACCACAGTGGACGCGTGCCGTTGGTGGGCGGCATCTGCTTCTTCATCGGCATGCTGGTGGGGTTGAGCTATCTGGGATTCCTGGACCGCTTCGTGATGAGCCTGCTGATGGGTAGCGCGCTGATCGTGGCGGTCGGCGTGGCCGATGACGTGGTCAACCTCAGCGTGCGAACGCGCCTGTTCACCGAAAGCGCCATTGTCGGGCTCGTCATCCTCAGCACCGGCTTCTACATCGACAACGTCGGCGGGCTGCTCCCCAGCCAGGATTTCCGGCTCGGCATCTGGGGCGTTCCGCTGACGATCTTCGCGGTCATCGGCCTCATCAATGCGTTCAACATGCTCGACGGCATCGACGGTTTGGCCGCGTCGGTGGCGATGGTGTGCATCAGCTCGGTGCTGATGTTCGATCGCGCCGGATTGGCGGCGGTCGGCGTGATGTTCATGCTGCAGATCCTGTTCGCCGCGCTGATTCCCTACATCCTGGTCAACCTCGGCTGGCCCGATGGCCGCAAGATCTTCATGGGCGATGCCGGCAGCACGGTGATCGGCTTCCTGCTCGGCTGGAGTCTGATCTACCTGAGCCATTCGCGCGTCGGGCGACTCGCGCCGGTGGACGTGGTGTGGTGCGTGGCGCTGCCGGTGATGGACACGCTGGCGGTGATGTATCGCCGCATCCGCCTGGGCCGATCGCCGTTCGGCGCCGATCGTCAGCATCTGCACCATCTGCTGATCGATGGCGGATTCTCCAAGAGCACGACGCTGGCGATCATGGTCGGCGGCTGCGCGATGCTGGCCTGCATCGGCTATTCGCTGCGCGGGGCGCCGGATGCGCTGAACCTGCTGGCTTTCATCGCGGTGACCGCGCTGTACGTGCTCGCGCTGCCGCGCCTGATCGAACTGCGCCGCCGCGGCGTGGCCTGGCGTCCCTCCCAGCGCAAGCGCGTCATCGCCGCGCCGAGGCGTCGCCTGGTACGCGCCTCGCGGAGTGGGCCGAGCGTCGAAGATCACGAGCCATACCCGCTGAGCGAACGCACCTCGCCAGTGCGCGCGCTGTGCGTGGTCGCGGCCACGCCCGAGTCGATTGGCGTGGCGCCGATCGCGCAGCGGCTGGTCAACGATGATCGCTTCAACGCCAGCGTGTGCCTGTCCGACGTCCCGGGCGTGGATGGCGAGGCGGCACTGAAACTGTTCGGGCTGGAGGCCGATGGTCGCCTGAGTGGCGATGGCGGCGGCGACGCGATGGCCGTCGGCGTGCGCGAACTGTTCCAGCAGGTCAAGCCGGATGTCGTGGTCGTGCCGGCCAATGCCCCGGCGACCTTCGCGCTCAGCCTGGCCGCGCATGCCGACGAAGTGCCGGTGGTGTGCGTGGATGTCGATACGCCCTCGGCCACGCGATCGCACTGGCCCAACGATGCCAGCCGCCGCATCGTGCAATCGCTGGCGACGCTGCACATCGCCACCAGCGAGGGCACCGGCCAGCGCCTGCGCGAGGAAGGCGTGCCCCCCGAACGCGTGCTGGTGCAGGATGCGGTCGGCGCCGATGCGTTGAGCGCAAGCCTGGAACGCCTGCGCACCCAACCGGGACTGGAACGCACGCTGTCGCAGCGTTTCCCGTTCCTGCGCGAAGGCAGCCCAATGCTGCTGGTGCTCGGCGCGCCATCGAGCGAGGAAGGCGGGCCGCTGGCCGAAGCACTGGAGATGATCGCGCGCCGCCGTCCGGACGTGGACGTGCTGTGGCCGATCGATGAATCCCCGGCCGATGCGCACGCGCTGGAGGGCCTGCGCACCTTCGCCAACGTGCATGTGGTCGAACTGGTCGATTACCTGGGCTGGGTGCATCTGCTGGATCGCGCACAACTGGTGCTCGCCGGCCGGCACATGCCCTGCGAAGGCCGACTGCTCGGCAAACCCGTGCTGCTGGCGCGCGATGAACCGGAAGTCGGCACCGAGGCCAGCGGCTGCATCGTAATCGGCAGCACCGCGCTGGCGATCGCCGGCCGCGTGCTGACGCTGCTGAGCGAGCCCGAAGCCTATCAGTCGGTCTGCGACGCGGCCTCGGCGACCGATTCTCCGAAGAACGCCGCATCGCTGGCGGATCTGCTGCTGCGCCTGCGCGGTGGCGATGAGGCCGGCGATGCCGGTGAAGTGCGCTACGCCTACGGCGGCGTGCGCCAGGCGTCCTGACCGATTCGCGCGCGTGGCGGCTGCACGCGCGTTCCTTCTGCAAGCAACGAGGTGACATTCCAATGGCCAATCAATTGATCACGCGGCCGGTGCCGGCCCACGCGGCGCCGGAGATCCCGGTCAACCGCGATGACGATGTCGATCTGCCGACGCTGGTCGCCACGCTGGGCGAGAACAAGAAGCTGATCCTGTTCGGCACGGCGGCGTTCTTCCTCGCCAGCCTGCTGTATCTGGCGATCGTCACGCCCACCTATGAAGCCAACGCGGTGGTGCAGGTGGAGAATCGCCCGGCCATTCCTCCGGGCGTGAACACCAACGGCGCGGCGATGCAGGGCCCGCCGGCGATCACCGCGCCTGGCGCGACCGAAGTGCAGCTGCTCACCTCGCGCCGCGTGATCGGTGAGGCGATGGAGCGCATGGATCTGGACATCGACATCCAGCCGGCGCGCCTGCCGATGATCGGCGACTTCATCGCGCGCCGCTTCGCCAAGTCCAATCCCGGCCAGCTCGCCACGCCGTGGATGGGCCTGGATCGTTACGGCTGGGGCGGGGAGTCGCTGAAGATCTCGCGTCTGGAAGTGCCGGCCGAATTCGTCGGCGTGCCGATGACACTGGTGGCCGGCGAGCGTGGTCGCTACACGCTGCAGGATCCCAGTGGCGAAGTGCTGCTGCAGGGTCGCGCCGGATCGGCCGCGCAGTCCGACGGCATCACCGTGCAGGTGAGCCAACTGGTCGCCAATCCGGGCATGCGCTTCCAGGTGACGCGGCTGGATCCGACCACCGTGGTCGCGCGCCTGAAGCAGGACATCACCGCCACCGAACAGGGCCGCAATTCCGGCGTGATCACGCTGACCTACGCACATCCGGATCCGCAGCGCGCCCGCCAGGTGCTCGACGAGATCACCCAGTCGTACGTCAGCCAGAATGTCGCGCGCACGTCGGCCGAAGCCGCCAGCCGGCTGAAGTTCGTCACCGAACAATTGCCGAACGTGCGCAAGGAACTGGAAAAGGCGCAGGCCGCGCTGACCGCGTTCCAGGCGCGCACGCAGACCCTGGACGTGGCGGTGCAGAACCGTGCGCTGCTGGATCAGACGATCGCGCTGGATTCGAGCATCCAGCAGCTGCGCATCCAGATGACCGACATCGCCAACCGCTATACGCCGCAGCATCCGACCTACCAGGCGATGCAGCAGCAGATCAACCAGTTCACCGCCGAACGCAACGCCCTGCAGGGCCGCATCCGCAACCTGCCCGATACGCAGCAGGGCCTGTTCCGCCTGAATCGTGATGTCGAGGTGACCAACCAGACCTATGCCAACCTGCTGGATCAGCAGCAGCAGCTCAACATCGCCAAGTCCAGCGCGGTCGGCAACGCCCGCGTGATCGATCCGGCCGCGGTCAATCTCAACAGCCCGGCCTGGCCCAAGCCGCTGCCGGTGCTCGCCGCGGGCACCGCGCTGGGCGCGATCCTGATGATCGCCTTCGTGCTGATGCGGCAGATGTTCCGCCGCGGCGTGGAGGATCCGGTGGACATCGAACTGCTCGGACTGCCGGTGTATGCCTCCATCCCTTTCAGCGAAAAGGGCCGCGAGCTTACCCAGCGCTCCCCCCACCGCCGCCATGAGCGCCGCCAGCGCCTGCTTGCGCTGAGCGCGCCGTCGGATCTGGCGATGGAAGCATTGCGCACGCTGCGCACCAGCCTGCATTTCGCGCGCATGAAGACGCGCAACAACATGCTGATGATCTCCGCGCCCAGCCCGGGCGTGGGCAAGACCTTCGTCTGCGCCAATCTGGCGGTCACCATCGCCCAGACCGGACAGCGCGTGCTGCTGATCGACGCCGACATGCGGCGCGGCACGCTGCACGATGCGGTCGGCGTGCGCTGGGAAGGCGGTTTGTCGGATCTGATCCTGGGCCGGATCGAACTGCATGACGCCATCCGCAAGGTCGCCGGGGCCGAGAATCTCTCCTTCATCTCGCGCGGCGCGATTCCCTCCAATCCTTCCGAACTGCTGATGCACGAGAATTTCTCGGCGATGCTCAAGGCAGTCGCCGACGATTACGACATCGTGCTGATCGATACCCCGCCGGTGCTGGCGGTGACCGACGCGGCGGTGATCGGCCAGCACGCCGGCACCTGCCTGATGGTCGTGCGCTGGGGCCTGAACCAGCAGCGCGAGATCGCACTGGCCAAGCAGCGCCTGGAACAGAACGGCGTGGAAGTGAAGGGCGCGATCTTCAACGGCGTGGAGAAGAAGGGCGCCGGCCAGTACGCCTATACCTATTACGAATACCTGCCGGCCCCGCGCGCGGCACGTGCACGCTGAGGAGTGCGTCCATGCAGATAACGATGTCGCCGTACTACGGAACGCCCGATTTTTCCGCCATCTCGCAGGGACCCGCGCGCCGGATTGATCCGGTCTCGGTGGCCGACCTGCTGCGCAACGCGTTCGTGTATCCGCCGCATTCGATCTATGAAGACATCAAGCTGGTGACGTTCGGCTTCAACCCGCAGAACGACATGAGCGTGGATCCGCGCTTCAGCTTCAAGTTCCGCAACGCCGGCGAGATTCCCGAGGTCGCCCGCCATCCGCAGGACTGGGTCGCGGTCTATCACCGCAAGCTGTGCGATGCGATCCTGCGCGCGTGCGCGGGCATGGCTTCGCCCTGGCTGCTGCAGAGCGGCGGCAAGGATTCGACCACGCTGGCGATCGCCTTCGCCGATGCGCGGCCGGACACTACCTGCATCACCTACCTCGGCGGACGCGAGGAGAACGAACTGGAATCGGCCCAGGCCGTGGCGCGCAAGCTCGGCCTGCGCCACGAGGCGCTGGTGTGCGATCCGGGCCGCGCCTACGATCGCTATCTGGCGATGGTCGCCGACATGCCGCTGCTGACGGCCGATTTCGCACTGCTGTCCTATGCCGATCTCGGCACGGAAATACGCCGGCATGGCGGCGACGGCGTGGTCGATGGCCTTGGCGCCGACAGCTATTTCGGCATGCCGATGGATCGCCAGCACTGGCTGCTGGCCCGCCTGGCGCGCGATCTGCGGCTGCCGCTGGATCCCACCGCGCTGCCCGGACTGGACCGCAGTTTCGAGCTGTGTTTCCTGCTCGGTACATTGCAGATGCATCCGATCGAACGCGTGTTTCCCGGTTCGCGCTTCAGCGATCGCGAAGTCGACGCGCTGTTCGGCAGCGCGATCTCGCGCCGCTCGCGCGCGCGCCTGGGCCTGTTCCGCGAGGAGATCGCCACCGCGACCACGTCCTGGGAATGGCGCGACATGTCGATGTCGATCGCCGGTTCGGCGGGCGCGTTCGCCAAGGGGCTCTATACCGCGCATGCCCTGGGCATGAGCGCGGCGTATCCGTTCTGCGATGTCGATCTGCGCGAGTGGATCCATCACGAAGTGCCGCGCCGGCAGAAGGTCGATCCGGATACCGGCATCAACAAGATGCTGATCCGGCGCCATATCGCCACGCACTTCGGCGACCTGCCGTATGTGCAGCGCAAGGGCAGTTTCCGCTTCGATGTCTGCGGACTGGCGGCGCAGCGCTTCGATCAGGTGCGCGATTTCGCCGAACAGGTGTCCGATCTGCTGCCCGGGGCGACGCCGTGGCTGGATCGCCACCGTCGTCGACTGGGCAACAAGTATCACGCCTCCAAGTTCTATCTGCTGGCGATCGTGCTGCCGTATCTGCTCGCACGCCGCGATGGCGTGGAGCCGGCGTCGCGCGCGACGCGCGCCGAAGCCGTGGCCCATTGATGGATCCGCGCAGACGTCACTGCCTGGCTGCAATGCTCGCCGGTGCGGCCGTCTGCGCGTCGCCGATCGCGCATGCCGACGCTGCGCCCGCGATCTCGCGCAAGCGCGGCACCGCGCGCGTCGATGTGCGGCGGCATGGCGCGCGCGGCGATGGCCGTGTCGATGATACGCGCGCCATTCAGGCCGCCATCGATGCCTTGCCCGATGCGGGCGGCACCGTGCTCGTGCCATCGGGCCTGTATCTGATCAATCCGCTGAGCAGCGTGCGCCTGCGCGATCGCATGCATCTGCAACTGGCCGACGATGCCTGGCTCATCGCGATGCCCAACGCCGCGCCGCGCGCCTATGTGCTGAGCCTGCACGACGCGGAGGACGTGGAGATCTCCGGCGGCCATATCCTCGGTGAGCGCGAGCGTCATCGCGGCACGACCGGCGAGTGGGGCCACGGGATCATGGTGCGCGGCTCGCGACGCATCACCGTGCGCGACATGCACATCTCAAAATGCTGGGGCGACGGCATGTCGGTCGGCGGCATTTCCGACGCGCGCAAGCCGAGCCAGGACGTGGTGATCAGTGATCTGGTCTGCGTCGGCAATCGCAGGCAGGGGCTGACCATCGGTCGCTCGCAACGCGTGCGCGTGCAGCGTTCGCAGTTCCTCGATACCGGCGGCACGCTGCCCGGCTGCGGCATCGACGTCGAACCCGATCCCGGCGGGCTGGCCGAGGACATCCTGATCACCGATTGCCTGGCGCGCGGCAACCACGGCGCCGGCATCCAGTTGTACCTGCGCAGCCGCAAGGTCACCGTGCGTCAATGCCGGCTGCTGGCCAATCGTGGCGACGGCATCCGCGTCGATGGCGCGCACGACTGCGTCATCGAAGGCAACGAGATCCACGACAACGGCCTGCGCGGCGTCAGCGTGCGTGGTCGCAGCGTCGGCCTGCGCGTGAGCCGCAACCGCTTCACAGGCAACGCCCGCGCCGCCGCCCGCCGCGCCGGCGGCGAGAAGGGCTGGCTGCACGTGGACGTGGCCAAGACCGCCAGCGCGGTGAAGGTGGATCGGAGCAATCAGCTCGGGCCGTGAACGCGCCTCCGTGCGGGGGCCATCAGCACACTCCCTGTTAAGCCAAACCAAGCGCCTGTCGAGCTCGCTCCGGACGCGTGTTCATGTGCCCCGAAGCGGACTCTGCAACGCTGCCGAGTCCGTAAAAAACCGCTGAAAAATACACATCGATGAACAGTCTGCGTGAAGAGAACTGCATGAGTTCACAGATACGCACATTCGTTCCGCGCGTGAAGAAATCTTCACTTATAGTGCCCCGGTCGCGTTTCTCGTGACGTTCTTTTCACCTGAATTTTTGGGCATTGCCCAGGGGCCAAGTCTGTGAAAAACGAAAATCTCGTGCACGCCGTGCGCGAGGAAGGGATGCCTCGCCGCGATTTCATGCGCAAGTCCATGCTGCTGGCGCTGCCGGCCGCACTGTCTGTCATCGGCATTCCCAAGGCGTTCGCAGCCTATACGCCGGCGCCGCGCACGCGTGGCAGCGCCAGCCTGAGCGTGACGACCTACGGCGCCTACGGCGATGGCGTCCATGACGACACCACCGCGTTCCAGAAGGCGATCGACGCGCTGCCCTCCGGCGGCGGCACCGTGACCGTTCCCGCGGGCACCTACGTCATCGATCCGACCCGCAACGTCCGCCTGCGCAGCAACATGCACCTCAAGCTCGCCGACGGCGCCAAGCTGCTGGCCAAGCGCAACGACCAGGAGCGCGCCTACGTGCTGATGGTCTACAAGGTCAGCAACGTGGAAATCTCCGGCGGCCAGATCATCGGCGATCGCGAGAACCACCTCGGCACGACCGGCGAGTGGGGCCACGGCATCATGATCCGCGGTTCGACCAAGGTGACCGTGCGCGACATCCACATCTCCAAGTGCTGGGGCGATGGCATTTCCATCGGCGGCGCGATGGTGACCGGCGCGCCGACCATTCCGTGCGGCGACATCGTCATCGCCAACGTGGTGAGCACCGGCAACCGCCGCCAGGCGCTGACCATCGGCTGCGCGAGCAACGTCAAGGTCTACGACAGCGAGTTCAGCGATTCGCGCGGCATCGCGCCGGCCTGCGGCATCGACATCGAGCCGGACGCCAACGACGCGCGCACCACCTCGACCGTGCACATCGAGAACTGCCTGATCCGCAACAACGACGGCAACGGCATCCTGGTCTACAAGCGCGTGACCGGCGTGACCATCAAGAAGTGCGTGATCGAGTACAACGGCGGCCACGGCATCCTGACCATCGGCCCGGAGAGCGGTTACATCGCGCAGAACACCATCCGCCACAACTATCTGGTGGGCATGATGTTCGGTGCGGCGACCAAGAGCTACCAGTTCAGTGGCAACGTGGCGCGCAACAACAACACCCGCCTGCACGGCGTGAAGACGGTGCTGGGCACGCTGGTCTCGATGACCGGTTTCGTCGGCGGCAACACCGGCAACGGCGCGCACGTGGCCAAGACCAGCGATGCGACCGACATCCGCGTGACCACCAACAGCTATTCCAAGTAATCGCAGCTACAGTGTTCGCAGTGAACGGGGCGGCCGAAAGGCCGCCCTTTTTTTGCCCGCCGCAAGCACCATCAAGCACGGCGCGCATGCCCGATGACAGGGCGGCGACACCGCGTGGGCTTGTTGCGCAAACGTCAGCTCGGTGGTGAGCGCGTGAACGGTTTTGGCGAGGTGCCTGCCTAGAATCGGGCGACGCTACCCCACGGCGCCCCAAATGAAATTCATCCTGTTCGCGAACACCGACTGGTATCTCTACAACTTCCGTCTTTCCACCGCACTTCAACTGAAATCGATGGGCATGGAGGTGGCGATGATGTCGCCGCCGGGAGACTTCGGTGCACGTTTCGCCGCGCATGGCATCCGCTGGTTGCCGGTGCCGATGGAGCGCGCCAGCCTCAATCCGCTGCGCGAAGCCGGCACGATGATGCGCATCGTGCAGTTGCTGCGCGAGGAGAAGCCGGATCTGCTGCACAGTTTCACCCTCAAGTGCGCGGTGTACGGCGCATTGGCCGCGCGCGCGGCGCGCGTGCCGGCCACGGTCAATGCGGTGACCGGCCTGGGATTCGTGTTCGCCAGCGAACGCGCCAAAGCCCGGATGCTGCGGCCGCTGGTGTCCACCCTGATGCGCGGCGCGCTGGGCGGGCAGCGCTCGCGCGTGATCCTGCAGAACCCGGACGATGCCGAGGCTTTCGAGCGCGCGCGGCTGGCGCCTTCGCACAACATCCGCCTCATCCGCAGCTCGGGCGTGGACATCCAGCGCTTCCGCCTGCGCGAACCGGTCACCGAACATCGTCCGCTGCGCGTGCTGCTGGCCGCGCGCCTGCTGTGGGAAAAGGGCATCCAGGAATATGTCGATGCCTCGCTGATGCTCAAGGCGCAGGGGCGCGATATCGAGTTCCTGCTCGCCGGCGAACCGGATCCCGGTAACCCGCAATCGGTGTCGCGCGAGGACGTGCGCGCCTGGCATGCGCAGGGCATCGTGCGCTGGCTGGGACATGTCGATGACATGCCGGCCCTGTTGCGCAGCGTGGATGTGATGGCCTTGCCCAGCTATTACCGCGAAGGCGTGCCCAAGAGCCTGATCGAAGCGGGCGCGTGTGGTGTCGCGCTGGTGACCACCAACATGCCCGGCTGCCGTGAAGTGGTGACCTGCGATGGCGAAGACGGGCTGCACGTCGAGCCGCGCAGCGCGCAATCGCTTGCCCACGTGCTCGCGCGTCTGGATGATGATCGCGAGCTGCTGCGCCGGCTCGGCGAGCGCGCGCGCGAACGCGCGCTCAGCGACTTCGATGAGCGCGTGGTGATCCGCAAGACCTGCGAGGTCTATCGCGAATTGTTGCCGCTGCCGGCGATGGACGTGGCCGCGTGAGCCGGGTGCTGCCCATGTCCTGGCGTCCGGCGGCCACTGCGTTGTCGCTGCTTTCGATCGCCACCGCGGCCGGCGCGGTGATGGTATTCCTGACCCAGACGCTGCTGGCGCGGCGCTTCGGCCCGCATGAGTACGGCCTGTTCGCATCCTCGCTGGCGACCATCACGCTGATCGCGCCGCTGGCCGGTTTCGGCCTGTCGCAGTTCCGCTTGAAGGTGTTCGGCACCGAAGGCTGGGCCGCGCAGCGCTGGCGCGCGGCGTCCGAACGGTTCATCGCGCTCACCACGCTGCTGACGCTGGCCGCGGTGATCGCGTGGGCGTGGTTCGGACCGCCGGTGGATGCGCATACGCGCCGCTTGTTGCTGCTGCTCTCGCCGGTGATCCTAGGATTGCTCGCGGTCGAGCAGATCGGCAGCAAGCTGCGCCTGGAAGAACGTCATGCCTCGCTCGCGGCTTGGCAACTGATCGTGCCGGGCGGGCGTCTGCTCATCGCGCTGCTCGCGCTGGCCTGGGTGGGCATGAGCGTGGATGCGGTGGCCCTGGGGTATGCCCTGGTGGCAATGCTTGCGCTGGTGATGGCGGTGCCGCAATGGCGCGCGATGGCCAGCGGCCGCTGGGATCTGCGCGGACATGGCGAGGCCAGCGAGCCACCGCCTACTGCCGAAATCCCCGGCGTGCTGCAACTGGGCTGGCAGGCATGGCCGTACGGCATGGCGGCGGTGCTTTATCCGGTGTTCTTCCAGATCGGCACCGTGCTGCTCAAGTATCTGGATGGAGATGCGGCCGCCGGACATTTCGGCATCGCGCTGGCGGTGATGACCGCGATCTATCTGTTTCCCGCCACGGTCTACCAGAAATTCCTGCTCTCGCGGCTGCATCGATGGGCGGTGCATGATCGCGTGCGCTTCCGTCAGGCGTATCGCCTGGGTACGCGTGCGATGCTGGCCAGTGGCGTGCTGGTCGGCGCGGCGCTGGCCGTGTGCGCGCCGTGGGCGGTGCACGTGTTCGGGCGCGATTACCAGGGCGTGGTGCTGCTGTTGCAGATCCTGGCGATCTGCGTGCCGCTGCGCTTTCTTTCGACTGCGGTGGGTTCGGTGCTGTTGACCGAAGGCCATATGCGTTACCGCGTGGCGGCGATGGCGCTGGCCGCGCTGGCGGCGGTGCTGCTCAATCTGGCACTGATCCCGCGTTTCGGTGAAAGCGGTGCGGCGATGGCGACGGTGATCGCCGAAGCGCTGCTGCTGGTGCTGATGTATCGCGGCGCGCGTCGCGTGCAGGCCGGGGAGGGCGCGCCATGAGCGGGCTGCGCGTCGCGTTCACCGGCTACTACGGCATGCGCAACTTCGGCGACGATCTGTTCGGCGTGCTGTGTACGCGCGCCGCTCAACACTACTGGGCGGCGCAGCCGGTGCTGGTCGGGCCGTCGCTGACCGGCATGGCCGGCCACAGCACCGTGCCGACGTTCTATCCGGCCGACTGGTACGGCGCGATGGGCGCGCTCGGCAAGAGCAGCCGCCTGCTGAGCTTTGCCTCGGCCACGTTGACCTCGGATGTGCTGGTGATGGGCGGGGGTTCGGTCATCACCGCACGCGAATCCTTCCGCAAGCCGATGATGCAGGCGGCGCGACGCCATCGCGGTTTGCAACTGGCGGCGGTCGGCGTGTCGATCGGTCCGTTCGCGAATGCAGCGCAGGAAGAATCGGCCGCGTCGTTCCTCAACCGTTTCAGCTATTTGTCCGTGCGCGATCGCCGATCGTTCGACTGGACCCAGCGCATGGGCCTGTCGGCCGAAACGCATGCCGGTCGCGATCTGGCCGCGCTGCTGCTGCCGCTGGCATCGCTGCCGGCGCGCGCCGGGATCGAACCCACCGATCCGCTGCGCATCGGCGTGGCGCCATGCCGCTACAGCGAGAACGGATCCTACGCGGCGCCTTCGCGCGTGGCCTGGCAACAGGCGTTCGTGGACGTGGTGCAGCGCTGGGCGCGCACGCGCCCGCTGGTGGTCGATGTGTTCAGCCTCAACGAACATCCGCACCATGGCGATGCGGATCTGGCCGAAGATCTGTGCAGTCAACTGCGCGAGGCCGGCGTCGATGCGGCGACGGTGCGCTATCGCGATCCGGACCCGTTGCGCATGGTCGCCGCCATCGCACGCTGCGACGTGATGGTGAGCGCGCGGCTGCATGGCGCCATCGTGGCGTACCTGTGCGGCGTGCCGTTCGCGATCGTCGATTACCATCCCAAGTGCCGCGACTTCGCCGACGACATCGGCTTGCCGGCGCATCGGCGCATCACGCTGCACGAGGGCGAATCCTTCAGTGACGTGATCATCTCGCTGCTCAAGGACCGCAACGTGGCCGGGCAATCCCCCGCCCACTATGCCGCCGAGGCCGAAGCCATCTTCAAGTGCGCGCCGTGGGCGCGGGAGCGGGCCGACGCATGAACGCTGCGCAGGAAATTTCGCAGGACGTACCGGTCGCGCCGATCAGCGTGGTGATTCCGTGCTTCCGCTGTGCCGGGACGATCAGTGCCTCGGTGGCGTCGATCGCCGCGCAGACGCGCCGTCCCGCGCAGGTCGTGCTGGTGGATGACGCCAGTGGCGATGACACCGTGACCGTGCTGCATGCATTGGCCGAACGTTATCCGCCCGGCTGGATCACCGTGATCACGCAGGAAGCCAACGGCGGTCCTTCGCGTGCACGCAACCTGGGCTGGGCGGCGGCGACGCAACCGTACATCGCGTTCCTCGACGCCGATGACACCTGGGCGCCGGAAAAGATCGCCCTGCAGATGGCCGCGCTCGAAGCCGATCCGAGCATCGCGCTGATCGCCCATCGCATGCAGGTGCGCGATCGCGGTGCCAGGCCGGCTCCGTTGCGCCCGCCGGTGCGTACGCGCGTGCTCGGGCGCAAGCGGTTCCTGCTCAACAATCCGTTCCCGACCGCCTCGGTGGTGCTGCGGCGCGATCTGCCGTTCCGCTTCAACGAGAACTTCCGCCGCGTCGAGGATTTCCTGCTGTGGGCGCAGATTGGCCTGTCCGGCCACCGTTGCGCGAAGATCAACCAGACGCTCGCGTACTGGCACAAGGCGACCTTCGGCGCTGGTGGTCTCAGCGGGGATCTGGCGGCCATGCACCGCGCCGGCCGCGAGGTGCGGCAGGAACTGTTGCGGCAGGGGCTCGTCACGCGCGGTGAACACGTGCTCGCGCGACTCTTTGGCATGGTGCGCCGCAGCCGCCGCTGGGTGCTGCTGGCGATGCGCACCGCCAGCGCGAGGATGGCCTCATGAAAGCGGTCCACGTTCAACCGGTGCAGGTGACCCCGACGCTGCCGCCGCGGCGTGTCCACAACAGCGCCGACGCGACGGCGCGCTGGTGGCTCGGTTTCTTTCTGCTGCTGGCCGTCGGCGCGTTCGGTTGCTGGCTGATCGGCACACGATCACTGGAAACCGGCACCGACACCGAAACGTATGCCGGCTTCTTCGAAGCACTGGATGCGGGTCTGCCGGAGACACGGCTGGAACCGGGCTTCGTCTGGCTGAGCTACGCACTGCGCAAGCTCGGGCTGGGCATCACGGGCTACCAGGCGGCGCTGTTCGCGCTGCTGCTGCTGGGCGTGGCGTGGGCCTCGCGCACCTATCACCGCTATCTCGAATCGGGAGTCACGCGGCAGACCCTGCTGTGTGCGGGGCTAATGCTGCTGTTCGTCTCGCCGATGTTCACCAACGCCTCCATCAATGCGATCCGTCAGGGACTGGCCGCGCCGCTGGTGTTTGGCGCCTTGCTCTGTTTCCACCAGCGACGCTGGGCGGGCTTCTTCATCGCCGGCGCGCTGGCGGTGAGCCTGCACATGTCCTCGTTGATGTATCTGCTGTGCGCGCCGGCCCTGCTGCTGAGCACGCGCTGGCTGCGCGTGGTGGCGCTGGCGGCGTTCGCGCTGTACGTGTCGGGCGCGTCGATGCTGCTGGTGCGCGCGGCAACGCCGGCCTTCTATGACCTGGTGATGGAATACACCGCCAACCCGCTGTACCGCTCGGGCGTGCGCGTGGATTTCGCCATCTTCACCGCCTTCTGGTACCTGCTGCCGCATCTGTGCGCACCGTGGATCCAGGCGCAGTGGCGGCAACGCATCCTGGACAGCACCTCGGTGTACCTGGTGATGGCGCTGCCGTTCTTCATGATCGGCTGGGGCTTCTTCTCCAACCGCTATCTGCTGCCGGCGTGGCTGGCGGCATCGCTGATCCTCGGCGCGATGCTGTGCCACGGACGCATCGCACTGCTGCGCAATCCGCTGCTGATCCGCTGCGGGCTGCTGGCGTCCTGCGCGGTGTTCTATCTCTACGTCAGCCGCGGCATCGTCATATGACCGGAGCCAGCATGGCCGCCCTACGCGACTTCGCCGTCTCCCTGACCTATCCGTTGACGCTCACGCTGGTGCTGCTGGCGATCGCCGCCGTGCTGGGGTGGCTGAAATGGCGCAGGAGCGCACGCGCACTGGCGATCATCGGTCTGGGCTGGTCGGTGATCTGGTCGCTGCCGGTGGCCTCGGAATCGCTGCGCGCGCAACTGGAGGATCGTTACCCGATGGTGCGCGAATCGTCCGAATTGCCGCGCGCCGACGCGATCGTCGTGCTCGGTGGCGGCATGCACTATTCGTGGATGAAACAGGCCGAAGTGGATCCGGACGATCTGCAGAGCAGCCGGCTGGCCGCGGGTGCGCGCGCGTGGCTCGCGGGCAGGGCCCCGGTGGTCATCCTCAGCGGCGGCGGACAGGGACGCATCACCGAAGCCAAACGCATGGCCAACGCGATCGAGCGGCTCGGTGTGCCGCATTCGGCGGTGGTGCTGGAGGAACGCAGCCACGACACCGACGACAACGCGCGTTTCAGCGTCGCGCTCGCACCGGGCGATCCGCCCCACATCCTGCTGGTGACCTCGGCCCTGCACATGCCGCGCGCGACGCTGCTGTTCGAGCGCGCCGGCGCGCGCGTGGTGCCGGTGCCGGTGCCCGAGGGGCGATCGCGCACCACCGGGCCCCGCCGCTGGCTGCCGTCACCGCGCGCCCTGTGGCGCAGCGGACGTGCGCTTAAGGAATACCTGGCGCTCACCGTGGCGCATGCACGTGGATGAACAGGGTGCGTTCACGGCGCGTTCCGTGAATGCGTTCGCGCTCTTCACGTCGGGCTTGCCACCCTGTCGCGAGCGCACCGCGGTGCGCCACCGCTTCCATCCACCGACAACAACAACGAGGTACGCGGCGTGAAACTCCTTCCTTCTTCGCTGGCACTGCTGGCGCTGCTGCTGGCCGGCTGCTCCGGCCAACGCATGACCCACGGCAACATGACGCAAGGCACCGTCGAAGGAAGCGACGCACGGATGATCGCCATCACTCCGGAGCTGGTGGCCGCACCGCGCACGCCGGTGACGCTGCCGGCCGAACTTGCGAACTATCAACCCGAGATCTACCGCATCCAGCCGGGCGACACGATCCTGGTGACGGTGTGGGATCACCCCGAGCTCACCACGCCGGCGGGCAACCAGCAGCAGGCCGTCACCAACGGCCGGCTGGTGCAGCCTGATGGCACGTTCTTCTATCCCTACGCGGGCAAGCTCAACGTCAAGGGCATGACGATCGAGGATCTGCGCAGCACGCTGTCCTCGCGACTGGGCCAGTACCTGCGCACGCCACAGGTGGACGTCAACGTGGTCGGCTATGGCGGCCGGGTGGCGGTGCAGGGCGCGTTCGTCGATACCTCGCCGCAGGATTTCACCCCGGTGCCGCTGACGCTCGCGCAGGCGGTGGGCAAGGCGCGCATCAACGTCGAGGAAGCGGATCTGGCAGGCTTCGTCCTCACGCGCGACGGCCGCGATTATCCGCTCGATCTCGATGCGCTCAACCGTGACGGCAAGATCGCTGCCGACATCTACCTCAAGCCCGGCGATCGCCTGTATCTGCCGTTCAACGATCGCAAGGAGGTCTATGTCGTCGGCGAAGTGATGCGCCCGCAGGCGATCAACTTCAAGACCACCGACATGAGCCTGACCCAGGCACTGGGACGCACCGGCGGCCTCAATCCGGTCACCGCCAAGGGCAGTGCGGTGTACGTGATCCGCGGCATGGAGGATCTGCAGCGCGAACCGGCCACGGTCTATCACCTGGATGCCGCGTCGCCGGCGGCGTTCGCGCTGGGCGATCGCTTCCATCTGCGTCCGGGCGATGTGGTGTGGGTCGGTCCGGCCGGCGTCACCCGCTGGAACCGCTTCCTGACGCAGTTGCTGCCGCTGTCGGGCATCATCAGCAACGCGGCCTCGGCGCAGTACAACTTCGATCGCAACTGACGGGATTCGGCGGCGGGATCGGCGGCGCAACCGCGCCCCGGTCCCTCGAACCGGCCGCCGCAAAGAAAAAAAACGGCGCATCGCGCCGTTTTTTTGTGGAGAACCGATAGGCCATCCGGATGGTCGACCGGCCGTGTCGTCGCGTGCGCGACGTCGGTGCTCCTGTGGCGGTCGATGGTCAAGCGGCCCAACTGCCTAACGACCACGCGTGGGTCTTCCAGATGATCGACCTGTGCCGGCAGTTGTCGTCAAAGGAGGGATGCCGGCGCCACGCGGACAGGGTGCGTGGCGCGCATGAAAAAGCACGTGCAGATCGCGTGCACCCTTCGTTAGCGCATGGTCCAGTTCAGGGAGCATTTGACGATCTGAACACAGCGCATGCGCTATCAATGCAAGCCGTCAGTCAAAGGAGCTCCCCCCATGGCCATTGCCACCGCACCGGCGCGGCGAGGTTGGTATCGCTGCGAAGTCGTCGACATCCACGCCGAGATGGCGTACTGGAAGAACGAAATCCACACGCATCCGTTCTACGAGCAGGGCACGCCGTTCTCGCGCTACGAGCCGGTGCTGCGCTTCGCCTACGATGCGTACCTGCGCTATTACGCACAACCGCTGGAGGAAGTGCTCGAGCGCATCCACCACAAGTACGTCGAGCAGTTCGATCAATGGCACGGCCTGGCGTGGTCGCACGTGGAGCCGCTGCTGCAGGAAGTCTGGATCCGCATGGGCGCGCCCACCAACGGCATGCACACCGGCTGGCGCAATCCGCGCAACGATCGCTACATGCATTGATTGCCCGACGGCGGAACGAGAGAAGGGGCGGCCTGGGCCGCCCCTTCTTGTTGGGTCCATCTCCTCTGGGGGAAACGGAATCCCTGCATCGCCGGTGACCTGCGTAGGAGCTGCGCCCGAGGCCATGGCGTTGCGATGCCTTTATCGCAGGGTGCGAGCGAAGAGGACGTCAATGGGGTGCGGCCGGGAGACGGGATTCGGAATCGGGAACCGGGAATCGGGAATCGGGAACCGGAAACCGGAAAGCGGAAAGCGGAAAGCGGAAAGCGGAAACCGGAAAAAGCCAGGTTCGGGGTGCATGCGAAATCGAGCCTGCGATGACGCAATGCTCCATCGGCTATCGGCTATCGGCTATCGGCTACCGAATCCTGATTCCAGTCTCCCTCCCTCCCGCCTCCCGTCTCCCCGCTAAGATGTCCCGCGATGGCCACAGCGTGAGGTTCCCATGATTCGATACCTGGCCTACGGGCTGTGCATTGTGCTGACGCTGGCGTCGCTGGCGCTGAGTCTGCATTGGCCTGCGTGGGGCTGGGCGGCCGGTGTATTCGGCGTGCTGGCGTTGCTGGGCACCTGGGACGTGTTGCAGAAGCGCAGCACGCTGCGGCGCAACTACCCGGTGCTGGCGCATTTCCGCTACGGACTGGAATCGGTCGGGCCGGAGATCCGCCAGTATTTCATCGAGGGCGACACCGTCGAAGTGCCGTTCTCGCGCCAGCAGCGCGCCCTGGTGTACCAGCGCGCCAAGAACGTTTCGGACGTGGTGCCATTCGGCAGCCAGCAGGATGTGTACGGCGTGGACTACGAGTGGATCAACCACTCGATGGCGCCGGCGCGCATCGATTCGCATGATTTCCGCATCACCATCGGCGCCGATTCGGCGCAGCCGTATTCGGCCAGCGTGTTCAATATCTCGGCGATGAGCTTCGGCGCATTGTCGGCCAACGCGATCCGCGCGCTCAACGAAGGCGCGCGCCGCGGCAGCTTCTACCACGACACGGGCGAGGGCTCGATATCGCCGTACCACCGCGAGAAGGGCGGTGATCTGGTCTGGGAAATCGGCTCGGGCTATTTCGGCTGCCGCGATGATCACGGCCGCTTCGACGAGGCGCGCTTCACCGGGAATGCGCGCGATCCGCAGGTGAAGATGATCGAGATCAAGCTGTCGCAGGGCGCCAAGCCGGGCCACGGCGGTGTGCTGCCGGCGGCGAAGGTGACGCCGGAGATCGCGGTCACGCGCGGTGTGCCGATGGGCCACGATTGCATATCGCCGTCCCAGCATTCTGCGTTCTCCACGCCGCGCGGCCTGCTGGAATTCGTCGCCCGCCTGCGCGAGCTGTCCGGCGGCAAGCCCACCGGCTTCAAACTCGCCATCGGTCATCCGTGGGAGTGGTTCGGCATCGCCAAGGCGATGCGCGAGACCGGCGTGCTGCCGGATTTCATCGTCGTCGATGGTGCCGAAGGCGGCACCGGTGCGGCACCGGCGGAGTTCATCGATCACGTCGGCGTGCCGATGCATGAGGCGCTGCTGCTGGTGCACAACACGCTGGTGGGGCTGAACCTGCGCGATCGCATCCGTCTGGGCGCGGCCGGGCGGATCATCAGCGCCTTCGACATCGCGCGCACGATGGCGCTCGGTGCGGACTGGTGCAACAGCGGTCGCGGCTTCATGTTCGCGCTGGGCTGCATCCAGTCGATGAGCTGCCACAATGATCGCTGCCCGACCGGCGTGGCCACGCAGAACCCGGATCGCTGGAAACACCTGCACGTGCCGGACAAGGCCGTTCGCGTGCAGCAGTTCCACGACAACACGCTCAAGGCGCTGCGCGATCTGCTGTGCGCGGCGGGGCTGACCCATCCGCAGCAACTGGGGCCGGAACACATCCTGCGCCGCGTCTCGCCGATCGAGGTGCGTGCGCTGGCATCGCTGTACCGTTTTCTCGAGCCGGGCGAATTGCTGGATCGCATTCCGTCGCATGCAGTGTTCCAGAGTTTCTGGGCCGACGCGAGCTGCGAATCGTTCGCGCCGCCCGCGCGCGTGCGCGCATTGCAGCAATCCAAGAGCGGCTGATCCCGTGCAAGGCGCAGGCGTGCGGCATGTCCGGACCATGGCGCGCATACGCGCAATGCGTCATGCAGTGGGAGGGCGGAGCGCCTGATGCAACGCTAAGCTCATTCCGAAGTGCCGATCCGTGGCTTGCATTCTTCATGAGTCGTCGCGTGGCGGGTGCGACCGGGCTTCGCCCATCCTCGACGGGCCAGGCACGAAGCACGGCCGCCCGGGACGCCGGCCTCACACCGCTTTGAACTTGGCAACGGATGCTGAAAGTCCCGTGCGCTGTCATCGATCTGAAGTCTTTCCATAACCGAATTTCCACATCAGAGGCCGTATCTTGCGCGCACGCCCCGCCATCGCTGCATCAGGTTCTCTCTCCAACCGGTGCAGCCATCGCGGGCGACCAATCAGGTTCACGGAATCGCGATCGGCATCGCTGTTCCGCACAGACTTGAGCGGCGTGGGAGCGGCTTCCATTGCGGCGCGATTGCGAACTTCGCGATGAAAGCCGCTCCCACGGGGCCGGTGTTTTCCATCTCTCTAGAGTGGCGGCCCCACACCACGTGTTCCGAGTCGGGCACTCGCATCCATGATGCGCTGCCGGCTTTCATCAGTCGCGTACTGATCGGCGGAAGCCGCCGACATCTTCGGTAGTGATCAGCGCGAAGCCGTCCGCCGATCCAGCCAGGCCAGCGCGCCCCTGGCCGCGCGCAGGCCGCTGGCGAAGCACGCGGTGAGCAGATAGCCGCCGGTGGGCGCTTCCCAGTCGATCATCTCGCCGGCGACGAACACGCCCGGCATCGAACGGATCATCAGCGCGTCATCGAGTGCATCGAAGCGCACGCCACCGGCGCTGCTGATGGCTTCCTCGATCGGCCGCGGACGCAGCAACCGCAGCGGCAGGCGCTTGATCGTGTGGACGATGGCGTCGATGTCCTGTCGTTGCGCCGGTGCGAGCATTTCGTGCAGCAGCGCCACGCGCAGTGCGTCCAGCCCGGCCTGTCGGCGCAGGTGTTCGCCCAGGCTGCGTGATCCGCGCGGGCGCTCAAGATCCCGCGACAGCCGCGCATGATCACGCCCCGGTGCGAGGTCCAGGTGCAGTGTGGCCACGCCGTCGCGCCGAATCTGCTCGCGCAACATCGCCGACAGTGCATAGATCAGGCTGCCCTCGATGCCCGTGGCGGTGATCACGCATTCGCCCTGCATGCTGCGCGCGGCGCCATGCGCGTCGTGCCAGTGCGCGATCACCGGTTTCAGCGGCGCGCCGGCGAAACGCGTGGCCAGATGTTCGCTCCAGCCGATGTCGAAGCCGCAATTGGATGGTTGCAGGGGTGCGATCGCGACATCCCGCACCTCCAGCCACGGTACCCAGCGGCCATCGGAGCCGAGTTCGGGCCAGCTGCCGCCGCCGAGCGCCAGCACCACGATATCGGCGGCCTCGCCGATCGCGCCCTGCGGCGATTCGAACTGCCAACGGCCTTCGCCGTCCCAGCCGCACCAGCGGTGCTGCACATGGAAACGCACGCCCTGATCGCGCAACCGGCGCACCCAGCCGCGCAGCAATGGCGCGGCCTTGAGATCGGTCGGGAACACGCGGCCGGAACTGCCGACGAATGTGTCCACCCCCAGGCCCGACGCCCAGCCGCGCAGTGCATCGGCATCGAAGTCGCGCAGCCACCCGGCCACTTCGTCGCGGCGCTCGCCATAGCGCTGGGCGAAGCGCTCGAACGGATCCGAATGGGTGAGGTTGAGACCGCCCTTGCCGGCGATCAGGAACTTGCGACCGACCGATCCCTTGGCCTCGTACAGATCCACCGCCAGGCCCGCCGCGCGCAGGTGTTCGGCCGCGAACAGGCCTGCCGGGCCGCCGCCGATGACGATGGCGCGCGCACCGGCGCTGGAAGAAGGGAATTCGGACATCCGCGCATTATGCCAACGTCCGCGCAGTGACCGCCGGCAGGCGACGCGGGCGCGGCCGGTGTCGTATCGTGGCGCTTTCCGTGTCAGGGGTTCTCCATGTCCATCCCTTCGCGCGCCGGTGCGGCCGGTGCAGTGCTGCTGTCGTTCGGTCTGTGGTGCGGGCTTGCGTCCGCGCAGGCGCCGGCATTGCCGGATCAGTTGCAGGATTTCGACGCTTATGTCGAAGCGGTGCGCAAGCAGTTCGACGTGCCGGGCATCGCCGTGGCGATCGTCAAGGACGGCCAGATCGTGCTGGAACGCGGCTACGGCGTACGCGAAATGGGCAAGCCGGCCAAGGTGGACGCGAACACACTGTTCGCGATTGCCTCCAACACCAAGGCCTTCACCGCCGCCTCGCTGGAAATGCTCGCCGACGAAGGCAAGCTGGACATGGAGGATCGCGTGATCGATCACCTGCCGTGGTTCCGCATGTCCGATCCGTACGTCACCCGCGAGATGCGCATCCGCGATCTGCTCGCGCACCGCAGCGGCCTGGGCCTGGGGGCCGGTGACCTGCTGTACTGGCCGACGACCACCTACAGCAATCGCGAAGTGGCGCAGCGCCTGAAGGATGTGCCGCTGACCGGCGGATTCCGCAGCCAGTACGCCTACGACAACATCCTGTTCGGCGTGGCGCAACTGGTCATCGAGGAAGTCAGCGGCATCAGCTACGAGCAGTTCCTGCGCACACGGATCTTCCAGCCGCTGGGCATGAAGGACACGCGCTTCAACAGCGATTTCCTCAAGCCCGGCGACAATGTCGCCAGTGGTCACGCCAAGGCCGATTTCAAGGATCTGCAACCGGCCCCGCGCATGACGTGGTCGAACGTGGCCGGCGCGGGCGGCATCTATTCCAGCGTGCACGACATGAGCCTGTGGATGCGCGCGCAACTGGCCGGCGGCACCTACACCGATTCGCAGGGACGCCAGCAGCGACTGTTCACCGCGCGACGCCAGCGCGACATGTGGTCGATGGTGACGCCGATTCCGGTGTCCGAACCGAAGATCGAAATGCTCAAGCAGGCCAAGCCGAATTATCTGGGCTATGGCGAGGGCTGGATGCTGTCGGACTATCGCGGCGACAAACTGGTGTGGCACACCGGCGGCTGGCCGGGCATGGTCTCACGCGTGACCCTGGTGCCGGAGCGCAAGCTCGGCGTGGTGGTGCTGACCAGCCAGGAAGTCGGCGCGGCGTTCAACGCGGTGACACTGCGCGCCCTCGATGCCTACATGGATGCGCCAAAGACGGACTGGTTGGCCGGTTATGCCGAAGCGGTGGCCAAGTCGCAGGACGATGCGGATGAAAGCTGGCGCAAGCACCAGGCTGCGCGCGATGCGCAGTCCCGGCCGTCGCTGCCGTTGGACAAGTACGCCGGGACGCTGCGCGATCCGTGGTATGGCGATGTAGTCATCACGCGCGAAGGCGAGGGGCTGGTGCTGCGCTTCAGCAAGACCCCGGAACTGGTGGGCGATCTTTCGCACTGGCAGCACGACACCTTCGTGGTGCGCTGGCGCGAGCGCTGGCTCAACGCCGATGCCTTCCTCAATTTCGCCCTGACGCCCGACGGCGGAATCCGTGAAGCGCGCATGGAAGCCATCTCGCCACTGACCGACTTCAGCTTCGACTTCCATGATCTGCGCCTGGCGCCGGTGCCGCCGGTGAAGCCATGAGCGGGCACGTGCACCGGGCTGGATCGATGGGGGTTCACGGCTGAATCAACGCGCGGCGCCCTGCATCCGGCGCTGCGCGTCACCCGCTCCCGCGGAGTGGGAACACTCGGCTTCGCCATGGGCGGGCCTTGCGGCGCGAGCGACGGATTGGGTCGCTCCACGGCCCCGATGGCCCGGTCAGCGCGGCTTGACGTCCAGCAATTCCACTTCGAACACCAGCGACGCATTCGGCGGGATGACGCCACCCCCCGCGCCCTTTCGGCCGTAGCCCATGTCGGCGGGAATCAGCAACACACGCTTGCCGCCGACCTTCATGCCGGCCACGCCTTCGTCCCAGCCACGGATGACCTGGCCTGCACCCAGCAGGAAGGTGAAGGGCTCATCGCGATCAAGCGAGCTGTCGAATTTCTCGCCACGCTGCTGTGGCGCGCGCATGTCGTAGATCCAGCCGGTGTAGTGCACGGTGACCTGCATCCCGGATTGCGCGACCGCACCGCTGCCGGTGGTCTCGTCGATGCGTTGCAGTGCGGCGACGCTGCCGCCCGGCGGCGGGCCCGGATCGGCGCAGGCGGTCAACAGGCAGAACAGCAGCAGGAGAATCCAGTGGCGCATGATCGAGTCCGTAACGAGTGAGGCGGCAGTGTAGGGCGAGCCCGCGTCACTGACGAGCGTCCATCGCGATGGTTGCATTCCATGGCGGGCCGAACGCTGCGGTAGCATGGTGCCCCTTCGAGGAAGCTGCATGTCCAAGCGTCTGTTCAACCTGCGCCAGGTGCCGGCCGATGAGGCCGACGAAATCCGCGAGCTGCTGGATCGCGAAGGCCTGGACTGGTACGAAACGCCGCCCAGCCCGTGGGGCATTTCGCACGGTGCGCTGTGGCTGAAGGAGGCGACGCACTACGGGCGCGCGCGTGCGCTGCTGGATCGCTACCAGCAGGAGCGGCGCGATCGCGCGCGCGGCGAACAGGCACAGGCCGAGCGAGAGGGACGCGCGGAGACCTTCGGCCACCTGCTGCGCACGCGGCCGGTGTTCGTGATCGTGACGCTCGGGGCGATCATCTTCATCATCGCGCTGACCCTGGCGCTGCCGTTCCTGCTGCTGCGCTGAGCGGCGGGCGCGACGCTACGTTGCGTCCGCGCCGAGCCGGCATCATGCCGCGATGAACCCCGGGCCGGTAAGATCGCGCCCATGATCGTCAACATCGCCGCCTACCACTTCGTCCACATCGATGCGCCGCATGAGCTCGCCACTCGCCTGCGCGAGCGCGGCCAGGCGCTGCAACTGCGCGGCACGATCCTGGTGGCGGGCGAGGGCATCAATGTGTTCCTGGCCGGCGCGCGGGACGCCATCGAAGCATGGCTCGCCGATCTGCGCGGGCTGCCGGGCTTCGCCGGGCTGCAGGTCAAGTACAGCCAGTCGGCCACGCAGCCCTTCGCTCGCCTCAAGGTCAAGGTGAAGCCGGAGATCATCAGTTTCCGCCGGGAACATGCATCGCCGTTGCAGCACGGCCGCGCGCCGGCGGTGGAACCGGTGACGCTGGCGCGCTGGCTGCGGCAGGGTCATGATGATGCCGGCAAGCCGGTGGTGATGCTGGACACGCGCAACCAGCAGGAAGTCGAATTCGGCACCTTCACCGGTGCGCTGACGCTGCCGATACGCAGGTTCACCGAGCTGCCCGAAGCGCTCGCGCCGCACCGCGAGGCGCTGAGGGATGCAACCGTCGTGAGTTTCTGCACCGGCGGCATCCGCTGCGAGAAAGCCGCGCTGTGGATGCGCGCCGATGGCATGGACAACGTGCTGCAACTCGATGGCGGCATCCTCGGCTATTTCGAACAGGTCGGCGGACTGGGTTACCAAGGCCGCTGCTTCGTCTTCGACGAGCGCGTGGCGCTGGATCCGGCGTTGCGGCCGCTGGCCGAGCCGGCCTGAGGCGGTCCGCGGTGAATGCGCTGCGCTTCGACAATGCCTTGATCCGGGATTTGCCGGGTGATCCGGACACCGGCCCGCGCCGGCGCGAGGTGCTGGGCGCACTCTGGTCATCGGTGCAGCCGACGCCGGTGCGCGAGCCGCGCTTGATCGCGTGGTCGCGCGAAATGGCGCAGACGCTAGGGCTGGATGATGATCTGCGTGATCCCGCCTTCGCCCGGGTGTTCGGCGGCAATGCGCTGTGGCCGGGCATGCAGCCGTTCGCGACCAATTACGGCGGCCATCAATTCGGCGCGTGGGCCGGGCAACTCGGGGACGGACGCGCGATCAGCCTCGGTGAGGTGATCGCGCAGGACGGGCGGCGCTGGGAACTGCAACTCAAGGGCGCGGGGCCGACGCCGTATTCACGCACCGCCGACGGACGCGCCGTGCTGCGGTCGTCGATCCGCGAATTCCTGTGCAGCGAGGCGATGCATCATCTCGGCGTGCCGACCACGCGCGCGCTCAGCCTGGTGTCCACCGGCGAAAGCGTGGTGCGCGACATGTTCTACGACGGTCATCCACGGGCCGAACCGGGCGCGATCGTCTGTCGAGTCGCGCCGTCGTTCCTGCGTTTCGGGCATTTCGAACTGCCGGCTTCGCGTGGTGACCTGTCCTTATTGCGGCAACTGGCGGACTTCTGCATCCGTCGCGATTTCGCGCACCTGGAAGGCGATGCACCGACGCGCCATGCCGCATGGTTCACCACGATCTGCGAACGCACCGCCACGCTGATGGCCGAATGGATGCGGGTGGGTTTCGTCCATGGCGTGATGAACACCGACAACCTGTCGATACTCGGATTGACGATCGACTACGGCCCGTATGGGTGGATCGACGACTACGATCCGGACTGGACGCCCAACACCACCGACGCGGCGGGCGGTCGCTACCGCTTCGGCTGGCAACCGAAAATCGCCTACTGGAACCTGACCCGGCTGGCGCATGCGCTGTCGCCGCTGTTCCCGGATATCGAGCCCCTGCAGGCGGGGCTGCAGGCCTATGTCGATCGCTATTACGCGGCCGACCGCGACAACATCGCGCGCAAGCTCGGGCTGGCCGAGTGCACGGATGCGGACCTGGCACGCATGCAGCAGTTGCAGGAACTGCTCCATCGCGGCGAAGTGGACATGACGATTTTCTTCCGCCGGCTGATCACGCCGGATCCGTCCGCACTCGAGCCCGTGCATTTCGAGGACGCGTATTACGACGCGCCGCGCCGCGACGCGATCGCGCCGGAACTGCAGGACTGGTTGCAGGCCTACGCGCAGCGGCTGGTCGATGATCCGCTCGATGCCGACGCTCGCGCCGCGAAGATGCGTGCGGCCAATCCGTGTTACGTGCTGCGCAATTATCTGGCGCAGGAAGTGATCGACCGCGCCGAAGCGGGCGATGCCTCCGGCATCGATGAACTGCTGGACGTCATGCGGCGTCCCTACGAAGAGCAGCCCGGACGTGAGCGTTTCGCGCAGCGTCGCCCGGACTGGGCGCGCAACCGGCCGGGTTGCTCGATGCTCTCGTGCAGTTCCTGATCGCACGGCGTGATGGCCTAAGATGGGCCACCCAATGCCGGAGCGCAGGATGATCACCGTCCACCACCTCAACAATTCCCGCTCCCAGCGCGTGCTGTGGCTGCTGGAGGAACTCGGGCTGGATTACACGGTGGTGCGGTATCAGCGCGATGCGCGGACCCTGCTCGCGCCGCCGGCCCTGCGCGCGGTGCATCCGCTGGGTAAGTCGCCGGTGCTCGTGGATGCCGAACACGTGCTCGCCGAATCGGGTGCGATTCTCGAATATCTGGTCGAACGCTACGACGCCGCGCGCGCGTTCGCGCCTTCGCCGGGCACGGCCGAACATCTGCGCTATCGCTACTGGCTGCACTACGCCGAAGGCTCGGCGATGCCGCCGATGCTGCTGAGCCTGGTGTTCTCACGCCTTCGATCGGCGCCGATGCCGTTCTTCGTGCGCCCGTTCGCGCGTTCGATCGCCGACAAGGCGATGCGCGGCTTCGTCTCGCCGCAGGTGAAGCTGCATCTGGATTACATGGAGTCCGAACTCGGGCGGGCGCGCTGGTTCGCCGGCCAGGATTTCAGCACGGCCGACATCCAGATGAGCTTTCCGATCGAAGCGGCGGCGGCGCGCGCCGGGCTGGAGGCGCATCCACGCCTGGCGGATTTCCTCGCACGCATCCACGCGCGGCCGGCGTACCAGCGGGCGCTGGCGCAGGGCGGCCCGTTCGATCTGCTGAGCTGAGCCACGCCGCGCGTTGCCCGCGGAATGCTGCATTCCGCGGGGGCACTGGAATCGGCGGCGCATCGTCCCAACACAGGGAGTTCGTCCCGTCAGGATGTTCCGATGATCCCGTATTCGCTCCTCGATCTCGCGCCGGTGCGTGAAGGCGATGGCATCGCCCAGGCGTTCGCGCACATGCGCGATCTCGCGCAGCACGCCGAAGCCTGGGGCTACCAGCGCTACTGGCTGGCCGAACACCACAACATGCCGGGCATCGCCAGCGCCGCCACCGCCGTGCTGATCGGCCACGTCGCCGGAGCCACGCAACGCATCCGCGTCGGCGCCGGCGGGGTGATGCTGCCCAACCATGCGCCGCTGCAGGTGGCCGAGCAGTTCGGCACGCTGGCTTCGTTGTACCCGGATCGCATCGATCTCGGGCTGGGCCGTGCGCCCGGCACGGATCAGCCGACCGCGCGTGCGCTGCGCCGCTATTTCGACAGCGCCGAGCAGTTTCCGCAGGACGTGCGCGAACTGCTGCACTACTTCGAGCCGGTGACGCAGGGGCAGGCCGTGCGCGCGGTGCCCGGCGCCGGCATCGACGTGCCGGTGTGGTTGCTGGGTTCCAGCCTGTTCGGTGCGCAGCTCGCTGCCGCGCTGGGCTTGCCGTATGCGTTCGCATCGCACTTCGCGCCGGATGCGATGGATCAGGCGCTGGCGGTGTATCGCCACGATTTCCGCCCGTCCGAGCGGCTGGCCCGGCCGTACGCGATGCTCGCGCTGAACGTCATCGCCGCCGACTCCGATGAGCAAGCACGCTTCCTGTTCACCAGCCAGCAGCAGGCCTTCGTCAACCTGCGTCGCGGCCGGCCGGGATTGCTGCCGCCGCCGATCGAGGATATCGACGCGTTCTGGCAGCCGCATGAGAAAGCCGGCGTGGCGCAGGCGCTGGCGTGTTCGGTGGTCGGCAGCGCCGAGACAGTGCGCGCCGGCATCGCCGCCTTCATCGAACGTCATCGCCCGGATGAACTGATGCTCACCGCCAACATCTTCGATCACGACAAGCGGTTGCGCTCGTTCGGGCTGGCTGCCGAGGCGATGCGTTCGCTCTGATTCGGTTTCCGCGTCTTGCGGGCCGCGCATATGCGACGCTACATCGTGCCGCGCTGGATGAAGGGCGCCTGCTCGTACAGCCGACGTTCGCCGCCGCGCGGATCGTCTTCGATGCGGCAGCGGTCATCGAAGATCATCGTCGTGCGCGCGGGCAAGGTGTAGGGCGGCCAGTGCGGCAGATCCGGATGATTGGGATCACCGCTGCGTGCGAATGCGAGCAGCGCCGTGCTCATCCGCGCGGCCATGCGACGTGCATCGGCGTCATCACCGGTGCGTGCACCGGGCTGGCGCGTGTTGTCGAACATCAGCGCGATGTCGAGCGTGTGGAAAGCGCGTTTTTCAGGTTCGGCGCGGCTGCGCCAGTCGAGTTGGTAGACCCAGGCCGGCGCGCCCTGGCGTGCGCGCGCTTCGGCCTCGAGGATCGCCGCCCGCCATGATCTGCCTGCGGTGGTGGCGGCGAAAAACACCTCGGAAGGCGAGTAGGCCGGATACTGCCGGCGGTAGGTGTCGATCACGGCCTGCGGATCCAGATCGACGTACTGCTGCAGGCGGATGCGCTCGGGCAACTGGTCCCAGCGCAGATCCAGGTTGACCGGATCCGATGACAGGAACGCCCGCGTTTCATCGCGCGTGTTGCCGATCATCATCGGGATGCCGGCCGATTGCGCGGGCGCCTCCGGATGGAACGGATGACGCGGCAAACCGCGTGCATCCAGCACCGGGCCGAAGTACAAGTGCGTGTCTTCGACCCAGGACGGATCGCGCAGGCGCGTGGCCTCGAGCAGGCGCTGCATCGGCAGTTCCAGCAGATCCGCCGGCGTCGCGGACAACGATTCCAGCAGCAGCTTCGCGCGCCGCGTCGCCGCCCGCGGACCGGCGGCGGTGACCTGCTGTCCACTGAGGGTGACGGCCTTGTGGAACAGCCCGCGAGCGGCTGGCATCGCCATCAGCGTGGCGATTTTCGCGCCGCCGCCGGATTGTCCGAACAGGGTGACGTTGCCGGCATCGAAGCCGAATTCGCCAGCGTGTTCGCGCAGCCAGTGCAGCGCCTGGATCAGATCCCACTGGCCGATGTTGCCGGCATCGGCGAAGCGTTCGTCCGCGCCTTCGATATCGGCCAGATGCAGATAGCCGAACGCATTGAGCCGATGATTGAGCGTGACCACCACCACGTCGCCGCGCCGGCACAGCGCGCCGCCGTCGTAGGCCGGATGCGAACCGGAGCCGGTGTTGTAGCCGCCGCCGTGCACGTACACCAACAGTGGCCGCTTGCGCCCGTCACGCAGCGCGGGCGTCCACAGATTGAGGAAGAGGCAGTCTTCGCTGATCGCCTGTCCATCGGCATCGCCGGTCTGCGGCGCCGATGCGCCGAATGCGGTGGCATCGCGCACGCCGCGCCAGGGCGTTTCCCGTGGCGCACGCTGGAAACGGCGGGTGCGCGTGTCCGCGCCGTAGGGCAGGCCGCGGAATACGTGCAGATCACCGACGCGAGCGCCGACGATGCGGCCACTGCGCGTGTTGGCGAAACTGGCCTCGGGGGCCGCCGCAAAGCCTGACGGCATCGCGGTGGCGATCAGTGCGCCAGTGCCGGCGCGCAGCACCGCGCGGCGCGTAAAGGTGGATTCGGAGAACGACATGCTTGAGCTGACACCGGTTACCCACGCCGAGCTTAGCAAGCCTGTCCGCACCGCAGTTGCCGCGCCGCGTCAGACCGCCAGTCCGGCCGCGTGGCCCGAGGCCCAGGCCCACTGGAAGTTGTAGCCGCCGAGCCAGCCGGTCACATCGACCACTTCGCCGATGAAGTACAGGCCGGCGACGTGGCGGGACATCATCGTGCTCGATGACAGGCCGTCGGTGTCCACGCCACCGAGCGTGACCTCGGCGGTGCGATAGCCCTCGGTGCCACTGGCGACCAGCGGCCAGTCGCGCAGCACGGCGGCGATCTCGCGCAACTGCGGTTCGTTGAACTGGCGCAGCGGGCGATTGGGCAACCAGGCTTCGCACAATCGCTGGGCGAAGCGGCGCGGCAATGCATCGGACAGCACCGTCTTCAGTTCGGCGGCCGGCCGCTGCGCCTGCTGCTCCTTCAGCCAGGCCAGCGCGTCCTGTCCCGGCAGCAGATCCAGATGCAGATCCTCGCCCGGCTGCCAGTACGAGGAGATCTGCAGGATCGCCGGGCCGCTGACACCGCGATGGGTGATCAGCATGAAATTGCGGAACTGCTGTCTGCCGCAGCGGGCTTCGACCGGCACCGCCACGCCGCTGAGATCGTGCAGGCGCTCCTGGTGCTTGCCACTGAGCGTGAGCGGCACCAGTCCGGCGCGCGTGGGCAGCACGGCATGGCCGAACCGGCGTGCGAGTTCGTAACCGAAGCCGGTCGCGCCCAGGCTCGGAATCGACAGCCCACCGGTGGCGACCACCAGCGACGGCGCGGCGAAGGCGCCCTGCGAGGTATCGACACGGAAGCCATCCTGCACCTGCTGCACATCGCGCACCTCGCACTGGGTTTCGATGCGCGCGTGCGCGGCGTGGCATTCGTCCAGCAGCATCCGCACGATCAGCTTGGAGGACACGTCACAGAACAACTGGCCGAGTTCCTTCTCATGCCAGGCGATGCGATGGCGATCGACCATCTCGATGAAATCGGCCGGCGTGTAGCGCGCCAGCGCCGACTTGCAGAAATGCGGATTGGCCGAGAGGTAATTGGCCGGCGTGGTACCGGTGTTGGTGAAATTGCAGCGACCGCCACCGGACATCAGGATCTTCTTGCCGACCTTGTTCGCGTGCTCGATCACCAGCACGCGCAGGCCGCGCTGGCCCGCGGTGAGTGCGCACATCAGCCCGGCCGCGCCGGCGCCGATGATGATCACGTCATGGGTCGGCCGCATGGATCAGTCCGCCGATGCCAGGCCCGGCTGGCGGACCTGCGGATGCAGATCGAGCTGGCGGCCGCTCTCGTCCAGCCACTGCACGGCGTGGTCCTGGATGAAGACGCTGGCGCGCATGCCGCGCGCGTGCAGCAGTGTCAGTGCATCGACCTCTTCGGCCGGCAGATCCAGCACGCGCAGGTTGCGCAGCCGCGCCAGGCCGGCGGCGTTCTTCTCCCACCACAGATCGGCGGCGCGACCGCCGTAGTTCAGCACGATGACCTCGCGTGCGCGGCCGCAGGCGCGGCGCAGGCGGCTTTCCTCCGGCTGGCCAAGTTCGATCCATTGTTCGATCTCGCCGCCGTAGTCGTGCCGCCAGAGATCGGGATCCTCCTCGGTACTCAGGCCGCGCCCGAACGCCAGCCGGTCATGCGCATGCAGCGCGAAGGCCAGCAGCCGAACCATCAACCGGGTGTCGGTCTCGGACGGATGCTGGGCCAGCGTGAGCCCGTGGCTGGCGTAGTAATGCCGATCCATGTCGCTGATCTGCAGGTCGGCTTTGACGATGGTGGCCTTGAGTGCCATGGGCGGTCCGTGGAATGGGGGCGCCATCATACGGGGCGGGCTGGCGGACACCGCAGTAAACGGTTCCAGTGGCCGGTCCGGGGAACTTTTTTTCGTTCTCCGATGCAAAGCAGTCGCTTTTGTGCTTCAAGCCCGGTAGAGTGCTCGGCACTGTGCTTGCCAGGGTCACCGTGAATCGTGAGCCTGATGCGGTAGATACATCTGCTACATCGTCGCTTTACCAACGCCTGCAAACTCAGTCTCGGCCCGGAAATCCGGAATCCGCGATTTAAATCCAACCCAATCCGTTTCAGGAGTTAGTAAAGATGTCTGAGCGTCAGACCGGCACTGTCAAGTGGTTCAACGATGCCAAGGGCTTCGGCTTCATCACCCCGCAGAGCGGCCCGGACCTGTTCGTGCATTTCCGCGCGATCCAGGGCACCGGCTTCAAGTCGCTGAAGGAAGGCCAGGCGGTCTCCTTCGTGGCTGTGCAGGGCCAGAAGGGCATGCAGGCCGACCAGGTGCAGCCGCTGTAATCCAGCGCTGACTTGAGTCACCAGAGAACGCCGGGCATGTCCCGGCGTTTTTCTTTGGCCGGGATGGGGTTCGGCACCGGGGATCCGCAAGCGGAGCCGATCGGCCATCCCGTTCAATCCGGAATCCCGGCTTCGGCCGGCGCAGCCGCCGAGCCGGCCTAGACCTTCCGCACCCGGAAGCTGCGTCCCTTGATCCGGCCGCTGTTGAGGCGCGCCAGGGCCTGGGCGGCCTTGCTGCGTTCGATCGCCACGTAGGAACGGGTGGGGTAGATCGCGATCTTTCCGATGGCCGCGGCCGGCAGGCCGGCCTCGCCGGTGAGGGCGCCGAGAATGTCGCCGGGGCGGAGCTTGTCGGTCTTTCCGGCGTCGATGCGCAGGCTGACCATCGGCGCGGCCGGCGCGCTGTTGGCGCGCGGCGGTGGCGGGAGGTTCTTTTCCCAGCGCAGCGGCTGGCCCAGCCGTTCCTCCAGTTGCGCCGCGCGCGGGCGCTCGCGCGGCGTGCACAGGCTCAGCGCCCAGCCGCTGCGTCCGGCCCGGCCGGTGCGGCCGATGCGATGCACGTAGGTGTCGGCGTCGGTGGGCAGGTCGTAGTTCACCACCGCCGCGAGATCGGCGATGTCCAGACCGCGCGCGGCGACGTCGCTGGCCACCAGCACGTTGCAACTGCGATTGGAAAAGCGCACCAGCACTTCCTCGCGATCGCGCTGTTCCATGTCGCCGTGCAGCGCCAGTGCCGAGAACCCGAAGTGCTGCAGCGAAGCGGCGACCTCATCGGTGTCCTTGCGCATGTTGCAGAACACGACCACCGATTCGGGTTGTTCGCTGGCGAGGAAACCGGCTAGTGCCAGTTGCTTGCGCGCCGGGTCCACTTCGACGAAACGCTGCGCGATGTCGCCGGACTGCTCGGCGCCCTCGACCGTCACTTCCACCGGATCGCGCAGCACGTTGCGCGCGATCGCGCGGATGCCATCGGGGAAGGTGGCCGAGAACAACAGGCCCTGGCGTTCGCGCGGCAGCTTGCCGACGATTTCGCGGATCGGTTCCTCGAAGCCCATGTCGAGCATGCGATCGGCCTCGTCCAGCACCAGCGTGCGCACGCCGCCCAGATGCAGCGCCTTCTTGCGCAGCAGTTCCTGCACGCGTCCCGGCGTGCCCACGACCACGTGCGGATCGTGCGCCTCCAGCGAGGCCAGTTGCGGCGCCAGCGGCATGCCGCCGCACAGCAGCAGCACTTTCAGGTTGGGCACGCCGATGGCCAGCCTGCGGATCTGCCCGGCGACCTGCTCGGCCAGTTCGCGCGTCGGGCAGAGCACCAACGCCTGCACGCGGATGATCCCCACGTCCACGCGTTGCAGCAGGCCCAGTCCGAACGCGGCGGTCTTGCCGCTGCCGGTCGGGGCCTGCGCGATGAGGTCGCGCCCTTCCAGGATGGGCGGAAGGCTCTGCGCCTGCACCGGGGTCATCCGCGCATAACCCAGTGCTTCGATGCCCACGCGCAGGGCATCGGACAGCGGCAATTGCTTGAAATCGTTCATGCGCCATGATCGCAGGCGCGCGCCGATGGCGGAAGGGCCGCCGCCTGCGCGGCCAAGCGATCAGGCGTCCTGCGCGTCGTCGAACTGATCGAATTCGGCGTCGTCCAGCGCGATGAACGCCCAGAACGGCACGTCCTGGCTGGCCCAGAAGCCGGCCGCTTCGTTGAGGATGTCCAGCAGCGTGTCGAAGCTGGCCTCATCGCGGTCGCGCAGATCGGTGGCCTGATCCAGCAGCAGCACATAACCGGGCGCGGGCAGCCACGACAGATCGCGCAGGTTGTCCGACAGTGCGTCCCAGTTGCGGCCGGTGCTGTCCGGGAAGTCCAGTTGCGTGCCGATGCGCAGCAGCAGCGCCGCCTTGCCGTCGCAGCCGGACAGATCCAGCCGGCAGACGCGCAGGCCGTGATCGCGGGCCACCGCCGCCAGCGTGTCCAGATCGTCGCCGGTGACGAAGAAGACGCCCGCGCTGGCCGCATCACCCAGCCCGGTGTCGAAGCCCGAGGCACTCATCGCCGCACCTGCGCCGACACGTCGAAACGGCGGAAACTGCCGTAGTGATCATCGCTGTAGTAGTACTCCGACGGTGGCTGACCGCCGGTGACGATGCGTCGCGCCCCGCGGTGATCCAGCCCGGGCGTATCGACGGTGTACTCGTGATAGTAGCCGCGCGGTTTCGCCGGCAGGCGCCCTTCGCGATTGCCGAATACGCTGCCGTCCTGCCGGTGCGGGAACGGCCCGCCGCGCGCGATCAGATCCAGCGTGTGACGTGCCTCCGGCGGCAGGAACGCGGGCAATGCGGCCGAATCAGGCTCAGTGGCACCCGGACTCGCGGAGCGCGCTTGCTGCACGCGGGTGGAATCGGCGGGCGGCAGCGGCAGCGCGGCGACGTTGCGGTCGCCCTGGCGCGTGCCGATCTCTTCGATGGCGTCCGGTGCGCCACCGCTGTCACCGGAGGAGCGCTGCCAGAACCAGGCGCCGGCGATGAGCACCAGCAACAGCACGATCAGGCTGGTGGCGCGGATGCCGGGATTGCGGTTGCGACGGGAACGGCGCGGCATGCATTACTCCATGAGGGCACGGCCGCAGCCGTGGTAGGTGCGATCGCCCACGCGCAGGATCGCGGTGGCGGGGAAGGCTTCGCCGCTCATCGCATCGGTGCAGTTGGCGCGCTGCACCTGCAGTTCCACCGGCGTGCCGTCGCTGGCGTGACCACGATAGCGATCCCCGGCGAAATCGGTGCGCGGCAGATCGATGTGGCGCTGACCGTAATCGAGCTCGGCATGCAGCGGCGGGTGATCGCCGCCGCCGACTTCCGCCAGCCAGCCCGGTTCCTGCCCGATCGCGCGGAAGCGCACGCCACGTTCCCGGGCGCGATCCCACGGCGACACCAGGTCGTTGCGCGTGCAGGGGCGATCCGCCTGCTCGGCGAGGCTGAGCGTGCCGCCGTTGCCCTTGGTCCAGAACTGGTTGCCGGCGTCATCGGCATAGCGCGCGCCCGAAGCGGAAACCGCGTGCGGCAAGGTGATGCGGCGGCCGTCGATCACCAGCACCACCTGATCGGCCACGCCGGTATCGAAGCTGGCGTCGATGCCCAGCTCCCCGCATTGCCACTGGCTGCGCATCACCGCCGGCGCGGGCGTATCGGCCACGGCGGGCGCGGTCTGGCAGGCCGACAATATGCACGGCAGCGCGGCGATGGCGACGAGGGGGCGGAACATGCGCGATTCCGGGAAAACGACCGCGACAGCATAACGACCGCAGGCTTCACGGGTCGTGACGGCGCGAGTGGCGTTGCACAACGGCGCGCCACCGCTAAGCTGCGCCCGACACGCACGCCGCAGGAGACCTGCATGAGCCGCACCGATCCGCGCATCGACGCCTACATCGAACGCTCGGCGGAGTTCGCGCGGCCCATCCTCGAACATCTGCGCGCATCGGTGCACGAAGCTTGTCCGCAAGTGGAAGAGACCATCAAGTGGGGCATGCCCACCTTCGTCCATGCCGGCGGCATCCTGTGCGGCATGGCGGCGTTCAAGCAGCATGCCTCGTTCGGATTCTGGAAACACGCCGAAGTCACCGGCGATGGCTCGCCGCGCGAGGGCATGGGCAGCTTCGGACGGATGACCACGCTGGCCGATGTGCCCGCGAAGAGATCCCTGCTGGCGATGATCCGCAAGGCCATGCGCCTCAACGAACAGGCCGCCCGTGGTGCGGCGCCCCGACGCATCGCCAGGCCGCGCGCGGCGCTGCCGGTGCCCGACGATCTGCACGCGGCACTGCAGGCCAACCCGGCGGCCGCGCGGACATTCGAAGGCTTCAGTCCGAGCCATCGCCGCGATTACATCGAATGGATCATCGAGGCCAAGCGCGCGCAGACGCGGCAACGGTGCCTGGCGCAGGCGATCGAGTGGCTGGCCGAAGGCCGCACGCGGCACTGGAAGTACGAACGCCGCTGACGCGTGGCCGCGATCGGCGCGAGTGAAATCGGCTCGACACGGCGCGGCGTAGTATCGGTGCATCGGCTTTGCGCACGCGCACGGCCAGCCCGGAGTCCGTCGCGCATGAATCGCGTCCTGCAACCGCTCGCGTTCCGACAGGCCGTCGCCTGGCCGTATTTTGCCGCGACCGCCCTCATCCTGCTGGTCAGCGGCTGGATGCTGGCCGTGGCCCCGGAACATTCCGGCGGTGCGCTGGCCGGCGTGCGCGGCGGTGCACTGTGTGCGCTGGCCACCGCGCTGGGCGCGGTGCCCGTGCTGGTGGTGCGCAGCCTGCCGCAGAAACTGGCCGATGCGCTGCTCGGCTTCGGGGCCGGCGTGATGCTGGCGGCGACGGCATTCTCGCTGGTGCTGCCCGGACTGGAAGCGGCCGCGCGCATCGGCTTCGGCCCATGGCCCTCGGCGGGCATCATCAGCGCCGGCGTGCTGCTGGGCACGCTGGCGCTGCTCGCGCTGGATCACGTGTTGTCCGATGAAGACCCGCGCGATCCGCAACAGCCGGGCAAGCCGCTGGTGCCGATGCGCGTGCTGGTGTTCGTGTTCGCGATCATGCTGCACAACGTCCCCGAGGGCATGGCGGTCGGGGTCGCCGCGGGCGGCCAGTTGCATGGCGCCTCCGGGCTGGCGATGGGCATCGCGTTGCAGGACGTGCCCGAAGGGCTGGTGGTGGCGCTGATCCTGGCCGGCGCCGGCATGGCGCGCGCCAAGGCGGTGTTCATCGGCGCGTTCACCGGCGTGGTCGAACCGCTGGCGGCGATCGTCAGCGCGTGGGCAGTGGGCATCTCCTCGATGCTGCTGCCTTGGGGCCTGGCCTTCGCGGCCGGTGCGATGCTCACGGCCGTCGCGCACAGTGTAATCCCCGAATCCAACCGCCACGGCCACGGCGGCCCGGCCACGCTCGGGCTGGCAGTGGGCTTCTGTCTGATGATGGCGCTGGACACCGCACTGGGTTGACCACGGCGCGCCCGACGCGCAGTCTGCGCGTTTTCACCCGGAGCGCGCGCATGCGTCCACCGATGCTGGTCATTGGCAACTATCTTTCGCCCTACGTGCGCAAGGTGCTGGTCTGTCTGGAACTGAAGGGCATCGACTACCGCATCGATCCGTTCGCCCCGTTCATCGGCGATGACCAATTCAGCCGCCTTAGTCCGCTGCGGCGCGTACCGGTGCTGATCGATGGCGACTTCATCGTCAACGACTCGACGGTGATCTGCGAATACCTGGAAGAACTTCAACCGGCGCCCGCGCTGTATCCGCGCAGTCCGCGTGATCGCGCCCGCGCGCGCTGGCTGGAGGAGTTCGCCGATTCGCGCCTGGGCGACGTGATCGTCTGGGGAATGTTCTACCAGATCGGCGTCAAGCGTTATCTGTTCAACGAGGCCACCGACGAAGCCGTCGTGCAGAAGGCGCGCGAACAGGATCTGCCCACGGCGCTGGACTATCTGGAATCGCAACTGCCGGAGCACGGTTTCCTGTTCGGCGAGGTCAGCGTGGCCGACATCGCGATTGCGTCCTTCTTCCGCAATGCCGCCTTCGTGCGCTACCAGGTGGACGCCGCGCGCTGGCCGCGCACCGCCGCGCACATCGCGCGCGTGCTCGCGCTGCCGGCGTTCGCGCGGCTGATGGCATACGAAGAACAGACGCTGCGCACACCTGTGGCGCAGCAACGCGAGGTGCTGATCGAACTGGGTGCGCCGGTGGCGGAGCAGACGCTCGGGAACGTCGCACCGCGTCGCGGCGTGATGAAGCTGGAATAGCGGCGCAGTGCTTGCGGGTTGTTGAAGATTGGCGGAAGCCGCGCGTGCGTCTGCGTGCGTCCTGCTGCAGGCACGGCTTCAGACGCAACCCGCCGCGGCGAGGTCATCACGCCGCGTTCGATGACGCTCGCTGGATCGCTTCACCGCCGCAATGCACTGGCCGGCATCGCCAGCAGATGGCCGTCGGCGCAGGCGAGGAACTCGCCGCCCTGGCGTGGTGACGGGTAATAGCCGCCGGTGAAATCCGAATACGCGGGCAACACGGTGAACTTGGGGCGTAACCAGAATGCGTGCCACTTGCCCGGAAGACCGGGTACGCCCACGCGCGGATGCAGGTGTCCGGCGATGACATGCGCATCGCGCTCGACCGGATCATGGCGGAGGCGGAACGGCGCGCGCAGCAGTTCGGCGCCGATCAGATCGATGTCCATGTCCGGTGCGACCGCCTCCAGTTGCCGATCATGGTTGCCGGCGATCACGCGCACGCGTACGTCCGCGTGTTGCTCGCGCCAGAGCCGCCAGTCGTCGCGCCAGTCGCCGCCGCTGCCGGAATGGTGAAGGAAATCGCCGAGGATCATCAGTTCGCGCGCTGCGGTCCGGGTCAGAACGCCGGACAGCCGCGCCAGATCCTGCGCCGTGCCGCCGCGCGGAACACTGATGCCGGCACGGCGGAACGCCTCGCCCTTGCCCAGATGCAGATCCGCGATCAGCACGGCCTGTTCGCGCGGCCACAGCAGATAGCGCTGCGCCGAAGCGATCAGCGCTTCGCCATCGATGCGCAGTTCGCGCTCAGCTTCTTCCATAACGTGCCTCCAGTTGTTCGACGGCGCGCTGCACGCGGCTCTGCCAGTCTTCGTTGCTCATCTGCGCGCGCATGCCCGCGGCCCACAGCGGGAACGATAGCGGGGTCAGTGTCGGCGCCTCGTGCAGGTGCAACGCGCGGCGATCCAGATCGGTGAGGACATCGCGCACGCGCTCGATCTGCAGGTCTTCCTCGATGGCTTCACGGCGCGCGAGCTGCAACAGCAGATGATCCGGATCGTGCTGCTGCAGCACGTCGTAGAGCAGTCCGCTGGATGCCTGCAACTGGCGCAGGTTGCGCGGTGCGCGGCCGGGCAGGGACGGCGGCAGCAAACCGGCGATGCGCGCGATGCCGCGGAATTGCCGGCGCGCCAGTTCGGCGAGGTTGGCACTGTGTTCGAGATCCTCGGCCAGATCCGCGGTGGCGAACACGCGGCGCACGTCCGCCGCGTCCAGCGTCAGCGGGCGCTGCGGCGACAGCATGAAACCATGATCACTCTGCGCCACGGAGAAGGTGTTGGCCTGCATGCGCGCCAGGCGCCATGCGGCGAGGTTGGCCAGGCTCTCGTTGATGGCGCGGCCGGCGAAGGTATGGAAGAACAGGTGCTGGCCATCACGGCGGCGTGCGACCTCGACGACCAGCCGATCCGGATGCGGCAGCGTGGAGATCCGCGACTGCAGATCCAGCAGCGGCGCCAGCGCACGCATTTCCGGCGAGCCGCGATCGAAGGCCAGGCTGCGTTCCAGGTGCCAGGCCAACTGGTTCGACAACGGCATGCGCCCGCCCATCCAGCGCGGCACGATGCCTTCGCCCTGACGGGCAATGCGCACGTAGGCGGTCATGTTCTCCAGTCGCACCAGTTCCAGCAGTCGGCCGGAAAAACGAAAGCGTTCGCCGGGGCGCAATCGGCCGAGGAAATTCTCTTCCACCGATCCCAGTCCGCCGCCGCGCAGCAGCTTGATCGCCACCGAGCCATCGCTGGTGATCGTGCCGATGGAGAGCCGGTGGCGCAGTGCGGCGCGGCGGTCCTGCAAACGGTAGACGCCGTGCTCGTCCCGCACCACGCGGCGATATTCGGGATAGTGTTCGAGCGCATCGCCGCCACGCACGATGAAATCGAGCACCCGACGCCAGTCTCCGGCATCGAGATCGCGGAAGGCATCGGTGCGGCGCACTTCGGCAAGCAGTGCGTCGGCGTCGAAACCGCCACCCAGCGCCAGCGTCACGGCGTGCTGTGCGAGGACGTCGAGCGGCAGATGCGGCGGCTGGCGTGATTCGATGTGGCCCGCGGCGATCGCATCGCGCGCGGCGGCGTATTCGGCCAGCTCCAGCGCATGCGTGGGCACGCAGACCACGTGTCCGGTTTCGCCCGGGCGATGGCGTGCGCGTCCGGCGCGCTGCATCAGCCGGCCCACGCCCTTGGCGCTGCCGATCTGCATCACCTGATCGACGGAGGGAAAATCCACGCCGAGATCCAGGCTGGATGTAGCCACCACGCAGCGCAGCGCGCCGCTGCGCAGGCCGGCCTCGGCACGCTGGCGCAAGGACGGATCCATCGAGCCGTGATGGAGCGCAAGCGTTTCCGGATCCTCGGGCCAGACCGCGGACAAGGCCTGATGCCACAGCTCGGCATGCGCGCGCGTGTTGGTGAACACCAGCGTGGTCCGCTGCGCGAAAATCCGCTGCAGCACGTTCTGCAACTGGCCCAGGCCGAGGTGACCGCCCCACGGGAAGCGGCGCTTCTGGTCGGGCAGCAGGGTTTCCAGGGTCATCGGCCGCGGCCGCGCGCCAGACACGATCACGCCGCTTTCGCCAACGGGCAACAGCGCACGGCAGGCGACATCGAGATTGCCGAGCGTGGCCGACAGTCCCCACGTGCGCAGCCCCGGCGACAACGCGCGCAGACGCGCCAGCAGCAACTGGGTCTGGGTGCCGCGCTTGCTGCCAAGCAGTTCATGCCACTCGTCCACGATCACGCTACGCACCTGGCCCAGGAAGTCCGCGCTGTCCTCGTAGGTGAGCAGCAGCGATAGCGACTCGGGCGTGGTCACCAGCACATCGACCTTGCCGCCGCGTGCCAGCCGTTTGTCGCGCGAGGACGCATCGCCGGTGCGCTGCGCGACGATCCATTGCAGCCCGAGCTGTTCGCTGACCCGGGCCAGCGCACGCGTGGTGTCGGCCGCGAGCGCGCGCAGCGGCGTGATCCACAGGACGCGCAATGGCCGCGCGGCCACGCGCCGGCTGGCGCGCGCGGCGGCTTGCCCCGGCTTCTGCGCGAGCGCTTCCAGCAACGGCCCGCCGAACGCGGCCAGCGTCTTGCCGCTGCCGGTGGGCGTGTGGATCAGTCCGGATTGACCGGCCAGATATTCTTTCCACGCCTGCTTCTGGAACGGCAGCGGTTTCCATCCCTGGCGGTCGAACCACGCTTCCAGCGTGCGGCGTGCTTCGGACGCGGCTGCGCGTCGGCTCATCCGGCCAATGCCTTCAGCGTGGCCAGACGATCGGCTTCGGCCGGTGGCTTGTCATGGCGCCAGCGCAGGATGCGCGGAAACCGCACCGCCACGCCGGACTTGTGTCGCGTGCTGAGATTGACGCCCTCGAAGCCCAGTTCGAACACCAGTTCCGGCTGCACGGATCGCACCGGCCCGAAGCGTTCCAGCGTATGCGCGCGGATCCACTGATCCAGCTTGAGGATTTCCTTGTCGTCCAGCCCCGAATAGGCTTTGGCGACCGGCACCAGCACGTTGTCCTCGGTCCACAGGCCGAAGGTGTAGTCGGTATACAGCGTGCTGCGCCGGCCATGTCCGGCCTGCGCGTAGAGCAGCACTGCGTCGATGCTGAGCGGATCGACTTTCCACTTCCACCAGTCACCGCGCCGTCGGCCCACCTGATACGTCGAATCGCGACGCTTGATCATCAGGCCCTCGACGCCGCGCGCACGCGCATCGGCGCGCAAGGCGGCCGCTTCCAGCCAGTCGCCGGCCTGGACTTCGCGTGACAGCGACAGTCGTGGATCCGGCTGGCGCGCGAGGATGTCCTGCAATCGCGCGCGGCGTTCGCTCAGCGGCAGCGTGCGCAGGTCCTGGCCCTGGTGTTCGAGCAGGTCGTAGATCACCACGCGCGCCGGTGCGGCGGACAGATGGCGCGCACTCGGCCGGCGCCGCTGGATGCGCGTCTGCAACGCGGTGAACGGCAATGGCGCATCGCCGCTGTCCCATGCCAGCAGTTCGCCATCGAACACGGCATCCTCGCCCAGCGATGCTGCGGCCTCCTCGATCTCGGGAAAGCGTCCGTCCAGTCGTTCTTCGCCGCGCGACCACAGCGCGACTTCGTCACCGCGGCGGATGATCTGCACGCGGATGCCGTCCCATTTCCATTCCAGCAGCCACTGGTCGATGGGGCCGAGATCCTCCGGCGCGCCGGGGATCGGCGAGGCCAGGAAGAACGGATAGGGTTGCTCGCGATCGCTGGGTTGTTCCTCGTGCGAGAGCAGCCCGGTGACGAATGCGGCCGAGGGTTGCCATGCGCCGAGCATGCGCTGGGCCAGCAGCGCCAGCGGCACGCCGGAAAAATCCGCCAGCGCCTGCTGCACCAATCGCGTTGAAACCCCGATGCGCAGCGCGCCGGTGATCAGCTTGTTGAACACCAGCCGCTCGGCGCGCGGCAGCGTGCGCCATGCGGCGACCACGACATCGCGCCGCAGTGCCGGATCCTGTCCGGCGACCGGCAGCAGCGTGTCCTCGACCCAGGCGCGCAGCGGGCGATCGCCAGCCGCCTGCGCCGGTTCCCGCAGCAGCAGCGTCAGCGTTTCGGCCAGATCGCCGACGTGTGCATAGCATTCTTCGACCAGCCACATCGGCTCGCCGCTTTCCTCGCTGATCCACTCGCGCAGCTCGCGCCCGTTGGCGATCCGCGTGATCTTGCCGCCGCTGAGCAGCCACAGCGCCCACGCCAGATCCTCGGCCGGCGTGTCGGCGGCGTAGCGGGCGATGTGCGCGCGCTTGTCGAGCGTGCCCGAACTGTGTTCCAGATCCTGGTAGAGCCGCGCGAACGCTTTCATTCCTCGCCACCGAAGTCGGTGCGGAACGCCTGGGCATCCACACCCCGTTCCTGCAGCGTTCGGATCAAGGCATCGGTGTTGCCGTGCGTGGCGATGACCCGCCGCGCGCCGGTCTGGTGGATCGTGGCGAGCAGATCGTCCCAGTCGGCGTGGTCGGAAATGACGAAACCGCGATCGTAGTTGCGGCGGCGGCGATTGCCGCGGATGCGCATCCATCCGGATGCGAAACCATGTTCGGCGTCGCGGAAGCGCCGCACCCAGGGCGAACCCGCGGCCGAGGGCGGGGCGATGATCAGCCGTCCGGCGTAGTCGTGCCCGCGCGCCTGTTCGGCCACCGGGATCGTTTCGATCATCGGTACGCCGGCGTCGCGATACACGCGGACCCCATTGTCGATCGCGCCGTGCACGAATACCGCTTGATCATCCAGCGGCAGCAGCTCGGCCAGGATCCGCTGCGCCTTGCCCAGCGCGTAGCCATACAGCACCGCCGGACGCCCCCGTTCGGCACACGCCAGGCGCCACTCGACGATGGATCGAACCACCTCCGGTGTCGGATCCCACTTGTAGATCGGCAGGCCGAAGGTCGCCTCGGTGATGAACACATCGCAGGGCACGACCTCGAAGCGATGGCAGGTCGGATCGGCCTGGCGCTTGTAGTCGCCCGATGCCACCCAGACTTCGCCATCCACTTCGACGCGCACCTGCGCCGAACCGAGTACGTGGCCGGCCGGATGGAACGAGACGCGCGCGCGGCCGAGCGCGAACGGCTCACCGTACTGGAACGTGTGCAGCGCCTGTGCGCCCAGCCGCCAGTCGAGGATCGGGCGCGAGGCATCGGCGGCGAAATAGCGGCCCATGCCGATGCGCGCGTGATCGCCATGACCATGCGTGATCACGGCGGTGGGCACCGGCCGCCACGGGTCGATGTGGAAATCGCCAGCCGGGCAGTACAGCCCTTCCGGCCGGAGCACGATGAGATCGTCGGAACGCGCCATGCCGCCAGCGTGCGCAAGCGGCGATACAGGGCGCGTGAATGGCCCGGCGCATACACGCCGGGCGCGGATGTTACAGGGCGCTGTCGACCCGCATCACCGGATACAGGTTGAAGCGTTCATCCCAGGAGGCATGGCGGCGGGCGAAGAATTCCAGCCGCGCGCCGGCATCCTTGGCGAATGCCGGATCGTCCTTGAGCTTCTGCTCGAACGCCGCCTTCACCGCCGGATCCTTGAGCATCCCGCGCGCGACGTCCTCGGCGACGTAATCCTCCATGTATTCCTTGCGCTCGAACGCACCGTTGAATTCGCCCCACGCCGCGAGCGAATCGGGCGCCTGCGGTTCCAGCAGCGCCATCACCAGCCGCGACTTGGCCTGCTGGATAGGAACGAACAGCGCGCCGGCCGCAACGTCGCGCGTCTCGGCCTGCCACTGGCCTTCCAGCGACAAGCGCTGGTGGGTTTCCACTGGTTGCGCGGCGAACCTGGTGGCGGTGGCGCGGAAGGTCTGCACCGGCAACTGCGTACGCGCGGCGACGCGGCGGAATTCGATGCCGTGCTGTTTGAGCTTTTCACCGACCCAGGCCGCGTGTGCCGCGGGCACCAGATAGCCGGCGCGCGGCGCGGGCATGGTCAGTGCGGGCTGGATGTCATCGCGCATCGGCACGCGCCAGATCTGCGGGGTATTTTCGTCGTAGCGCGTCATCAGCGCGCCGGATACGTCCGAAGGCGTGCGCGTGTACGCATAGCCCTTGAATTCGACCATGCGCGTCTTGTCGCTGGCCGCCCAGGTCAACGGCACGGTGGTGCCGGCCAGTTGCGTGGATCGCTGATCGGCCGCCTGCGCGGTGGCCAGCCAGTCACCGCCATGCCGGGCGACCTGATCCAGCACCGAGACGATCGTGTTGCGGGTGATCCGCACACGGACCGGATATTCCTTCCATGAATGCGTTTCCACCAGCATGCCGATGCGGTTGCGCCACTGGAAGTAGCCGTGCGAGAAACGCGGCGTGGCCACGCCATCCTCGAACCCGGAAGACGGATCGTCGCCGACCACGAAGGACGGGTAGTACGGCAGCGGCAGCGATCCTTCGCGCGCCAGATCGGCCAGCACGTTGTCGCGCAGCATGCGGCCGGCGCCGCGCAGGGGTTCATCGCCGGCGTGCACCGGTTCGACCTGCACCGAGATGTCGTGTTCGAACTGCGCGCCGTCGGTGGCATGCAGATCCACGTAGACCAGCGGATCCCACTGATTGACCAGCCGCAGCATCGCCTGCATTTCCGGCGCGTCGGCCTTCACGTAGTCGCGGTTGAGGTTGTAGTTCTGCGCGGTGACGCGCCAGCCCATTTCCTCCGGGCCGCGCTGGTTCGGGCGATTCCACGCGCCGAAGCGTTCGTGGCCGTCGACGTTGAACACCGGCACGAACACCCACACGAGTTTGTCCAGCGCGCCGCTGGCGGCCCGGCCTTCCAGCACTTCGCGCAGGGCGAGGAAACCCGCGTCCTTGCCGTCGATCTCACCGGCATGGATGCCGCCCTGGATCAGCTCCACGGGCAGTTTCTGCCGACGCGCCTGATCGGCGGTCCAGGCGCCCCGCGTCGATGCGACCAATGCCTTCATCGGGCGGCCCTCGGGCGTGGTGCCGAATTCGATGCAGCGAACCGCCTTGGGGTACGTGCGCGCGAAACGATCGCACAGCGCGATCACCTCATCGTAGCGTCCGGTGCGCAGGAAGCCGGACTGTTCGGACACGGTGCGCAGATCCGCGCGGGCGGCATCGGCGGCGAGGCAGGGCAGGGACAGGGCCAGCAGCAGGGCGGCGGAGAGCGGACGGATCATGGGCGCGTTCTTCCAGGGAGCCGAAAGTCCCGCATCATGCCTGCCCGCGGTGCCTGCGCACAGCATGACCGTGGTGGTTCGACCCCTCGCGGGGGATCCGGTAACCTGCGAGGCAATTTGCCACCGGATGACCGGATGACCCCGACGAACGAAGCGACCGCAGGCAGGCTGCCGCGGCAGATTCCCTACATCATCGGCAACGAGGCCTGCGAGCGGTTCAGCTTCTACGGGATGCGCAACATCCTGGTGCAGTTCCTGGCCAGCAGCATCCTGCTGGCCTATCTGCCCGAAGCCGACCGCGAAGGCGCGGCCAAGGACGTGTTCCACAGTTTCGTCATCGGCGTGTATTTCTTCCCGCTGCTGGGCGGCTGGCTGTCCGATCGCTATTTCGGCAAGTACAACACGGTGCTGTGGTTCTCGCTGATCTATTGCGCCGGCCATGCGTGCCTGGCTTTGTTCGAAAATGATCGCACCGGGTTCTACACGGGCCTGTTCCTGATCGCGCTCGGCTCGGGCGGCATCAAGCCGCTGGTGGTGTCCTTCGTCGGCGATCAGTTCGATCAGACCAACAAGGGCAAGGCCAAGGTGGTGTTCGATGCGTTCTACTGGACGATCAACTTCGGCTCGTTCTTCGCTTCGCTGCTGATGCCGCTGTTCCTGCGCAGCTATGGGCCGGCCGTGGCGTTCGGCATTCCCGGCGTGCTGATGTTCATCGCAACCTTCATCTTCTGGCTCGGCCGCCGGCAGTACGTCAACGTGCCGCCGTCCGGCGCGGATCCCGATGGCTTCATGCCGGTGGTGATGACCGCGCTGCGCACGCGTCGCGCGGGCGAAGGCCGGCCCGGCTATTTCGTGGCGGTGACCGGCGTGGTGCTGGCGATCGCGATGCTGCTCGGCTGGGCATTGACCGCGACCGGCGCGGTGTCGGGCGTGTGGCCGCAATCCTTCGGCTTCGTGATCACCGCGTGCCTGTCGCTGGGCGTGCTGATCGCGCTGGGCGGATGGGGCGCTTCGCTGCAACTGGAACGCGCGCGCGGCCTGCATCCGGATGCGGCGGTGGACAGCGTGCGCGCGGTGCTGCGCATCCTGATCGTATTCGCACTGGTGACGCCGTTCTGGTCGTTGTTCGATCAGAAGGCGTCGACCTGGGTGTTGCAGGGCAACCGCATGGTGATCCCGCACGAGGCCGCGTGGTGGCCGAGCTGGCTGATCAAGGAAGCCTCGCAGATGCAGGCGCTCAACCCGCTGCTGATCATGCTGCTGATTCCGTTCAACAATCTGGTGCTGTATCCGGCCCTGCGCCGTGCCGGGTTCGAGCCGACTCCGTTGCGCCGGATGGGCTGGGGCATCGCGTTTTCCGGCGTGGCCTGGATCCTCGCCGGCATGCTGCAACTGTGGATGGACGGCGGTGATCCGGTGTCACTGGCGTGGCAGATCGCGCCGTATGCGCTGCTGACCTTCGGCGAAGTGCTGGTTTCGGCCACCGCGCTCGAGTTCGCCTACAGCCAGGCCACCCAGGCGATGAAGGGCGTGATCATGGCGTTCTGGTATCTGACCAGCACGTTCGGCGGGTTGTGGGTGCTGCTCACCAATGCGGGCGTGCGCAACGACACGGTGACCGCGCACATCGCCAGCACCGGGCTCAGCGAAAACGCCTTCCTGATGTTCTTCTTCGCCGGCTTCGCGTTCGTCGCGGCGCTGGCCTTCGCTCTGTATGCACGGCGCTATCCGATGCAGGACAACTACCGCGCCGCCTGAGGATTATCGATGCAAGCCCCCATCACCCTGTTGCTGATCGTGGTGACCACGATCGTCTCGCTGCTGGCGTTCCGTTCGCCTCAATTGGCGGGCCGCCTGATCCTGTGGCCGCCGGCGATCGATCGCCACAAGCAATACGATCGACTGATCGGCTATGGCTTCATCCATGCCGACATCTGGCATCTGTTCTTCAACATGTTCACGCTGTTCTTCGTCGGCCGGTTCATGGAATGGCAGATTGCCGAGATCTCCGGCCGCGCGTGGGTGTTTCCGCTGTTCTACCTGTCGGCGCTGCTGGTCTCGGTGCTGCCGACCTATCTGAAACACCAGAAGGATCCGGAATACCGGTGCCTGGGTGCATCGGGCGCGGTGTCGGCGCTGCTGTTCGCCTTCATCCTGCTGCAACCCTGGGCGCGTCTGATCGTGTTCGTGGTGCCTATGCCCGCCATCCTGTTCGCCGTGCTCTACGTGGCCTACAGCATCTGGATGGACAAGCGCGGCGGGGACAACGTGGCGCATGGGGCGCATCTGGCCGGCGCAGCGTACGGCGTGCTCTTCATGATCCTGATGGAGCCGGGCATCCTCGGCCATTTCCTGGCGGAACTCGGACTGCGCTGAATCGCCGGTGATGCTCACCTGATCTGAAGATCCGCTGTGCTATCCACGGGCGAAAACCCGCCCGTGGAGGAAGCATGGCCACACGCAAGTCCACCGCCCGCAAGGCAACGCGCAAGACCACGAAGAAGACCGCGGCAGACACCGGTTCGACGCGCACGCAGGGTTCGGCGCGCAAGTCGCCGGCCAGGAAGGCCGCGGCAAAAAAGACCGCTGCAAAGAAGACCGCGGCAAAGACGGCAGCGACAAAGAAGCCCGCGAAGGCCGCCACCAGGAAAGCCGGCACGGGAAAAGTCGCGAAGAAGTCCACCACGCGTACGGCCGCGAAGAAGGCCGCGGTGCAAAAATCGGCGACTCGGCCAGCAGCCGCCGGCAGGAACGCGACCGCCAAATCCCCTGCGCGTCGAAATGCGGCCGGTACGGGAACGCGCACAAAGACCCCGGCCAGCACCTCAACGCCACGGCGTGCGGCGTCAAAGAAAGCGCCAGCGCGCAAAGCGGCTCCTGCCTCTCGCGCGACGAACGCCCGCAGCGCTTCCGGCGTCGGTGCACCAGGCTCTGCGCGATCGGCCGCGAAGGCGGTGTCTACCGGGACGACGCGCAATCCATCCGGTGCGCGCGCGACCCGTGGCGGATCGGCAACCGCGCGCCCGCGCAAGCGCATCACGCCCGAGCAGGCGCTCGCTGTCACCCAGGAATTGCTGGCGCAGAAGCAGCAGCACGATCGCGAAACCGCGCCATGGCAATTGCTGGACGGGACGCAGGAAGGCGCCGCGCCACGACCCGGCTTCCAGTCCGGCGAGGCCGCCAGCAAGAATCTGGAACTGCACGCCGCCGAGAGCCGCATGAAAGCGACGCAAGGCAGCATGAGTGCGCGGGATCGGCGCAATCAGGGCAAGCGCGATCATCGCGGTGATTGAGTGTGGCGGTGTGGTCAGCGTGTTCCGCGGTGGGCGCGCTGACTTGCCGTGTGGCCGCCGCCGAAGCGTTGACCAACGCATGATGCGGGGCGGGACGCGAACGCGTCCCGCGCCCTCGTTCGATCAGCCCGCCATGCTCTTGGAGATCTTCGCGCTGCCGATCATTTCGTGCGCGTAGCTCGACAACAAGCGTTCGTACACGGCGTTGTTGAGGCGCTCGAATTCCCAGTCCTGGGTGTGGCCGGTGACGGTCAACTGGAACAGGCCTTCCAGCAGGGTCGCGTCGCTCGCGTTGGGCATGTCGAGGGTCTGGTCGATGGCATTCATGGGTGGCGTTCCACTGACAAGGTCTGCCCGTTATCAAGCAGGGATCGTGCCAACCGGGACTCCGTGAAATCGCCGTGAAATCGTGGCCTGCGTCCAAAGAGATGCGTGACCGGGAGTGACGCTCCACGTCGTCTTCTGTCGCATTCACGGAGGCATTGGCAGAATGCTTCCTCCCGACAGACATGGATAAGTGATGGGCATCACGATTCAACACGATCCGGCTGCACAACGGTTTGTCACCCGCGTGGACGGGCATTCGGCCGAAGTGACCTATCAGTTGCGCGATGGCCGCATGGTCATCGATCACACCGGTGTGCCGCAGCCGATCGGCGGTCGCGGCATCGCCGCCGAACTGGTGAAGGCCGCGCTGGACCATGCACGTTCGCAGGGGTGGCGGGTGGTGCCTGCGTGTTCCTACGCGGCCGCCTATATCCAACGCCATCCGGAATATGCCGATCTGGTCGATTGAACCGGCGCGGTGTGTTCCGGCACTACCGGCTCACGGCGTACCCACTAGACTGCGGCGGCGATGCAAACCCAAGGAGCTTCCGGCGTGAACCTGGTCCCACGATCCCTGCTGCTGTGCGCCCTGGCACTGGCGCTGGCCGCCTGCCAGCGCGACGCGCAACCCGCCGCGTCACCGTCGGCCGCGCCCGGTGACGCCGCTGCGCCCGCGCAGGCGCCGACGCCGCCGATCGAACTGAAGGATGTCATCGAGACCAACGATCGTTACATCGTCGGCATCAGTTATCCGAAGGACCTCGCCAACCATCCGGGTCTGGCCTCGATCCTGCACGATTACGCGCAGAGCGCGCGCGATGAATTGATCGAAGCGGCCGAAGGGCTGGGCAACGACAAACCGACGGCGCCGTACGAATTGTCGTTGAACTTCGAAAAGGTCATCGATACGCCGCGGCTGGTCGCCGTGGCGGCCGATGGCAGCCGTTACACCGGCGGCGCGCACGGACAGCCGCTGATCGCGCGCTTCGTCTGGTTGCCGGAGAAGAACCACCTGCTGCGGGCGCAGGAACTCATTCCGCAACCGGCCGGCTGGCAGGCCATCAGCGATTTCGTCGGCGAGCAACTGATGACCGCCGTGGCACTGCGCGCCGATGCGGACGCATTGCCGCCGGTCGAACGGGCGGACGTGCTGAAGGGCGCGGCCAAGATGATTGATGAAGGCACCACGCCCAAGCCCGAGAACTTCGCGCAGTTCATCCCCATTCTGGACGCGACCGGCCGCATCAGCGGGCTGCGCTTCGTGTTCCCGCCCTACCAGGTCGGCCCGTATTCCGACGGAACGCAGACCGTGGACGTGCCGGCCACGGTACTCTTGCCGCACGTGGCCCCCGAATACGCGGATCTGTTCAGCCCGTAGGAACCGTCATGAGCGACCGCTTCGCCCGGAACGTCGAACGACTGTTGGCCGAAGCGGATGTGCGGATCGGGGGTGACCGGCCCTGGGACATCCGTGTGCACACGCCGGCGTGGTACGCGCGGGTGCTGGGGCAGGGATCGCTGGGGCTTGGCGAAAGCTACATGGACGGTGAGTGGGACGCCGGCTCGCTCGATGACTTTGTCTTCCACCTGCTGACAGCGCGACTCGACGAGCGCGTGCGCCCCGGCGATGCATTCCACGGCCTGCTGGCGCGCATGTTCAACCCGCAGACGCGACGCCGCAGCCGCCAAGTCGGCGAACGCCATTACGATCTGGGCAATGATCTCTACCGCGCCATGCTCGGGCGGCGACTGGTCTACAGTTGCGGCTACTGGCGCAGCGCGGACACGCTCGATGATGCGCAGGAAGCCAAGCTCGATCTGGTGTGCCGCAAGCTGCGGCTGCAACCGGGCATGCGCGTGCTGGACATCGGCTGCGGCTGGGGCGAGGCGCTGAAATTCGCCAGCGAACGCTACGGAATCCGTGGCGTCGGCGTCACGATCTCGAAAGAGCAGGCCGCCTACGCGTGCGAACTCTGCACGGACCTGCCGATCGAAATCCGCCTGCAGGACTACCGCGACATCGACGAGCCCTTCGATGCAGTGTTCTCGCTGGGCATGTTCGAGCACGTCGGCGTGAAGAACTACCGCACGTACTTCCAGACCGTGCGCCGTGTGCTGCCGGACGATGGCCTGTTCCTGCTGCATACGATCGGCACCAACACGTCGGTGCACCGCAACGATGCGTGGATGGGGCGCTACATATTCCCGAATTCCATGCTGCCGTCGGCGGCGCAGATCACGCAGGCCAGTGAAGGGCTGTTCGTGCTGGAGGACTGGCACAACTTCGGCACCGACTACGATCGCACCCTGCAGGCCTGGCGCGACAACGTGGAGCGTGCGTGGCCGCTGCTGGATGCGAAGAAGTACGACGAGCGCTTCCGCCGCATGTGGCGTTTCTACCTGGCGGCATCGATGGCGAGCTTCCGCAGCCGGCGCTCGCAGCTCTGGCAGATCATGCTGTCGCCGCACGGGGTGCGGGGCGGTTACCTCGCGCCGCGGTAGCGTTTCTTTTCAAGGACCGAAAACATCACGCCACCCGAAGGTGGCGTGATGAGGTTCCGGCGGGGGCGCGGATTACTTGCCGGGTGCGGTCAGGCCGCGCTTTTCCAGCAGGGGTTCGATCTTCGGATCGTGGCCTGCGAAATCGCGGAACAGCTTCATCGCGTCTTCGCTGCCGCCGCGCGAGAGCAGCGTCTGGCGGAAGTGATCGCCGTTGGCGCGGGTCAGGCCGCCATGCTGTTCAAACCACTGCTGGCTGTTCGCGTCCAGGACTTCGGACCAGATGTAGGCGTAGTAGCCGGCCGAGTAGCCACCCATGATGTGGCTGAAGTACGGCGTGCGGTAGCGCGGCGGCACCGGCTTGAAGTCGATGCCGTCGGCGGCGAGCGCGTCGGCTTCGAACTTCATCACGCCGTCGGCCTTGGGCACCTGGCTTGCGTTGATCTGGTGCCAGCGCTGATCGAGCATCGCGGCGCCCAGATATTCGGTGGTCGCGAAACCCTGGTTGAACTTGGACGCGGCGATCACCTTGTCCAGCAGCGCCTGCGGCATCGGCTCGCCGGTCTTGTAGTGCTTGGCGTAGTTCTTCAGCACCGACGGCCAGTCGGCCCACATTTCGTTGACCTGCGAGGGATACTCGACGAAATCGCGCGGCACGCTGGTGCCGGTGAAGTAGGGGTACTTCACGTTGGAGAACATGCCGTGCAGCGCATGGCCGAATTCGTGGAAGGCGGTGGTCACTTCATCCCAGGTCAGCAGGGTGGGCTCGCCCGCCGGTGGCTTGGGGATGTTGAGGTGATTGGCGACCACCGGCTTGAACCCGGTCAGTTCCGACTGCGACACGTACGAGTTCATCCACGCACCGCCACGCTTGGAATCGCGCGCGTACATGTCGGCGATGAAGATGGCCAACTGCGTGCCATCGGCGTTGTAGACGTCATAGACGGTGGTGTCCGGGTGATACAGCGGCAGATCGGTGCGCTTCTTGAACGTCAGGCCATAGAGCTGATTGGCCGCATAGAACACGCCGTTTTCCAGCACGTTGGTCAGCTCGAAATACGGCTTGAGCTGAGACTCATCGAAGTTGTACTTCGCGGTGCGCACCTTCTCGGTGTAGAACGCCCAGTCCCACGGTTCCAGGGTGAAGGTCGGCTGTCCCTTGGCCTTCTGTTCCTGGTCGATCATGGCCTGCAGATCGGCGGCTTCGCGCCTGGCGTTGGCCACCGCGGCCGGTGCGAGCTGGCCCAGCATCGCGTTGACGGCCTTGGGCGTCTTGGCGGTTTCATCTTCCAGCACGTAGGTCGCGTGATCCGGATAGCCGAGCAGCTTCGCGCGATTGGCGCGCAGCGTCATGATCCTGGAGATCAGTTCACGGTTGTCGTACTGGCCGCCGCGGCTGCCGCGCGCGACCGAGGCTTCATGCAGGCGCTGGCGCAGCGCGCGGTTGGTGAGCTGCGATTCCGGTGGCTGGCCGGTGGTGTTGAGCAGCGTCAGGACGTACTTGCCTTCGTGCCCGCGCGACTTCGCGGCGGCGGCGGCGGTGGCGATCTGCTGATCGGTCAGGCCGTCCAGCTCCTTCACGTCATCGACGATGACCGCCGATGCATTCACTTCGGCCAGCACGTTCTGGCTGAACTGCGTGCCGAGCGCGGCGAGCTGCGCATTCATGTCCTTCAGCGTGGCCTTGTCGGCATCGGACAGCTTGGCGCCGGCGCGCACGAAATCGGTGTGGTACTTCTCGATCAGGCGCACGCCTTCGGCGTCCAGGCCCAGGCTGGCGCGCTGGTCATACAGCTTCTGGATGCGGGCGAACAACTTGCCGTTGAGATAGATCGCATCGCGGTGCGCGGCGAACTTGCCCGAGTAATCGGCCTGCAGCTTTTCGCGCGTGTCGTTGGTGTCGGTGCCGACCAGGTTGTAGAACACGGTCTGTGCGCGATCCAGCGTGCGGCCGCTCTTCTCCATCGCCAGGATGGTGTTGTCGAACGTCGGTGCGGCGGTGCTGTTGGCGATCGCCTCGATCTCCTTCAACTGTTCGGCCATGCCGGCGTCGAAGGCGGGGGCGAAGTCGCTGTCCTTGATCTTGTCGAACTGGGGGAAGTGCAGCGGCAGCGGACTGTCCGCGAAGAACGGATTGCTGGCCTTGGCGGCTTCGGTGGCGGCCGGCGTGGCGGCCTGGCTGTAGGCGGGCATGGCGATTCCAAGGGTCGCGGCGAGCGCGAGGGCAAGGCGGGTGGTCATGGGGTGCAGCTTCCTTCCAGATAGGGCTCCGGGCAGGCTAACCCAAGCCCCGGAGGCGGGGCGCGTGACGAAAGGCATGTGCCAACCGCGTCCGAAAGGCGTAGTGCATTGAAACGTATATTCGCCTCACAGACTGAGATCGTAAGCGGGCCCGGCGCGATTGCAGTTCAGGAAACGTGCCCGCGAACATCGATGGATCAGCCGCCGGCAGCCCGGACGACTTGGCGGTCGACACCGCACGGAACGTCCGCGAACCGCTTACGCGTCGTGGCGGCCCGACGTACCATGACCTCCCGCAACGGAGCCAACGATGACCAACGCCTACGATTTTTCCGCCACCGACATCGACGGGCAACCGCGTTCGCTGGACGAGTTCCGCGGCAAGGTGCTGCTGATCGTCAACGTGGCGAGCAAGTGCGGGTTCACCCCGCAATACACCGGACTGGAGCAACTGTGGCGCGACTACGGTGAACGCGGGCTGGTGGTGCTCGGATTTCCCTGTGATCAGTTCGGCCATCAGGAACCGGGTGACGAAGCCGAGATCCGCGACTTCTGTTCGCTCAATTACGAGGTGGGTTTTCCGATGTTCGCCAAGATCGATGTCAACGGCGAACAGGCGCATCCGTTGTGGCGCTGGCTGAAACAGCAGAAGAGCGGCGTCCTCGGAATCGACGCGATCAAGTGGAATTTCAGCAAGTTCCTCGTCGGCCGCGACGGGCAGGTCGTCGCGCGCTATGCCCCGACCGACACGCCCGAATCGCTGCGCGCGGATATCGAAGCCGCGCTGGGCTGAAATGGCTGCGCCCGCCGCCGACGTGCCGCCATTCCGGATTGGGTTCTCGGTCACCGATTACGGCATGAAGGCGCACGTGCAGGGCGTCAACGGCAGTCTTGCCACCACGCTGGCCTGCTGGCGCGCGATCGCCGAACAGGTGCGCCGGGAGCTGCCTGCCGGCCTGCTGGTGCTGGACGACATGGACGGTGAACCACCGCCACCGGAGGACCTGCTCCGGTTCGTGCAGGCGATGCAGGGCCAAGGCCTGGAGAACGTGCGCGTGGCCTATGTCGAGAAGCATCCGGAGCAGATCCCACAGGTCGAACTGGCGGGCATCTTCGCCAACGAGCATGGCTTCCACGGACGCGTGTTCGACGACGAACGCAGCGCGGTGACGTGGCTGCGCTACGGTGAGCGTTGATTGGCAGCTGCGGTCGAGCGTCGGTTGCAGCTTCGGGTTGCCGGAACAGCGTCGACGCCGGTGCATGCTGTTCCGGTTTCAGCGCTGTCTACTTTTCGACGAAGGCGCGTTCGAACACGTATTGCCCGGCCGTGCCGATGCGCGGCGCGGCGGTGAAGCCACGGCCATCGAGCAGGGCGCGGAAATCGGCCAGCATCTGCGGACTGCCGCAGATCATCGCGCGATCGTGTTCGGCATCCAGCGCTTCGATGCCGAGGGTTTCCATCATCTTCCCCGACGCCATCAGGTCGGTCAGGCGGCCGCGGTTGGGGAATTCCTCGCGGCTCACGGCCGGGTAATAGAGCAGTTTCTGGCGAATCACCTCGCCGAGGAATTCGTGCTGCGGCAGTTCCTTCTCGAAATAATCCCGGTAGGCCAGATCCTGCACGCTTCGCACGCCGTGGGTGAGGATCACCTTGTGGAAGCGCTCGTAGGTTTCCGGATCCTTGATGATCGACAGCCACGGCGCCAGTCCGGTTCCGGTGCCCAGCAGATAGAGGTTGCGGCCCGGATGCAGATCGCTGATGAGCAGCGTGCCGGTGGGCTTGCGGCCGATCAGGATTTCATCGCCCGGCTTGATGTGCTGCAGGCGCGAAGTCAGCGGACCATTGGCGACCTTGATGCTGAAGAACTCGAGCTGCTCTTCCCAGTTGGCGCTGGCGATCGAATACGCGCGCATCAGCGGCTTGCCGTCGACCGGCAGGCCGATCATCACGAACTGGCCGTTGTCGAAGCGGAAACCATCGTCGCGGGTGGTGGTGAAGCTGAAGTAGTCGTCGGTCCAGTGACGGACGTCCAGCACCGTTTCGGTGCCAAAAGCGGAAGACATGGGCGCGTGGGGAATGATTCGAACGGCTCATTGTAGCCGACCGCGACATGCCGGCCTTGATCCAGCGCAAGCGGCAACCCGTGCTGTTCGCGCTTCACGCACGCATCGATGCAGTGGATTCGGCGCAACGACGGCATCACAGCCATCGCGGAGTAGCCGCCCGCCGATGCGGGAGTGACAGGGGCATCGATGCGGCAAGCGGACTGCCCGCGGCGTCCCGCGTTCGCACCCACACATCACGCGCGCGTGTGCATGCAGGCGCGCTCGAGGCATGCGGCGCACCGGCAAGAGAAAGGGCGCATCGCGCCCTTTCTTCCGTCATCGGGTTCGCTCGGTCATCCGCCGTGGTGACCGCCGCCGCGTGAGCGGTTGCCGCCCGGACGCGGACCGCCGCCACCGGGACGTCCGCCCGGCCCACGGTTGCCGCCCGGACGATTGCCCGGGCGCGGACCGTTGGCGTTCTGCGGACGGGGACCGCCGCCGCCCGGACGCCCCTGCGGACGCGGGCCGCGCGGTTGGCCGTAGGGGCTGAAGCCGCCCGGCGTGGCGTGATCGGACGGGAAGCTCGGTGCGTTGCCCGGATGCCCGTACGGACGCGCCGCGCGCTGCGGCTTGCCCGCACCGGCGCCACGCGGACCGCGCGATTCCCCCGTGCCGGCGCCGCGAGGACTCCGCGACTCGCCGAATCCGCCGAATTCGTTGCCGAATCCGCCGCCGCCCGGCTTGCGCGGACCACCGGGACGGCCGCCCGGCTTGCCGCCGTAGGGCTTCTTGGGGCCGGCGTTGCGATGACCGGTCGGGCCGGTGTCCACGCCTTCGGGCACGTACCAGGTGCGGAACGCGGCGGGATTGCCATCGGGCAGCGGCTTGGGACCTTTCATCTTGCGCTGCTTGAACGGCTTCTGCGACTGGCGCGCGGCGGCCTCGCCGCTGACGGTCAGGCCGCCATGGGGCTTCTTGCCGCGACCCCGGCCGCGATCCTCGCGCACATGATCGAAGCGGCGCAGTTCGCGGCCTTCATCGGCGGTGTTGTGGCCGTTGACGTAGCCCTGGCTGCGGCCTTCGCGCGAGACATGCACGGTGGACTTGGCGGCGCGGCGCTGGCCGATCACCGGTTGCAGCGTCAGCGCGGCCGGCGCGCCGTCTTCCAGTCCGAGTTCCTTGCGCAGCGCTTCGACCTGCGCGTCCGCCAGTTCCTGCGACTGACCGCGCAGCAGCGGCTGCGGCAGGGCGATGCGGCCATAGCGCACGCGCTTGAGGCGGCTGACCTGGCAGCCCTGCGATTCCCACAGGCGGCGCACTTCGCGGTTGCGGCCTTCCTTGACCACCACGCGGAACCAATCGTGCGAATCGGTGCCGCCGATGCGTTCGATCTCGTCGAACTTCGCCGGGCCATCATCGAGCGCGACGCCACGCTGCAGGCGATCGACGATGTTGTCCGGCACCGTTTCCTGGCCTTCCGGCGCGCGCACGCGCACCACGTATTCGCGCTCGACCTCGTAGGACGGATGCATCATCGCGTTGGCGAGCTCACCGTCGGTGGTCAGCAGCAGCAGGCCGGTGGTGTTGATGTCCAGGCGGCCGATCGCGATCCAGCGCGCGCCCTTGAGCACCGGCAGCGCCTCGAACACCGTCGGGCGGCCTTCGGGATCCTCGCGGGTGGTCACTTCACCCTCGGGCTTGTTGTACATCAGCACGCGCGCCGGTTCGGTCAGCGCGCTGGCGACGAACTGGCGCCCGTCGAGTTCGATCTTGTCACCGCTCTTGACGCTCATGCCGACCTGCGCGGTCTCGCCATTGACCTTCACCAGGCCATCGGCGATGCGCTGTTCCAGCGCACGGCGTGAGCCCAGCCCGGCCTGCGCCAGCACCTTGTGCAGGCGTTCCTCGAGCCGGGCGGCGGGGGCTTCGGCGGCGGTGTCGCGCTTGAGCGAAAGTTTGTTGCGGGGGGTAGTGCTCATGATTTCTGCTCCGACGAGACCTGGCCTTCATCGAGGCGTTCGGCGTCGTCATCTTGGTTGGGGTTTGAATCGACCACGCCGTCATCGGCGTCGTCGTCACGGGGCTCGTCCGTGAGCGCGTCGCCGGATTCGTTCCGGGACGCAGTGCGGCCATCGTCCTGATCGGCCGTGGAGGGTGCTTCCTGCGATGCGTCATCACCGGCTTCCGTGCCTGCATCGCGGTGGTGCGGGGTGTGGCCATCATCGTCGGCGGCCGCGTCGGCGTGGTCACCGGCCGATGCGTCGTGGTCGATGTCGGCGTCGTGATCGCCGGATCCGGACTCACCGTCCGCATCGAGCGCTGCTCCGGCCGGCATTGGCGCCTGATCCAGCGGCAGTTGCGGCTCCAGATCGCCGATGTCCTTGAGTTCGGACAGCGGCGGCAGCTCATCCAGGCGCTTGAGGCCGAAATAGTCCAGGAAGCCTTTGGTCGTGCCGAACAGCGCAGGCTTGCCCGGTACGTCGCGATGGCCGACCACGCGGATCCATTCGCGTTCCTCCAGTGCCTGGATGATGTTGCTGCTCACCGCCACGCCGCGCACCTGTTCGATCTCGCCGCGCGTGATCGGCTGCCGATAGGCGATCAGCGCGAGCGTCTCCAGCGTGGCGCGCGAATATTTGGTCTTGCGTTCGGTCCACAACCGCGCGACCCAGGCGTGCACGTCGGCCTTGACCTGGTAGCGGAAGCCGGAAGCCACTTCCACCAGTTCCACACCGCGATCGGCGCAGGCTTCGCGCAGTTCTTCCAGCGCGCGTTCGACGCTGCCGGCCGGCGCGGGTTCTTCTTCGGGGAACAATCCGTGCAGTTGCGCCAGCGTCAGGGGCTGGCTGGCCGCCATCAGCGCGGCTTCGACGATGCGATTGACGAGAGTTTGATCCATCAGCAGAGCAGGGAACGTCAGTAGGTGGAATGTCGCGTGCGCCGCATCGGTGCGGCCGTCATGTTGCGTCGTTGGCGGCGTCGCTGTCATCGAACTCGCTGGAGAACTGCAGCGGTTCGTTGGTGTTGTTCAGCGCCAGCGACTTGATGTAGATCGGCGCCAGCGGTGCTTCCTGCACGATGTCGAGCAGCTGTTCCTTGGCCAGTTCCAGCATCGCCAGGAAGGTCACCAGCACGCCGAGCTTGCCTTCCTCGGCGGTGAACATCGATTCGAAACGGTGGAACTTGCCATCGTCCAGCCGCGACAGCACATCGCCCATGCGCTGGCGCACGCTCAGTGCTTCGCGCTTGATGGCGTGGCCGCTGAACAGCTCGGCGCGCTTGAGCACGTCGTGCAGCGCCAGCAGCATTTCCTTCAGATCCACCGGCGGCGGCAGGCGGACCGAAGCGCGATCCGGCACGTGCGCCTGCACGGGGGTGGTGTCGCGATCCTGGCGGGGCAGGGCGTCCAGATCCTCGGCGGCCTGCTTGAAACGCTCGTACTCCTGCAGGCGGCGGACCAGTTCGGCGCGCGGATCGGCTTCATCGCCTTCTTCGCTCACCGGTCGCGGCAGCAGCATGCGCGACTTGATCTCGGCCAGGATCGCGGCCATCACCAGATACTCGGCCGCCAGTTCGAAGCGCAGCTCCTGCATCACGTTGATGTAGTCCACGTACTGGCGCGTGATCTCCGCCACCGGGATGTCGAGAATGTCGAGGTTCTGCCGGCGGATCAGGTACAGCAGCAGATCCAGCGGACCTTCGAACGCATCCAGGATGACTTCCAGTGCGTCCGGCGGAATGTAGAGATCCTGCGGAATCTGCAGCACCGGCTGCCCATGCACCACCGCCAGCGGCATTTCCTGCTGCTGCGGATGGGGGGACTGGCTGGGCGGGTTCGCGTCGTGCGCGAGTTCGGAGCTCATCAAGTTACAGCCGTAGTGCAAGTCACAGTGAGCGGATGCGCCACCGGCCATGACAGTCGGGCTGTCACCCTTGGCGCGGGCACGCGTTGCCGTACATCAACAAAACAAGCAGAGACGCCGCCTGAAGTGCGGCGACCGACAGCGAGAAGGTCGTCGGCGCGGCCGATGGGGGGCAGCGAATCGAGCGTCGATGGCGGATGGCCGAACCCGGGACGGGCGCCGGTGCATTGCCTGGGAATCCCCGACGGGCCGCTGCTTCCGGCCGTGCATTGGTCTCAAGAGTAAGCCCTGCGGACGGACGTGTCCATAGCGCGGGGCCGGAGGCCCTCCCGCCGGCACGTACAATCGGTGTTCCGTTCAGGGGCAGAATCAGGAGTCGGCATGTGGTACGCGATTGAAGGGCATGATGGCGAGGGCGTGCTGGCGCGACGGTTGGCGGCGCGGACGGCGCACCTGGCGCGATTGACCGCGCTGCGCGATGAAGGTCGCCTGCTGCTCGCCGGCCCGTGCCCGGCCATCGACGCCGAGGATCCGGGCGAGGCCGGGTTCAGCGGCAGCATCGTCATCGCCGAGTTCGAATCGTTGGCCGCCGCCCGCGCCTGGGCCGATGCCGATCCCTATGTGGAAGCCGGGGTCTATGCGCGGGTCGACGTGCGCCCATTCCGCAAGGTGCTGCCATGACGGGCGAGAGGGTCGAGCGCATCCGCGCCGCGCTGGTGCAGGCGTTTCAGCCCGAACACCTGGAAGTGGAGGACGACAGCCACCGCCATGCCGGGCATGAGGGCGCTCGCGATGGCCGCGGACATTTCAATGTACGCATCGTCAGCCAGGCGTTCGCCGGCAAGCTCCCGCTGGCCCGGCATCGCGCGGTGTACGCGGCGCTGGGCGACATGATGACCACCGACATCCACGCCCTCTCCATCCAGGCCCGCACGCCCGGGGAGCGGGGCTGATTCCGGTTGCTGCCGTGCGTCTTTGAACTTTGCATGAAAACGTTTACATTCCGGCCCTTGTCTTAGGGAGGAAAGGTTTCATGCAGACACGTCCTGACCGGCGCGCGCTCGCGCGCGTGCGCGGCCTGTGGTTGGCCGCGGCCATCGCCACCGCGATTGCCGGGCCCGCCCTGGCGGCCAAAACCACGCCGCCGGCCGGCGAGAAAGCCTTCGTCGAGGCGCTGCTGGCGAAGATGACGCTGGAAGAAAAGCTCGGCCAGCTCAACCAGCCGCCCGCCATCGGCAATGACACCGGCGCTGCCGCGCGCGCGGGCGGGGAGGAAGAAATCCGCCGCGGCGAGATCGGCTCGTTCCTCGGTACCCAGGGCGCGGAACTGACCTGCCGCCTGCAGAAGATCGCGGTCGAGGAGTCGCGGCTGGGCATCCCGCTGATGTTCGGCTACGACGTGATCCACGGCTATCGGACCATCTTCCCGGTGCCGCTGGGCGAAGCGGCCAGCTTCGATCCTGCCGAAGTGCAGAACGCCGCTCGCGTGGCCGCGCGCGAGGCGGCCGGCTACGGCATCCACTGGACCTATGCGCCGATGGTGGACGTGACCCGCGAACCGCGCTGGGGCCGCATCGTCGAAGGTGCGGGCGAGGATCCGTACCTGGGCTCGGTGCTGGCGGCCGCGCGCGTGCGCGGCTTCCAGGGCGACAAGCTCGGCGCCGACGACAGCCTGCTGGCGACCGCCAAGCATTTCGTCGCCTATGGTGCGGCCGAGGGCGGACGCGACTACAACGTCGCCGACATCTCCGAGCGCACGCTGCGCGAGATCTACCTGCCGCCGTTCAAGGCAGCCGTCGATGCGGGCGCGCAGTCGGTGATGGCCTCGTTCAACGAGATCGGCGGCACGCCGATGCATGCCAACGCTCATCTGATCCAGGACGTGCTGCGCAAGGAATGGGGCTGGGACGGCGTACTGGTCAGCGACTACACCGGCGTGGAAGAACTGCTCAAGCACGGCGTGGCGGGCAGTCGCGCCGATGCGGGCGCGCTCGGCCTGAAGGCCGGCGTGGACATCGACATGGTCAGCCGCATCTACGTGCAGGACGTGGCGGCCGCCGTGCGCGCAGGCAAGCTGCCGCAGTCGTACGTGGATGACTCCGTGCGCCGCGTGCTGCGCGCCAAGTACCGCCTGGGCCTGTTCGAGGAACCGTATCGCTACTGCGATGTCGAGCGCGAGAAAGCCCGTACGCTGACACCGGAAAACCGCGCCGCCGCACGCGACATGGCGCGCAAGTCGATGGTGCTGCTGGACAACAACGGCACGCTGCCGCTGGCCAAGGACAGGATCCGGACGCTGGCCGTCATCGGCCCGCTCGCGGATCTGCAGCGCGCGATGCTCGGCAACTGGGCCGGGGCCGGGCGCGACGAGGACACCGTGACGCCGCTGGCCGGCATCCGCGCCGCCGTGGGTTCAGGAACCAAGGTGCTGTTTGCTCAGGGCACGACGATCGAGGGCGGCGAGACCGCCGGCATCGCCGAGGCGGTGAAGATCGCCCGGCAGGCCGACGCGGTGCTGCTGTTCCTCGGCGAGCATCCGGACATGAGCGCCGAAGCGCGCAATCGCACCTCGCTGGATCTGCCCGGGGCGCAGCAGGCGCTGGCCGATGCCGTGGCCCAGGTCGGCAAGCCGACCGCCGCCGTGCTGCTCAATGGGCGTCCGCTGTCGATCGGGCCGCTGCGCGAGAAGGTGCCGGCGATTCTGGAAGCCTGGTTCCCCGGCGTGGAAGGCGGCAACGCGATCGCCGATGTGGTGTTCGGTGATTTCAACCCGTCCGGCAAGCTGCCGGTGACCTTCCCGCGCAACGTGGGCCAGGTGCCGATCTACTACAACCACAAGAACACCGGCCGCCCGCCGCGCGAGGAAGAGCGCTACACCTCCAAGTACATCGACGTGCCGTGGACCCCGCTGTATCCGTTCGGCCATGGACTGAGCTACACCACGTTCAAGTACAGCCAGTTGAGCCTGCAGCAGCCGCGCATTGCCGCCGATGGCACGCAGCAGGTGTCGGTGACGGTGACCAACACCGGCGCGCGCGCGGGCGCCGAGGTCGTGCAGCTCTACGTGCGCGACGACGTGGCCACGGTAACCCGTCCGGTCAAGGCGCTGCGTGGCTTCGAACGCGTCGAACTGGCGCCGGGCGAGTCCAGGACCGTGACCTTCAAGCTCGGCTTCGAGGATCTGGCGATGTACGACGCGGCGATGAAGCGCGTGGTCGAGCCGGGCGCCTTCACCGTGTTTGCGGGAGGAAGCTCGGCCCAGACGCTCGAAGCGCAGTTCGAAGTCAGCGCCCGCTGATGACGTGTGCCGGACATGCGATGTCCGCATGTCGGCTGAAAGGCCAGCCGGTGACGCAGCGCACGCAATTGCTGCGTCGCATCATCCGGCGGGCTTGAAGAGGCGGCTGTAAACGCTTGATTCCACTGACTGTAAACCCGGAACTAACTTGGGCTTTACATTCAGTTTTGAAAACGTTTACAGTCCGCTCCGACCACCAGTCATGACCGCGGAGGGGCGGTTCAATGGCGCGTACGGCTGTCACCATCAAGGACGTGGCGCGGGAGGCGAGGGTCTCCGTGGCCACCGTCTCGCGAGCGCTCAACGGCCACGACAACGTGGCCGATGCCGTGCGCCAGCACGTCGTCGAGACCGCCGACCGCCTGCGCTACCAGCCCCACGCCGCCGCGCGCAGCCTGAGCAGCCGCCGCACCCAGACCATCGGCGTGGTGCTGCCCGATCTTTACGGCGAATTCTTCTCTGAGTTGGTGCGCGGCATCGATCACGTCGCCCGCGCGCGCCGCCAGCATCTGCTGGTGTCGAGCTACCACGGCCATCCCGAAGAGCAGGGCGAGGCGCTGCGCGCGATGCGCGGCCGCGTCGACGGCCTGCTGGTGCTCTCGCCGTACACCGACCGCCCCGGCTTCCTCACCGACAACCTGCCGTCGGCCCTACCGGTGGTGCTGATCAATACCCAGTTGGAAGACGCCACCTATCCGGTGCTGAGCATCGACAACTACGGCGGTGCGCTGGCGATGACCCGCCATCTGCTCGAGGCCGGGCACCGCAGGATCGCTTTCATCGGCGGGCCGGAGGACAACTTCGATGCACGCGAGCGCCTGCGTGGCTATCGCGATGCGATGGCCGCCGACGCCGGTGCGCCATGGGAACTGGCCGGTGATTTCAGCGAGACCTCCGGCTATGAAGCCGGCAAGCGCCTGCTGGCCGGGGCGGAGCGTCCGGACGCCGTCTTCGCCGCCAACGACATGATGGCGCTGGGCTGCCTGTACGCCTTCAATGAAGCGGGCGTCACCGTGCCAACGGATATCGCGCTGGCCGGCTTCGACGACATCCCGCTCGCGCGTTTTGTTCACCCGCCCTTGACGACGATGCGGGTGAGCATCGCCGAACTGGGCGGACATGCAATGACACGTCTGCTCGACGGCATCGATGCGCCCGAACCGCTTCCGGCGACCGCGCGCACGCTGGTGCCGGAATTGATCATTCGTGAGTCCAGTGCGTCTGGCGGCACCCGAAAACGCTAGGCGCCTGGCGCGATTTTTTTTGCTTCAAGCTGTAATCGGTTACATAAAATTACTTTCAAAAACAGATAGATCGTCGCCCCTGGAGGAGAGAGGTCATGAGGCACACGCAACAGAACAAGCGCATCAACCGCAAGCTGCTCACCGTCGCACTGGCGAGCTGCCTGATGGTCACCGCGCCCGCGGTGATGGCGCAGTCGTCCAACGCGACCCTGCGCGGCAAGGCGCCCACCGGCACCAGCGTCACCGCCACCAACACCGCCACCGGCCTGACCCGTCGCGTCAGCGTCGGCGCCGATGGCAACTACGCGCTCGTCGGCCTGCCGCCGGGCACCTACCGCGTCGATGCCGGCCCGGGTACCGAGAAGACCGTCACCCTGTCGGTCGCCACCTCGGTCACGCTGAACATCGCCGGCGGCGCCACCGCGCCGGAAGCGGCCACCGGTGATGCCACCACACTGGACGCCGTGCAGGTCACCGCACCGCCGCTGCAGGAAGTGAAGACCTCCGAAGTCGGGTCGAACATTTCGCTGAAGCAGATCAACACCGTGCCGCAGCTGACCCGCAACTTCCTCGAGTTCGCCGACACCGTGCCGGGCATGCAGTTCGAAACGTCGAGCACCGGCAACAGCAAGATCCGTGGTGGTGCGCAGAATCCGGCCGCGGTCAACGTGTTCATCGACGGCGTTGGCCAGAAGTCCTACCTGTTCGGCGGCGTGTCCGGCCAGGAGCAGAGCGCCGGCAACCCGTTCCCGCAGTTGGCGATCGGCGAGTACAAGGTCATCACCTCCAACTACAAGGCCGAGTACGACCAGGTCGGTTCGGCGGCCATCGTGGCGCAGACCAAGTCCGGCACCAACGAATTCCATGGTGAGGTGTTCGGCCGCAAGACGACCACGAGCTGGCGCGCCAAGATGCCGGCCGAGCAGGGCACCAACGACAAGGACCCCACGCACCAGAACGAATACGGCGCCTCCTTCGGCGGTCCGATCATCCAGGACAGGATGCACTTCTTCGTGGCGTATGAAGCCAAGGATTTCGTGCTGAATTCCGACCCGGTACGCGTGCCGGATCGCTTCACCCAGTACACCGATGATCTGCCGGCCAGCGCGCTGGCGCAGTTGGGCCCGGCCACCCGCCCGTTCTCCGAGGATCTGTACTTCGGCAAGATCGACTGGGACATCGGGGAGAACGATCGTCTCGAACTGTCGGCCAAGATCCGCGACGAGAAAGGTCGCGACGACGTCGGCAACCAGACCGCGATCTCCGCGTCCAAGAACATCAAGAACACCGAAGAACGCTACGATCTGCGGTGGCAGCACTACGGTGAGGGTTACCTCAACGAAGCGCGCATCTCGTACGAAGATGTGCTGTACAACCCCACCGCCTATACGATGGGCAACCAGATCATCTACACCGTCGGTCTGGCCGATGGCGATCAATTGCTGCGCACCGACGCCACCAGCGGTCTGGCCATCCAGCGCAAGGCGCAGAAGGGGCCGAGCTTCCAGAACGACATCACCTTCAGCTCGCTCGAATGGGCAGGCAGCCACGTCATCAAGGCGGGCGTGAAGTACAAGGAAGTCGAGCTGACCCAGAGCGAGAACTCGACCGCCAATCCCTCTTTCTATTACGCCGTGGGTGATGGCGTCGGCACCAGCCCGATTCCGTACCAGGTGCGCTTCAATCTGCCGTTCACGGGTGCCTCGCCGATCGTGACCACGACCAGCAAGCAGTTCGGCATCTACATCCAGGACGACTGGGATGTGAACGACAAGCTGCAGCTGAACCTCGGCATCCGCTACGACTACGAAAAGATTCCGTCATACCTGGACAACGTGACGCCGGCTGAAGTCGTGGCCGCACTGACCGGTCCGGGCACCGATCCCGCCATCAGCGCGACCTATGCCGAGCAACTGGCCAAGGGCGGCATCAACATCTACGACTACATCAGCAACGGCAGCGGTCGAAAGGCGGACAAGGACAACTGGGCGCCCCGCCTGGGCTTCTCGTACGACTTCAACGGTGACGAGAGCTTCGTGCTGTTCGGCGGCGCGGGTCGCAGCTACGACCGCAACCTGTATGACTACATGGGTCTGGAACAGGTCAAGTCGGCATTGTCCGGTTATACCGTCCGCTTCGCCGAAACCAGCGGCTGCACGCCGGCGCCCGGCAGCTGCGTGGCGTGGAATCCGGCATTCCTCAACGGTCTGGACACGTTGGCCACCCTGGTGCCTTCCAACGTCCGCACCGGTGAAATCGACCTGCTCAACAACGATCTGCAGACCCCGTATTCGGATCAGTACTCGCTGGGTATCCGCAACATCATCGGCGAGTGGAACACCTCGGCGACCGTGTCCTACATCCACAGCAAGGAAGGTTTCGTCTTCACGCTGGGCAACCGCTACCCGAACGGCGACTTCTGGCAGAACGGCAGCCAGCCGTGGGGCCACAATCCGCCCGGCTTCGGCGGCCTGATTCTGGGCGACAACGGCATCGAGACCAAGACCACGCAGTTGCTGCTGTCGGCCGAAAAACCCTACACGCAGGAATCGCGCTGGGGCTTCACGGGCGCGTACACGTATTCGCACTCCAAGGGCAACCGCGGCGGTGACGAGCACTATGCGTTCGATGCAGCCACCATCAACGACTATCCCTTCATCTATCTCAAGTCCGTCCCGGAACATCGCTTCGTTTTCACCGGCATCTACGACATCGGTTGGGGCATCACCGCTTCGGCCAAGCTGACGCTGGCGACGACTCCGCCGTTGAACGAAGTAGCGCCGGGCGAGTACTTCGGTGTGCCGATGCCGGTGGCCGTGCGCAACGTGCCGGGGCAGAAGTTCCTGGTTGGTGGCGACATCTGGGGTACCCGCCAGTTGGATCTGTCGCTGTCCAAGGACATGCACGTGACCGACACGGTGACCGTGCAGATTCGCGGTGACCTGATCAACGCCACCAATGCCAAGAACTACAACGGCTTCATCACCGACTGGGGCGATGGCGTGACCTACAACCCGACGGTGGAGTTCAACGAAATCGGCGGCATGTACACCCCCTCGCGCACGCTCTTCATGAGCGCGCGGGTGTTCTGGTAACAGACGCGCAGGCTTGAACCCGGCGCAGGGTCCGCGACTCTCTCCCCGCGGGCCCTGCGCCGAGGCAGGCCACCACGCATGAACGAACACGCCCTCAACTCGATCGTCATCGTCGGCGGCGGCACGGCCGGCTGGATGACCGCGGCCGCGCTGGCCGCGGTGCTGCCGCGCGGCACGTCGATCCGGCTGATCGAATCGGAGCAGATCGGAACCGTCGGCGTGGGCGAGGGCACCATTCCGCACATCCATCTGTTCAACCAGATGCTGCGGCTGGATGAAGCCGATTTCGTCCGCAGCACGCAGGGCACGTTCAAGCTGGGCGTGCAGTTCCGCGACTGGCTGCGGCCGGGCCAGACCTACGTGCACGGGTTCGGCAACAGCCTGGGTCCGGGCCTGGGCATGCTGCCGTTCCAGCATTACTGGTACAAGGCACGCCTGGATGGCCGCGCGCGGCCGCTGGGCGATCACGTGCTCGCGGCCACCGCCGCGATGCACGACAAATTCATGACCTCGGCGCGCGACGTGCCGGCCAATTCGCCACTGGCGAACATCTCCTACGCCTACCACTTCGACGCCGGGCTATATGCGCGCTACCTGCGCGGCTATTCCGAACAGCGCGGCGTCGTGCGCCACGAGGGCATCGTGCGGCAGGTGCTGCGTGATGAGCGTGGCGACATCGCTTCGGTCGAACTCGAAAGCGGCGAACGCATCGCCGGCGATTTCTTCATCGACTGCTCCGGCTTCCGTGGCCTGCTGATCGAGGAAACCCTCAAGACCGGCTACCTCGATTACAGCCACTGGCTGCCCTGCGATCGCGCGCTGGCGGTACCGACGGAGAATGCCGGTGCACCCACGCCGTACACGCGTTCGACCGCGCGGCAGGCTGGCTGGCAATGGCGGATTCCGTTGCAGCACCGCACCGGCAATGGCCACGTGTATTGCAGCCAGTTCATCAGCGACGACGAAGCCACCGCGACGCTGCTGGCCCATCTGGATGGCAGGCCGCTGAAGGATCCGATGCCGCTGCGTTTCGTCACCGGGCGGCGCCGGCAGTTCTGGAACCGCAACGTGGTGGCGATCGGACTGTCGAGCGGCTTCCTCGAACCGCTCGAAGCCACCAGCATCTATTCGATCCAGTCCGGCATCATGAAGCTGCTCGCGCTGTGGCCGCAGTCGCGCGATCACGCCACGCTGGCCGAGAACTACAACCGGCAGATGGCGTTCGACTTCGATCGCATCCGCGATTTCCTCATCCTGCATTACAAGGCCAACGAACGCGAAGGCGAATTCTGGACGCGCTGCCGGCAGATGGAGATCCCGCAGGAACTGCAGGAGGTGATCGATCTGTTCGGCGACAGCGGCCGCTTCTTCCGCAACGGCGAGGAGATGTTCGCCGAGATGAGCTGGGTGCAGGTGATGGTCGGGCAGGGCATCGTGCCGCGTGCCTGTCATCCTCTGGTGCGGCAGGTTCCGGAACAGGACGTATGGCGCTTCGTCGACGACGTGGCCGCCACCGTCGGCCGGTGCGTGGACGCCATGCCCACGCACCAGGCTTTCATCGATCGCCATTGCGCCGCGAAGGATGCGCCGCCCCCCCAGGCGCATCCCCATCCGCTCCCGGCCTGAGCGCCGCGGTTTTTTTTGCACTTGAATGTAAACGGTTACACGAGATGAGTCGGGCAGCGAATACCAGGTGGACGAAAACGTGGGGAATGCTGGCGCTGGCGGCGCTGCTGACGGTGGCCGCCGGCTGCAAGGATCAGACGCCCGCGCCGGCTCGATCGGCGACCGCGTCGAAGCCGACCACCGGCGCCTCGGCGCGCAAGCCCGAACCGCCGGCGAAACCGGAACTTTCGCCGCTGTTCCGCGACATCGAACGGCGCACCTTCCAGTTCTTCTGGGACACCACCAACGAAACCAACGGCATGACGCCGGATCGGTTTCCTTCGCGTCCGTTCGCCAGCATCGCGTCGGTGGGCTTCGCGCTGACCGCGTATCCGATCGGTGTGGAGAACGGCTGGGTCAACCGCACGCAGGCCGTGGATCGCACGCTGACCACGCTGCGCTTCCTCGAGGATCTGCCGCAGGGCCCGCAGGCCGAGGGCAAGGCCGGTTACAAGGGCTTCTATTACCACTTCCTCGACATGCAGACCGGCCACCGGTACGCGAGCTGGGTGGAGCTGTCGAGCGTGGACACCACGCTGCTGATGATGGGCGTGCTGTTCGCGCAGTCCTATTACGATCGCGAGGATCCGCGCGAAGAGGAAATCCGCAAGCTCGCCGACACGCTGTACAAGCGCGTGGACTGGACCTTCCTGCAGAAGAACAAGCCGCTGGTCTCGATGGGCTGGTTCCCGGAGAGCGGCACGATTCCGCATGACTGGAAGGGCTACAACGAAGCGATGATGCTGTACGTGCTCGCGCTCGGCTCGCCTTCGCACCCGGTCGGCCCGGAGGCCTGGGAAGTGTGGACGCGCACCTACGGCGAAGCCTGGGGCGTGTACCAGGGACAGGAATACCTGACCTTCGGTCCGCATTTCGGTCATCAGTACAGCCACGTGTGGATCGACTTCCGCGGCATCCAGGACGCGTACATGCGCGAACGCGGCATCGACTACTTCGAGAACAGCCGCCGCGCCACCTACGCCCAGCGCAACTACGCGATCGAAAACCCGATGAAGTGGCGCGGCTACGGCGAGAACGTCTGGGGCCTGACCGCCAGCGACGGCCCGCAGCAGACCATGCAGGAATACCGCCGCGAACAACGCGAATTCCGTCATTACTCCGCGCGCGGCGTGGGCTTCCGCGAAAACTTCGACGACGGCACCATCGCCCCGACCGCGGCGATCGCCTCGCTGCCGTTCGCGCCGGAGATCGTCATTCCCGCCACCGAACACATGCACGAGCGCTACGGCGATTATCTGTATTCCAGCTACGGCTTCCTCGATGCGTTCAACCCCAGTTTCGACTACGACATTCCGATCAAGGCCGGCCGCATCGTGCCGGGTGAAGGGTGGGTGGCGAGCGACTACATCGGCATCGATCAGGGCCCGATCCTGACGATGATCGCCAATTACCGGAACGGCTTCGTCTGGGACGTGATGAAGAAGAACCCGTACATCCGCAAGGGTCTGGAGCGCGCCGGTTTCGAGGGCGGATGGCTGACGCCGGAGGGCGCGCCGGTCGAGGTGCCGCCCAACGCCGACCCCAAGGCCGCTGCCGCGCGTGCGCTGGGCACGGCCGAGTCCCGCGCGGCGCAGGCCGCTGAACAGGCGCAGCAGCCGGCGCGATCGCAGATGCCGGAGTAAGCTGCGCGGATGCGATCGTCACCGGCGACCGGCCTGTCCGCGACACGTCCGCGCCTCCGCCACCGGTGGATGCGATGGATCGGCGTCGCCATCGCCACGCTGGCCTGCGTGCTGTTGCCTGCCTGCGCCAGGCAGGACACGCGCGAGACGATCAGCTTCTGGGCGATGGGCCGGGAAGCCGAGGTCGTCGCAGTGCTCGTCGAGCAGTTCGAGCGCGAGCATCCGCAGATCGATGTCGAGATCCAGAACATCCCGTGGACGGCCGCGCACGAAAAACTGCTGACCGCCTTCGCCGCCGATGGATTGCCGGATGTCGGCCAGATCGGCAACACGTGGATACCCGAATTCGCCGCGCTCGGCACGCTGGAACCGTTGCAGCCGTATGTGGCGGCATCGCCGGTGGTCGAGCGCGCGGATTATTTCCCCGGCATCTGGGATACCGGCGTGGTCGATGGCCAACTGGTCGGCATTGCGTGGTACGTCGATACGCGACTGCTGTTCTATCGCAAGGACCTGCTGCGCCAGGCCGGTTTTCCGACACCGCCGCGCACCTGGGCCGAGTGGGAACGGGCAATGGCCGCGATCAAGCGCAACGTCGGCCCCGATCGCTACGCGATCCTGATGCCGGTCAACGAATTCGAGCAGCAGGTGTCACTGGCGCTGCAGATGCCTGACCCGTTGCTGCGCGATCACGGCAACCGAGGCAATTTCAGCAGCCCGGGCTTCCGCCGCGCGCTGTCGTTCTACGCCAATGCGTTCGAGCAGGGCTGGGCGCCACCGATGTCCGACACGCAGATATCGAACGTGTGGGACGAATTCTTCAACGGCTTCTACGCGTTCTATCTGTCCGGTCCCTGGAACATCCGCGAGTTCCGCGAACGCGCGCCGGCGCACCTGCGTGATCAATGGGGCACGATGCCATTGCCGGGACCGGACGGTCCGGGCGCGGGCATCGCCGGCGGCACCAATCTGGTGATCTTCCGCAGTTCGCGGCACAAGGCCGCGGCGTGGAAGCTGATCGAATTCCTCTCGCGGCCGCAGGTGCAGCAGCAGTTCCATGCCTTGATCGGCGACATGCCGCCGCGGCGCAGCGCATGGGAATCGCCGGCGCTGAAGAACGATCCGTATGCCGGTGCGTTCCGCGATCAGCTCGAACGCGTCAAGCCGCCGCCGAAGGTACTGGAGTGGGAGCGCATCGCGCAGGAGATCCGGCTGACCACCGAGCGCGTCGTGCGCGGAGGAGAAAACCCGGACGCGGCCGTGCGCGATCTGGACGCGCGCGTGGATGCGATCCTCGAAAAGCGCCGCTGGATGCACGCGCAGGCGCAGGCGCGCGGAGCGGCGCGGTGAACCGGCGCATTCCGCTCGCTGGCTGGCTGTTCGCCGCGCCCGCGCTGATCGTGCTCGGCGTGTTCTTCGGGCTTCCGGTGTTCTCGGCGCTGCTGCTGAGCCTGAGCGACTTTGACCTGTATGCGCTGGCCGACAGTGACAACCTGCGCTTCGTCGGCCTCGGCAACTACCTCGATCTGCTCCAGACGCCGATGTTCTGGAAAGCGCTCGGCAACACCACCTATTTCGTCGTCGTCGGCGTGCCGCTGTCGATTCTGGTCTCGCTGGGCGCGGCGATGCTGCTGCATGCGCCGCTGGCGCGCTTCAAGGCCCTGTTCCGCACGGCGTTGTTCGCGCCGGTGGTGACCACGCTGGTCGCGGTGGCGGTGATCTGGCGCTATCTGTTCCATACCAGCTACGGACTGGTCAACTGGACGCTGGGCCACCTGGGCATCGCGCCGATCGACTGGCTCGGCGATCCACGCTGGGCGATGCCGACGATCATCCTGTTCGCGGTGTGGAAGAACTTCGGCTACAACATGGTGATCTTCCTCGCCGGCCTGCAGACGATTCCGCAGGATCTCTACGAGGCCGCGCGCATCGATGGCGCGTCCAAGTGGCGCCAGTTCCTGCACATCACCCTGCCGATGCTGGGACCGGTGCTGCTGGTGGTCGGCGTCATCACCGTGTCCGGCTATTTCCAGTTGTTCGCCGAACCCTACGTCATGACGCGCGGCGATCCGTTGCAGAGCACGGTCAGCGTGCTGTATTTCATGTTCGAGGAAGGCTTCAAATGGTGGAAGCTCGGCCGCGCTTCGGCCGTGGCGTTCCTGCTGTTCCTGATCATCCTGGCCGTCACCACGCTGATGCTGCGCATCGGCCGCCGCAAGGGGCTGGTATGAGCGCGCATGCCCGCGAAATCGGCGCATCGCGCTGGCAGTCGTGGTGGATCCACCTCGGCCTGATCGCGCTGGCGGTGCTGAGTCTTGCGCCCTTGCTTTGGATGGTGTCGGTCTCGTTCATGCCGGCCGGCGAGGCCAGCCGGTTTCCGCCGCCGCTGGTGCCCGGGGGCGCGACGCTCGACAACTACCGCGCGCTGTTCGCACGCACCGGCATGGCGCGCAATTTCGCCAACAGCCTGATCGTGTCCGGCGCGATCACGGTGGGTTCGCTGCTGATCAACACGCTGGCCGGCTATGCATTCGCCAAGCTGCGCTTCCGCGGACGCGAGCGCCTGTTCCAGGTGCTGCTCGCGGCGCTGGTGATTCCGGCGCAGGTGGCGATGCTGCCGCTGTTCCTGCTGATGAAGCAACTGGGACTGGTGAACAGTTTGGGCGGTGTGATCGTGCCGGCGCTGGCGACGGTGTTCGGCATCTTCCTCGTGCGCCAGTATGCGCGCAGCATCCCGGACGAACTGCTCGAAGCCGCGCGCATCGACGGCGCCAGCGAACTGCGCATCTTCGTGCAGATCGTGCTGCCGATGCTCAAGCCGGTGCTGGTGACGCTGGCGATCTTCACCTTCATGGCCGCATGGAACGATTTCATGTGGCCGCTGATCGTGCTGACCGATCAGGCGCACTACACCTTGCCGGTGGCGCTGGCGTCGCTGTCGCGCGAACACATCATGGACGTGGAAATGATGATGGCCGGCGCGGTGGTGACCGTGCTGCCGGTGCTGCTGCTGTTCCTGCTGCTGCAGCGCTATTACCTGCAGGGCCTGTTGCTGGGGAGCGTCAAAGGGTGATACGCGAACGACTGCGCCACGTGTGCGCGCTGATGCTGCTGTGCGGGATGTCGTGCCTGTCCGCGCAGGCGCAGGAGGGCGCTCGCCTGCTCGATGGCTTCGAGGATGCATCGGCATGGCGCGTGCTGACTTCCAACCAGGTCAGCGGGCGGCTGCGCACGGTCGAGGGCGTGACCGGCCGGGCGCTGTGCCTGGACTACGATTTCAACGGCGTTTCCGGCTATGCCAGCCTGCAACGCGATCTGCCAATGGAATATCCGGACAACTACCGCTTCAGTTTCCGGCTGCGTGGCGATTCACCGGCCAATGATCTGCAGTTCAAGCTGTTCGATCAGAGCGGTGACAACGTGTGGTGGGTCAATCGCCCGCGCCATGCGTTCCCCGCGACGTGGACGCCGGTGGTCTACAAGCGCCGCCATATCGGCAAGGCGTGGGGGCCGTCGAAGGATCCGGTGATGCGGGCCAGTGCGCGGCTGGAGTTCACGATCTACAACCAGGTCGGCGGCAAGGGTTCGGTGTGTTTCGATGATCTGACGTTCGAGCCGTTGCCGGCCGATGACACGTCGCCACTCGACGCCACCGCGACGGCGCAGGGCACGCGCGGAGACAGCGATGCGCGGCGGGCCGTCGATGAGGATCCGGCCACCGCCTGGGAAGCCGATGCAGCGCGGGCGACGTTGACGCTGGATCTGCAACGTCCGCGCGAGTTCGGCGGTCTGCGGCTGGACTGGGCCAGGGATCGCCATGCAACCGACTATGCGATCGATCTTTCCGATGACGGTCGCGCCTGGCGCATGCTGCGTGACGTGCGCGGAAGCAACGGTGGGCGCGATTACATCGCCCTGCCGGAATCGCAGGCGCGCTACCTGCGACTACGCGTGCAACGCGGTGCCGCCCCGCGCATTGCCTTGCAGGAAGCGCGCGTGCAGCCACTGGCCTTTGCCGCGACGCCGAACGATCTGCTGGAATCGATCGCGGCCGATCGGCCGCGTGGCTGGTTCCCGCGCGGCTTCATCGGCGAGCAACCCTACTGGACGCTGGTGGGCGTGGATGGCGGCAGGGAACAGGGCTTGATTGGCGAAGATGGCGCGATCGAACTGCGCCGCGGCGCACCGAGCATCGTGCCCTTCGTGCAGGTCGCCGACGCGGATGGATCGTCGCCGTCGTGGGTGACCTGGGCCGATGTCGAGACCTCGCTGTCGCTGCAGGACGGCTATCTGCCGATGCCGCAGGTCGAGTGGACGCGCGCGGAGTTCTCGCTGGGCATCGCCGCCTTCGCACAGGAACAGTCCGGGCGATCGCGCTTGATCGGCCGCTATCGGCTGACCAATACCGGCGCGCAGCCCCGGCAGTTCACGCTGGCGCTGGCATTGATGCCATACCAGGTCAATCCGCCGAGCCAGTTCCTCAACACCACCGGCGGCTACAGCCCGATCCGGAGGCTGTCACTGCGCGATGGCCGTGTACTGTTGAACGGTGATCTGCGGATCGATTTCGATCCCTCGGGCCATGCGCGGGCGTCCACCTTCGATGCGGGCCTCATCACCGAGCGGCTGGCGCGCAATGAACCGCGAAGCTCCGCGCAGGATGCGCCGATCGAAATCCACGATGCCGACGGTCTGGCATCGGCAGTGCAGACGTACACGGTGACGCTGCAACCGGGTCAGAGTTTCGAAACCCATTGGCTCGCACCCTGGGAAGGCGAACTTCCGGTCGCGTTTCCGTTCGATGCCGCCGCCGCGCAACGCGAGGTGGCCGACGGCTGGCGCGATACGCTCGACCGCGTGCGCATCCGCGTGCCGGCTGAAGGGCAGGCATTGATCGATACGCTGCGCACGTCGCTGGCGCACATGCTGATCTCGCGCATCGGGCCGCGCCTGCAGCCGGGCACGCGCTCGTATTCGCGGAGCTGGATCCGCGACGGCGCGATGATCTCCGAAGGCCTGCTGCGAATGGGGCGCGAGGATGTCGCGCGCGACTATGTGCAGTGGTATGCGCCGTACCAGTTCAAGGACGGCATGGTGCCGTGCTGCGTGGACGATCGCGGCAGCGATCCGGTACCGGAGAACGACAGCCACGGTGAACTGATCTATGCCATCGCCGAGTATTACCGCTACACCGGCGATCGAGCGTTCCTGCGCTCGATGTGGCCGCACGTGCAGGGCGCGTTCGGTTACATGGAAACGCTGCGCCTGAGCGAGCGCACCGACGCCAATCGCGCACGCAATGGGGCGTTCTACGGAATGATGCCGGTGTCGATCAGCCATGAAGGCTATTCGGCCAAGCCGATGCATTCGTACTGGGACAACTTCTGGGCGCTGCGCGGTTACAAGGATGCGGCCGAACTGGCCGGCATCGTGGGCGACGCGAAGCAACGCAGGACGATGGCCGCCGCACGCGATCAGTTCCGCGCCGATCTCGATGCTTCGCTGCGTGCCGCCACGCGTGCGCATGGCATCGATTATCTGCCGGGCGCGGCGGAACTGGGCGACTTCGATCCGACTTCGACCACCATCGCACTCGCACCGGGCGGTGAACAGGGCCGGTTGCCGGCGGATCTGGTGAACAACACCTTCGAACGCTACTGGCGCGAGTTCGCGCAGCGCCGTGACGGGCAGCGCGAATGGAAGGACTACACGCCGTATGAGTGGCGCAATGTCGCCGCGTTCGTGCGCCTGGGCTGGCGCGAGCGTGCGTGGGAAGCGATCGATTTCTTCTTCCGGGATCGCCGTCCGCAGGAATGGAACCAGTGGGGTGAAGTGGTCTCGCGCACGCCGCGCACGCCGTTCTTCCTCGGCGACCTGCCGCATGCGTGGGTGGGCTCGGACTTCGTGCGCTCGGCGCTGGACATGTTCGCCTACACGCGCGAAGTGGACGCCAGCATCGTGATCGCCGCGGGCGTGCTGGCCCGCTGGCTGGACGGGGAGGGCATCAGCGTGGAGGGCCTGCGCACGCCGTACGGTCCGCTGGGCTACCGCCTGCAACGTTCGGGCGCGCAACTGCGCTTGGAGATGCCGGCCGGGCTGCGCATGCCCGAAGGCGGCATCGTGCTGCCGTGGCCGCTGCAAGGCGCGCCCGGACGCACCACCATCAACGGCCGCGCCGCATCGTGGCGCAACGGCGAGCTGCGCATCCGCGAACTGCCCGCCCAGGTGAACGTCGAACTGCGCTGAGCGCGTACAGTGGACGCATCGCAAGGGAGATCGGCGATGCGCTCATCCGCTCCGGACATTCCGCTGTGGCCATTGCCGCTGCTGATCACGCTGTTGTTCCTGTTGGCGGCGCATCTGGCCTACGCGATCTCCATCGCCGAACAGCACGTGCCGGCCTGCATGCCGTATCTGGAAGGCTGCGTGTCGATCAGCCGCGCGTCGCGGCATGGGCTGGGCAATCACCTGTTCCGCCTGCTGGTCATTCCGTGCGCGGTGCTGCATGCGCTGACGTGGTGGCTGTCGCGGCGCTGGCTGACCGCGCGCTCTGCGCATCTGCGCAGCCTGGCGCTGATGCAGGGCCTGGGCCTCGCCTCGGCGTTCGCGCTGGCGGTGTACGCGAGTTTTCTTGGCACGCAGGGCGAGGTGTATGGATTCCTGCGCCGCTATGGCGTGACGGTGTATTTCGGGTTCGGCTTCGTGGCGCAGTTGCTGCTGATGCGGCAGGCCTCGCGCGTTGAAGCGATCACGCCGCGCATCGCGCGCGTGATGGCGTGCATCTGCGTGGCGATGCTGATGCTGGGCCTCGGCAATGTCGCCGCAGGCGCGCTAGTCGGCGATCATGATCTCCGGGATCGCATCGAGAACGCGCTGGAATGGCAACTGGGCCTGCTAATGGTCGGCTGGTACGCCATGCTGGCGCGGGCGTGGAAGCGCGGTGGCTTGGCGATGCGCCTGGTGGCCGCGTAGGAAGGCTTCAGCGTGATCGTCTTCAGTTGCATTGGGCAACGGGACTGGCCAGCCATTGCGGCTGGAAGTCAGCCCCGACAATCACGCAGGTCGGAGCTGAGACCCCTTCCGCAGAAACAGCGGGTATCGATCAGCCGCGCACGCGCTTGACGATCGCTGCGGCCTGGGCCGAACTGTCGCGCACCTTGTCCCATGCGCCTTCCTGCAGCCAGTTCTTCGGCACCATCCACGATCCGCCGATGCAGACCACGTTGGGCTGCGCGAGATAGTCGGCCGCGGTGTCCTCGCCGATACCGCCGGTCGGGCAGAGCCTGAGTTCGGAGAGCGGGCCGGCCAGGCCTTTCAGCATCGCCAGTCCACCGACCGCGGTCGCCGGGAACAGCTTGCAGACGCGGAAGCCGCGTTCCATCAGCGCGAGCAGTTCGGTGGGCGTGGCGGCGCCGGGCACCACCGGTACGTCCGCCTGCGCCAGTGCGTCGGCCATCTTCGGCGTCGTGCCCGGGGTGACGAGGAAATCCGCGCCCGCATCGATCGATCGCTGCATCTGCTCGACCGTCAGCACGGTGCCGGCGCCGATCACGATGCCCGGCAGCTCGCGCTTGAGCATCGCCAGCGCTTCCATCGCCACCGGCGTGCGCAGGGTCAGTTCGATCGCCGGCAGCCCCCCTTCGAGCAGCGCCTGCGACACCTTGCGCGCCTCATCGAGCGTATGCACGGTGACCACCGGCAGGATGCCCGCGGCGCGGAGGAGAGATTCGGCTTTCTGCTGGCGGGCTTCGATGGTCATGGTGTACGCGGATTGAGGATTCGGGATGGAGAAATTCGCGGAGCGGGCGAGTGCAGCAGGGGAGTGGGTACAGTGATCTTCAACGAAGCCTGTTTCCGGTCACTCAGGCATCCTTCTCGTCATGCGGTGCGCATGCGGCTTCGGGTGTTTCGCCGAGTTCGTATTCCGAGTCATATTCCCACGTGCCATTGTGGTACGGCGGGCCGCAGGAAATCGACAGTGCGCCCTGATCGGCCGGCGTCACCACGTCGCGGCTGACAGCGAACAGGTTGCGTCCGAGATCGAGCGCGGCCGGCGAGGTATTGGGGGCCTGTTCGCGCGCATTCCATTCTTCGGCCGGAACCAGCGCTTCCAGAACGCCGGCTTCCGCGTCCAGGCGCACGATGTCGCCTTCGCGCAGTTTCCCGATCGGGCCGCCACGCGCGGCCTCGGGCGTGAGGTGGATCGCGGCGGGGATCTTGCCGGAGGCGCCGGACAGCCGGCCGTCGGTGACCAGCGCGACGCGACGGCCCTGGTTCTGCAACAGGCCCAGCAACGGAGCGAGCGAGTGCAGTTCGGGCATGCCGTTGGCGCGCGGGCCCTGGTAGCGCACGACCGCGATGAAATCCTGCGGCAACACGCCGGCCGCATGCAGTTTGTTGAGCGCGCGCGGATCATCGACCACCACCGCCGGCGCTTCGATGAACCGGTATTCCGGCTTCACCGCCGAAGTCTTGATCAGCGAACGGCCGAGGTTGCCGCGCAGCAGGCGCAGGCCGCCCTGGGCCTCGAAGGCACGGCCCACCGGACGCAGCACGTTGTCGTCCCCGCTCTGCGGCGTGCCGGGTGCGTAGGCGAGGCGGCCGTCCTGCAGCCGCGGCTCATCGCAATAGGCACGCAGCCCACCGGGCACGATGGTCGGGATGTCGTGCATCAGCCCGGCATCCAGCAGTTCGCGGAACACGTACTGCGTTCCGCCCGCGGCGGCGAAGCGGTTCACGTCGGCATCGCCGTTGGGATACACGCGCGCCAGCAGCGGCACGATCTGCGAGATCTGATCGATATCGTCCCAGGTCAGCACGATGCCGGCCGCGCGCGCGACCGCGACCCAATGGATCGTGTGGTTGGTGGATCCGCCCGTGGCCATCAGCGCGGCCATCGCGTTGACGATCGCGCGCTCATCGACCAGATGGCCGATCGGCCGATAGTCATCGCCCAGCGCGGTGATGCGCAGTGCATGCTCGGCGGCCGCGCGGGTGAGCGCTTCGCGCAGCGGTTGATCCGGATTGACGAAGGAGGTGCCCGGCAATTGCAGGCCCATCGCTTCGAGCAGCACCTGGTTGGAGTTGGCGGTGCCGTAGAACGTGCAGGTGCCCGGCGCGTGATAGCTGGCGGACTCGGCTTCGAGCAGTTCCTCGCGGCTGGCTTCGCCGGCGGCGTAGCGCTCGCGCACTTCGGCCTTCTTCTTGTTCGGGATGCCCGGCGTCATCGGCCCGGCCGGCACGAACACCGCCGGCAGGTGCCCGAAGGCGAGCGCGCCGATCAGCAGGCCCGGCACGATCTTGTCGCACACGCCCAGGTACAGCGCGGCGTCGAACATGTCGTGGGTCAGCGAGATGGCGGTGGCCTGCGCGATGACATCGCGCGAGAACAGCGACAACTCCATGCCGGGACGGCCCTGGGTCACGCCATCGCACATCGCGGGGACGCCGCCGGCGACCTGCGCGGTGGCGCCGAGTTCGCGCGCCACTGCGCGGATCACCGCCGGATAGCTCTCGAACGGCTGGTGCGCCGAGAGCATGTCGTTGTACGCGTTGACGATGCCGAGGTTGGGCGTGACGTCGGCGCGCAGGCGGCCCTTGTCGGTCGGCCCGCAGGCGGCGAAGGCGTGGGCGAGGTTGCCGCAGCTCAGGCGCGAGCGATGCGGCCCGTTGCTGTTGGCCGCATCGATGCCGGCCAGATAGGCGCGGCGCAGCGGCAGGCTGCGCTGGCGGATGCGTTCGGTGATTTCCTGGATGCGCGGATGCAGGCTCATTGGCGTCGGCTGTGCTGCGAAAAGAAGAGTGTGCGCGGATCGCTGTCAGCGGGACGTGTCGTATCGGCGCATGCCGCGCCATCGTCCGGAAAAAACCGCGCGTGCTGCTTCGAACCGACGCGGCCGCTGCAAGGGCGGCGCACGATGAATGCAGTTCAGCTTTCTACGCAATTCGCGTGCGCATTTAAAGTGACCAAAGGTAGACCAGCTTGCGGGGCCGGGAGCCGGAAGAGGGGATTGGGGATTCGATCAAAGAGCCGATGGGGTCTGCGATCCCCTCTCAGGTCTCCCGAATCCCCGCACTTCAGCCCCAGCTTTCCACCGCGATCGCCGCCGCGCCGAGCAGGCCGGGGCGCGGGTGCACGATGGCCAGCGTCGGCACGCGGCCCATCGTGGCCGAGAAGCGGCCCTTGTGTTCGAAGCGCTGGCGGAAGCCTGAATGCTGCAGCGAGGTCAGCAGTTTCGGCACCAGGCCGCCGGTGAGGAACACGCCGTCCCACGCGCCGAGCGTGAGCACCAGATCGCCGGCCACCGCACCGAACACCGCACAGAACACATCGATCGCGTTGGCGCTGCGCACATCGCCGGCCGCGGCGCGCGCGGTCACGTCCGAAGGCTGCAGGTTGCCGGGATCTTCACCGGCCAGTTCGCTCAGCGCACGGTGCACGTTGACCAGGCCGGGACCGCAGATCAAGCGCTCGATGGAGACGCGGCCGAACTGCGCGGAGAGTTTTTCGAGGATGTCGATTTCCTGCGGCGTGCCGGGCGCGAAACTGACGTGGCCGCCTTCGGTTTCCAGCGGGTGGTGACGGCCCTCGCGGATGATCAGGCCGCCCACGCCAAGCCCGGTGCCAGGCCCGATCACGCCATAGGTGCAGTGCTGCAGCAGCGGCTGCGGCTTCCACTCCGGAATGCCGATGCTGACCACGTCGCGCGGGCCGAGCAGCGGCAGCGCCATCGCCTGCGCGGCGAAATCGTTGACCAGCCGCAGGCCATCGAAGCCCAGCGCATCGCGCGTGCGCGACAGCGAGATGACCCACGGATGATTGGTGATGCGGGCCTCGTCGCCATCGACGCGGCCGGCCACGGCGAACACGCCGTGACGGACTTCGAGCGCACCCTGTTCGGCGCGGATCTCGTCCAGATAATGCTGCGCCGCGTCGGCCAGCGACGGGAAATCGGCGACCACGAAACCGCGCACGCTTTCATCCAGCAGCGGTGAAGCCGCGCCGGTATCGGCCAGGGCGAAGCGCGCATTGGTGCCGCCGATGTCGGCGAGCAGCACGAACTTGCCGAGCGCAGGCGCGCCTGCCGCAGGTGTCGCGCTGCTCATGCGGAGTACTTCTTGTTGTTGGGTTCAAGGCCGCAAAAAGTAATCCGCCGCATCCGCGTCAATCGTCCTCGTGGGTCAGTGCGTCGCCGTGGCTGGCGACGACCTTCGCATAATAGCGTGCACTGTCCTTCGGTGTGCGGGTCTGCGTTTCGAAGTCCACATGGACGATACCGAAGCGTTTGGAATACCCCAGCGACCATTCCAGATTGTCCAGCAGCGACCACACGTAATAGCCCTGGATGTCGCAGCCGGCCTCGATGGCCGCATGCACGGCGCGCAGATGCTGGCGCAGGTAGCTCACGCGCAGCGGATCGCGCACGCGGCCGTTCTCGGCCTTGGGCGGATCGAAGAACGCGGCACCGTTCTCGGTGATGAAGACCTTCGGATTGCCATAGCGCTGCTTCACCCAGGTCAGCGTATCGGTCAGGCCCTGCGGGAACACTTCCCAGCCGGTTTCGGTGTAGGTGTGCTGGTTCTGCCGCACCGGTGAGACCTTGAGCGGCCAGTTGGATTCATCGTGGCGGGCGACGTTGCGCGTGTAGTAGTTGACGCCGATCCAGTCCAGCGGCTGGCGGATCAGATCCATGTCGGCCTGCGGCCATTCCGGCCAGGCTTCGCCGAAGATCTCGCGCAGTTCGTCCGGGTACGTCCCATGGAACACCGGGTCCAGGTACTGCCGGTTCATGTACGCCTCGGCGCGGCGGGTGGCCGCCTGATCCTCGGCGCTGTCGCTGGCCGGGTACTTCGGCTCGATGTTCACCACCAGACCGATTTCGTGCTGGCCCACGGCGCGGTAGGCCTGCACCGACTTGCCATGCGAACGCAGCAGATGGTGCGAGGCGATCGGCGCTTCGAAACGATTGCGGTGACCCGGCGCCAGCGCGCCGTGCAGATAGCCGCCATCGGTGACGACCCACGGCTCGTTTAGCGTGGCCCAGCGCTTGATGCGGCCGTCCAGCCGCTTGAACATCACCTCGCTGTAATCGGCGAACCAGTCGGCGATGTCCGGATTGAGCCAGCCACCGCGGTCATCCAGCGCCGCCGGCAGATCCCAGTGGAACAGGGTGGCGGTGGGCTGGATGCCGTTTTCCAGCAATGTATCGACCAGCCGCTCGTAGAAGTCCAGGCCCTTCTGGTTGATCCGACCGCGGCCTTCGGGCATCACCCGGCTCCAGGACACGCTGAAGCGATAGGCCTGCATGCCCAGTTGCTTCATCAACGCGACGTCTTCGCGCCAGCGGTTGTAATGATCGCAGGCCACGTCACCGGTGTCGTTGTTGAGCATGCGTCCGGGCGTGTGCGCGAAGCGCTGCCAGATGCTGGGACCGGCGCCGTCGGCCAGCGGGGAGCCTTCGATCTGGTAGGCCGCGGTGGCACTGCCCCAGATGAAATTCTCCGGGAAACGGTAAGACTTCGACATGGCCCCTCCGGCGGTGTCGTGGCGTGCAGGGATGTTTTGTGAAAACGATTACATGGCAGAATATCGCAACTTCCCGGTTTGCGAAACGGGAGTGCATCACCTGCAACGGCGGCCTTCGCGGGCACGCCACTGTCGCTGGGAGGGGCCCGGGGACAGCCACGCCACACATGACGGTTTCAATGCCGTCCGGGAGAGCTGATGGCTAGCGTCAGGCTGGACAACGTGCGCAAGGTGTACGGCAACGGCCATGTGGCCGTGCATGGCGCCAGTTTCGGCATCGCCGATGGCGAACTGATGGTGCTGGTGGGACCGTCCGGCTGCGGCAAGTCCACGCTGCTTCGGATGATTGCGGGACTGGAGGAGATCTCCGACGGCACGCTGTCGATCGGAGATCGCGTCGTCAACGACGTGGCGCCGAAGGATCGCGACATCGCGATGGTGTTCCAGAACTACGCGCTGTATCCGCACATGACGGTGGCCGAGAACCTCGCCTTCGGTCTGAAGTTGCGCGGCCTGCCCAGACCCCAGGTGCGGCAGCGGGTGATGGAGGCGGCACGCACGCTCGGGCTGGAACCGATGCTCGACACGCTGCCGCGCGAGATGTCCGGCGGTCAGCGCCAGCGCGTGGCGCTGGGCCGCGCACTGGTGCGCGAACCGGCGGTGTTCCTGCTCGATGAGCCGCTGTCCAACCTCGACGCCAAGCTGCGCCACTCGATGCGCACCGAGATCGCGCGCCTGCATCGGCAACTCGGCGCGACCATGGTGTACGTCACCCATGACCAGGTCGAAGCGATGACGCTGGGCCAGCGCATCGTCGTGCTGAAGGATGGCCAGGTGCAGCAGATCGACACACCGATGACCCTGTACGAACAACCGGCGAACCTGTTCGTGGCCTGTTTCCTCGGCAGCCCGGCGATGAACATCGCACGCGGCCGGATCGTGCAGCAGGACGGCCTGTGGCTGGACATGGATGGCCCGGGCAGGCTGCCGCTGCCGGATGCGCCCGCGTTGCAGCGCATGATCGGGCAGGCGGTCGCGCTCGGTTTCCGTCCCGAGCACCTGCAACCGGCCGATGACGATGCACGGGGGTTCGAAGTGGCGATCGAAGCGGTCGAGCCGGTAGGCAACGAAATCTTCCTGCACGTGGTGCAGGAGGCCCACACCTGGATTTCGCGCGTGCCGCCGCAGCGGCTTCCGGCCCCCGGCGCACGGTTGCGCATGGCGCTGGACCCCCGCCACCTGCATCTGTTCGATGCCGACAGCGGCCGGCGCCTGTAACCGCGCGCACCACCATCTCGTCCCCAAACCAGGCCCCGGCGGGTCCATCGATCGCATCGCGCGCCCAGCCTGCGTGGACGACGCGCCATGATCCCGAACCGTACAGGCAGCCGAACATGGCGCGCACGGCGTATCGTGCGCGACGCGGCTGTCCGCCGTGGCTCAATCGTTTCTGTCGGACATCTTCGGCTGCTCCATCGGGAGCCGGCCCGCGGACGCATCGGGCGCGTCCATCGCCGCCATGTCGCGGGTGTTCTTCTGCACCGCGATTGCCGCGAACATGCTCAGGGCAAAGCCCATCGCGTAAAAACCTTTTTCGCTCAGCAGCAGCGTGGCGTTGAACAGGCCGGTTGCCAGCAGAACGATCGACAGCACCACCGAACACCACGCCAGTCCGTAGTACAGATTCGTGACCGGGATGTTTTCCGCGCGATCACGCACGCTCTTCTGGATCGATATGGCCGAGAACAAGCCATACATCAAAACCGTGAAGTAATAGCCCTTCTCGTTGAGCAGCATCCGGGCATTCCAGAGTCCGATCAGAAACGCACCGATGCCCAGCAGCAGTGCCGCCCATGAGGCGGCAACGAAAGCGGGAGATGGGCGATGGTTGTCCTGGTTCATGAGTCATTCCTTTGTTTGGGGCACTGAGGCATCGCGCGGCGGCATCTGTTGCCGACGGCGGCGAATGGTAAGCGCACGCCCCCCGTGCACAGCCGCGAAGGCTGTGAGAGGCAAACTAGGGAACAACGATCGCGCAATGCGCGAGAAGTGTCCACGGCGACGCCGAAGTACTGGGTACCCGCGTGGCGATGCGGCTCGTGACTGATGCGGAGAAGCTTTTAGCGCAGCGGGGATACGATCCCCCTGCGCGATGGTGACGATCCCTCGCGCGAGGCAGTGCGGCTCCGGACGCAAACCGGTGGCCGCACGGCATCCGATGACTCAGCGCGAAACTTCGTACACCGCCCGGGCGACCACGTCCAGGTTCTGCTGGTTGAGCGCGGCCACGCAGATGCGGCCGGTGCCGACGGCATAGATGCCGTACTCGTCACGCAGGCGATCGACCTGCGCCTTGCCCAGGCCGGAATACGAGAACATGCCCGCCTGCTGCTGGATGAAGGCGAATTCCGGCGCACCCAGTGCGGCCAGTTTGCCGACCAGGCCCGCGCGCAGCGCGTGGATGCGATCACGCATCGCGCCGAGTTCCTGCTGCCAGCGCGTCCGCAGTTCATCGCTGCCCAGCACGCCGGCCACCAGTGCCGCGCCGTGGGTGGACGGGCTGGAGTAGTTCGAGCGGATGGTGCGCTTGATCTGCGAGAGCACGCGCTTGGCTTCATCGCGATCGGCGCCGACGATCGACAGCGCGCCCACGCGTTCGCCATACAGCGAGAACGACTTGGAATACGAACTGGCGACCACGAAGGCCGGAATGCCCGAATCGGCGAACAAGCGGATCGCGGTGGCGTCGGCATCGATGCCCTGATCGAAGCCCTGGTAGGCGATGTCGATGAAAGGCAGCAGCCCGCGATCCTTGACCAGGGCCACCACCTGCGCCCACTGCGCCGCGTCCAGATCCACGCCGGTCGGGTTGTGGCAGCACGCGTGCAGCAGCACGACGGTGCCCGGTTCCAGCGCGCCCAGATCCGCCAGCATGCCGTCGAAATCCAGGCCGTGCGTGGCGGCGTCGTAATAGCGGTAATCGACGACCTCGAAACCGGCGGTGCCGAACACCACGCGATGGTTTTCCCAGCTCGGGTTGCTGATGGCGATCTTCGCGTTCGGCAGTGCACGCTTGAGGAAATCGGCACCCACGCGCAGCGCGCCGCTGCCGCCGATGGTTTGCGCGGTCGCCACGCGTCCGGCTTCGAGCAGGGCCGAGCCGGCGCCGAACAGCAGCTTCTGCGTGGCGGCGGTGTAGGTCGGCAGGCCGTCGATCGGCAGATAGCCGCGCGGACGGGCGGCGGTGGCGAGCGCCTGCTCGACCTCGCGCACTGATTCCAGCAGCGGAATGCGGCCTTGTTCGTCGTAGTAGATGCCCACGCCCAGATTGACCTTGCCGGGGCGGTTGTCGGCGTTGTACGCCTCGGTCAGGCCCAGGATGGGGTCGCCGGGAACCTGTTCGACGGATGCAAAGAGAGACACGGTGTGCTTACCCGTTGGAATGGAGGGAGGAGGGTCTGCGGAGCAAACCCCGGCATCGTAGCAGGCCGGTCAGGGCCGCACGCCCCGGCCGGACCGCCTCTGCCGGGGCCGCGGCCGCCGGTGGGCCCCGGGCCCGGTTGTTCGCCCACGCCGAGCCAATCGGGCTGACCCATGCTCCGCGACCCCGGCTATACTCATCGGTCGGCACGTCAAAAGGCGTGCCGGATTGTCATCCGGATCAACGGGATGGCGATGAAAGCTCATCCATTTCCACATCAGCGGCAGCGCCGGTCCGCCGGCCGTTGCCCGGACATTCCCGCCGCATGCGCCTTTCGACCATCAAGCTGTCCGGATTCAAGTCCTTCGTCGATCCGACCACGCTGCACCTGCCGACCAACATGACCGGCATCGTCGGTCCCAACGGCTGCGGCAAGTCCAACATCATCGATGCGGTGAAATGGGTCATGGGCGAAAGCTCGGCCAGCCGCCTGCGTGGCGATTCGCTGACTGACGTGATCTTTTCCGGCAGTTCGGCGCGCAAGCCGGTGTCGCAGGCGACCGTCGAGCTGATCTTCGACAACAGCGATCACACCATCGCTGGCGAATTCGCCGCGTTCAACGAGATCTCGGTCAAGCGCACGGTCAGCCGTGACGGCCAGAGCAACTACTACCTCAACGGCACCAAGTGCCGCCGCCGCGACATCACCGATCTGTTCCTCGGCACCGGCCTGGGTCCGCGCAGCTACTCGATCATCGAGCAGGGCATGATCAGCCAGATCATCGAGGCGCGGCCGGAAGACCTGCGCATCTACCTGGAAGAGGCCGCCGGCATTTCCAAGTACAAGGAACGCCGCAAGGAAACCGAGACCCGCATCCGCCACACCCGCGAGAATCTGGATCGCCTCAACGATCTGCGCGAGGAAATCGGCAAGCAGCTTGAGCATCTCAAACGCCAGGCTAAGCAGGCCGAGCAGTACCAGGCGCTGCAGGAAGAACGCCGGATCAAGGACGCCGAGTGGAAGGCGCTCGAATACCGCGCGCTCGACAGCCGATTGCAGGGCCTGCGCGAAAAGCTCTCGCAGGAAGAAACCCGCCTGCAGCAGTTGATCGCCGAGCAGCGCGAAGCCGAACGCAGTCTGGAAACCGATCGCGTGCGCCGCGACGAAGCGGCTGAAACCCTCAACAAGGCGCAGGCCGAGGTCTATCAGGTCGGCAGCACGCTGGCGCGGCTGGAGCAGCAGATGCAGCATCAGCGCGAACTTTCCGAGCGGCTGCGCCGGGCGCGCGATGAGGCGCAGAACGCCCTGCAGGAACTGGGCCAGCACATCAGCGTTGACGAAGCGAAGTTGAATGTGCTGCGCGACAGCGTGGCCGAGGCCGAACCGCGCCTGGAACAGCTCAAGGAAGAAGACCTGGCCCGCCAGGACGCCCTGCGCGAGGCCGAAGCCAGACTCGCCGACTGGCAGCAACGCTGGGAAACCCATTCGCGATCCTCGGCCGAAGCCGCGCGCGCCGGCGAAGTCGAACGCACGCGCGTGGACTATCTCGATCGCCAGGCACTGGAAGCCGAACGCCGCCGCGAAGCGCTCGCCAACGAGCGCGCGGGCCTGGATCTGGACGCGCTGGCCTCGGCGTTCGAACAACTGCAGTTGCAGCACGACACCCAGAAGGAATCGCTGGAAACGCTGACCGAGCAGGTCGAAGCGCGCAAGCAATCGGCCGCGGCCGTGCAGGAACAGCAGCGCGCCAGCCAGAGCGAACTGTCCGAAGTGCGCAAGCGCGCGCAGGAAGCGCGCGGCCGGCTGTCGTCGCTGGAGACGTTGCAGCATGCGGCGCTCGGCCAGGAGCAGGGCGCGGCGATGAGCTGGCTCAAGGCGCGCGGGCTGGATTCGGCCGCCCGCGTGGGCGAGCGTTTGCAGGTCGAAGCCGGCTGGGAAAACGCGGTCGAGAGCGCGCTCGGGCAATTGATCGAGGGCGTGCTGGTCGATTCGCCGGAGACGCTGGTCGATGCACTGGGCGAACTCGGCGAAGGCCGCATCGCGCTGGTGTCCGATGAAACCGGCGATCTGCAGGTGGCGCCGACTTCGCTCGCGGCCAAGGTGCAGGGCCCCCTGGCGGTGCGCCGCCTGCTTTCGCGGCTGCACGCGGCCGAAACGCTGGAGGACGCGCCCCGCTTGCAGGCGCAACTGGGCGATGCCGATTCGGTGATCACGCGCAACGGCGAACGCCTTGGCGCCGGCTGGGTGCGCGTGCTGCGCTCGGGCGCGGCCAAGCAGGGTGCCTTGCTGCGCGAACGCGAAATCCAGTCATTGCGCGCGGAAATCGAAACCCTGCAGGCGCGCGAAGGCGAACTCGAACACCGGCTGGCGAACCTGCGCGATCAACTGCTCGCCGCCGAACAACAGCGCGAAGACGCGCAGCGTGCGCTGTACATGGCGCATCGCGGCGTATCCGAACTGGCCGGCCAGTTGCAGAGCCAGCAGGGGCGCGTGGAATCCACGCGCCAGCGCATCGAGAAGATCGATCAGGATCTGGCCCAGCTCGTCGAAGCGCTGGACAGCAGCCGCGAGCAGGCGCGCGAGGCGCGCATGCGGCTGGAAGAGGCCGTCACCGCGATGGGCGATCTCGAGTCGGCGCGCAACGCGCTGGAGACCGAGCGCGGGCAACTGGCCGAAGCGCGGGATTTCGCGCGCGAGGCGGCACGCACCTCGCGCGATGCCCATCACGCGCTGGCGCTCACGCTGGAATCGCAGCGCACCCAGATCGCCGCGATCAGCCAGGCGCTGGAACGCATGAGCGGCCAGCGCGGCCAGCTCGATACCCGCCTGGAGGAACTGACCGTACAGCTCAGCGAGGGCGATTCGCCGGTGCAGGATCTCGATGCGCAGCGCCAGGCCGCCCTGGAAGAACGCGTCAATGCCGAGCGTCGACTGGCCGAGGCGCGCACCGTGCTGGAAGGCATCGATCACGAACTGCGCCAGTACGAGCAGACCCGCCACCAGCGCGACGAACAGGCCCTGGCCCAGCGCGAACGCATCTCCCAGCGCAAGCTTGACCAGCAGGCGCTGGCGCTCAAGTCCGAACAACTGCTGGAAGGCGTGGTCGCGGGCGGCTTCGTCATGGAGGACGTCATCAACACGCTGCCGGAAGTGGCCGACGTGCGCGAGTGGGAACAGACCGTGGCGCAGATCGATGCGCGCATGCGCCGGCTGGAACCGGTCAATCTGGCCGCGATCCACGAATACGGCGAAGCCTCGCAGCGCTCGGAATACCTGGAAGCGCAGAACGTGGACCTCACCACCGCGCTGGAAACGCTGGAAGAAGCCATCCGCAAGATCGATCGCGAAACCCGCGGCCGCTTCAAGGACACCTTCGATCGCGTCAATGCCGGCGTGCAGGCGCTGTATCCGCGCCTGTTCGGCGGCGGCCACGCCTATCTGGAACTGACCGGCGAGGATCTGCTCGATACCGGCGTGGCGATCATGGCGCGCCCGCCCGGCAAGCGCGTCTCCAACATCTCGCTGCTGTCCGGCGGCGAGAAGGCGATGACCGCCGTGGCGCTGGTGTTCGCGATCTTCCAGCTCAATCCGGCGCCGTTCTGCCTGCTGGACGAAGTGGACGCGCCGCTGGACGAAGCCAACGTCGGCCGCCTGGCGAACATGGTCAAGGAGATGAGCGAGAAGGTGCAGTTCCTGTTCGTCAGCCACAACAAGGCGACGATGGAAGCCGCACATCAGCTCAGTGGCGTTACCATGCGCGAGCCCGGCGTGAGCCGGCTGGTGTCGGTGGACCTGGAGGAAGCCGCGCGCCTGGCCGGCGCGGCATGAGCCATGCAGCCGGGTCGAAGCGGCATCCGGCTGGATCCTTGAAACCAACCTGGCGGAGAAACCAACGTGTCCGACATGGCAATGCTGCGAATCGGCATCCTGATCGCCGGGGTCATCCTGATCGCGGCGATCATCTTCTTCGGTCGCCCCAAGAAGCCCAGCCAGGGCCGGCGGCTGGAACCGAGCGAACGCGATGCCACGCGCATGGAGCCCAGCCTGGCGGCCGATGAGGACGCGGCGCACGAAGCCGATCGCATCCACGCCGGCGAGCCGCTAGGCCAGCCCCAACTGGGACTCAACGGCGGCGGCGCGGGCGAAAGCCAGCTCGGCCGGCGGCCGAGCCAGGATTTCGACAAGATCGTCTCGCTGTACGTCGCGGCCAAGGCCGGACAGGTGCTGCGCGGCGAGGACATCGTGGTCGCCGCTGAAAAGACCGGCCTGAGCTTCGGCCACATGAACGTGTTCCATCGCCTCATCGAAGGCCATCCGGAGCGCGGCCCGATCTTCAGCATGGCCAACATCATGCAGCCGGGCAGTTTCGACATGGCCAACATCCGCGAGATGCAGACCCCGGCAATCGCCTTCTTCCTCACGCTGCCGGCGCCGATCAGCGCGCTGGAAGCCTGGGAAAAACTGCTGCCCAACGTCGAGCGCATGGCCGAACTGCTCAATGGCGTGGTGCTCGACGACAGCCGCAACACGCTGGGCCGCCAGCGCATCCAGCACATCCGCGAAGAACTGCGCGCCTACGATCGCCAGCATGAAGCACCGCCGCTGACGAAATCGCCGCGCTGGTGACGCGTTGAACGAAGGTTGATGCGGCGCTCCGCATCGCGCTCGACATGACAGGATGGACCTTGGACTGGAGCCGCGGGATCAAGCGATGTGCGGGCGTGCTGGGCGCCGTGGCGGCCAGTGTCGGCTTGCTCGGTCTGGTACTGGCGGCAACGGCGGATTTTTCGCAGGGGCGGATGGGCTTTCTGCTCTCCGGCGCGCTGGTCCTGGTGTTTGCAGCGCCCGCCGTGGCCTGGCCGTTCTCCACTCGCGCCGCCCGCGTGCTTCTGGTGCTGGCCATGCTGGCGCTTGCAGTGGGCGCGCTGTGGCTGACGTTTTCGCCGCAGCCGGGCGTGACACCACCGTTGTCGGCCAGGATCGCCGTGCCCGCGTTCGCCGCATTGGTGCTGATGCGCATCGGGCTGGCCCGACGGGACCGCAAGCGCTCCCGATAGTTCGTCGCTGCCCGGCGCCACCGGCGACATCGTATTGCGCGCTGGCGGCTTAGAATTCCGGAATGACCGCCCCGACCCCCGCCGACCGCGCCATCGAGCTGCGTCGTCTCATCGACGACGCCAACTACCGCTACCACGTGCTCGACGAGCCGAGCATTCCGGATGCCGAATACGACCGGCTGCTGCGCGAACTCGATGAGATCGAGGCCGTGCATCCGGATTTGATCACCGCCGATTCTCCCACCCAGCGCGTGGGCAGCGCGCCGTCGACGAAGTTCGCCGAAGTCCGGCATTCGATTCCGATGCTCTCGCTGGGCAATGCCTTCAGCGAGGAAGAGGTGGCCGATTTCGCGCGTCGCATCGCCGAAAAACTCAAGCGTCCGCACCTGATGTTCTCGGTCGAACCCAAGCTCGATGGCCTGGCCATCAGCCTGCGCTACGAGAATGGCGTGTTCGTGCAGGGCGCCACGCGCGGCGACGGTGCGGCCGGCGAGGACGTCACTCCGAACCTGCGCACGATCAAGGCCATTCCGTTGCAGTTGCGCGGCAGTGACTGGCCGGCCGTGCTTGAAGTGCGCGGCGAGGTCTACATGCCGCTGGAATCGTTTCGCGCCTACAACGAACGCGCGTTGAAGGAAGGCGGCAAGGTGCTCGCCAATCCGCGCAACGGTGCGGCCGGTTCGCTGCGGCAACTGGATCCACGCATGACCGCACAGCGGCCGCTGGCGTTCTACGCCTATGCGGTCGGACGGGTGGAAGGGGGCGAGCTTCCGGATACCCATTCGCAGACGCTTGCACGCCTGCGCGAGTGGGGTTTTCCGGTCAGTTCGCTCAATCAAGTCGTCGCCGACGTGGAGGGTCTGCTCGGGTATTACGCATCGATCGGCGAACGCCGCAATGCGCTGCCGTTTGACATCGACGGTGTGGTCTACAAGCTCGATGACTATGCCGGCCAGCGCGAGATGGGCTTCGTATCGCGGGCGCCGCGCTGGGCCATCGCGCACAAGTTCCCGGCGCAGGAGCAGATGACGGTGGTCGAATCCATCGAAGTCAACGTCGGCCGCACCGGCGCAGTAACTCCGTGGGCATTGATGCAGCCGGTGCAGGTCGGCGGCGTGACGGTGACGCGCGCCACGCTGCACAACGCCGATCAGATCGCACGGCTGGACGTGCGCAACGGCGATACCGTGATCGTGCGGCGTGCGGGCGACGTGATCCCGGAAGTGGTCAGCGTGGTGCTGGAAAAACGACCGGCCGGCACGAAGCCCTGGTCGATGCCCAGCCATTGCCCGGACTGCGGATCCGAACTCGTGCGCGAGGAGGGCGAGGCGGTCTGGCGCTGCTCCGGCGAGCTGAGCTGCCCTTCGCAGCGCAAGGAAGCCATCGGCCATTTCGCCTCGCGTCGCGCGATGGATATCGAAGGCCTGGGTGAGCGCTACATCGAAGTGTTGAGCGATCTGGGCTACGTCACTTCGGTGGCCGATCTGTATCGCCTGGAGGTCGATGATCTGCTGGAAATGAAGCGTCGCGCCGATGCCGCGCAGCAGGCCATCGCGCGGGATGAGCGCGATGACGGCGCCGCGGACACGGTGAAGTCCGGCAAGGTCGCGACCAAATGGGCGGACAACCTGATCGAGGCGATCGCGCGCAGCCGGACCACGACGCTGGAGCGTTTCCTGTTCGCGCTCGGCATCCAGCATGTGGGCGAGAGCACGGCCAAGGTGCTGGCGCAGTGGTTCGGTGATCTGGAACGCATCCGCCATCTGCCGTGGCCGCTGTTCAAGCGCGTGCCGGATATCGGCGGGGAAGTCGCGCGATCGCTGGGCCATTTCTTCGATCAACCCGGCAATCAGCAGGTAATCGATGAACTGCTCGCACGCGGGGTGACGATCACCGACAGCCACCCGCCGCATCCGAAGCTGCGCGAGAGCCTGGGCCTGGCCTCGCTGTTGACGGATCTGGAGATTCCGCGCATCACGCGCGTGCGCGCCGAGCAACTGGAAAGCGCGTTCGCCGATGCCGATGCCGTGCTCAAAGCGCCCGTGCATGCATTTGTCACGGTGGGGCTGCCGAACGAAGCGGCACAGTCGCTCGATGACTGGCGGCAATCGGCCGAGCACGCCGAAGTGCTTCGCAAGGGCGGCGCGGCGGTGCGTGAACTGCTGGCGATTACGCCCGAATCGGCGGACATCCCCGCGGGCCCCCTAGACGGAAAAACCGTGGTGCTGACCGGCAGCCTGGAATCGATGAGCCGCGACGAGGCCGGCGAAAAACTCGAAGCGCTGGGCGCGAAGATCGCCGGCAGCGTCTCCAAGAAAACCCATCTCGTGGTCGCGGGCGAAGCGGCCGGCTCCAAGCTGGCCAAGGCGCAGGAACTGGGTATCGAGATCTGGGACGAAGCGCGGTTGCTCGAATTCCTGGCGCAACACGCATGAGCTGGCGGCCCGGCGCGGATTTCGCCGCGATACGCCTGCGCGCGCGGGTCAACGCGTCCGTGCGCACGTTCTTCGCCGAGCGCGACGTGCTGGAAGTGGAAACGCCGATCCTCTCGCAGGCCGGCAACACCGACCCGAACATCGCTTCGTTCTCGCTGGAATTCGGCGGGCACGTGGATGCCGGTGCGCGCCGGCGCTGGCTGCGCACGTCGCCGGAGTTTCCGCTCAAGCGGCTGCTCGCCGCGGGGGTGGGCGATTGCTATGAACTCGGCCGCGTATTCCGCGATGGCGAAGCAGGCGGGCGGCACAATCCCGAGTTCACGATGCTGGAGTGGTATCGCGTCGGCTGGGATCACGTGCGCCTGATCGACGAGTGCGCGGCGCTGCTGAACCGGCTGCTGGCGCTGGTCGGACGCAGCGCCACGCTGCGCACGGTGACGTACCGGGATCTGTATCGGCAGCGGCTGGGAATCGATCCGATGCAGGACGATGTGGACGTGCTGCGCAATGCATTGGGCGATGTACGCATCGATCCGGACGGCCTGACCCGCGACGACTGGCTGGATCTGCTGATGACGCATCGCCTGCAACCGGAGTTCTCCGGCAGCGAACTGCTGGCCGTGCACGATTATCCGGCCTCGCAATGCGCGCTCGCACGGATTCGTGGTGATGATCCTCCGGTGGCTGAGCGCTTCGAGTTGTATCTCGGCCCGCTGGAACTGGCCAATGGTTACCACGAACTGGCCGACGGTCGCGAACAGGCCGCGCGGTTCGAGCGTGACGTCGCGGTGCGCCAGTCGCGCGGGCAGGCGGCACCAGCCGTGGATGCGCGCCTGCTGGACGCACTGGATGCGGGATTTCCGGAGTGCGCGGGCGTAGCACTCGGCGTGGACCGCGTGCTGATGGCGATGATCGATACCCCGCGCATTGCCGATGTGCTGTGTTTCGATTTCGCGCGAGCCTGAGCGATGGCATAACCGGAATCGGGGCGCACGGGCTGAAACCGATTTCCTTGAATTCACATTCATGATGCGCGCGTAGATTCGTTGGCAATCCAGAGGAGGGTGATTGCCATGCGTTCTCTCGTATCGATCGGACTGTTCGTGCTGGCGGCGCTGAGTGCCGGCCATGTGAATGCAGCGCCGCAGGATCGCCATTACGGCGATGGCGGCGGCCAGATCATCCGCTGCGAATCCAACGACAACCGTTACCGTCATTGCGACGCCGACACGCGCGGTGGCGTGGAACTGGTGCGCGGACTGTCCAAGACCTGGTGTACGCAGGGCCGGAACTGGGGCTGGGACCGCAGCGGTGTCTGGGTGAAGGACGGCTGCCGCGCCGAGTTCCGCGTGCGCGGTTGGCAGGGCAATCCCGGCAACGGTGGGTGGAACGGCAACGCCAGCCAGTTCATCCGTTGCGATTCCAACGACGAGCGCTATCGCGCCTGCGCCATTCCGCCGGGCAGCCAGGTGCGTTTCCATCGGCAGATCTCCAAGACGCGTTGCAGCGAGGGCTACAACTGGGGCCGCGAACGCAACCAGGTGTGGGTATCGCGCGGATGCCGCGCGGAGTTCGAGATCCGTCGCGGCGGCTGGGCCGGCGGTGGCTGGAACGGCGGCAACGGCGGCCATGACGGACAGATCGTGCGCTGCGATTCCAACGACAACCGCACCCGCCATTGCGATGCCTACGTGCGCCGTGGCGTGCGCCTGGAACGGCAGATCTCGCGCGCGGCCTGCGTGCAGGACCGCACCTGGGGCTGGGATCGCGGCGGCGTCTGGGTCAGCGGCGGCTGCCGCGGTGAATTCCGGGTGTGGTGATTGCGGCAGGGAGACGGGATCGGGGATTCGGATCCGCAGAGGCGAACGCCTGCAAGTGCGCTGCAGATCGAGCGAACACGCGCTGCGAATCCCGTCTCCCGACCCGGATTCACCCTCAGCTTCCCCCTACAATGCGGTGATGAACGAGACTTTCGACTACACCCGTTACGACCGCATCCGTCCGATTCGCTGGACCGGTGATGCACTGGAACTGCTGGATCAGCGCAAACTGCCGTTCGTCGTGGAATACCTGCGTTGCGACAGCAGCGATGAGGTGGCGGCCGCCATCCACGCGCTCGCCGTGCGCGGCGCGCCGGCGATCGGGATTTCCGCCGCATGGGGCGTGGTGCTGGCGGCGCGCGACATCGAAGCCGCTGACGGTCGCCAGGCCGCGGACAAGCTGGAACCTGCCCTGCAGCGGCTCAATGCCGCCCGACCCACGGCGGTGAACCTGGCCTGGGCGCTGGCGCGGATGCGCGCGGCGCTGTGTGCTGCCGGTGCGGACTGGCGTGAGGTGCTGGATCGCCAGGCACATGCGATCGCCGAGGAGGATCTGGCGGCCAACCGGCTGATGGGGGCGCTGGGCGCCGGGTTGATGGAACCGGGCAGCGGCGTGCTGACCCATTGCAACACCGGGTCACTGGCCACAGCCGGTTTCGGCACCGCGCTGGGGGTGATCCGCGCGGGTGTGGCGCAGGGCCGCATCGGCAAGGTGTTCGCGGGCGAAACCCGACCGTGGCAGCAGGGTGCGCGGTTGACGGCATGGGAGCTGCAGCAGGACGGCATCGACGCCACGCTGATCGCCGATTCGGCCGCCTCGCACCTGATGAAGACCGGCGCCGTGCAGTGGGTCGTGGTCGGTGCCGATCGCATCTGCGCCAATGGCGACACGGCCAACAAGATTGGCACCTACCAGCTCGCCATCGCCGCGCGCCACCACGGCGCGCGCTTCATGGTGGTCGCGCCATCGTCCACGGTCGACATGGCCACGCCCGACGGCGAGGCGATCGAAATCGAAGAGCGCGACCCGGCCGAGCTGCTCGGCATTGGCGGCGTGCGTACCGTGGCCGAAGGCATCACCGCCTGGAATCCGGTGTTCGATGTCACCCCCGCGGAGCTGATCGACGCCATCGTCACCGAGAAAGGCGTGGTCGAGCATCCGACCGTCGAGAAGATGCGCGCGGCGTTTGGGTGAGCGAGTCGGGACGGAATGGGATCGGAAACCGGAAATCGCCAGACGAGACGGACCGAGGTGCAATCACGCAGGATCTGGAGGCCGACGCCAACGGCGCCGCTTGCTTCCTCACGAAGCCACGGTGCCGCGTGCCGCTTTCCGATACCCCACCCGCCACCGGTTCCCGGCTTGCCTCCTCGCCGCCATCCGACCACCGGTGAGCGCGTTTCCAGCGCGTAACCCCTTGTTTACCGTGCCAAAAAGCGGGCTTGACTGGGCTTGCCGTGGTATACTTCCGCAGTTGCGTAAACCTGCCTGAAACCCTTTCCGGATTCGCGCCGCCGGCCCCGCTGCGGCAGCCCGTTTTCGGCCCGGATTTCGGAAATCGACATTGAAGAATCGGAAACCGAATGGCTGATCTCGCCAAGGAAATCATCCCCGTCAACCTCGAAGACGAGATGCGCAAGAGCTACCTCGATTACGCGATGAGCGTGATCGTGGGCCGCGCCCTCCCGGACGTCCGGGACGGCCTGAAGCCGGTGCATCGCCGCGTGTTGTACGCGATGAACGAACTGGGCGCGCACAGCAACAAGCCGTACTACAAGTCCGCGCGTATCGTCGGTGACGTCATCGGTAAGTACCACCCGCACGGCGATCAGTCGGTGTACGACACGCTGGTGCGCATGGCGCAGCCGTTCTCGCTGCGCTACCTGCTGGTGGACGGGCAGGGCAACTTCGGTTCTGTCGACGGCGACAGCGCGGCGGCCATGCGTTACACCGAAGCGCGAATGTCGCGCCTGACCCACGAACTGATGGCCGACATCGACAAGGAAACCGTCGATTTCCAGCCCAACTACGACGAAAAGGAACTGGAGCCGACGGTCATGCCGACCCGGTTCCCGAACCTGCTGGTCAACGGCTCGGCCGGCATCGCCGTCGGCATGGCCACCAACATTCCGCCGCACAACCTGTCGGAAGTGATCGACGGCCTGATCGCGCTGATCAACGATCCCGAGATCGATGTCGATGGTCTGATGCAGTACATCCCGGGCCCGGACTTCCCGACCGCGGGCCTGATCAACGGCACCGCCGGCATCATCGCCGGGTACCGCACCGGCCGCGGCCGCGTGCGCATGCGCGCCCGCGCCGACATCGAGGTCGATGACCGCACCGGCCGCGAAGCCATCATCGTCACCGAGATTCCGTACCAGGTGAACAAGGCGCGGCTGATCGAGAAGATCGCCGAGCTGGTCAAGGAAAAGCGCCTGGAAGGCATCAGCGAGCTGCGCGACGAGTCCGACAAGGACGGCATGCGCATCTACATCGAGGTCAAGCGCGGCGAGTCGGCCGAAGTGGTCCTCAACAACCTGTATTCGCAGACGCCGATGGAATCGGTGTTCGGCATCAACATGGTCGCGCTGGTCGATGGCCGCCCGCAGTTGCTCAACCTGAAACAGATGCTCGAAGCGTTCGTGCGCCACCGCCGCGAGGTGGTGACCCGCCGGACCATCTTCGAACTGCGCAAGGCGCGCGCGCGCGCCCATATCCTGGAAGGTCTGACGGTCGCGCTCGCGAACATCGACGAGATGATCGAGCTGATCAAGACCTCGTCCAATCCGCAGGAAGCCAAGGAGCGCATGCTCGCCAAGACCTGGACGCCGGGTCTGGTCGGCGCGCTGCTCGAAGCCGCCGGCGCGGAAGCATCGCGCCCGGACGATCTGCCCAAGGGCGTGGGCCTGGTCAATGGCGCGTACCAGCTGACCGAGGTGCAGGCCACGCAGATCCTGGAAATGCGCCTGCACCGCCTGACCGGCCTGGAGCAGGAAAAGCTCACCGAGGAATACAAGCAGCTGCTGGAAACCATCGCCGGCCTGATCCGCATCCTGGAAAATCCGGACGTGTTGCTGCAGGTCATCCGCGATGAACTGCTCAACGTCAAGGCCGAATTCGGCGACGAGCGCCGCAGCGAGATCCGCCACAGCGAGGAAGACCTCGACATCCTCGATCTGATTGCGCCGGAAGACGTCGTGGTCACGCTGTCGCACGCCGGTTACGCCAAGCGGCAGCCGGTCAGCGTGTACCGCGCGCAGCGCCGCGGCGGCCGTGGACGCAGCGCGGCGGCGACCAAGGACGAGGATTTCATCGATCAGTTGTGGCTGGTCAACACGCACGACACGCTGCTGACCTTCACCAGCAGCGGCAAGGTGTTCTGGCTGCCGGTGCACCAGTTGCCGGAGGCCGGCTCCAATGCGCGCGGCCGTCCGATCATCAACTGGATTCCGCTGGAGGAAGGCGAGAAGGTGCAGGCCGTGCTGCCGGTGCGCGCGTACGACGAGGATCGCTACGTGTTCTTCGCCACCCGCAACGGCACCGTGAAGAAGACGCCGCTGACCGAATTCGCGTTCCGTCTGGCGCGCGGCAAGATCGCCATCAGCCTGGACGAAGGCGATGCGCTGGTCGGCGTCGCCCTGACCGATGGCAGCCATGACGTGCTGCTGTTCGCCTCCAACGGCAAGACCGTGCGCTTTGCCGAGGATCGCGTTCGCTCGATGGGCCGCACTGCCACCGGCGTGCGCGGCATCCGCCTGGCCGATGGCGAGGAAGTGGTGAGCCTGATCGTCGCCGAATCGGCCGGCGCCGCCGACGAAGGCGAGGAAGAAGGCGGCGACGAGGTGGTGGAGAGCGCCGACGAAGCCATCGTCGATACCTCCAGCGAAAGCGCCGACGCCGCCTACATCCTGACCGCCACCGAGAACGGCTACGGCAAGCGCACCCCGCTGGCCGACTATCCGCGCAAGGGTCGCGGCACCCAGGGCGTGATCGGCATCCAGACCAGCGAGCGCAATGGCAAGCTGATTGGCGCGGTGCTGTTGCGCGGCAATGACGAAGTGCTGCTGATTTCCGATGGTGGCACGCTGGTGCGCACGCGCGCCTCGGAGATTTCGCGCGTGGGCCGCAACACGCAGGGCGTGACGCTGATGCGCCTGTCCGAGGGCGAAGTCCTGCAGGCGGTCGAACGTCTCGATGCCTCGCTCAACGAAGAGGAAAGCACGGACACCGAAGCGGCCAGCGCGGAGACGGCCGCCACGCCGCCGCAGGCCTGACGCGCGCGGTTCCATGCCACCTGCAAAACCCCGGTTTCGACCGGGGTTTTTTTTCATGGCTTGCCGCGCGTGCCGTCCTCAAAGTGAAGCCAAGCGCGTTCTATACTGCCGATACGGTCAGTCCAGAGACAGGCAATGGAATCGGCAAAACGCGTTGTTCGTACATGTCGCCGCCACGGAATGGGTGTTCTCGCACTCGCGGCTTTCGCATTGATGTCACTGGGCGGCTGCAAGCGCAATGACAGCGGCCAGTTGCCCGAAGTCAGCGGCGAAGCGGTCAAGGCCGAACGCCAGCAGGTCACAGGTTTCGCGCTGGTCAGTGCCTATCCGGACCAGCACGAGGGCGATCTGAGCCTGGCGCTGGAATTCAGCCGGCCGCTGGTGAGCTCGCAGGATTTCGATCAGCTCATCGCTGTCACCGACGCCCAGGGTGCGGCGGTGAAGGGCAGTTGGGTACTGGATGACAAGGGCCAGATCCTGCGCTTTCCTTCAGTGGAAGCGGCCAAGGATTACGAAGTCCTGATCAAGGCCGATCTGCTGGCGGCCGACGGCAGCCGCATCGGCAGGGAACTGCGGCAGAAGGTGCACACCGGCCAGCTCGAACCGGCGGTGGGCTTCGCCTCGCAGGGCAGCGTACTGCCGGCGCGCGAGAGCCGCGGACTGCCGGTGGTATCCATCAACGTCAAGGAAGTGGATGTCGAGTTCCTGCGCGTCAGCGAGAAATCGCTGCCGAAGTTCTTTTCCGAATACCAGCGCGGCGGGCGTCGCGGCAGCTGGGATCTGGACAGCGACTACGGCGACAACACGCCAATCGGCGATCTGGCCGAGCCGGTCTACGTCAACCGCTTCCTGCTGGGCGGCAAGCCGAACGAACGCCTGCTGACCTACCTGCCGATCCAGGAAATCGAGGAGCTGCAGGAGCCCGGCCTGTATTTCGCGGTGATGAAGCGCACCGGCAAGTTCTCCGGCGATTTCGATACGGCCTTTTTCACCGTCAGTGATCTCGGCCTGCACACGCGCGCGTACAAGGATCAGTTGTTCGTGCATACCGCTTCGCTGCGCGACGGCAGCGCGGTGGGCGGCGTGGAACTGCGCATCCTCGATGCCAAGGGCGAGAACTTCCTCACCGGCAAGACCGACAGCAACGGCAATGCACGCCTGAAGTACACGCTGGACGCCGGCCATGTGCTGATCGCGCGGCAGGGCAAGGACGTATCGATGCTGCCGTTCAACCAGCCCGCGCTGGATCTGTCCGAGTTCGCGGTGGCCGGTCGCACGCAGGCGTGGTTCGACGTGTTCGCGTGGAGTGGCCGCGATCTGTATCGACCGGGCGAGACCGTGCGCCTGTCCGCGCTGCTGCGCGATCACGACGGCAAGCCGGTCAAGAGCCAGCCGATTTTCCTGCGGCTGAAGCAACCGGACGGCAAGATCTTCCGCGAGACGCGCTTGCAGCCCGGGGAACAGGGCTATTTCAGTTTCCAGCAGGCGATTCCGCAGGAAGCGCCGACCGGGCGCTGGCAGGTCGAGTTCCGCACCGACCCGGCGAGCAAGGAAGCCGTGCAGGGAATGACGCTGCGCATCGAGGAATTCCTGCCCGAGCGCATGAAGCTGGATCTGGACGCGGAGGCAGCCGTGCTCAAGCCGGGCCAGGCCTTCCCGCTGCGTGCGAAGGCGGCCTACCTGTATGGCGCGCCGGCGGCCGGCAACCGCTTCACCGCCAAACTGGCGGTGGCGGTGGAACAGCACCCGGTGGAATCCATGCCCGGCTACTTCTTCGGTGATCCGACCGTCGAGTTGCCCAAGGACGCCCGCGACGCCATCGATTCGACCTTCGATGCGCAGGGCCAGTACAGCGAGGACATCGCGCTTCCGGCCGAGGCCAAACCGACCACGCCCATCGCTGCCGTGGTTTCCGGCAGCGTCTACGAGACCGGCGGCCGCACCGTGAGCCGTACGCTCAAGCGGGTGATGTGGCCGGCCAACGTGCTGGTCGGCGTGCGCCCGCTGTTCGACGACGCCGATGGCGCCGATGCCAACAGCAACGCCGGCTTCGAACTGATGCGCGTGGATGCGGCCGGGCGACCGGTGGCCGGCAAGGGCCTGAAGGCCACGCTGGTGCGCGAGCACCGCGACTATCACTGGAACTACGACGATGACGGCGGCTGGGACTACGATTTCACCCGTCGCTTCGAGAATGTCGAAACCCGCACGCTCGATGCCGGCATGACCGCCACGCGCCTGCAGTTTCCGGTGGAGTGGGGGGAATACCGCCTCGATGTGTTCGATCCCGCGAGCGGCTTGACCACGCGCTATCCATTCCACGCTGGCTGGAGCTGGGACGACGAGAATCGTGGCCTGGATGCGCGACCGGACAAGGTCAAGCTCGCGCTCGACAAGACCGCCTATCGCGCCGGCGACACGCTGCAGGTGACACTGACGCCGCCGCACGCGGGCAAGGGCCTGCTGATGGTCGAAAGCGATCACATGCTGTACGTGCAGGACATCGACGTGAAGCCCGGCAGCACCTTCTCCATTCCGGTCACGCAGGAATGGGAGCGGCACGATGTGTACGTCACCGCGCTGGTGTTCCGCGGCGGATCGGCGCCCAGCAAGATCACGCCGGCGCGCGCGGTGGGCATCGCGCACGTGCCGATGGATCGACGCGATCGCAAGATCGCGGTGGGACTGGTGGTGCCCAAGCAGATGCGGCCCGAACAGGATCTGCCCGTGACCGTCAGCGCTCCGGCGCTGGCCGGCCAGGTCGCGCATGTGACGGTGTCGGCGGTGGATGTCGGCATCCTCAACATCACCCGGTTCCCGGTGCCCGATGCGGCGGCGCACTTCTTCGCGCAGCGTCGCCTCGGCGTGGATGCTTACGACATCTATGGCCGCGTGATCGAAAGTTTCGAAGGCGGCAGCGCCAAGATCCGCTTTGGCGGCGACATGGCGCTGGCGGCCCTGCCGCAGGCCAAGCGGCCGACTTCGCGCGTTCAGACGGTGGATCTGTTTGCCGGCCCGGTGAAGCTCGATGCCAAGGGCAATGCACGCGTGCGGCTGCGCGTGCCGGACTTCAACGGCACGTTGCGCGTGTCGGCGCTGGTGTATTCGGACGATCGTTATGGCAATCGTGATCGCGAGACGGTCGTGCGCGCACCCATCGTCGCCGAAGCCAGCCTGCCGCGCGTGCTGGCGCCGGGCGATCGCAGCACGGTGACGCTGGACGTGCAGAACTTCACCGGCAAGCCCGGTGCGTTCAACGTGCGCGTGGAGGGCGAAGGCCCACTGGCCATCGGCGAGGGCGCGCGCAGTGCGCAACTGGCCGTGGACGGCAAGACGACGCTGAGCTTCCCGCTCACCGCGCAGGAGGGTTACACCACGGCCAAGGTGCGCGTGCGCGTGGAAGGCAACGGCTTCAAGGTCGATCGCCGCTACGATCTCCCGGTGCGTGCAGGCTGGCCGTCGGTGCTGCGTTCGCGCACGGTGGTGCTGGACAGCCTGGCGCCGGTGGACATGAACGCCGGCCTGGCCGATGGCCTGATGGCCGGATCGATCAACGCGCGCATGATGGTATCGGCGCTGCCGCCGATTCCGTTCGCCAGTGCACTGCAGGGCGCGCTCGAATATCCGTACGGCTGCGCCGAGCAGACCACCAGCAAGGGCTATGCGGCGCTGGAACTGGATGAAGCGACCGCCAGGGCGCTCGGCTTCACCGGGCTGGATGCGAAGAAACGGCGCGAGCGCATGGAAGGTGCGTTCGGTCGGCTGGCCTCGATGCAGGTGTCCAACGGGCATTTCTCGATGTGGGGAGACGACGGTTACGTCAATCCGGCGCTGACGCCATACGTGGCCGAGTTCCTGCTGGATGCGCGCGAAGGCGGCTTCGCCGTGCCCGATGCCGTGCTGCAGAAGGCGCTGACCCGGCTCAACGAGGATCTGCTGGCCGGTGGCGCGCAGTTCTATGGCTATTCGCAGCGCGAACATCTGAAGTTCGCCAACCAGGCCTATGCCGGCTATGTGCTGGCGCGTGTCAATCGCGCGCCGCTGGGCACGCTGCGTGCCCTGTACGACAACGAACGCAGCAAGAGCCTCACCGGCCTGCCGCTGGTGCACCTGGGCATCGCGTTGTCACTGCAGGGCGACAAGGCGCGCGGCGCCAAGGCGATCGCGGCCGGCTTCGCCAAGACTGGCGATCGGCCCGAATATCTCGGCGATTACGGTACCGAACTGCGTGACGATGCGCTGATGATCGCGCTGGTGCACGAGCGCAAGCTGTCGCGCCCGGAATACGATCGTCGCGCGGTCACGCTGGGACGCAACCTGGATGTGCGTCGCAGCAGCGGCTGGCTGTGGCTGAGCACGCAGGAGCAGGTGGCGCTGGCGCGGCTCGGCAAGGCGCTGATGGTCGATCAGAAGAAGCTCGTGTCCGGCACGTGGAGCGTCGGCACGGACAGCGAGACGATCGCGCCAGCGAAGATCTTCGGACGCACGCTGGATGGGGACGCGCTCCAGCGTGGCGCGCGCTTCGTGCCGGAAGGCGAGCCGCCGCTGTATGCGAGCCTGGATGTCAGCGGCATTCCGCGCACGCCGCCGGCCGCCGACAATCGCCAGATCGGCATCGAACGCACGTACTACACGACCGACGGCAAGGCCTGGTCCGGTGGCGCGCTGAAGGAAGGCGATGCGCTGATCGTGGCCGTCGCGATCACCCCGCACGTGGATGTGCCCGATGCGCTGCTCACCGATCTGCTGCCGGCCGGGCTGGAAATCGAGAACTTCAACCTGAGCGATGCCAAGCAATGGGCGGACGTGGTGGTGGACGGCATCGAGATCACCGATCGTTCCAACGCGGCCGACATCAAGCACGAGGAGTTCCGCGACGATCGCTACGTGGCCGCGCTCAAGCTCGAACGCGGCGATACGGCGAAGGTGTTCTACCTCGTGCGCGCGGTGACGCCGGGCACGTATACCGTGCCGCCGTCGCTGGTCGAGGACATGTATCGCCCGGAAATCCGCGGCGTCGGCAAGTCCGCCAAGGCCACGCTCACGGTGGTGCAGCCATGAACGCATTCCTCTTCCGCGCGCGGAAGAGGAATCGCACGGTCGCCGGCGAGCTGCGGGAACGCGCGCTCGCCGGTGGTTTTTTCCACGTTCGCGAATGACCCGCTTGAGAAGGCTCGGGCGCATCCGATGGTGGGCCTGGCTGCGCTGGGGCACGGTGGCCTTGCTGCTGTCGCTGCTCGCGCTGGACCTGGCCTTTCCGCTGCCGCTGCCGAAGACGCGCGACACCAGCACGCTGGTGGTCGCCGCCGACGGCACGCCGTTGCGGGCGTTCGCCGACCGCCAAGGCGTGTGGCGCTATCCGGCCAGGCCGGAGACGGTCTCGCCGCTGTACCTGGATGCGCTGCTGAACTACGAGGACCGCTGGTTCTGGCGCCATCCCGGCGTCAATCCGTGGGCGCTGCTGCGCGCGGCCGGACAGATGATCAGTCGTGGCGAGATCGTTTCCGGAGGCTCCACGCTGACCATGCAGGTGGCGCGCATCCTGGATCCCCACGGCCGCACGCCCTGGGGCAAGCTCAAGCAACTATTGCGTGCGCTGCAACTGGAAGCGCATCTGTCCAAGCGCCAGATCCTGACGCTGTATCTCGAACGCGCGCCCTTCGGCGGCACCATCGAAGGCGTGGACGCGGCGAGCTGGGCGTATCTGGGCAAGCCATCGGCGCGGCTCTCGCATGCCGAAGCGGCGCTGCTGGCGGTGCTGCCGCAGGCACCGAGCCGGCTGCGCCCGGATCGTCATCCGGAAGCGGCGCGCGCGGCGCGCGACAAGGTGTTGCAGCGCATGGCTTCGCTGGACGTGTGGACCGCGGCGGACGTGGCCGATGCACGGGTCGAACCGGTCGTGGCGCGATCCCTGCAACCGCCGCTCAGTGCCGCGCTGCTGGCCGAGCGCCTGCGCCAGCGACAGCCGAACGCCTCGCGCATCACCAGCACGATCGATGCCGATCTCCAGCGCACGCTCGAAGATCGCGTGGCCGCCTATTTTTCCCAATTGCCCGCGCGTACGTCCGCCGCGCTGCTGGTGGTCGACAACGCCAGCATGCAGGCCCGCGCGTATGTCGGTTCGGTGGCGTTCGGCGACAAGGAGCGACTGGGCCATGTGGACATGGTGCAGGCGTGGCGTTCACCGGGCTCCACGCTCAAGCCGTTCCTGTATGGACTGGCGCTGGACGATGGCCTCATCCACTCGGAAAGCCTGCTGGTCGACGCGCCGCAATCCTTCGGCGGTTACCGCCCGGGCAATTTCGATGCCGCCTTCAACGGGCCGATCGGCGCGGCCGAGGCATTGCGCCTGTCGCTCAACGTGCCGGCCGTGGATCTGCTCGATCGCGTCGGACCCGCACGCTTTTCCGCGCGGCTGGCCAACGCTGGCGTGACGCTCAAGTATCCACGCGGCGCCGCGCCGAACCTGGCGCTGATCCTCGGCGGCACCGGCGCGCGACTGGAAGATCTCGTCGGCAGCTTCGCCGCGCTCAATCGTCAGGGGCTGGCGGGGCGGGTGCGCTATGCGCAACAGGACGCTGCCGAGGATCGCCGACTGCTGTCGCCGGGCGCGGCATGGATCGTGCGCGACATCCTCGCCTCGAATCCGCGGCCGGGGTATGGCGTCGGTGCTTTCGACACCGGCACGCGTCCGCGCGTGGCGTGGAAGACCGGCACCAGTTACGGATTCCGCGATGCATGGGCGCTCGGCAGCACGACCCGCTACACCGTCGGCGTGTGGGTCGGCCGGCCCGATGGCACGCCGCTGCCCGGCCAGTACGGCGCGGTGACGGCATTGCCGCTGATGTTCGAAGTGATCGACAGCCTGCCGCGCGCGCGCGGCGATGCCAACGAACGCGCCGCGCCACCGGGCGTGGCCGAAACGGAAATCTGCTGGCCGCTGGGATTGGCGCCGGATCCGGCGCAGCCCGATCTCTGCCAGCGTCGCATGAAAGCGTGGACGCTCGATGGCGCGATTCCGCCCACCTTCGCCGAGCGCGACGCGCGACTGTGGAACGCCGGCATGGACATGTTCGAAGCCGATGAAAACACCGGCCTGCGGCTGTCGGCCGAGTGCGCCCGTCCGCACCCGCGCGTGCAGCGCTACATCGCACGCTGGCCGGCGCTGGCCTCGCCGTGGCTCGGCGCGGAGACACGCGCGCGTTCGCGACTGCCTCCGCTGTCGCCCGATTGCATCAATGACGGCCGCGATGCAAGCGAAGAACTGCGCATCGAAGGGCTCAATGATCGCGCCACGCTCGCACGTGCGCCCGGGAGCGAACACGGCGTGCGCCTGCAGTTGCGCGCACTGGGCAGCGAAAGCCGCGTGCAGTGGCTGCTCGATGGCCGCTGGATTGGCGAAACACAGGGTCCACGCAGCTTCGTACGCGACTTCGATGAAACCGGATCGCATACGCTGACCGCCCTGGCCGACAGCGGCGCGTGGGCGCGCGTGCAGTTCGTGATCCTGCAATAGCACGCGCTTGGCGAGCAGCGTGATTCGGACGGCCGCAATGGCCTGCATCAGAAACCAGCCATTCGCGAAAGCCCGACGAGCACCGCCCCGGATCAGGGCGGCAGAAAGGCAGCTATTGGCGCGGCATCGAACGCAACTTCGGCGCTCGCAACGAAGGCGATCCGGTCATTCGAAAAGCGCCTTCGGATCGCCTCGCCGCGCAGGCTCAATCCAGGTGCGCGAGCATGTGCTCGGCCGATGACACCTTGTATTCGCCCGGCGCTTCGACGAACAACTGGCGGACCACGCCGTCTTCGGCGTACAGCGCAAAACGCTTGGCGCGGATGCCCATGCCGTACCCGCTGGCGTCCATTTCCAGGCCGAGCGCCTTGACCAGATCCGCGTTGCCGTCGGCGAGCATCTGCAGGCCATCGGGCACGTGCTGGCTCTGGCCCCAGGCCTGCATGACGAAGGGGTCGTTGACCGACACGCAGTACACCTCGATGCCGCGCTTGCGGAACTCGTCGAAATGCTGGACGAAGCCGGGCAGATGCTTCTCCGAACAGGTGGGCGTGAACGCGCCGGGCACCGCGAACATCACGACCTTGCGGCCGTCGAACAGCGCCTGGGTGTCGACGGTTTCCACGCCTTCGCGGATGCGCTTGAGGATCACTTCGGGAATACGCTGACCGATCTGGAGGGTCATGGCAGGTCTCTGTGGAATGGCTGAACGGAGTTTAGCCCGCCGCCGGGCGGGCAGGGTGGCGGGCTTGAAAGCGGCGCGCCCGCGCCTATCTCCCGGGCATGGCGCCGAGGTGGCGCATCTTCGTCAGGAGAACCTCATGAGCATTGTTCAATACCATCCCTGGGCCGGCCCCCGCGGCCTGCAGGAAGAAATCAAGCAGGTGTTCGATCGTTTCCTCGGCGAGGCCGACGCCGACCAGTCCAACGTGGTGACCAGCCAGTGGATGCCGCGCGTGGACATCCGCGAGGATGCGGATCGCTTCGTCATCCTGGCCGATATTCCCGGCGTGGATCCGAAGGACATCGAGATCCACATGGACAAGGGCATCCTCACCCTGCGTGGCGAGCGCAAGAGTGAGCAGCGCGAAGATCAGGGTCGCTACTCCCGCGTCGAGCGTGCCCATGGCGTGTTCCACCGCCGCTTCTCGCTGCCCGACAGCGCCAACGCCGACGGCGTGACCGCCACCGGCAAGCATGGCGTGCTGCAGATCGACATTCCGAAAAAGCCGGAAACCACGCCGCGCCGCATCCAGGTGCAATAAGCGCCACGCTTCGCGCGCGGGCGGCGCCAACGGCCCGCCCGCCGCGATACCGCTAGAATTGGCCCGTGGCGCGCGCGTTGCGGGCCAATCCATTTCTGGCCGGCCACCCGGTGCCGGCACCACTTCAGCGGAGTCCGAATGCAATTCAAGGATTACTACGCGGTACTGGGCGTGGAGCCCAGCGCGGGCGACGCCGAGATCAAGACGGCCTATCGCCGGCTGGCACGCAAGTACCATCCGGACGTCAGCAAGGAAGCCGGCGCCGAAGATCAGTTCAAGGCCGTCAACGAGGCCTACGAAGCACTGCGTGATCCGCAGAAGCGCGCGGCCTACGATCAACTGCGCGCGCAGGGGTATCGGCCCGGCGAGGAATTCCGCCCGCCACCGGATTTCGGTCGCGGCGGTTATGGCGGGCAGGGCGTGGATTTCGAGGAGATCTTCGGCAGCGCCGGTGGCAATGGCGGCGGCTTCAGCGATTTCTTCGAAGGCCTGTTCGGACGGCGCGCGCGTGGCGAGGGCCCGCAGCCGCGTGGGCCGCAGGCGCCGCGGGATTCCCGCGCCAAGCTTGCCGTGCCCTTGCAGGCGGTGTACGACGGCGACAGCGTGCGCGTGAACGTCAACGGCCGCCAGCTCGATGTGCGCGTGCCGCGCGGGGTCAAGCCGGGGCAGGTGATCCGCCTGGCCGGACAAGGCGGCGGCGGTGGCAATCTGCTGCTGGAAATCGAGTACGCCGCGCATCCGCAGTTCGAGGTCGACGGGCGCAACATCATCCACGTGCTGCCGGTGACGCCGTGGCAGGCCGCGCTCGGCGCAACGTTGAGCGTGCCGACGCTGGGCGGCGCGGTGGAAGTGAAGATTCCGCCGGATTCGGACGCGGGCCGCAAACTCCGCCTGCGTGGGCGAGGGCTGCCCGGCAATCCGGCCGGCGATCAGATCGTGGAGCTGGAAATCACCGCACCGCGCGCGACCACCGACGAGCAGCGGGAGGCGTATCGCGATCTCGCCAGCGCTTTCGGCGAAAAGCCCTGACGGACTGGTCTTGCGGCCGCTGACCGGGGCCCGCCTCGGCGGGAACCCGGCGCTCTGATGCTTGCTTCCGGTGTTCCTGCCGGTGAAGGGCCCGCTGGGCAGATGAGGCGGCGCGGCGAACGACGCTGACCCGCCACGAGTTGAAGGTCGCACGAGCGGACGGCGTGCGAGCCTTCTTCTCTGACACGGCAAGTCCGGATGGGTGCGGCTTCAGCCCGAAGGGCGCGGCATTGCCCATGCCGACCCTGCTGGCGAAGAGGCGAGAGCCTTCGGACAGGACGTTCAAAAAAAAGAGCAGGCGGTGCCTGCTCTTTTTGTTCACGCACTGCGACCGGCTCCGCGGTCGCGCCGGAGCGCGCCTCAGCCCCCCGGCGGTTCGGGCAGTTCGCGCGCGTTGAAAACGCGCTCGATGATCTCGGCCAGTTCGTCTTCGGAGAACGGCTTGGTCAGGTAGGCCTTGGCGCCCTGCCGCAGTCCCCACATGCGATCGGTGTCCTGATCCTTGGTGGTGACCAGGATGACCGGGATGTGCTTGGTGCTGGCTTCGCGGCTCAGCGTGCGCGTGGCCTGGAAGCCGTTGAGGTTGGGCATGACCACATCCATCAGCACCATGTCCGGCAGCTCGCGCTTGGCCACTTCCACGCCAGCGGCGCCGTCTTCGGCGGTCAAGGATTCATGCCCCAGTTTCTCGACGATGCGCTGGATGCCCAGCAGCTGTGACGGCGAATCGTCGACGATCAGAATTCGTGCCATGGAGTTCCCCAAGTTGTCCCCGCGATGATTGTAGGAGGCCCATTGGGAGAATGAAACGGGGGCTTTTCCGGACGGAATGTCGGGTCCCGCCCGACACCCGGCCGCCACGCGGCTCAGCCCAGACGCACCAGCGTACGGCCGAACGAGCCGCCGGAAAGCATGGTTTTGAAGATTTCCGGCAGGGATTCCAGCGTGATCTCGCGCGTGCAGATGGCGTCCAGACGGTCCGGTTTCCAGTCACCGGCCAGCAGTTGCCAGATGTCGTCCCGGATATCGCGGGCGGTTCCCGCCGACGCCACGCCGACGAGCGATACGCCCCGGATGATGAACGGCATGACCGTGGTCGCCAGTTCCGCGGTCGCGGCCAGGCCGGCCGTGGCGACGTTGCCATACGGCGCGGTCTGCGCGAGCAGGCTGGCGAGCATCGGCCCACCGACATTGTCCAGGCCACCGCCGAAGCGCGCCGATTCCAGGGCTCGGTCCGTGGCCAGCGCATCGCGTCCCAGCACCTGGCTGGCGCCGAGCGAAGTGAGAAAACCCGCGTGCTCGGGCTTGCCGCTGATGGCGTGCACTTCATACCCGGCGCGGCTGAAGATGTTGACCGCCAGCGAGCCGACGCCACCGGTGGCGCCGGTCACCGCGAGCGGGCCGAGCGCCGGCGTCTGCCGGTTCTCGCGCATGCGGTACAGCGCAAGGGCAGCAGTGAAGCCGGCCGTGCCGAGGATCATGCTTTCGCGCAGGCCAAGACCGCGCGGCAGTTTCACCACCCACCTCGATTCCAGCCGTGCGTATTCGCCGTAACCGCCGTCGCGGGTTTCGCTCAGGCCGCATCCGGTGACGAGCACTTCGTCGCCTTCCTTGAACGAGGCGTCGCTCGAAGCCACGACGTGCCCGGCGACATCGATGCCGCCCACCAGCGGAAACTGCCGCAGGATTTTTCCTTCGCCGGTTCCGGCAAGCGCGTCCTTGAAATTGACCGATGAGTAGGCGGTCTTGATGACCACTTCGCCGGCGTTGAGATCGTCCAGCGAGATCGATTCGATGCCGCTGCGATAGCCGCCGGCGTCATTGCGGATGCGGAAGGCGTTGAAGCGTTGCGGAGTGCTCATGGTCGGATCCTGCGGTTGGGGCGCGGTTCTTGAAATATCGCCGCAGCATGGTCTCAGGCCGGGGGCGGTTTTCCAACGGCGATGCGGAATCGCGCCTCAGCGCAGCGATTTGCGCCGCTTTTCATCCATCCACTTGTCGGCCTGCGCGGGTCGGTAGTCCTTCATCCACTGGAACAGGACGTCCAGATCCTCGCCGTGCCAGAGATCGTGGCGCTGCTCCACGTGCAGGAAGCGTTCTTCGACCATGCGATCGATCATGCCCATCAGGGGCGCGTAGAAGCCGTCCACGTCGAGGAACGCGCAGGGCTTGTCGCCGATGCCGAGCTGGCGCCAGGTCAGCATCTCGAACATTTCATCCAGCGTGCCGAAGCCGCCGGGCAGGGCGATGAAGGCATCGGACAGATCGAACATGCGCTTCTTGCGCTCGTGCATGTTGGCGACCACTTCCAGTTGCGTCAGGCCCTTGTGTGCGACCTCCCAGTTCACCAGTTGCTCGGGAATGACGCCGATGACCTCGCCGCCTGCCTCCAGCACGGCGTCGGCGACGATGCCCATCAGCCCCACGTTGCCGCCGCCATAGACCAGCGCGAGGCCTTCGCGTGCGATGCGATCACCGAGCGCGATGGCGCGTTCGGCGTAGACGGGTTTGCTGCCGGCATTGGAACCGCAGTAGACGCATACAGATTTCATGGGGCAATTGGATTTTATGGAGGGGAGCCGGAAGCCGATAGCGGGAAGTGACAACTGAAATGAAAAAGGGAGGATCGCAATCCTCCCTCTTCTGTTCAACGCATATGTTGGGCCTGATCCCGGGTCAGGGCTATCGATTCCCGGCTACCCGTTTCAGGCTCAATTCGCCTTGTGAATCGAGCGCTTGTGCACCGCCATCGCGGCGTCGTGAATGGCTTCGGAGAGCGTCGGGTGCGCGTGGCAGATGCGGGCCAGATCGTCGGCCGAACCCTTGAACTCCATCGCGATGACGCCTTCGTGCACCAGTTCGGACACGCCTACGCCCACCGCGTGCAGGCCGAGGATCAGATCGGTTTCCTCATGCGCGATCACCTTGACGAAGCCGGCCGGCTCACCCATTGCCACCGCACGGGCAATGGCCGCGAACGGGAACGAGCCCACCTTGTAGGGCACGCCTTCGGCCTTGAGCTGCTGCTCGGTCTTGCCCACCCACGCGATTTCCGGTTCGGTGTAGATGACCCACGGAATCGTGTCGAAATTGACGTGGCCGGGCAGGCCGGCAATCAGTTCGGCCACGGCGATGCCTTCCTCGAAGCCCTTGTGCGCCAGCATCGGGCCGCGCACGCAGTCACCGACCGCCCACACGCCATCGACGCCGGTGTGGCAATGCTCGTCCACTTCGATCATGCCGCGCTCGTTGAGCTTGACGCCGGTGCCCTCGGCGAGCAGTCCCTTCGTCGCGGCGCGGCGGCCCACGGCCACGAGCAGTTTGTCCACGGCCAGCGTCTTCTCGCCTTCCGCGTCGCTGTAGGTGACCACGACTTCCCGCGTCTTGCCCGTGCCGGTGATCTCGGTCTTGCTGACCTTGGCGCCCAGGCGGATGTCCAGGCCCTGCTTCTTGAACTCGCGAGCGGCGGCCTTGGCGACTTCGGCATCCGCCGCGGCCAGGAACTCCGGCATGGCTTCGAGGATGGTGACCTCCGCGCCCAGACGCTTCCATACGCTGCCCAGCTCCAGGCCGATGACACCGGCGCCGATCACGGCCAGGCGCTTGGGCACGGCGGTGAAATCCAGCGCGCCGACGTTGTCGACGATGTATTCGTTGTCGAACCGGGCGAACGGCAGTTCGATCGAATCCGAGCCGGCTGCGAGGATCACGTTGGTGCCCTTGAGTTCGACTTCGCTGCCGTCATGCTGCTTGACCTTGACGACGTTGCCCGGCTGCAACTGGCCGAAGCCGTAGAACGGCGTGATCTTGTTCGCCTTGAACAGCATCGCGATGCCGCCGGTGAACTGCTTCACGATCTTGTCCTTGCGGCCGACCATCGTGGCCACGTCGATCTTCGCGTCCTTGGCGGTGATGCCGTGTTCGCCGAACAGATGCTGCAGGTTGTGGAACTGGCGCGAGCTGTCGAGCAGCGCCTTGGACGGCACGCACCCCACGCGCAGGCAGGTGCCACCGAGGGCAGGCTTGCCGTCCTTGCCGAGCGCCGCGTCGATGCACGCGGTCTTCAGGCCAAGCTGCGCGGCGCGGATGGCCGCGTGGTAACCGGCCGGACCGGCGCCGATGACGACGACGTCGAATTGTTGCTGCTCGCTCATTGGATCAATTCCTTCAATGCGGAAATCGGGAGTCGGAAACCGGAAATCGGAAACCGGAGTCGAACTCCGATTTCCGATTGAGCGCGCTTGCCGCGCGGCCGGTTTCCGGTTTCCTGCGGATTACATGCCCAACAGCATGCGGTGCGGGTTTTCCAGCTGGTTCTTGATGTCGACCAGGAACAGCACCGCGTCCTTGCCGTCGATGATGCGGTGATCGTAGGAAAGGGCGATGTACATCATCGGCGCGGCGATGACCTGGCCGTTCTCGACGATGGCGCGTTCCTTGATCGCGTGCATGCCCAGGATCGCGCTCTGCGGCGGGTTGACGATCGGCGTGGACATCAGCGAACCGAACGTGCCGCCATTGGTGATGGTGAAGGTGCCGCCCTGCAGATCTTCCAGGCCGAGCTTGCCGTCACGTGCCTTCTTGGCGTATTCGGCGATGCCTTTTTCGATGTCGCCAAAGCCCATGCGCTCGACATTGCGCAACACCGGCGTGACCAGGCCCTTGTCGGTGGACACGGCGATCGAGATGTCGGCATAGCCGTGGTAGATGATGTCGTTGCCGTCGACCGAGGCGTTGATCACCGGGTACTTCTGCAGCGCGTTGGCCGCGGCCTTGGCGAAGAAGCTCATGAAGCCGAGCTTGATGCCGTTGGCCTTCTCGAACTGTTCGCCCAGTTCCTTGCGCATGGCCATGACCTTGCCGAGGTTCACTTCGTTGAACGAGGTGAGCATGGCGATGGAATTCTTGGACTGCATCAGGCGCTCGGCGATGCGCGCGCGGATGCGCGTCATCGGCACGCGTTCTTCCGGGCGTGCGCCGCCGGAGACACCGGAGGTCTTGCCGCTGGCGTAATTCACCAGATCTTCCTTGGTCACCGCGCCGCGGCGGCCGGTGCCTTCGACCTGCGACGGATCGATGCCCTGGCTGACCGCGGTGAAGCGTGCACCCGGCGGCAGCGATTCGACGCCGGCGGCGGGCGCGGGCTTGGTGCTCGAGGGGGCCGCGGCATCGCTCTTGGCGGCAGCGCCCTTGGGCTGCACTTCCTCGGCACCGGCGGCCGGCTTCTTTTCTTCGGCGGCGGGCGCGGCGGCAGCGGCTGCGCCTTCCTCGATCACGGCCAGCAACTGCTGGCTGGTCACGGTGTCGCCTTCCTTGAACTTGATTTCCTTGAGCACGCCGTCGACCGGCGAGGGCACTTCCAGCACGACCTTGTCGGTTTCCAGATCCAGCAGGTTCTCGTCGCGCTTGACCGCATCACCGACCTTCTTGTGCCAGGTGGCAATGGTGGCGTCGGAGACGGATTCGGGCAGAACGGGAACTTTGACTTCGGTGGCCATGGGTGGAGGCGTCCTTTTTGTAGTCGTGCTGTTGTTGTGTGGTGGCGAACGTCGCGCTTACTCGGCGACGAGGTCGTTTTCGAACTTGTTGACCAGCGCGTCGGCGACCAGCTTGAGCTGCTCTTCCACGTGCTCGGCGAAGTGGCCGGCGGCGGGAGAGGGCGAACGCGGACGGCCGGCGTAGTGCAGGCTCTGCTTGTCGGTCAGGCACGCATTGAGGTGGTGGCGGATCTGGTACCACGCGCCCTGGTTCTGCGGCTCTTCCTGGCACCACACCACGTCGGTGGCGCCGGCATAGCGCTTGAGTTCGGCGGCGAGCAGCGCGCGCGGGAACGGATACAACTGCTCCACGCGCAGCAGCGCGACATCGTCCTGGCCGCGCTTCTGTTGATCTTCCAGCAGGTCGTAATAGACCTTGCCCGAGCACAGCACGACGCGCTTGACCTTCTTCGGATCGGCGGCGTTGTCGGGGATCAGGTGCTGGAACTGGCCATTGGCCAGTTCGTCCAGCGTCGACACCGCCAGCTTGTGGCGCAGCAGCGACTTGGGCGTCATCACCACCAGCGGCTTGCGGGTGGTCATGCGCATCTGGCGGCGGATCATGTGGAAGGCCTGCGCCGGGGTGGTCGGCACGCACACGCTCATGTTCTCCAGCGCGCACAGTTGCAGGAAGCGCTCCAGGCGGGCGGAGCTGTGCTCCGGACCCTGTCCTTCGTAGCCGTGCGGCAGGAACAGCGACAGACCGCTGATGCGGCCCCACTTGGCTTCACCGGCGGCGATGAACTGATCGATCACGACCTGCGCGCCGTTGGCGAAGTCGCCGAACTGCGCTTCCCACACGCACAGCGTGTTGGGATCGGTGGTGGAGAAGCCGTATTCGAACGCCATCACCGCTTCCTCGCTCAGCAGCGAGTCGATGACGGTGGCCTGCTCCGGGGCTTCGACCAGTTGCCGCAGCGGCAGGAAATAGCTGTCGGTCTTCTGATCGTGGAGGATGGCGTGGCGGTGGAAGAAGGTGCCGCGGCCGGCATCCTGGCCCACCAGGCGCAGACCATTGCCTTCGGCCAGCAGCGTGGCGTACGCCAGGTTCTCGGCAAACCCCCAGTCGCCCGGCAATTCGCCGGCGGCCATCTTGACGCGATCCTCGTAGATCTTGGCCACGCGCGGATGCAGGGACACGCCGGCCGGAATCGTGTTGATGATTTTGGCCAGCGAATCCAGGTTGGCGCGCTTGACGGTGGTGTCGACCGTGTCGCTGAGCTTGCCGGTCAGGTAGCGCGACCAGTCGATCGCCAGTTCGTCGCCCTTCTGCTTGGCCAGTTCGGTGGTGTATTCGCCGGAGTCCAGCTTGCCTCGGTACTGATCGGCCAGCGCCTTGCCACCGTCGGCGGGGATCACGCCGGCCGATTCCAGCTTGGCCGCGTACAGTTCGCGCGTGGTCGGGTGCTTGCGGATGGTCTGGTACATCAGCGGCTGGGTCGCCGCCGGCTCATCGGCTTCGTTGTGGCCATGGCGGCGATAGCAGACCAGGTCGATGACCACGTCCTTCTTGAACTGCTGGCGGAATTCGTAGGCCAGGTTGGCGCAGAAGACCACGGCTTCCGGGTCGTCGCCGTTCACGTGCAGGACCGGTGCACCAATCATCTTCGCCACGTCGGTGCAGTACAGCGTCGAGCGTGCGTCGTCGCGCGCGCTGGTGGTGAAGCCAATCTGGTTGTTGATGACGATGTGCAGCGTACCGCCGACGGCAAAGCCTCGCGCCTGCGACATCTGGAACAGCTCCATCACCACGCCCTGACCGGCGAACGCGGCGTCGCCGTGCATCAGGATCGGCATGACCGCCTGGCGGCTGCTGTCGCCACGGCGTTCCTGGCGCGAGCGGACGCTGCCGGCCACGACCGGATCGACGATTTCCAGGTGCGAGGGATTGAAGGCCAGCGCCAGGTGCACCGGACCGCCGGGGGTGGCGATGTCGGCGGAGAAGCCCATGTGGTACTTCACGTCGCCGGCGTGGGCGAGATCGTTGTCGTGCTCGAACTTGCCCTCGAATTCGTCGAACAGCTTGCGCGGGCTCTTGCCGAGCGTGTTCACCAGCACGTTCAGGCGGCCACGGTGGGCCATGCCGATCACGATGTCCTTGACCTGGCCCTGGCCGGCGCGACGGATGATCGTGTCGAGCATCGGGATCAGCGAGTCGCCGCCTTCCAGCGAGAAGCGCTTCTGGCCCACATACTTGGTGTGCAGATAGCGTTCCAGGCCCTCGGCGGCGGTCAGCCGCTCCAGCGTGCGCTGCTGGGTGGCCGCATCCAGACCGTAGTTGCCGGCGGCCGCCTCCAGTCGCTGGTACAGCCACTGGCGCTGTTCCACTTCCTGGATGTGCATGAACTCGGCGCCGATGGAGCCGGTGTAGGTCGCCTTGAGGCGCGTCAGCAGGTCACGCAGCTTCATGCGCGGCTGGCCGGCCAGGTTGCCGGTGCTGAATTCGCTGTCCAGATCCTTCTCGGAGAGCTGGTGGAACGCCAGCCCCAGGTCCGGCGTATTGACCGGCGGGGTCAGGCCCAGCGGGTCCAGGTTGGCGCCCAGATGCCCGCGCGAACGGTAGGCGGTGATCAGGCGGCCGACATTGCGCTCGCGCTCGTCGCCACCGGCGGCGGGGGCCGCGACATGGCCATTGTCGGCCGCCTGGCGTGCGGCCTGGGTGATCTGCTCGATGACCACCGAATGCGGGACGTCGCCGGCTTCGCGGCCCTTGAACCCGTCGAAGTACCCTTTCCACTTGGGACCCACGCTGTCCGGATCCACGAGGTACTGCTCGTACAGGTCTTCGACGTAGGAGGCGTTGCCTCCGTTGAGCTGCGAGGATTGCGCAAACTGCTTCAGGAGATTGTCCACGATGGCGATGGCGTACGGTGGGTAGGGGCGTTGGATGCGTGGGATGGCCTGCCGGAACAGGTCGGTAATCGAAGCGCGCCCGACAGGACGCAGAACAACCTCGAAATTATACCCGCAAGGCGGGGACAGGGCATAAAGGCATTGGACTAAAGGCGCAGGCGCAGGCCGCACATGCGGTGCGGGCGTGCGTTTGGTGATATCGAGCCTCTCAGATGCCGAGTGCGCGCAGTTCGGTGCACGGGCGCGCGCGTTCCCAGATGCGTCCGGCTTCTTCACGCAACTGCCGTGCGCGGCCCGCGCCGTCGAGATCGGCCTCGCCGTCGAAGCGATGGCCCAGTGGACGGAAGTAGTAGCCGCCGGCGTCGTTCGCCACGAACGCCGACGGATAGTTGCGGTCGACCGGATCCTGCACCGCGCGGAACAGGAACACGCTGGGCAGCCGTTGCGCCAGCGGGAGCAGGGGCGCGAGCTGCCGCTGGGGGCTCGCGACGTCCTGCAGGATGATCCGGATCTCGAACGGCTGCGCGCCGGTGGCGGCCCGCCTGAGCGCTTCGAGGACCTCCGGTGCGTCGAACAGGCCGGGATCGAGATCGCGGCTGTAGATGGTCAGCGAGCGCCGGGCCTGGTGCGCCAGCGCGGTGAGGATCGATCGCGCCGCGCGCGCATCCTCGATGGCGGTCGCGCCATCCAGCCTGCGCCGCATCGCCTGGTGATCGATGCCGGCCTCGACAAAGCGATCGCCCACCGGCACGAAGCCGTGGCGCGCGTAGAACGCCTGCGCACTGACCTGGGCGTTGAGGCTGATTTCGGGCCAGCGCTGCGCGCGCGCCTGTTCCATCAGCGTGACCAGCAGCGCGTCACCGACGCCGCGCCCGCGCCAGTGGCGCAGCACGGCCATGCGCCCGATGCGGCGCTCCGGCGTCAGCCGGCCCGTGCCGATCGGCTGTCCTTCGGCATCGCGCGCAATGACGTGCAGGCACAGTGGATCCAGCGCATCCCATTCTTCCTCGATGGGAACCTGCTGTTCCTGCACGAACACAGTCTCGCGGACCCTGCGCAGTTGTTCCAGGCCGGCGTGGTAATCGATGGCTTCAACCTGGAATGCGGCAGGGTTCATGCGGTGGATTCTCCTTCCTCGTCGTCGGCCAGGCCCAGCTGGTAATGGCCCTGCGCCATCAGCGCCAGCACGGCGTCGCGCCCGGCCTCGGACAATGCCTCGTAGGCGGCCGCGTCCAGTTCCTCCGCCGCCGCCAGCGATCGCGCGTCGGCCACGGGCATCGTATGGTCGATGCCGCTGCAGAACAATGTCGCTCCCCTGCGTGCGCGGCGCCAGGCAAAGCGCGAGAACGGATGGCGATACAGCACCGCACCGGCGCGCAGGTCATGTTCCACTTCAGTCCGCTTCCGCGGTTCGGTGGAGGGCACGACATCACCCGCGGCGCGATACGTGGTGATGAAGCGGCCAAACCAGTCGCCAAGCCGATCCGGATCGTTCATGCGCAGCGCATTGAGGCCCTCGATGACGCGCGCCATCGCGGCCGCATCGATTTCATACGGATCGGATGGTGGGGTCAGGTCTTCATCGTGGTAGCGGATGGCTTCGTCGGCATCGGTCACCAGCGTGTCGAGATAGTCGCTGATCAGTTCGGCCGAGGAGGGCGCGCGCATGCCGACGGAAATGGTCAGGCAGGGGTTTACGCCGATGCCGTGGTGCGGAACCTTCGGTGGCAGATACAGCATGTCGCCCGGATTGAGCACCCAGTCGTGGGTCGGGTTGAAGTGCCTGAGCAGCTTCAGCTCGACATCATCGCGGAAGTCCAGCGGCGGATTCTCGCTGGCATCGATCTGCCAGCGGCGCTGGCCTTGCGCCTGCAGGAGGAACACGTCGTAGTGATCCATGTGCGCGCCGACCGAGCCGCCGGTGGCCGCGAAGCTGATCATGATGTCGTCCACGCGCCAGCGCGGCAGGAAGTCGAAGTGCGCCATCAGCGCGCGCACGTCCGGGTCCCATTTGTCCACGTCCTGCACCAGCACCGTCCAGTCGTGATCCGGCAGCGCGGGGAATTCCTCTTCGCGGAACGGACCGGAGCGCAGTGTCCAGGCATCGCGCTCCCGGTCATGCATCACGATGCGCGACAGCGCGCCTTCTTCGCATGCCAGACCGGCCAGATCCTCCGGTTCGATCGGCGAGACGAAATCCGGGAACGCATTGCGGATCAGCAGGGGCCGCTTGTGCCAGTAATCGCGCATGAACGCGGCGGCACTCATGCCGAGCGGCAGCGTGCCGCGTGCATCGATCTCGATCGGCAGGTTGGGGGTGGCCTTGCGGCGGGTCGGTGCGGTGGGTGTCTTCTTGCGGGTCATCAGGTGATCTCGTCGTAACCGCGACCGAGGAACTGCAGCAGGCACCAGCCGTGGCCGAATGGATCGGCCAGTGTGATGATGCGGCCCCACGGGGCTTGTCGTATGTCGCCTTCCTGCGTGGCGCCGGCGGCCAGGGCCCGGGCCAGTGCGGGCTCCAGCGCCTCGACCACCACGTCCACATGCAGCGGCGACCAGTGGCGCGCATAGTCGCGCAGGGAACCGGCCGCGCCGGGCGTGCCGGCGTTCTTGCACAGCAGATAGATGGGAACGTCCGCCCCGGCCAGTTCGCTCACACCGGATCCGAACCGACGCGATACGGTCAAGCCGAATGCGCGCTCGTAGAACGCTTCGGCGCGCGCCAGATCGGGCACATCGAGATTGAGCAGCAGGCGCATGATCGATGGCGGGAGGTCAGGGACGTTATGCCGTTGGCGAGGAATCCGTCCACACGCGACGGACTTCCTCAGTGTAGGTCGCACCCACTGGCGCGACCTTGATCCAGCGCAAGCTGCATCGGGCTCAGATCGCGCGGGCCAGCAGTTCGGCCAGTCCGACGTAGCTTCCGGGCGTCATGTCGAGCAGGCGTTGTTTTTCGTTCGTAGGCAGATCCAGCGTGCCGATGAATTCGCGCATCGACGCCTCCGTGATGCCTTGGCCGCGTGTGAGCGCCTTGAGCTGTTCATAGGGATTGGGCAGGCCGTGGCGGCGCATGACCGTCTGCACGGCTTCGGCCAGCACTTCCCATGCGGCATCGAGATCGGCATCCAGGCGCTCCGGCGCCACGGTGAGCTTGCCCAGGCCCTTGAGCAGCGAGTCCAGTGCGACCTGCGTGTGCCCGAACGCGGTACCGAGCGCGCGCAGTACGGTGGAATCGGTCAGATCACGCTGCCAGCGGCTGATCGGCAACTTGGCGCTGAAGTGTTCGAACAACGCATTGGCCAGGCCGAAGTTGCCTTCGGCATTCTCGAAATCGATCGGATTGACCTTGTGCGGCATGGTCGAGGAGCCGACTTCGCCTTCCTTCAGTTTCTGCCTGAAATAACCCAGCGAAATGTAGCCCCAGACATCGCGCGCCAGATCGATCAGGATGATGTTGGCGCGGCGCGCGGCATCACCGATCTCGGCCACGTTGTCATGCGGCTCGATCTGCGTGGTGTATGGATTGAAGACCAGCCCGAGTCCTTCGACGAAACGCCGCGCGAACGCCGGCCAGTCCACTTCCGGATAGCTCGCCACGTGCGCGTTGTAGTTGCCGACCGCACCGTTGATCTTGCCGGTGATTTCCACCGCGGCGATCTGCCGGCGCTGGCGTTCCAGCCGCGCCACGACATTGGCCATTTCCTTGCCCAGGGTGGTCGGCGAGGCTGTCTGCCCGTGCGTGCGCGAGAGCATCGGCTGGGCGGCCTGCGCGTGCGCCAGCGTGCGCAGTTCGGCTGCCACGCGATCGAGCGTGGGCAGCAGCACATCGCGGCGCGCCTGTTCCAGCATCAGCCCGTAGCTGAGGTTGTTGATGTCTTCGCTAGTGCAGGCGAAGTGCACGAATTCCAGCGCCGGCGCGAGTTCGGCATCGTCCTTGAGCCGCTCCTTGATGAAATATTCGACCGCCTTGACGTCATGGTTGGTGGTGCGTTCGATCTCCTTGACGCGCGCGGCGTCGGTGACCGAGAACGCATCGACCAGCCCGCGCAGGCGCGCGATTACGGACGCGGAGAACGGCGACAGTTCACCGATGCCCGGCTCGGCCGCCAGCGCCAGCAGCCATTCGATTTCCACCTGGATGCGTGCGCGGATCAGGCCGTATTCGGAGAAGATGGGGCGGAGCGCGTCCACCTTGCCGGCATAGCGGCCATCGAGCGGGGACAGGGCGAGCAGGGCGGATTCCGACATGAGGCAGGCGTGCGGCGAGGGGAGCGCCATTCTACGCTGCCGGCCCGAACCGGGCATGCGACTCGCGCCCGCTCCACGGCCCGGAGCTGGCCGCGCTCACGATGCGCAGCGTATCGTGGCCGGGCCAGCCGCTTTGCCGCGACCGCTTTCCTTTAGTCCGCAGGAGCATCAGATGAGCCAGAAATACCGGATCGAGCACGACAGCATGGGCGAACTGAAGGTTCCGGCCGATGCGCTGTGGGGCGCGCAGACGCAGCGGGCGGTGGAGAACTTCCCGATCTCTGGCCGGCCGATGCCGCGCGGCTTCATCCGTGCGCTGGGCCTGATCAAGGCGGCCGCGGCCGAGGTCAACGCGGGACTGGGCCTGTTGCCGCAACGCACCGAGCGGGCCATCCGCAGGGCCGCCCTCGAAGTGGCCCGCGGCGACCACGATGCGCAGTTCCCGATCGACATCTACCAGACCGGTTCGGGCACATCGTCGAACATGAATGCCAACGAGGTGATCGCGACGCTGGCCTCGCGGGGCGGAGGCGGCGGTCGCAAGGGCGTGCACCCCAACGATCACGTCAATCTGGGGCAAAGCTCCAACGACGTCATCCCGACCGCCATTCGCGTGTCCACGCAGATTGCGATCGCGGAGGATCTGCTGCCGGCGATACGTCATCTCCACCGGACGATCGATCGTCGCGGCCGTGCCTTGCGCCGCGTGGTCAAGACCGGCCGCACGCATCTGATGGATGCGATGCCGCTGACCTTCGAGCAGGAGTTCTCGGCGTGGTCGGCGCAGTTGAAGTCGGCCGAGCAACGGATCGAAGACAGCCTCAAGCGTCTGCGACGGTTGCCGCTGGGTGGCACGGCGATTGGCACCGGCATCAACGCCGACCCGCGGTTCGGCCTGCGCGTGGCCAAAGCGCTGAGCCGGCTGGCCGGCACGCGTTTCGAAAGCGCGGAAAACAAGTTCGAAGGCCTCGCCGCACAGGACGATGCGGTGGAAATGTCCGGCCAGCTGAGCGCGCTGGCGACCGCGCTGATGAAGATCGCCAATGACCTGCGCTGGATGAATTCCGGACCGCTGGCCGGACTGGGCGAAATCGAACTGCCGGCGTTGCAGCCCGGCAGTTCGATCATGCCGGGCAAGGTCAATCCGGTGATTCCGGAAGCCACCGTGATGGCGTGCGCGCAGGTCATGGGACACCACACGGCGATCACCGTGGCCGGGCAGACCGGCAATTTCCAGCTCAACGTGACGCTGCCGCTGATTGCGGCGAACCTGCTGGAATCGGTGCAGTTGCTGTCCAACGTCTCGCGGCTGCTGGCCGATACCGCGATCGAGGGACTGAAGGTCCGCGAAGACCACATAGCCCGGGCCCTGGGACGCAATCCGATCCTGGTCACCGCGCTCAATCCGGTGATCGGCTACGAACAGGGCGCCGCCATCGCCAAGCAGGCCTACAAGCAGAACCGGCCCGTGCTGGAAGTGGCGCGGGAAGTCACCGGGCTGCCGGAAAAAAACCTGAAATCGCTGCTGGATCCGGCCCTGCTCGCCAAGGGCGGCATCCACGGCAAAGCGGGCGGGGGCGGCGGCTAAGTCCCCGATGCTATTGCTACTGCCCGGATGCCGGGCTGCACCAGCGGAACCGCATGCGCAGATGCGCTTTCCCATCCATTAGCCGGCGTTGTTGCGTCCCGAACCCCGCATCGGATGGAGATCTTCAAAGCGGCGACGCGCCGCTCCACCGCGGCGCGCCATGCTCGTTCAATCCTTGCCGCAGTCGTCGATGTCGCTCTGATCCAGGTTCGCGTAAGGCTTGAAGGCCGGCACCTGCGCGGCCAGTTCGTCCTGCGCGGCTTTCAGGCCGGTGAGATGCGTGCAGATTTTTTTCGCTTCGGCTTCGATCTTCTTCGCCTCGGCTTCGACCTTGGCGTCGATGTCTTCGGTGTTGCCGCTCAGAACACCGCCGATGGCCGCGCCCACCGCCTTGCCGGCCAGTTGGGTGCCCTGTTTGCCGATGGCGATGCCGGTCTGGGTGATGCCGTGCAATTGGCCGTAATACGCCTTGACGAGGTCGCGCTGCGGCGCATCGAGCGCCACCGGCTTGCCATCAATGAACAGTTCCCCGTCGCGGGTGATCCGCGCATCGGGCTGGCCGGCTGCCTTGATAGTCAGTTCACCGCCCAGTCCGGCCGATATGTTGCCGGTGTCGGTGTCGATCGTGGTGCTCGGCTTGCAGGCCGCCACCATCGCCAGCATCGCCGCCACCGCCACTACGTTGTGGACTTTCATGTGCCCCCCTTTCAATGTTCTGCCGGCAGCCGCACCTGGCCACCGATGCCGGAATGATCGGCCGAACCGCTGCCGATCGATTTGACCGTCAGATTGCCACGGATATCGCGCGCTTCGACCTGTCCTGAGCCGATGGATTCGACCTCGACATCGCTGTCGATGCGCGATACGTCCGCCGCGCCGGATCCGATGGCTCCGATGCGCACCGGACCGCGCGCGCCGACGAGATCGAACTCGCCCGAACCCACGCGGCCGACGCTCACTTCGCCACGGACATCACGCGCGCTCACATCACCGGAATTGACGCCGATCACCTTCAGCGCGCCCGCATTCTCGATATCGATCTCGCCGGAGCCGACATCGGCGGCCACCAGCCCGCGTGTCCGCTTCACCCGGGCCTCGCCGGAGCCCACATCCACACTGACCAGCGGCGCACCGTCGATTTCCGCTTCACCGGAGCCGACCTTGATCTGCACCGGCATGGTGTCAGGCAGAGTGCCGCTCATGCGCATATGAGCATGGTCGCCGGAGAACCAGCCGCGATGGCCCTGCTCGCGCGCCAGGCTCACCACCAGCTTGTCACCCTGGCGACGCTGGGTGACGGTCAGTTGCTCGAGCCATTCGGCTTCGGCGGCGCAGGCGCGTCCGCTCAGTTCGCCGGCAGCGCCGGGTCGCGCGTTCAACACCAGCTCATGCGAAGCGACTTCGAACACGACCGCCTTGGCGCCCTGCAGATCCAGCTTCAACTGGCGCGGAGCGCTGTGGGTGCAGTGATCATCGGCCAGGGCGCTCAGTGGCATCAACAGTGCGAGCGACAGGCACATCATCGGAAGCGGCGTACGGATCATGCGGACCTCGGTGTGGATGGAGGACGGCGGTTGTGTCGGGGCGGCCGGGCCGGGACCCCCCCGCCCGCCC
>JAEWBY010000102.1 GCA_023390905.1 Pseudomonadota bacterium | reverse complement strand
CGCCCGCACAGCCGGCGCCCGCGCCGGCCGCCACGGCCCCGGCATCCGACGCCACGCCTGCGCCCGCGGCTGCCGCCACCACCGGGAGCCAGTCATGAGCCAGAAGAAGACATCGCTCAAGAACCTCGACATCAACAACATCGGTGCGTGGCCGCAGAACGCCAAGATCGGCTTCTGCGTCATCGTCGGGTTGTTCATCCTGGTCATGGCCTACCTGCTGCTGATCAAGGGCAAGCGACAGGAACTGCAGAACCTGGAGTCGCAGGAAAACACGCTGCGCGCCACGTTCGAGGAAAAGCAGGGACAGGCGGCCAACCTCGAACCGCTCAAGCAGCAGCTCGCGCAGATGGAGCAGGTGCTGCAGCAGATGCTGCGCCAGCTTCCGAGCAAGACCGAAATGCCGGATCTGATCATCGACGTGTCGCAGACCGCATTGTCCAGCGGCCTTTCCAATGAGCTGTTCCAGCCCGGCGAGGAAACGCTCAAGGAGTTCTACGCCGAGAAGCCGATCGCCCTGCGCATGGTCGGCAGCTACCACCAGTTCGGCGCCTTCGTTAGTGGCGTGGCCTCGCTGCCGCGCGTGGTCATCCTGACCATGCACGACATCTCGCTGCAGCCCAAGCAGGGACAGGGCGGCATCAGCACCCGCGGCGCACTGGAACTGTCGGGCACGGTCAAGACCTACCGCTATCTCGACGAGAAGGAAATCGAGGAGCAGGAGAAAACCGCCGCGGATGCGGCAAAGGCCGCCGGACAATGAGCACGCACCGTCATTCCGCTTTGCGCCTGCTGGCGACGGCGAGCCTGGTCCTGGCACTGGCCGGCTGCGCGCGCGGCATCACCAGCACGCCGGGCGATGCGCCCAATCTCGAGAAGTGGACCGCCGACGTGCGCGCCCGGCCGGCGCCGCCGCTGGAGCCGCTGCCGGTCATGCAGCAGTTCGAAACCTTCGAATACGCAGCGCAGACGCTGCGCGATCCGTTCAGCGACGCATGGAACAACACCGACGGGGGCGGCCTGCGGCCGGACCCGAACCGGCGCAAGGAAACCCTGGAGCAGTACCCGCTGGACAGCCTCGATATGGTCGGCACCATCGGCCGCGGTCCGGGCCTGATTGCGTTGGTGATGGCGCCGGACAAGGTGACCTACCGCATCCGCCCGGGGAACTACATGGGGCAGAGCGATGGCCGCGTCACCGCTGTCAGCGAAGATGGCATTGAACTTGTCGAACTAGTGCCGGATGGCGCGGGCGGCTGGCTGGAACGGCCGGCTGCGATTGCGCTTGAAGATCAATGATTGGGGGATACACGATGACCGCTTCAAACGCTAATCGCCTGCGGCCGTCCCGGCCCCTGGCCTCGTTGAGGGTGTGCAGCCTCGGACTCGCCATCGGTCTGCTGGCCACCGCCAGCCTGGCCGTCGCGGCGAATCCCCCGGCCACGCCCGCCGCACCGGTGACCGCCGCTTCGGCCCAGGCCGCGGCGCCGGTGGCGATCACCAACATCGACTTCCGCCGCGGAGACGATGGGGCAGGACGGCTGATCGTGCGCTTCAACGGCGGCGGCGCCGCACCGGACCTGCGCAACCTCGGCTCATCGGTCGTGGTGGACGTGGGCAACGCGGAGATCCCCGCCTCGCTGCAGCGCGTGCTCAACGTGACCGATTTCGCCACACCGGTGCAGCGCGTCGACGCCCGCCCGAGCGGAAAAGGCACGCAACTGGTGCTGAGCACCAATGGCGCCTTCGAATCGCTCGCCTACCAGAGCGGCAACGAATACGTCGTGGAAATCGCCCCGCGCACTGCACAGGCGGCGATGGGCACGGCAGGCACCGCGTCCGGCGCCGTGGCCACGGCGGCGGCCAAGGTCGCGGCCAGTGCATCGTCGCGCGCGTACAGCGGCCGGCCGGTGACGTTCAACTTCCAGGACGTGCCCGTCCGCACCGTGCTGCAGCTGATTGCCGAGGAATCCAACCTCAACATCGTTGCGTCCGACACCGTGCAGGGCAACGTCACGCTGCGTCTGATCAACGTGCCGTGGGATCAGGCGCTGGACATCGTGCTGCGCGCCAAGGGCCTGGACAAGCGCCGTGATGGCGGCGTGGTATGGGTGGCACCGCAGCCGGAACTGGCGAAGTTCGAGCAGGACAAGGAAGACGCGCGCATCGCGATCGAGAATCGCGAGGATCTGGTCACCGACTACATCCAGATCAACTACCACAACGCCGGCGCCATCTTCAAAGCGCTGACCGAAGCCAAGGGCATCGGCAATGCGGGCGGCGGTGGCGGCGGCGGCAACGGCGGACAGGAAAACAGCTTCCTTTCGCCGCGCGGTCGCATCGTCGCCGACGAGCGCACCAACACGCTGATGATCAACGACATCCCGAAGAAGATCGCGCAGATGCGCGAGCTGATCGCGGTGATCGATCGTCCCGTGGATCAGGTGCTGATCGAAGGCCGCATCGTGATCGCCACCGACAGCTTCGCCCGTGACCTGGGCGCGCGCTTTGGCGTGCTGGGCCGGCGTTCGGGTGACCGCACGCAGGTGATCGGCGGCTCGCTGGAGAACACGACCGACGTGATCGAGGACGGCACGACCGAGAACAACCTCAACGTCAATCTGCCGGCCGGCACCTTCACCGTCGGCAATCCCGGCGCGCTCGCCTACACGTTGCTGGGTGCGAACTTCCAGCTCGACGTCGAACTCTCCGCGCTGCAGGAAGAAGGCCGTGGCGAGGTCATCTCCAACCCGCGCCTGGTCACCACCAACCAGCGTGAAGCGGTGATCAAGCAAGGCCGCGAAGTGGGTTACCTGACCGTTTCGGCCCAGGGCACCGGCGGTGCCGCGCTGCCGACCGTGCAGTTCAAGGAAGCGCTGCTGGAGCTGAAGGTCGTCCCGACCATCACCAGCGACAATCGTGTCTTCCTCTCGCTCAACGTGAAGAAGGACGAAGTGATCCGCTTCATCGATCTGGGTGACTTCGGCTCGGTGCCGGAACTGGCCCGCCGCGAGATCAACACCGCGGTGCTCGTCGATGACGGCCAGACCGTGGTCATCGGCGGTGTCTACGAGTTCACCGATCGCCAGAGCATCTCCAAGGTGCCGTTCCTCGGCGACATCCCCTTCCTGGGCAACCTGTTCAAGAAAAAGGGCCGCAGCAAGGAAAAGGCGGAGCTGCTGATCTTCGTGACACCGAAGGTCCTGCGCGTGGCCCCGTCCGCGCCGGTGGCACGCGCCAACTGATCGCATTGCCGGATCAGGAAAAGAACGGGGCCCGCGGGTCCCGTTTTTTTTGCACGGCGCATGAACCGGCAGTACTCATGGCCCTGAACCTCTGACCGTGACAAGGGTCAAAATGGTTCATCGTTCCGCCCGGTTGCGCCCATGGATCACGTCGTCCCCACCGTTGAATCCGGTTCTGCCCGTTTGCATGAGGCCTTCGGCCGGTTGCGCGAAGGCCTGTCCGATACCATCGTCGGCCAGGCGGATCTGGTCGAGCGGCTGCTGATTGCGCTGCTCGCCGACGGCCACCTGCTGGTCGAAGGCGCGCCGGGCCTGGCCAAGACCACCGCGATCCGCGCGCTGGCCGCACGGCTGGATGCCGACTTCGCGCGCGTGCAGTTCACCCCGGATCTGCTGCCGGCGGATCTGACCGGCACCGAAGTGTGGCGCCCGCAGGACGGCCGATTCGAATTCCAGCCCGGACCGATCTTCCATCCACTGCTGCTGGCCGATGAAATCAATCGCGCGCCGGCCAAGGTGCAGTCCGCGCTGCTGGAGGCGATGGGCGAGCGCCAGGTCACCGTCGGCCGGCACACCTATCCGCTGCCCGCACTGTTCCTGGTGATGGCGACGCAGAACCCGATCGAGCAGGAAGGCACCTTCCCCTTGCCCGAGGCGCAACTCGACCGCTTCCTGATGCACGTGCGCATCGGCTATCCCGAAGCGGCGGCCGAAGCGGAGATCCTGCGCCTGGCGCGTGAACGTGCGCGCGAGACGCTGCAACCGGTGCCGGCGCCGCTGATGCGCATGCCGCTGGACGATGTGTTCGCGGCGCGCCGGGCCGTGCTCGATGTGCATGTCGCACCGGCATTGGAGCGCTATCTGATCGAACTGGTGCTCGCGTCGCGTGATGCCGGCCGCTATGACCCCGCATTGGGACGTCGCATTGCGTGGGGTGCGAGCCCGCGTGGATCGATCGCGCTGGAACGCTGCGCCCGCGCCCGCGCCTGGCTGGCCGGCCGTGATTACGCCACGCCCGAGGATGTCCGCGCGATCGCGCCCGATGTCCTGCGCCATCGCGTATTGCCGAGTTACGAAGCCACCGCCGAAGGCTGGGATGGCGATCGTCTGGTCGCCGCGCTGCTGGATGCGGTTCCGCTGCCTTGAGGCGGCCATGTCGGTGAACGGCGACGGCATCACTCCCACGCTGCCCGAACTGGTCGCCCTGCGCGCCAGCGCGCAGCGACGCCCGCCCGCGCGCCAGGGCCGCCATTCGATCACCGGTCCCGCGGCGTCCACGCTGCGCGGGCGCGGCATGGAGTACGCCGAATCGCGCGAGTACGTGGCGGGCGATGACGTGCGCCACATCGACTGGCGATTGACCGCGCGCAGCGGCCGCACCCACACCAAACTGTTCCAGGCCGAGCGCGAGCGCCTCAGCCTGATCGTGGCCGACACGGCCGCGTCGCTGTATTTCGGTACGCGCGTGCGCTTCAAGTCCACCCAGGCCGCGCGCGCGGGCGCGGTGGCGGCGTGGAATGCGGTACGCGATGGTGATCGCATCGCGGCGCTGCGCGGCAGCCGGATCGAAGCCCCGATCGCGCCGGCCTCCGGACCACGCGGTGCGCTGCGCGTGCTCGATGCACTGGTTCGCTGGTACGCGCATGCACCGGAGGACGACGCTGGCCTGGCGGTCGCGCTCGAAAGTGCGGCGCGCCTGTCGCGCCCGGGCTCACGCATGATCGTGCTCGCCGATCCGCAAAGCGTGGCGGTCATTCCCGCGCAGGAATGGACGCGCTGGGCCGCGCATCGCGAGGTGATCGTCCTGATGCTGATCGACGCGCTGGAAGTCGCGCCGCCCGCCGCGCTGTTGCCGTTCCTGGTGGATGGACACCGGGTCGAACTGGATCTGGGAGCAAGCGCCCAACGTGAACGCTGGGAAGCGACCTTCTCCACTCCGATCGACGAAGCCCTGCGCATGCTGCCCACACGCGGGATCCGCGCGTTCGCATTGCGCGGCGACGCGCCGAGCGATGCGTGGCTGCCGATCATCGCGCGGCCGCAGCCGCAGGTGGCGTGATGGATCCCTCGCAACTGGTGCTGCGCGATGTACACCTGCCGGCGTCGCCGTCGTGGTGGCCGCCTGCGCCGGGCTGGTGGATCGTCGCGGCGATCGTGCTCGTCCTGATTGCTGTCCCACTGATCGTGTCCCTGCGTCGCCGCCGCCGCATGCGGCGCTGGGCGCGCTGGTTCGATCAGGAAGTGGCCGGTACGTCCGGCGCGGAACAGATCGCGATGATCTCCGGGCTGCTGCGCCGCGCGGCGCGCCGCATCGATCCGAAGGCCGATCGCCTGCAGGGCGATGCATGGCTGCGATTTCTCGATGGGGATGGCGATGGCACCGGCGTGTTTTCCGAAGGCGACGGGCGCGTGTTGCTGGAAGGCGCGTTCCGCCGGGACGTCGACGACGCCTCACTCGCGCGACTGCGGGCCGTCGCGCGTCCACGTTTCCTGCAACTGATGGGACGGGCGCGATGATGCCGGATCTGTCCCTGCTGCAATCGTTGCGCGAGAGCTTCGCGGGGTTCGCATGGCCGTGGTGGTGGCTCGCGCTTCCATTGCCGTGGCTGGCGCGCTGGCTGCTGCCCGCACGACGCAGCGCCGCCGCGGCGCTGCGCGTGCCGTACGGCGATCGGATCGAGCGCATCCGGCAGGCGCACGGAGGATTTCATTCGCGCGGCTTTGCCTGGTTGTCGTGGCTGGCATGGGCATTGCTGTGCGTGGCGATGGCGCGTCCGCAGAGTTTCGGCGAAGCGATCACGCCGCCGCAGAGCGGGCGCGATCTGATGCTCGCGGTGGATCTGTCCGGCAGCATGAGCGAAACCGACATGTCGCTGGGGGGTGCGGTGGTTGACCGCCTCACCGCCGCCAAGGCCGTGCTGGCCGATTTCCTCGATCGCCGTGAAGGCGACCGCGTCGGCTTGCTGGTGTTCGGCCAGCGCGCCTATGCGCTCACGCCGTTGACGCTGGACCGGGCGAGCGTGCGCGAACAACTGCGCGACAGCGTCGTCGGGCTGGCGGGTCGGGAGACTGCACTGGGCGATGCGATCGGTCTGTCGGTCAAGCGCCTGTCCTCGCAACCGCCGGGTCAGCGCGTGCTGATCCTGCTCACCGACGGCGTGAACACGGCTGGCCTGCTGGAACCACTGAAGGCCGCCGAGCTCGCGCGGCAATCCGGCGTGCGCGTGCACACGATCGCTTTCGGCGGTGAAGGCATGACCTCGATCTTCGGCCTGCCAGTGCCCGGCGGCGGCGAGGAAATCGACGAGACCACGCTGCGCCGCATCGCCGAACAGACCGGGGGACGATTCTTCCGCGCGCGCGACATCGAGCAGCTCGCCAGCATCTATGCCGAACTCAATCGAATCGAGCCGGTGCAACTGCCGGGCGAAGCGGTGCGTCCGCGCATCGAGCGCTATCCGTGGCCACTGGCCGCCGCGATGGTGCTTGCATTGATCGCGTTCGTGTTGCCGGGGCGACGCGCATGAACGAAGGGTGGACGCATCTGCATCTGTTGCGGCCGCAGGCGCTGTGGTTGCTGCTGCTGTTGCCGCCCCTGGCATGGTGGTGGTGGCGCCGCATTCGCCAGGGCGATGTGTGGCGCGGCGTGGTGGATGCCCATCTGTTGCCGCATCTGCTCGCGCGCGGCGGACGCCGTGGCATCGGTCCGGCGCTGGTCGCCGGCATCGCCGGTGTACTGGCGATCCTCGCGCTGGCCGGCCCGAGCTGGCGCAAGGGCGAGCAGGCGCTGTGGGAGCAGCGCGCGCCGCTGATGGTGGCGCTGGATCTGTCCACGACAATCAATGCGGCCGATCTGCCGCCATCGCGCCTGCTGCAGGCGCGCAGCAAGCTGGCGACGCTGCTGCGTGATCGCCAGGGCGGGCAGGTCGGGTTGATCGCCTATGCCGGGGATGCGTACACGGTGGCGCCGCTCACCGACGACGCCGCGAACGTCGCGTTGTTTCTCGACGCCCTCTCATCCGACGTGATGCCCGAAGACGGACAGCGCGCGGACCGGGCGATCACGTTGGCCGTACGATTGCTGAAGCAGGCCGGTTTCGATCGCGGCGACATCCTGCTGATGACCGATCATGCCGATGGCGAAGCGATCGCGGCCGCAGCGCAAGCCAGTGACGAGGGCTTCCGCGTCTCGGCGCTGGGACTCGGCAGCACCGCCGGTGCGGCGTACCAGCGCGACGACGGCTCGCTCGGCCGCGCGCGCCTCGATGCCGGATCACTGCGCAGTCTGGCCTCGCGCGGTGGCGGTCACTATGCGCCGTTGTCGCGCGACGCACGGGATCTGGCGGAACTGCAGGTCCTGGATCCGCAATCCAGCGAGGGCGCCGCCGGCGGACAGGGCCAGCGCACGGTCTGGCTCGACGAAGGCTTCTGGTTGTTGCCGCCGCTGATGCTGCTGGCGTTGTTCGCGTTCCGTCGCGGCGCGGCTACATGGATGCTCGCGTGCTGCGCCTTGTTGTGGACGCTGCCTGCGCACGCAGCCGAACGCAACTGGTGGCAGCGCGCGGATCAACAGGCACACCAGCGGATCGAGGAAGGCGTGCAGGCCTATCGCAGCGGTGATTATTCACGCGCCGAACAGGCCTTCGCGGGGCAGCAGACGGCCGACGCGCTGTACAACCGTGGCAATGCGCTTGCCAAGCTGGGGCGCTATGACGAAGCGATCGCGGCCTACGACGCGGCGCTGGCCAGGCAACCGGACATGGCCGACGCCAAGGCCAATCGCGCCGCCGTGCAGCGCGCTCGCCAGCAGTCGCAATCGCAGGGCGGCCAGGACGGCAATCCGAACCAGGATCCGCGCCAAGGCAAGGGACAGGGACAATCGCAGGCCGCGCAGGGCAATCGTTCCGCCAATCCCGCGCCGCCGCCATCCAATCCGCCTTCGTCGTCATCGCCCGCACAGCCGCCACGCAAACCCGCGCCGTCGCCCGAGTCACCCGCAAACGCGAAATCCAGCCCGCCACGGGAACCTGCGTCGCAGTCGCCCGCCGATGCCAACGCGCAACAGGCCGCGGATCGCGCGCAGCGCGAGCGTATAAGCCAGGCGATGGCGCGCCAGCGTGCATCGCAGGATCCGCAGGACGCCAAGGCAGCCGCGCCCGCGAATGAAACCGCGGAACAACGCGAACGCCGGCAAGCGCTCGAAGCCTGGCTCAAGCGCGTGCCGGACGACCCCGGCGGTCTGCTCAAGGCCAAGTTCCAGCTCGAACACGAACGCCGCGCGAAGGAAGGACAATGACCCGACGCATCGCATCCATCTGGCGCACGGTCGCACTGGTGTTCGGCCTGTGCATGGCCTGGCCGCTGCTGGCGCAGGTGCAGGCGCGCATCGATCGCAATCCGGTCGATCTCGGCGACTCGCTCACGCTCACGCTGGCGTCTGCGCAGGCGTCCGCACCGGATCTGACGCCGCTGATGGCCGATTTCCGGTTGCTGGATCAGACCAGCCGTCGCAGCGTGCAGATCGTCAACGGACAATCGAGCAGTTCCAATGTCCATGAACTGGTGATCGAACCCAAGCGCGCGGGCGAACTGGTCATTCCCGCCCTGCAGATCGGCAACCAGCGCAGCGCGCCGATTGCACTGACCGTGCGCGCGGCGCCGCCGACGGGCAGCCGGGCGAACAACGCCGACATCTTCCTCGAAACCGAACTCGATGAAACGCATCCCTACGTGCAGCAGAGCGTGGGTGTGACCCTGCGACTGTTCTACGCCGTGCCGTTGATCTCCGGTGAACTGACGCTCGATGCGCCCGATGGCGCGCTGATGCAGAAGATTGGCGAGGATGCGCAGGGCAGCCGCGAGATCAACGGGCGGCGCTACAACCTGGTCGAGCGCCGCTTCCTGCTGGTGCCCGAGCGCAGCGGTGCACTGACGTTGCCGGGCCCGCGTTTCAGCGGACGCGGCGCGGGAGGATGGTTCGATGATCTGATGGGTGGCGCGCGGCCCGAGATGCGCGCCGTCGGCCCCTCGCGCACCATCGACGTGCGACCACAACCCGCCGGCGCCCCGCAGCCGTGGCTGCCGCTGCGCGATCTGCGCCTGCGATATGTCGGCGCACCCTCGTCGGTGGCCGCGGGTGCATCGGCGATGGTGACGATCGAAGGCGTGGCGCTGGGTGCGACGCAGGCGCAATTGCCGCAGATCGGCGCGCCGGCCATGGACGGTGCGCAGGTCTTCGCCGAGCCGGTGCAGTACGACGAGAGCTTCGTCAACGGCACGCCGCAGGTGAAATGGACTCAGCGCTACGCCGTGGTGCCCGATCGCGCCGGTTCGCTGGTACTCACCGGATTGCGGATTCCGTGGTGGGACGTGCGCAGCGGGCAGGCACGCGTGGCGAGCCTGCCGGATCTGCCGTTGCAGGTGGGGCCGGGCAGTGTGGCGACACCCGCATCCGTAGCGGACGCCGATGCCGCGCAGGCCACGCCTGCATCGACAGGCGATGCGATCACGCCGATCGCGATGCAGCCGGCCGCGGGCATCTGGCGCTGGCTGGCGGTGGGGTTCGCCGGGTTGTGGTTGCTGACGCTCCTGTGGGCGGTGCGCCGGCGCGCGCCTGTCGCCACAGCGCAGACGGCACGGACGCATCCGTCCACCCCGCGTGCACGGCCGGATCTGAAGCGTGCACTCGACACCGGCAGCCTGGATGACGTGGCCGATGCGCTGCTCGGACTGGCCGAACCTCCGGTGCGCGATCTCGATGCATTGATCGCTCGTCTCGATCCACCGGCGCAACGCGATGCGCTGGACGCACTGCGGCGCGCGCGCTGGGCCGATGGCGATGGCGCAGCCGCCCGCGCCGCATTGCGGCGTGCGTTCGCCGATGGACCGCGCTGGCGCGATTCGGTCCCGGCGGCGAAGCAACCGCTGCCGCCGCTGTATCCATCGGCATAGCACGCGCTGCACAACGGCCGCCCCGACGGGGTTTGCTAAGCTGCGCGCTTCGTTCCGATGGCCGCGCACATGACCGACGCTTCGACCGGCAAGACCCCGCTCCCGCTGCACTGGAAGATGGCGATCGGTTTCCTCGCCGGACTGGGCCTGGGTCTGCTGGTCTACGCCACCGGACTGGGCGAGCGCAGCATGGCGGGCCCGGGCGCGGCGCAGTGCGTCGCCGCCGCTGGCGCCGATCTGCCCTGGCAGTGCCTGTCATGGGTGCACGTGATCACCAAGTACATCACCGATCCGATTGGCCAGTTGTTCCTCAATCTGATCTTCATGCTGGTCGTGCCGCTGCTGTTTTCGGCGCTGGTGGTCGGCGTGTCGGAAATGGGCGACATTCGCGCGTTCGGGCGCGTCGGCTGGCGCACGCTCGGTTACACGGTGCTGATGTCCTCGATCGCGGTGGTGCTGGGGTTGCTGCTGGTGAACTGGCTGCAGCCGGGCGTGGGCATCGATCGCGCGACCGCGCAGCAACTGCTCGATGAAGGCGCGCAGCGCGCCAGCACGATCGTCGCCAGCGTGCACGAACAGCCCAGCGGGCTGAACATGCTGCTGTCGATCGTGCCGGACAACGTGATCCGGGCCGCGGCCGACAACACGATCCTGGCGGTGATGTTCTTCGCGCTGATGCTCGGCATCGGCATGGTGCTCACGCCGGGCAAGGCCACCGACACGCTGCGCGAGGGCATCCAGGGCCTGTTCGATGTGTCGATGACGCTCATCGGCCTGGTCATCCGCCTGGCGCCGTATGCGGTGTTCTGCTTCATGTTCAACCTGGCCGCGGTGTTCGGCTGGGATCTGTTGCTCAAGCTGGCCAGCTACGTCGGCGTGGTCGTGCTGGCGCTGGCGCTGCATCTGTTCGTCGTCTATTCGATTGCGTTGCGCGCGATCGGCGGCTATTCGCCGCTGGCCTTCTTCAAGGGCACGCAGGAAGCGATGGTGCTGGCGTTCTCCACCGCCTCCAGCAACGCGACGCTGCCGACGTCGCTGCGCGTGGCCGAAGAGAAGCTCGGGCTGCCGCGCCGCATCTCGCGCTTCGTGCTGACCGTCGGCGCGACCGCCAACCAGAACGGTACCGCGCTGTTCGAAGGCGTCACGGTGATCTTCCTGGCCCAGTTCTTCGGCGTCGATCTGAGCCTGTGGCAGCAGGTGCTGGTGATGCTGGTGTGCATCCTCGGCGGGATCGGCACCGCCGGCGTGCCTTCCGGTTCGCTGCCGGTGGTGGCGATGATCTGCGGCATGGTCGGCGTGCCGCCGCAGGGCATCGGCCTGATCCTGGGCGTCAATCATTTCCTCGACATGTGCCGCACCACCCTGAACGTCACCGGTGACATCGCGATCGCGGCGATGGTGTCCAAGGGCGAAGAGGATCCGCCGGCCGGAACGACGGCCTGAGCCGCGCGGCCGAATCCGCGCAGCCGGTCGATGGCGGGCGCGAGCGCCACCCTGCGCTAAGTCACTGAAACTGCACGATCGCGGCGCATTGGCGCGTCGTTGCGTTTTGGTCCGCTTGCCGTCCGTGGGACAATGGCGAGCTGCATTCCGACGCGCCCCTTCCGAACCGTGGACCCCATGACGACGCCCAACCGCCGCCAGCTCGCCAACGCCATCCGTTTTCTCGCCGCCGATGCAGTCGAGGCCGCCAAGTCCGGCCACCCCGGCATGCCGATGGGCATGGCCGACATCGCCGAAGTGCTCTGGAATGATTATCTGAGCCACAACCCGCGCAATCCGCACTGGCTCAACCGCGATCGTTTCATCCTGTCCAACGGCCACGGCTCGATGCTGCAGTACGCGCTGCTGCACCTGAGCGGCTATGACCTGCCGCTGGATGAACTCAAGCGCTTCCGCCAGTTGCACAGCAAGACCGCCGGTCATCCCGAACGCCACGAAACCCCGGGCGTGGAAACCACCACCGGTCCGCTCGGCCAGGGCTTCGCCAATGCGGTCGGTTTCGCGCTGGCGGAGAAGCTGCTTGCGCAGCGCTTCAACCGTCCCGGCCACGATATCGTCGATCACCGCACCTGGGTATTCATGGGCGACGGCTGCCTGATGGAAGGCATTTCGCACGAAGCCGCCTCGCTGGCCGGCACCTGGGCCTTGAACAAGCTGGTGTGCTTCTGGGATGACAACCACATCTCCATCGACGGCAACACCGAGGGCTGGTTCACCGACAACACGCCGGCGCGTTTCGAAGCCTACGGCTGGCAGGTCGTGCGGAACGTCAACGGCCATGATCCGATCGAGATCAAGGCCGCGATCGAAACCGCGCTGAAGTCCGACAAGCCGGTGCTGATCTGCTGCCGCACGACGATCGGTTTCGGTTCGCCCAACAAGGCGGGCAAGGAGTCCTCGCACGGCGCGCCGCTGGGCAAGGAAGAGCTCGAAGCCACGCGGCAGGCGCTGGGCTGGACGAACGGAGCGTTCGAAGTGCCGCAGCCGATCTACGACGCGTGGAATGCGCAACAGCGCGGTGGCGTGCGCGAGAACGAATGGAACCAGCGTTTCGAGCAGTACGCCGCTGCCTTCCCGGAACAGGCCGAAGAACTGCAACGCCGCAGCCGCGGTGAACTGCCCGCCGGTTTCATCGCCGAGGCCGATGCCTACATCGCCAGATTGCAGGCCGAAGGTCCGGTCGTCGCCTCGCGCAAGGCCTCGCAGATGGCGATCGAAGCCTTCGCGCCGCTGCTGCCGGAACTGATCGGCGGATCGGCGGATCTGGCGCATTCCAACCTGACGCTGTGGAAAGCCAGCAAAAGCGTCGCCACCGATGATCCGAACGCCAACTATGTCTATTACGGCGTGCGCGAGTTCGGCATGAGCGCGATCAGCAACGGCATCGCGCTGCATGGTGGCTTCGTGCCGTTCGATGCGACCTTCCTGGTGTTCAGCGATTACGCGCGCAACGCGGTGCGCATGAGCGCGCTGATTCCGGCCCACAGCATCCACGTCTACACGCACGATTCGATCGGCCTGGGCGAGGACGGCCCGACCCACCAGCCGATCGAGCATCTGGCTTCGCTGCGCTACATTCCGAACAACGACGTGTGGCGCCCGTGCGATGCCGTGGAATCGGCAGTGTCGTGGAAGGCCGCGATCACGCGTCGCGAAGGTCCGAGCTGCCTGGTGTTCTCGCGCCAGAACCTGCCGCACCAGCCGCGCAGCGAAGCGCAGGTGGCGGACATCGCGCGCGGTGGCTACATCCTCGCCGATGCCGAAGGCGCGCCGGACGTGATCCTGATCGCCACCGGTTCGGAAGTCGGACTCGCCACGCAGGCCAAGACCGCGCTCGATGCCGAAGGCATCCGCACGCGCGTGGTGTCGATGCCGTCCACCGACGTGTTCGATCGCCAGTCGGCCGAGTACCGCGATACCGTGCTGCCGAAGTCGGTGCGCAAGCGCGTGGCGATCGAAGCGGGCATCAGCGATTTCTGGCGCAAGTACGTGGGCCTGGACGGCGCAGTCATCGGCATGGAAACCTTCGGCGCCTCCGCACCGGCCGAAGCGCTGTACAAGCATTTCGGCATCACCGTGGAGAAGGTGATCGAAGCGGCGAAGTCGCTGGGCTGATCATCCCGTTGCTGCAAAAAAGCGAACGCCGGCTTTTTTCGTGCCGCGTGCAGCAGGATGCGCCCGGAACGCGCATGGGCTGAGCCCCATGGCGGATTTCGCAGGAGCCGGCCGGGCGACCGTTGCTGGATCAGGAACCGGTGAAACGGTGTATCGTGGCTCAGCGCCCTACAGGGAACCCGTCTGCTCCAGCGCCAATGCCACCAGCCGTGCCTCCAGCGTTTCTGCGAGCGACTTCGGCGAATCCAGATCCATCCGCGTCATCGCTTCGCGGTCACGGCTGCGCGCGCCCAGCGCCTTGAGCACCGTGGCGATTTTTCCGCCGCGCGTCGCGGTGCGTTCGCGCAGCCAGCCCAGCGCTTTTGCCAGCCGCTGTTCCACCGGCGTGAAGTCGCTGCCCAGCGGATAGTCCGGCAGGGTGCCGTCGCGGCGGAATTCGCGCAGGCGTGCAGACAGCTGCGCGGGCGTGTTGCGTGACCAGTGTGCGGGCGCCTGGAAATCGGCACGCAGTTTCCGCGACCGCTTCGCCGCGTCGAGCAGATCCGACTGGAAGCGCGCATCGGTGATCGATGCCATCGCGATCACGCAATCCTCGTCGTTGCGTGCATATAAGTCGGCGATGCCGTATTCGTTGATGTAGAGATCGCGCAGGTGGCGCGGGATGGTGGTGTGACCGTAGTTCCAGCGGACGTTGGATTCGGTCTTGCCGGCGGCCTCGCGCACGGCGCGGAACATGATCGCCGAACGCGCATCGTCGAGCGCGTGCGACATCGCCACGAAGTTGTACTGGCCGCCCACGCCCGAGACCACGCGGCCATCCTCCAGGCCGTCGGAGACCGCGGCGCCCAGTGCGGTGACCATCATGCAGGAGTTGAAGAAACGCGCATCACGGCGCTGGATGCGTTCGAGCGATTCATTCCCGCCATAAAGCTGGTTGATGCTGCCGATGCGGCGCATGCCGATGCCCCGGCGTTCGTCCTCGGGCAGTTGCCGCAACCACTCGTAGAATTCCGGAGAACCGAGATAGAACGCGCCGTGCAGGTATTCGCCATCGCGTTGCAGGCGCGCCTGGTCACCCAGATTGGCCGTGCCGTCCTGGATGCGCCGCATCAGCGCTTCGTCATCGACCACCTTGCGGCGGATTACGCCGGTTTCGACCAGCCGCTTGAAGCCCTCGTTGATCATTTCGCTGCAGCCGTACAGGCCGATCACAAACGGGTCCAGTCCGCCGCTTTCGAGTACGGCAGGATGGGTTTCCAGCTCCGGGTCCAGTGCGGCGAGCACGCGCCGATAGGTCGCGTTGTCCGTGTGCCGCAGCACGAGCGCATGGCACAGTGCATCGGCCAGCGCACCGATGCCGATCTGCAACGTGCCGCCATCGCGCACCAGCGTGCTTGCGTACAGACCGATCGCGTACTCGGCATCGGCCACCGGCTGGCGCGGCAGGCCGAACAATTTCGGATACGGGCCAGGTGGCGTCACCACGGCATCGAAATAGTCCTCGTCCACCGCGGCGGTTCCACCCAGCCACGGCAGTTCCGGATCGATCTCGGCGATCAACAGCGGGCGCGGCAAGCCGCGCGCGATCACCGCGTCGACCGCGTCCTGGGTCAGATCGTTGTTGCACGAGAGCGAGAGCCTGCGGCCGCCATCGGGCTCGCGTGCGACCTTCTGCACGATGACGTTGATTTCGCGTTCGCCGAGCGCGCGCGCGACCATCGTGTAATTGAGGCTGGCGTAATGACGCTGCGCTTGCGCCGAGCCCATCAGCGCGCCGGACTGCATGTAGAACTCTTCCACCTGGATGTGCGGCGGCAACGCATCACGCTTCATCGCCTGCACGTAGGCCAGGCGCGGATGATCCTCGCCGAAGTGGCGGGCGAGGAACGGACCGAGAAAACGCGCTTCCAGTCCCGCGCCGCCGCCCGGCGGATCCAGTGACAGCGCGGTATAGAGAAACCACGGCCGCGCCGCATCGTCCTTCAACCGCGCGTACAGCAGATTGAGCAGCCGGTTCGGCTTGCCGATGCCCAGCGGCGCGCCCATGCGCAGCGCACCGGGAACACGTTTCAGAATGAGATCAACCGCGTCTTCGAGTGAGGTCAGGTGCAGGGTCATGCGGGAAGCTTAGCGAAAAACCCGGCGATGACGCATTGCGCTCAATCCAGCACGTGGATGGCGTCGGCCAGTCGCTGCACTTCTTCCGGATGATGGCTGACATAGACGATCGGCAAGCGGATTTCATCGCGCACGCGTTGCAGGTAGGGGATCAATTCCTCGCGACGCGCCTGATCCAGCGCGGACAGCGGTTCGTCGAACAGCAGCACGTCCGGTTGCGAAAGCAGGGCGCGCCCGATTGCCACACGCTGCGCTTCACCGCCGGAGAGATTGCGCGTGGGCCGTTCGAGCAATGGGCCGATGCCCAGCAGTTCGACCATCGCCTCGAAGCCGAAGCGCGCCTGCGCGCCGCGCTCGTGCCGGCCATAGCGCAGGTTCCGCCGGACATCGAGATGCGGGAACAGCCGTGCATCCTGGAAGACGTAGCCGATGCGCCGGCGGTGCGTGGGAATGTGGATGCGGCGCGTGCTGTCGAACAACACGCGGCCGTCGATCTCGATGAAGCCCGAGCGCGGTGTCACCAGGCCGGCGATGGCGTTGAGCACGGTCGTCTTGCCCACGCCGGATGGCCCCGTCAACGCGAGCACGCGCGCGTCGGACTGGATCGCCACGTGGCGCGAAAAACCGCCGCGCTGGAGATCGATCGCCATGCGCAGCATCAGGCTTCCTCCCGGCCGCGATGACGGCGCACCAGCCATTCGGAAAACAGCAGCGCGCCCAGCGAGATCGCCACCGCGACCGCCGCGAGCCGCCAGATGCCCGCTTCGCCTCCGGGTACCTGCATCAGCCCGTAGATGGCCGAAGACAATGTCTGCGTCTGGCCGGGAATGTTAGAGACGAAGGTGATCGTCGCTCCGAACTCGCCCAGCGCTTTGGCGAACGCCAGCACCGCGCCGGCCACCAGTCCGGGCCACGCCAGCGGCAGCGTGATGGTGAAGAACACGCGCCAGGGCCCTGCGCCCAGCGTGGACGCGGCCTGTTCCAGCCGGCGATCGGTGGTTTCCAGCGAGAGCCGGATCGCGCGCACCATCAGCGGAAACCCCATCACCGCGCAGGCCAGCGCCGCGCCGGTCCAGCGGAAGGCGAACACGATGCCGAACTGGCGTTCGAGAAAGCCGCCCACCGCACCCTGCGTCCCCAGCGTCATCAGCAGTGCATAGCCCATCACCACCGGTGGCAGGACCAGCGGCAGATGCACCAGCGCATCGAGCAGGGCCTTGCCGGGAAACCGCCGGCGCGCCAGCAGCCAGCCAATCGCGATGCCGAAGGGCAGGCTGCCCAGGACCGCGGTCAGGGCCACGCGCAGACTGAGCCGGATGGCGGTAAGTTCTTCCGGAGTGAACCAGTCCACGGCGGGCGCTCAGCGCAGTGGCTGGAAACCGTGGCGCTGGAATATCGCACGCGCCTGTGGCGATTCCAGCCAGCGCACGAATGCCATCGCCTGCGCCTGTCGCGGACCGCGCAGCGCCGCGATCGGATAGACGATCGGCGGATGGCTGTCGGCGGGGAACGTGGCGGCCACGCGCACACCGTGCCCGGCGCGCGCGTCGGACGCATAGACGATGCCCAGCGGCGCCTCACCCCGCGTCACCAGCATCAGCGCCGCGCGCACGCTTTCGGATTCGGCGAGCCGGTTCTTGACGCCTGCCCAGTGACCGAGCTTCTCCAGCGAGGCGCGCGCATATTTGCCCGCCGGCACGCTGTTCGTCTGCCCGACGGCCAGCCGCCCCCGCGCGCCGAGCGCTGCGGCGATGGCACCGGCCTTCTTCAAATCGACTGCGCCCGCGTTCGCTGCCGGCGCGATGAGCACGAGCTGATTGCCGAGCAGGTTGCGACGCTGCGCCGCATCGACCTTGCCGCGCTGCTGCAGATAATCCATCCATTGCAGATCCGCCGAAAAGAACACATCGGCCGGCGCGCCCTGTTCGATCTGGCGCGCGAGCGCGGAACTGGCCGCATAGGAGATGCGCACCGGTGTGCCGCTGCCTCGCTCATAGGCGGCGGCGGCTTCGTCCATCGATTCCTTCAGGCTGGCGGCGGCGAAGACGGTGAGCGCCGCTTTCTCCTGCGCGTGCGCCGACGTGGTGATCGATGCAAGCAGGACCAGCAACAGCGCGATGCAGCGGCGTGGCAGCACATTCATCCGGATACTCCGTGTGGGGGAGCGGTCTTGCAGAAGGTCTACGGTGCGGCGAGTGCCTGGTTCAACAGTTGCGCCAGCCGCGCGCCGCCCAGTCGCAGTTGCTGCTCGGCCAGTGGCAGGTGTTGCGTGTAATACCCGGAATCGAGCTTGGCACGGCGCGGGTAAAAGCCCGGTCGAAGCGCCAGCGTACAGGACTGCTCGGCCCATCGGGCGGCCGGGGGCGGCAGCACGAAGGCATCCCGATGCGCGGTGGGCAAAGCGCGCAGGTGCTGCACGTAGGCGTCTTCATCCAGCCCGCGCGACTTCAGCAGGCCGCTGTCCCACACGCTGTGCAGATTGCTGCCCTTGCCTTCGTAATTGGTCTGGAAATCGTTGCCGCCCCGATCATGCGCGTAGCCGGCATGCAGCGGCTGGTGGATGTCGCCGGCGAAATGCACGACGAATTTCAGCGCCTGCAGCCGCTCGGCCCGGGAACGGGTGCGATCGGCGAGAATCGCCGTCTGCTCGCGCAATGCTTCGACTACGCAATCGCCGTCGGGGCAGGCGAGTTCGCGCGCGTAGGCGCAGTGTTGTTCGCCGATGTTGACGTAGTGCCAGCGCGAGGTGGCCTTGCCGAGATCGGGATCGGTATCGCGCAGGTTGTCGGCCCAGGTGGCGATGCCCGCGAGGCTGGGATCGGCTTCGCCCTGCAGCAGCCATTCAATCTGGCTGCGGGCCTGCGGTTGCAGATCAGGTTCGGCCAGTCGCGCGACCAGGCGGTGACCGAGGGCGCCCCAGGCCAGCGCCGGCGATGGCAGGCCGGCGAAGACCAGGAGCAGGAACGACAGGAAGACAGCAGATGCGGTGCGGATCATGCCGATTACTTTAACCGACATGACCCGACCGCATCGTTCCCCTTAGAACTTCAGGACGTACGCCGCACCGTAGACCACCGGGTCGATGTTGACCGTGCCGAGCTTGGCGCGATCCAGCTTCACGTCGGTATCGATGTCGATGTAGCGCGCATCGATGCGGATCGAGGACTTCTCGCTGACGGCGAAGTCGATGCCGGCGTGCGCGGCCAGGCCCCAGGAGTTGCCGAGCTTCAGGTCAGAACCCTGCAGCGCGCCGCGGGTGTCTTCACTGAAGAAGGTCGTGTAGTTCACGCCGGCGCCCACGAACGGCGACACCTTGCCCTTGCTGTTGAAGTGGTACTGCAGGCTCACGGTCGGCGGCAGTTGCTTGGTGCTGCCGACGGTGCCCAGGCCCTTGATGGCGATGTCGTGCTTGAACGGCAGTGCGGCGATGACTTCCAGGCCCAGGTTGTCGGCGAGGAAGTATTCGAAGGTCACGGTCGGCTTGACGTCACTGTCGACTTCCACGGCCAGCGCGCCGTTGGCGATCTTGCCGTTGTCCGACTTCGGATTGACCTGGTGGACGCCGATGCCGACGGTGTAGTCGCCCTTGGACTGCGCGAAGGCAGGCGCGGCGACGCCGGCGACGGCAAGGGCGAGCAGGGTAATCAGAGGCTTTTTCATGGAGTTCTCGTTATGGTTGCGTGGAGGAACGGAAGTCAGTTTCCGCCTCGCCCGGCGCGCGCGCCTTGATCCGGATCAATGGCCGCTCAAGGGTTTGCCCGGCCCTCCACGCAGCGGGCTGTTAGAATGGCCGTTCCCGTCAACCCGCCGCGCCGGGCGCGGCCGCAGGAGTCCCAGCAATGTCGATCAAGGTTGGTATCAACGGCTTCGGCCGCATCGGACGCAACGTGCTGCGTTCCGCCGTGCAGAACTTCGCCGACGACATCGAAATCGTCGCGATCAACGATCTGCTGGAACCGGATTACCTGGCGTACATGCTGCAGTACGACTCCGTGCACGGCCGCTTCAAGGGCGAGGTCAAGGTCGAAGGCAACACGCTGATCGTCAACGGCCGCAGCATCCGCCTGACGCAGGAGCGCGATCCGGCCAACCTGAAGTGGAATGAAGTCGGCGCCGAGGTGGTCATCGAATCGACCGGCCTGTTCCTCGACAAGACCACCGCGCAGAAGCATCTGGATGCGGGCGCGAAGAAGGTGATCCTGTCGGCGCCGTCGAAGGACGACACGCCGATGTTCGTGTTCGGCGTGAACGACAAGACCTACAAGGGCGAGGCGATCATCTCCAACGCTTCGTGCACGACCAACTGCCTGGCGCCGGTGGCCAAGGTGCTGAATGACAAGTGGGGCATCAAGCGCGGCCTGATGACCACCGTGCATGCGGCGACCGCCACGCAGAAGACCGTGGACGGCCCGTCGAACAAGGATTGGCGCGGCGGCCGCGGCATTCTCGAGAACATCATTCCGTCCAGCACCGGCGCGGCCAAGGCGGTGGGCGTGGTGATTCCGGAGCTCAACAAGAAACTGACCGGCATGAGCTTCCGCGTGCCGACCAGTGACGTGTCGGTGGTCGATCTGACCTGCGAACTGGAAAAGCCGGCGACCTACGCCGAGATCTGCGCGGAGATGAAGGCGCAGAGCGAAGGCGCGCTGAAGGGCATCCTCGGTTACACCGAAGACAAGGTCGTCGCCACCGATTTCCGCGGTGATACCCGCACCTCGATCTTCGACGCCGACGCCGGCATCGCGCTCGACGGCACCTTCGTCAAGCTGGTGAGCTGGTACGACAACGAGTGGGGCTATTCCAACAAGTGCCTGGAAATGGTGCGCGTGGTGGCAGGCAAATAAGCCGCTGCACCGCTGGGACAGAAAGGGCGCCCCGTGGCGCCCTTTTCTTTTGTGCCGCTGGTATCGTCCGGCCATCGCCGATGGATCCCGCTTCATCCGCGCCGATGTATTGCAAACCCGCCGGGTTTCACCGAGGCTTCGGCGGCCGTCCCATTGCGGCGCACATCCCCGTTACTGTCATGGACCCGGCGAGCATGAGGAACCCAAATGGATGATCTGGCGGCGATCCTGGTGCTGGCGGGACTGGCGGCACTGGCCATTCCGATCCTGCTCATCATTGCGCTGGTGTCGCTGTCCGGATTGAAGGGACGGGTCGCGCGGCTGGAACAGCAGCTGGAACTCCTGCGTGCATCGGGCGTCGCATCCGCTGGCGAGTCCGTCGCGCCAGCGACCGAGAAGACGAGCGCGGATGCACCCACGCTGTCGGAACTTTCGCGCAAAACGACAGCCGATTCGTCGCCGCCGCCGCCGCCGCCACCGGTTCCACAGGCGCCGCGACCGCCGCCGTTGCCACCGCAGCGCCAGACCGTTCCGCCGCGCGCCGTCGCTGCGGAGCCTGCGGCACGAGAAGCCGTCGTGCCGCGCCCGGTGTCCGCGAGCGCACCATCGCGTCTGGACCCGATCTCGCTCGGTCTGCGCGCGGTGAAGCGCTGGTTCACCGTCGGCAATGTGCCGGTGAAGATCGGCATCCTGGTGCTGTTCGCAGGCGTGGCGGCGTTGTTGAGGTACGCGACCACCCAGGGCTGGCTGAGCATGCCGATCGAGTTCCGCCTGGCCGGCATCGCCGCGGCCTCGCTGGCGGCACTGGTATTCGCATGGCGCAAGCGCGAAAGCCATCGCGCTTTCGCATTGAGCCTGCAGGGCGGCGCGATCGGCATCCTACTGCTGACCGTCTTCGCCGCGTTCAAGCGCTATGAGTTCATCGACGCGATGCCGGCCTTTGCGTTGAGCGTGGTGTTGATCTTCGGCGCCGGCGCGCTGGCGGTGCTGCAGAACGCGAAGGCGCTGGCGGTGTTCGCGCTGCTGGCCGGTTTCCTCGCCCCGATCTGGCTTTCCACCGGCAGCGGCAACCATGTGGCGTTGTTCTCGTACTACGCCGTGCTGAACCTCGCCATTCTCGGCGTCGCGTGGTGGAAGCCGTGGCGCATCCTCAATCTGCTCGGATTCGCGTTCACCTTCGGCATCGGCACGATCTGGGGCGTGCTCGATTACGCGCCGCACAAGTTCGGCGGCACCGAACCTTTCCTGCTGCTGTTCTTCGCGCTGTACCTCATCATTCCGCTGCTGTACGCGCGGAAACAACCTGAAAGCCGGCGCGGTTTCATCGACGGCTGCCTGGTATTCGGTGCACCGCTGGTCGCGTTCTCGTTGCAGGCCGGCTTGTTGCGCGGCGAACCACTGCCGCTGGCCTTCAACGCGCTCGGGCTGGCGGCGATCTACGCGGTGCTGGCTGCGTTCCTGCGCCGTCGCACCCGGTACGCGGCGCTGGTGACGCCATACGCGCTGCTCGCGGTCGGATTCGCCACCCTGGCCGTGCCGCTGGCCTTGACTGCGCGTGCGACGGCCTGCGTGTTCGCGCTCGAGGGCGCGGCGATGATCTGGCTGGGGCTGCGCCAGCAGCGCCGTCTGCCGCAGATCAGCGGCGCGCTGCTGCAACTGCTCGCGGCGCTTGCGTTCTCGCTGGGCGCGGTGCGCGCACTCGACGACGTCGCCATCATCAATCCCGGTTTCATGAGCGCGCTGCTGATCGCGCTGGCCGGCTTTGCAAGTGCGTGGGCCTACCGGCAGCGCGGGCACGCGTTCGCATGGGCGTTCCTTCTGTGGGGAATGGCGTGGTGGCTGGGCGGCGCACTGTTCGAGATCGATCGTTTCGTCGCCTGGAATCAGGCACCGGACGCATGGCTCGTGCTGGTCGCGATCACCGGCTGGCTTGCGGCCGAAGTGCATCGCCGTCATCCGTGGACCGCACTGGCCCTGATCACCTTGCTCGGATTGATCACGGCCGCGCCGCTGGCACTCGCGCAGAGCGATGCGCACGCGCAACCGTTCGCAGGCCATGGCGCATGGGCGTGGCTGATCTTCGCGGTGCTCGGTGTGCGCAGCCTGATCTGCCTGCGCCGCAGCGAACACGCACTGGCAGGCTGGGCGCAGTTCGCCTGGCTGCTGATCTGGCCGCTGGTGTTGTCGTTGCTGCTGGACTGGTTGCATCAGCGTCATCAACTGGCGCAGGGCTGGCGCGTGCTAGCCGTGGCGGCGCCGTGGCTGACGCTGGCCGCACTCAGTCTCGGCCAGTGGCGTCTGCTGTCCGCGCCGCTCGGCGAGTCGTTCGATGGTTATCGCCGCCCGCTGCAGACGGTGTATTTCAGCGTGCTCGGCATCGGCTGGCTGATCGCGCTGACATTGCCCGGCCATCCGTCGCCATTGCCGTGGATCCCGCTGCTCAATCCGCTCGAACTGGCGCAGCTTGTATTCGTCGTGCTGCTGTACGCCTGGCTTTCGCGTGACGGCGTCCCGCCCTCATGGCGCGCGGTGCGCCCGTTGATCGTATCGCTGCTCGGGTTCCTGCTGATCACCAGCAGCGTGCTGCGCAGCGCGCATCTGTGGGGCGGAATCGGCTGGGGCATGCATGGCTTCGGCACCAGTGTGGCGCAGACCAGCCTCAGCGTGACCTGGAGCGTACTGGGCGTGATCGGTTGGGTCATCGGTTCCCGGCGCGCGCATCGCACACTCTGGCTGGCAGGCGCGGTGCTGATGGGCGTGGTGTTGCTGAAGCTGCTGCTGGTCGATCGCGGCAACCTCGGTGATGCGCTCGGGATTGCGTCGTTCATCGCCTACGGCCTGCTGTGCACGGTCGTGGGTTATCTGGCTCCGGTGCCGCCGCGCCGTGTGGGCGACACCCAACACGAGGATGTCACGGCATGAAAAAACTGTTCCTGCTGATTGCAGTGCCGGTGATCGCATTGGTCGGCACGCGCGAGGATTACGGCTGGCAGTGGACCGTGCGCACCGATGCCGAAGCCGGTGCGTATCGCATCGTGCTCGACGATGCGGTCTACCAGCGCACGCAGTCGCCGGTGCTGAAGGATCTGGACGTCATCGACGCGCAGGCGCAGCCGGTGCCGACCGCGCTGCTCGCTCCGGCGCTGTCGCAGGCACCGGCCGAATGGATCGATGTGCCGTGGTTCCCGTTGCCCGCGCACTCGGCCCCGGTGGATATCGCCGCGATCAGCGAGATCGCCACCGACGGCAGCCTGCGCCGGGTGGAAATGCGGGGTGAGCCCGGCGTACGCGGAAGTCTCGAGGGCCTGCTGCTCGACACCAGCCAGGTCCGCGGCCTGGTGCGTTCGTTGCAGTTCACCTGGCAAGCGGGGCAGGCGCCATTTGATCGCGGCTATGAACTGCTGGCCTCGGATGACCTCAAGCGCTGGGAACGTGTTGAAGACGAGCTGCACCTGATCGACCTGACCAACAACGGCCAGCGGATCCTGCGCGATCGCATCGACATTCCCGCACTGGAGGCGCGCTATCTGCGGCTGACCCCGAAACACGCCGATGGCACGCCGCTGACCCTGACCTCGGTGCGCGCGCAGGTCGTGCCCGCGCAGGTCGAGCAGAGCGACTGGCAATGGCGCACGCTGGAAGCCCGCCGCGTGGACGACGGCGACGGCCAGCGTCATTTCGAGTTCGAGCTCGACGGTCGCTTCCCGATCGCGCGCGCCGATGTCCAATTGCCGGGCAACAGTTCGCAGGAATGGCGGCTGGAGGCGCGCGAGACCGCGGATGCCGCATGGAGCCAGGTGACTGGGTCTTGGATTGCCTACCGCTTGCAGAGCGGGCAGGGCAATGCCGCGTCGCCGCCACAGGCGTTGTCGGCCATCACGCGTGCACGCCACTGGCGTTTGACCGCCCGCCAACCGCTCGCTGCGCAGCCGGAGCTGCGTCTTGGCTATCGTCCCGAAGTGCTGGTGTTCGTCGCGCAGGGACAGCCGCCGTACCAGCTCGTCGCCGGCAGTGCGCGCGCTTCGCGCGGCGATGACGCTGCCGTCCCGCGCATGCTCGATGCGTTGCACGCGCAACATGGCGAACACTGGCAGCCGCCGATGGCCAGGCTGGATGCGGCGCGCGAGCTGGCCGGCCACGCTGCGCTGACGCCGGCGGAAACACCGCGTGACTGGAAGGCGTGGCTGCTGTGGAGCCTGCTGATCGCCGGCGCGCTGATGGTGGTCGGTTTCGCGGTGAGCCTGTTGCGCAAGCCCGCGGCATAGTCCGTGGTTTGCGGCGATCGCCCGCAGCCCGGACAATAGAGCTTTCCCCTGTGCCCAAGGAAAGCCCATGTCCATCGTCCGCATGACCGATCTCGATCTCGCCGGCAAGCGCGTGCTGATCCGGCAGGATCTCAATGTGCCGATCGAGGATGGTCGCATCACGTCCGAGCAGCGCATCACCGCGTCGCTGCCGACCCTCAAGCTCGCGCTAGAGCGCGGTGCGGCCGTGATGGTGATGTCGCACCTGGGCCGGCCGAAGGAAGGCGTTTGGAGCGAGGCCGATTCGCTGGCTCCGGTGGCGCGACGGCTGTCCGAACTGCTCGGCCAGGACGTGCCGCTGGTGAAGGACTGGATCGAAGGCGTCGACGTGCAGCCCGGCAGCATCGTGCTGTTGGAGAATTGCCGCATGAACGTCGGCGAGGGCAAGGATGATGAAGTCCTGGCGAAGAAGTACGCCGCGCTGTGCGACATCTTCGTGATGGATGCCTTCGGCACCGCGCATCGTGCGCAGGCCTCCACGCATGGCGTGATCCGGTTCGCGGACATCGCCGCCGGCGGGCCGCTGCTGATGGCCGAACTCGACGCGCTCGCCAAGGCGCTGCACGAGCCGGCGCGTCCGCTGCTGGCGATCGTCGCCGGCAGCAAGGTCTCGACCAAGCTCGAACTGCTCTCCAGCCTGGTGGCCAAGGTGGATCAGTTGATCGTCGGCGGCGGCATCGCCAATACGTTCATCGCCGCGATGGGACACGGCGTGGGCAAGTCGCTGGTGGAAACGGATCTGATCGACACCGCGAAGAAGATCATGGCCGATGCCAAGTCGCGCGGGGCGGACATTCCAGTACCGGTGGACGTGGTGGTGGCTCCAGCTTTCGCCGCCGATGCACCGGCGACGGTGAAGGCGGTCGATCAGGTGGGCGCCGACGACATGATTCTCGACATTGGACCGGACACCGCCGCGCGCTACGCGTTGTTGATCGCCGATGCCGGCACCGTGGTGTGGAATGGCCCGGTGGGCGTGTTCGAATTCGATGCCTTCGGTCGCGGCACCGAGACCCTGGCACGCGCGATCGCGCAGTCCGACGCGTTCTCGATCGCCGGCGGCGGCGACACGCTCGCGGCGGTGGACAAGTACGGCATCGCCGATGAGGTCAGCTACATCTCCACCGGCGGCGGGGCGTTCCTGGAATTCCTCGAAGGCAAGACGCTGCCGGCCGTGGCGGCGCTGGAGGCACGCGGGCAGTGAATCGCGACACGCTGTTCTTCGATCTCGACGGCACGTTGATCGACTCGGCCGTCGGCATCAGCCGATGTGTCGCCTATGCCCTGGAACAACTGCAGCATCCGGTGCCGGCCGAGGCCGAACTGCGGAGCTGGATCGGTCCGCCCCTGCGAACGAGCTTCACCCCCCTGTTGCAGGACGCGGTGCGCGTGGAGCAGGCGGTGGCGCACTATCGCGTGCGGTTCGAATCCGAAGGCTGGGCCGAGCATCGTGTGTACGACGGCATCGGGCAGGTCGTGCGCGGCCTGCACGCGGCCGGCCATCGATTGGCGATCGTGACGGCGAAGAACGAACCGCATGCGCGCAAGATCATCGCGCACCTGCCGTTCGGCGAGTGCTTCGAGGACATCATCGGTTCGACGGTCGACGGCAGTCGCAGCCACAAGCCGGAACTCATCGCCGAAGCGATGCATCGGCTGCAACTGGCGCCGACGCAGTGCTGGATGATCGGCGACCGCCGCATGGACATCGAAGGCGCGCGCCATCACGGCATCCGCAATGTCGGCGTGCTGTGGGGATTCGGCGGAGAGGACGAGTTGCGCGCGGCCGGTGCGGATCATCTTGCGAACGCTCCGGACCAGTTGCCGTCGCTGTTCGCCGCGGATGCGTAATCACGCCGTGGTTTTGCGCATGCACGCGCGCAACGCGCTGTGCGCGCGCAGCACGCGGTACATTCACTAGACCAAAAAAATACCAGTACGCGCAGGTCGCATCGATGCGCGAAACAGCCTGAAAACAGGCGCTTCGGCGGCCATGCGCGAGGGTTGGAGTGATGGCGTGCATGCGGCGCAATGGTCGGGCCCGCTGAGGGCAGCGCGGCATGTGGAGGGTGTGGTAGCGTTTGCGCGAACTCACCGGACCGCACCATGACCACACGCCAGCGCCGCACCAAGATCCTCGCCACTCTCGGACCCGCCACCGATCCGCCGGGCGTGCTCGATGAACTCTTCCGCGCGGGCGTCAACGTGGTGCGTCTGAACTTCTCGCATGGCGATCCGTCCGGCCAGGCCAAGCGCGCGGCCGCGGTGCGCGCGGCCGCCGCGCGTGTAGGCGCCGAGGTCGGCATCCTGGCCGACCTGCCCGGACCGAAGATCCGCATCGAGCGTTTCAGCGAAGGCAAGATCGTGCTGAAGAGCGGAGCGCGCTTCGATCTCGTGGCCGATCCGAATGCGCCGGCCGGCGACGTCAACCAAGTCGGCGTGAGCTACCTCGGCCTGCCGGGCGATGTCGGCCCGGGTGATGTGCTGCTGCTCGATGACGGCCTGATGCAGTTGCGCGTGGAGCGCGTGGAAGGCGAGCGCATCATCACCAGCGTGCTCAATGACGGCGTGCTTTCCGATCGCAAGGGTCTGAACAAGCAGGGCGGCGGCCTGTCGCTCGGCGCGCTGACCGAGCGCGACAAGGAACTGATCGGCATCGTCGCCGGTATCGGCGTGGACTTCATCGCTGTCTCGTTCTGCCGCAATGCCGAAGACATGAACGAGGCGCGGCGCATTGCGCGCGAGCATGGCTGCGATGCCGCGCTGGTGTCGAAGATCGAGCGCACCGAAGCCATCGAGAACCTGTCCGAGATCGTCGAGGCCAGCGATGTCGTGATGGTGGCGCGCGGCGATCTGGGCGTGGAAATCGGCGATGCCGAGTTGCCGGGCCTGCAGAAGAAGATCATCCGCGAATCGCTGGCGCGTAACCGCGTGGTCATCACGGCCACGCAGATGCTGCAGTCGATGGTGGACAGCCCGATTCCGACGCGCGCCGAAGTGCTCGACGTGGCCAACGCCGTGATCGACGGCACCGACGCGGTGATGCTGTCGGCCGAAACCGCGGCGGGCAGCTATCCGGTCAAGGCCGTGGAAGCGATGGCGCGCATCTGTCTTGGCGCAGAAAAGCAGTTCGAGACCGATACCGATTTCGAGAAGGCGCCGCGCGATCTGGCGCGCGCCGATCAGGCGATCGCGATGGCAGCGATGTTCCTCACCGAACACATCGGCGTGCGCGCGATCGTGGCGATGACCGAATCCGGCGGCACCGCGCGCTATCTGTCGCGCTTCCGTGCGCGCGCGCCGGTCTACGCGTTTTCGCGCCACGATGGCGCGCGTCGCCAGATGGCGCTGATGCGCGATGTGTTCCCGATTGCATTCGACAGCCGCGGACTGGCGCCGCGCGAAGCCGCGCGCGAAGCCACGCGCTGCCTGTACGACCGCACGCTGCTGAGCGAGGGCGATCGCATCATCTTCACCAGCGGCGATCACATGGAAAAGCACGGCGCCACCAACACGCTGCGCCTGTTGCAGATCGATGGACAGGGGCAGGTGGAAGGCTTGGGCGAGCTGTGAGTGCGTGTCGGTGGAACTTGGGAATCGGTAATCGGTAGCCGATAGCTGATAGCGGAAAAGGCGAGTGTTTTCTTCCGTATTCGCGCAACTTCGCTCCCGTCCCCCGATCCCCCGTCCCAACCCTCCGGCCCAGCCGCCGCACTGGGCTATAATTGGTATCTTCCCCGCCGCTCCTCCAGGACCTACATGAGCATCGAACAGCTTGCCGAAACCGCCCAGGCCATGGTGGCCGCGGGCAAGGGCATCATCGCGATCGACGAATCCACGACCACCATCGCCAAGCGTTTCGCCGGCGTGGGCATCGAGAACACCGAGGAAAACCGCCGCGCCTACCGCGAGCTGCTGCTGACCACGCCGAAGCTGAGCGACTACATCTCCGGCGCGATCCTGTATGACGAAACCCTGCGCCAATCCACCAGGGACGGCGTGCCGTTCGCCAAGTACATGGCGCAGCACGGCATCATTCCGGGCATCAAGGTCGACAAGGGCACGCACCCGCTGGCCGGCTGCCCGGGCGAGGTGGTGACCGAAGGCCTCGACGGCCTGCGCGACCGGCTCAAGGAGTATTACGGGCTCGGCGCGCGCTTTGCCAAGTGGCGCGCGGTGATCAACATCGGTGACGACATCCCGACCGGCACCTGCATCGAAGCCAACGCGCACGCGCTGGCGCGCTATGCGGCGCTGTGCCAGGAAGCCGGGCTGGTGCCGATGGTCGAGCCGGAAGTGCTGATGGATGGCGAACACGACATCCAGACCTGCTACGAAGTGACCGAAGCCGTGCTGCGTTCGCTGTTCGCCGCCCTGTACGAGCACAACGTGCTGCTGGAAGGCACGATCCTCAAGGCATCGATGGTCGTGCCGGGCAAGGACTGCCCGGATCAGGCCGATGTCGAGGAAGTGGCCGAGTCCACCGTGATGTGCCTGAAGAGCACCGTGCCGGCGATCCTGCCGGGCATCGTGTTCCTGTCGGGCGGCCAGAGCGATGAGGATGCCACCGCGCATCTGGATGCGATGAACCGCCTCGGAAACCTGCCGTGGCCGCTGTCGTTCTCCTACGGCCGCGCGATGCAGTCGGCCGCGCTGAAACTGTGGTCCGAAGACCTGAAGGGCAACTTCAGCAAGGCCCAGAGCACGGTGTACGCACGCGCCCGGGACAACGGTCTGGCCGCGCTGGGCAAGTGGGAAGGCTGATCGGTTCCTGCCGCCGCTGAAGCGAAAACGCCGGCCCTGGGCCGGCGTTTTTGTTTTGGAGGCGGGGATCGGGATCGGGAATCGGAAATCGGAACAGGGGATAGGGGATAGGGGATAGGGG
>JAEWBY010000064.1 GCA_023390905.1 Pseudomonadota bacterium | reverse complement strand
GCGCCGGTCGGCGCGGTCTATGCCGGCGAGACCGGCGCGGCCGCGCAGGCCGCGGCGCAGGCTGCCGCCGCCGCGGCCGCCTCTTCGCAGGTCGCCTATGGCGGCACCACCGACGGCAAGGTCATCTTCGACAGCCTGTGCGGCGCCTGCCACCAGAACGGCACCGGCGGCGCTCCGACGCTGACCGCAGCGGGCATCGGCGCGCGCGCGGCCAAGGGCAAGGAAACGCTCTACAAGCACGCCATCGAAGGCTTCACCGGTCCGGACGGCGGCATCATGCCTCCGAAGGGCGGCAACCCGGCCCTGACCGACGAGCAGATCCACGCAACGGTCGACTGGATGCTCGCCAACGTGCAGTAAGCCGCACCGTTCGCACGTCGCAATGCCGCCTCCGGGCGGCATTGTTGTTTCCGGGATTCGGGAGAGCTCTCGCGATGAGTGCACCGCAGCCCGCTCACGAACCCGGCCCCGCATCGCCCTGAGTTCGCGCCGCACCCTTTCACCGCGTGCCGCCCCGTCATCCGCGCTCGCTATCATGCGCGACCCGATTCCTGCCCGCAGGTGTGCCATGGCCTTCCGTTTCCGCCGCTGTCTGCCGCCGCTCGCCCTGATGGCCATCGCCTCCGGCGCCGCCGCGCAGCAACCGATCGCCATCGGCGCGGTACAGGGACGCGGGGATTCCAGCCCACTGATCGGCCAGACCGTGACGGTCGAAGGCACCGTCACCGCCACCTTCAGCGGGCTCGGCGGCTTCTTCCTGCAGGATGCCGGCGACGGCGATCCCGCCACCTCCGATGCCGTGTTCGTCCGCTACACCCCGGCCCCGGATATCGAAGGCGTGGCCCACCCCTTCACGGGCCTGCGCTTCCGCGTCACCGGGCGTGTCGAGGAAACCGAAACCGGCACGCCGCCCAGCCGCACCACCACGATCGCCGTAAGCGGTTTCATCGAATCCCTGGATCCGCCTGTTCTGGATCCGTCTGTTCCAGTTCAGGTCGCGCCGGTCGTACTGTCATCGGCCCCCGCGCACTGGGAATCCCTCGAAGGCATGCGCGTGCGCATCACCGCGCCACTGACGATCACCGGCACCGATCAGGTGGAACGCTTCGGCGAACTGACCACCGCGTTCGAAGGCCGCCTGTGGCAGCCGAGCGAAATCGCCGCGCCGGGCACCGATGCGTTCAAGCGCGTGGTGGCCGACAACGCGCGCCGACGGCTGGTGCTCGACGATGGCAGCGGCACGCGCGATCCGGCCTTCATCGGCTGGCTGGGCGATGCGCCGATCCCGCGCGTGGGCAGCGTGCTGCGCGGGGTCGAAGGCGTGGTCGATGAACGCTACGGCAGCTATCGACTGCAACTGAGCCAGCCGCTGGCACTGGAGAGCCCTGCACTGCCGGCGCCGCCGCGCGTGCCCGGACGCCTGAAGATCGCGGCGTTCAATCTGGAGAACCTGTTCAACGGCGACGGGCACGGCCAGGGCTTTCCAACCCCGCGTGGCGCCAGGACGCCGGAACAACTGCACGCGCAGTTGCGCAAGTTGATCGCGACCGTGCGTGGCCTCGACGCCGACATCGCCGCATTGATGGAACTGGAGAACGACGGCTACGGCGCCGATTCCAGCCTCGCGCAATTCGTCGATGCCCTGAATGACGGTGACGGCGCGCACCCGCACGACTGGCGTTTCATCGATGCCGGCCAGGGTCCGGGTACCGATACGATTCGCGTCGGCCTGATCTATCGCGCCTCGCGCGTGAACCCGGTGGGCGCGCCGGCCGTGCTCGAAGGCGGACCTTTCGGCGAACGCAGCCGCGTGCCGCTGGCGCAGGCATTCCGTCGCCGCGATGGACAGGTGTTCGTCGTGGTCGCCAACCACTTCAAGTCCAAGGGCTGTTCGGAAGCCACCGGCGCGGACCGGGATCAGGGCGACACGCAGGGCTGCTGGAATGCGCTGCGCGTGGATTCGGCCAAGCGCCTGGATGCATGGCTGCGCGAAGATCCCACCAGCCAGGGCGGCAGCCACACGATCATCCTCGGCGACTTCAACGCCTATGCGATGGAAGATCCGGTGCGCTGGCTGCGCGATGCGGGATGGCGTGATGCATTCGCGGTGGCCAGGATCCGGCAGCCGTACAGCTACGTCTACAACGGCCTGAGTGGGCGGCTCGATCATGCGTTGCTGACGCCGGCGATGGCCTCGCGCCTGCGCGGCGCGGCCGAGTGGCATCTCAATGCGGATGCGCCCGATGCCGCCGGTTACATGAAGGGCGATGCATCCACGCCGATGCGCAGTTCCGATCACGATCCGCTGCTGCTCGGCTTCGATCTGTAGGCGTTCATCCTCGATGGCCAGCCCGTCCCGGGCCACCGAACGCGATGCGCGCGCGCGTACCGGCCGATCCACGCAGCGAATGCCGGTATTCCGCGCCGATTGATCCCGGCATGACGCGAGGTCCGGCCTCGGCATGCCCCGCAAGGCAGGTGCACCGGCCAGGGCCGGCGCACCCCACTGTTACAATCCGCACCTTCTGCGTCCGGCGTTCGCCGGTACCGCCAGCCGCACGGGCCAGCCCATGACCAGCACCGCCGAACTGACCTCGCCGTCGTCCGCCAACGCGCCGCAACTGGCTGCGCTGGACAACGACTACACGCTCGAACACAAGTACACCCGCACCGATGGCCGCATCTATCTGAGCGGCGTGCAGGCGCTGGTGCGCCTGCCGCTGATGCAGCGGTTGCGCGATCAGGCCGCGGGGCAGAACACCGCCGGCTTCATCAGCGGCTATCGCGGATCACCGCTCGGCGGCTTCGATCTGGAACTGTGGCGCGCGCGCAGACATCTGGAAGCCGCAGCGGTGAAGTTCACGCCGGGCCTCAACGAGGATCTCGGCGCGACGATGGTGTGGGGCACGCAGCAGACCAACCTGTTTCCTGGTGCGAAGGTCGATGGCGTCTACGCCATGTGGTATGGCAAGGGCCCCGGCGTGGATCGCTGCGGCGACGTGTTCAAGCACGGCAATGCGGCCGGCACCTCGCGCCATGGCGGCGTGCTCGCGCTCGCGGCCGATGATCATGCCTGCCGCAGTTCGACGCTGCCGCACGGATCGGAAGACGAATTCGTCAGCGCGATGATGCCGGTGCTCAATCCCGCCGGCGTGCAGGACATCCTCGATCTGGGCCTGGTGGGCTGGGCGATGAGCCGCTACACGGGGCGCTGGGTCGGCTTCAAGACGATCGCCGAGACGGTGGAGTCCTCGGCCTCCGTGCAGGTCAATCCGTTCGCGCGGCCGATCGTGCTGCCGGAGGATTTCGACATGCCGGTGGGCGGCCTCAACATCCGCTGGCCGGATCCGCCGCTGGATCAGGAAATGCGCCTGCATCGCTATGCGGTGAAGGCCGCGCAGGCATTCGCGCGCGCCAACCGGATTGATCGCATCGTGCTCGATTCCCCGCGTGCGCGGCTGGGCATCGTCACCACCGGCAAGAGCTATCTGGACGTGCTGCAGGCGCTGGAATACCTGGGCCTGGACGAAGCCGCCTGCGCCGACATCGGCATCCGCGTCTACAAGATCGGCATGACCTGGCCGCTGGAACCGATCGGCATCACCGCCTTCGCGCGCGGGCTCGAAGACATCGTAGTGGTGGAGGAAAAGCGCGCCTTCATCGAGCGGCAGATGAAGGAAATCTTCTACAACTGGCCCGAGGCGTGGGGACGTCGCCCTTCGATCATCGGCAAGTACGACGAAGCCGGCGAATGGGTGCTGCCGTCCACCGGCGAACTGACGCCGGCGACGATCGCCGGCGTCATCGGCCGCCGCATCCAGCGGCTGCTGCAATCCAGTTCGACCAGCCACGACTCCATCGAACAGCGCCTGCGCTGGATGGACGAAAAGGAAGCCGAACTGGCCGTGCCGCGCGCCAATTTCCCGCGCGTGCCGCATTACTGCTCCGGCTGTCCGCACAACACCTCCACGGTGGTGCCGGAGGGTTCGCGCGCGCTCGGCGGCATCGGCTGCCATTACATGGTGACGTGGATGGATCGCGACACCGACACCTTCACCCACATGGGCGGCGAAGGCGTGACGTGGTCCGGGCAGGCGCCGTTCACCGAAACCGAGCATGTGTTCCAGAACCTCGGCGACGGCACGTTCTTCCATTCCGGATCGCTGGCGGTGCGGCAATCGGTCGCCACCGGCGTCAACATCACCTACAAGATCCTCTACAACGACGCGGTGGCGATGACCGGCGGCCAGCCGGTCGACGGCACGCTCAGCGTTCCGCAGATCGCGCACATGATGCGCGCCGAGGGCGTGCAGACGATCGTCGTGGTCAGCGATGACATCGGCAAGTGGAGCCGCCCGGACCTGTTCCCCTCCGGCGTGGAGTTCTTCGATCGCGCGCAGCTCGATGACGTGCAGAAACAACTGCGCAAGGTGAAGGGCGTTTCGATCATGATCTACGATCAGGTCTGCGCGACCGAGAAGCGCCGCCGCCGCAAGCGCGGCAAGCTGCCGGATCCGGCCAAGCGCGTGATGGTCAACACGCTGGTGTGCGAAGGCTGCGGCGATTGCGGGGTCAAGAGCTTCTGCGTATCGGTGCTGCCGAAGGAAACCGAATTCGGCCGCAAGCGCGAGATCGATCAGTCCAACTGCAACAAGGATTACTCCTGCGTCAACGGTTTCTGCCCGAGCTTCGTCACTGTGCACGGCGGCACCCCGCGCAAGGGACGCAAGGCCAATGCGGCCGAACTGCTCGACCATCTGCCCGCGCCGAGCGTGCGCTCGGATCTGTCGCAGCCCTGGAACATCCTGATCACCGGCGTCGGCGGCACCGGCGTGGTGACCATCGGTGCGCTGCTCGGCATGGCCGGCCATCTGGAAGGCCGCGGCGCGAGCGTGCTCGATCAGACCGGACTGGCGCAGAAGGGCGGTGCGGTGACCACGCACATCCGCATCGCGCGCACGCCGGACGACATCCACGCCGTGCGCATCGCCGCCGGTGAGGCCGATCTGGTGCTGGGCTGCGACATGGTGGTGGTGAACGATTACTGGGCACTGTCGAAGATCCGCGGCGAACGTTCGCACGTCGTGCTCAACAGCTACGAAGCCATGCCCGGCACGTTCACCACGCATCCGGACATGCAGTTCCCCGCCGCCGACATCATCGCCGGCGTGAGGGTCGCGCTCGGCGGCCGCGATCCGATGGTGGTCGATGCCACGCAACTGGCGACCGCGCTGCTTGGTGATGCGATCGCCAGCAACCTGTTCATGCTCGGCTATGCGTGGCAGCAGGGGCTGGTGCCGATTTCGTTCGAAGCGTTGATGCGCGCGATCGAACTCAATGGCGCGGCGATCGAGATGAACAAGCAGGCGTTCGCATGGGGCCGGCTGGCGGTGATCAATCCGGTCGTCGTGCAGGAAGCGGCGGGCCTGATCCGCAATGCGCCGACCGAATCCGAGCGCACGCCGCGCAACCTGCAGGTGCTGCCGCCGGGCGAATGGGAAAGCACCGAGTGGGGCGCCAACGCCGCGCCACGCCATCCGGACAACGAAAGCGAGCTGCGCGGCCTGCCCGAAGCCGGCGGCGCCGCCGGCGAGATCGCATTCCTGCCGCTGGATGATCTGCGCCTGTCGCGTTCACTGGATGAACTGATCGCGCGTCGCGAGCGCTTCCTCACCGATTACCAGGACGCCGCGTATGCACGCCGCTACACCGATCTGGTGACGCGCGTGCGCGCGGCCGAAAACCTCAAGGCGCCCGGTTCGACCGCGCTGACCGAAGCGGTCGCACGCTATTTCTTCAAGCTGATGGCGTACAAGGACGAGTACGAAGTCGCACGCCTGTACACCAGCGGCGAGTTCCAGCGTCGCCTGCAGCAGCAGTTCGACGGCGACTATGAAGTGCACTTCCATCTGGCCCCGCCGCTGTTCGCCAAGCGCGATGCCGAAGGCCGGCTGATGAAGAAGGAATACGGTCCCTGGATGTTCCGCGCCTTCAAGCTGATGGCGAAGCTGCGCTTCCTGCGCGGCGGCGTGTTCGATCCCTTCGGCCGCACGGAAGAACGCCGTGGCGAGCGCCAGTTGATCGCCGACTACGAACGCACCCTGACCCAACTACTGGGTTCGCTCGATGCGGCGCGGCTGCCGCTGGCGATCGAGATCGCGAGCATTCCCGATCACATCCGCGGCTACGGGCACGTCAAGGAACGCCATCTGCACGCGGCGAAGGAACGCGAGGCCGTGCTGCTGGAAAAATGGAACAACCCGCGCGCGATCCCGCTGATGCAGAGCGCCTGATCTCATCTGTGCGGTCCGGGCTCCAGTCCCGGCCGTGCAGTGCATCGACGTGCACGCTTGCGGCATGCGCGACGGGCTCAGGGTCGGCGCCAGCCTCCGGTACCCATGACATCGCGCGGTCGCGACTGGAACGCCGCCGCATCGGGCGCTAGTGATTCAACTTCGCCAGCGCCGCGCGCAGGGCCGGCTTGAGCGGTCGCGCCAGCGCGCGGTAGGGATACGAGAGCACGCGTCGGCTGGTCGGAACGCGCCACGCCATGCCTTCCTCGATCGCGTAGGCGCAGGGCGCGCAGGCGCCGCAGGGTTTGCCGCCGAGCGGACGATGGCAGAACCAGGTCATGTCCATGAAATCGCTCCAGCCCTCGCGCGCGGCTTCGGCGCCCATCGCGGTCTTGTCGATGCCGAACAGCGGAAACCCGAACCGCCCGAACAGCGTGTATTCGGCCGTGCCATCGTGCTTCGGATCGACGCGGAAGCTGCGGTAGGTGCCGGCTTGCGTGTACGGGGTGACGAACGATGACAGCAATGCCTGCACCTTGTCGTCCACGTGCACGCTCAGTTCGATGTTGTCCACGCCATGCTGCCGGCAGAACAGCGCCAGCCACTCGTACTGACTGCCGATATGGATGCGCTCGCGGACTGTGCGCAGCGCGCCGGTGATCTCCGGATCGCTTTGCAGATCCGCCACACGGAAGCGCTGCAACGGCAGAAGGGCTTCGCATACATGCGGAAAGGAATGCTCGAGCGCAGCGCGGATGCGATCGATCGTGCGCAGTTCGGTGCTGGTGGACGCGCGCGTCGGATCTTCCAGGTACACCGGCATGACCGGCAAGCGATAACCGAGCAGCAGGCGAAGCAACTGGAACGTCGAATCCCAGCCGCCGGTCCACAGCAACTGCACGGGTCGCGGGATGCGTCCGGCCCGCGCGGCCGCTTCGTCCGTCGGACCCTCGTGGCTCATGCGATCACCTCGATGCGCTTCTTCTGTCAGGAGCGCTGACACGGCGGATGCTAACGCCGGGGATCGCGCGTCGCCTGCACGCCGGCTTCACGAACGTGGATCGGCACGGACCGGCTTCAGCCGTTCGTCAGATTACAACTTGCGCAGAAGGTGGACCGCGCGCGATGCGTGCCGTGCGTCACGCCGGGGCGGGCCAGCGCAGCCACAAGCGCGGCGCCGCATGCACATGCTCCTCACACCGGCGACTCATCATCAGGAAAAACACGCACGCCCGCGAAGTCCGGGCGCGCCGTCCCTCGCTTGCCTGATCAGGATCGCTTCCATGTCCACAGAGCCTTTGACCCGTGAATCATTCTGGCGCTTCGCCGATGACGCCAAGCAAGCCACCGAGGCACTGGCCGCGCAGAAGATGACGGTGCTGGAGGACATGCCGATCGAAGCGCTGCGGCGTTTCTGCGTCCAGTACCGCTTCTTCACCATCGACTACATCAGCGATCTGGCGCTGCTGGTGTCGCGCCTCCCTTTCGGCGGCCTGCGCAGCCTGCTGGGCCAGATCCTCAGCGAGGAACTGGGCGAGGGTGATCCGGACAAGGCCCATCCCACCGTCTACGATCGCTTCCTGGCCAGCATCGGCGTGGCGCCGCATGAACTGGAACAGCCATTGCCGGCGAACGAACGCATCCTCAAGGGCCTCACGCGCGACATGACGGGCAATCCGGTCGCCTATGGCGTCGGCCTGCGCGGCATGGGCGGCGAATGCCTGTGCCAGACCTACCTGTCGGTGATGTTCGAACACATGAAGCGCAACCCATACATGCGCGAGAACCAAGCGCGCATCGACTGGGAGTTCTGGACCATCCACACCGGTGAGGAAGACATCGTCCACGGCGAACTGACGCGCGCGGCGATCGATCACTACCTGCGCGAAGATTCAAGCGTCCTGCCCGAACTGGCCAAGGGTTACGCGCGCAGCATCACCGCCTGGAACCTGTTCTGGCAGAACATCCTCGATGACACCGCGCCACGGCTGGAAGCGGCGTCATGAGCCGCATCACCCAGTTCCACCTGGCCTTTCCCGTGCGCGATCTCGACGAGGCTCGGCATTTCTACGGCGAGGTGATGGGATGCCCGCAGGGCCGCAGCGACACCTCCTACCAGGACTTCGATTTCTTCGGCCATCATCTGGTGGCGCATATCGGCGGCGATGGCTCGCCGCTGCACAACGGCAGGTTCGATGGCGAGACCGTGCCGGTGCCGCACTTCGGCATGAACCTGGATCGCCAATCCTGGGAGGCGCTGGCCCGGCGGCTCAAATCGGCGTCGGTGGAATTCCATGAAGAGCCGCACCTGCGCCTGAAGGGCAAGCCCGGCCAGCACGTCACGATGTTCCTGTTCGATCCTTCCGGCAACGCGCTGGAATTCAAGTCGTTCGACGATCCCGAGCAGACCTTCATTCCCTGATCGCCGCGCCCGTCAGCGTGGTGCCAGGATTTCCGACAGGTGATCCCGCGTGTGGGCGATCCGCCGCAGGTGCGGATGGCGCAGGCCGCCGTGGTACGCGATGCGCACGCTGCGGTACTGCTCGCCCTGGCGCAGCAGCAATTCGATGGGCCGGTCGTTGCCCTGGGCCGCGGCGATCGCGCGCTTCAGGCGCTCGGCCGTGTAGGCCAGACCGTCCACCGCGACCACGCTGACGTCGCGCGCGATGCCGGCACGATAGCCCGGCGAATCCCACAACGACTCGACGATGGTGCCGTCGCTTTCGATGCGCAGGCCCAGCGAGAAGCGGAAATCGTCGTAGCCGCCCGCACTTTCCGCATCGGTGATCGCGGCATTCGGTGCGTCGCTGTAGACCAGTTCCCAGCCCGCGCGGCGCAGGCCGTCGAGCGGATCCTGATCGCCCACGCCGTGCAGGCGATCGCGCAGGAATGCGCTCCAGTCCGACGGCTGCACCTGCGCCAGCGTGCGCTCGACATCGTCTTCGCGATACAGGGACACCGGTGCATCGGCGCTGGCACCGGCGTGGAAGCGGCGCGCGAAATCGTCGAGCGTGCGGCGGCCGCCGCTCAGTTCGCGCAGGCGTGCGTCCACCGCGAGCCACACCAGCGATCCTTCCGCGTAGAAGTCGTAGGCGCGCTGCCAACTGCTCCATGCCTGCGGCGCGTCGTTGAAATCGATGATGCCCTGGTGCACGGTATCGCCGAGATCACGCCACTGCCGGCCGGCCTGCACGGAGGCGGTTGCGAGCGTGTTGGCGAGCACGGCACGCGCCTGCTCCTGCGTCCACAGTCCCGAGCGCGCGGCCAGCACCACGGCCCAGTACTGCGTCTGCCCTTCGTACACCCACAGCAGCGAGTTGTCGGCCGGCTGGTGGTAATGCGGCGCCCATGTGGTCGCCGGACGGCGGAACTTGCCGCTCCACGCGTGCACGTATTCGTGCGGCAGCAGATCGTTGTCGATGAAGGCGGCCGTGCCGCGCAGGTAATCGGCATAGGTGCCGTTCTCGCTGGACTGGCGATGCTCCAGGCCGATGCCGGAGAAACTGTCCGACAGCGCCAGCAGGAAATCGTAGTGCGCGAACGGGCGCGGGCCGAACACCTGATCGGCCTGCTTCACCAGCGCGCGATGCGCCTGCAGCATCGACGGCGTCGCGTCGAGTTGCGCGGCGGTATCGGCCATGGCGTTGAGCCGCACCGGCGTGGCGCCGCCATCGAGATCGAATCTGCGGAAGTATTCGCCTGCATAGACGGGCGAATCGATCAGCGTCATCAGATCGGTGGTGGCAAAGCGCAGCACGTCGGCCTCCTGCGAGTCGGCGACGCTCAACGCCGTGGCCGACTGCCAGCCGGACGGCACGCGCAGGCTGGGCGTGATGCGGATCCGGCGCGCATCGAAACCGGCCGGATACAGCAGCACGCGGTGCCATTGCAGCGAGAGCATGCGCTCGGTCACCGCCACGCGGCCCTGCGCGGCCGAGGTCGGCGAGAGGTACTGGAATTCGATGTCGAGATGATCCACGCCCGCCGGCACATCGACGGCGAACGCGTACATGTCCAGCGGATCGCGCGTCCAGGCGATCGCCTGGCCATTGGCGCGGATGCGCAGGCCGGCGATCTGGTTGATCGGCCCGGTCGGTGCGTGGTTGCCGGGAATCCACTTCGGATACCACAGCGTCAACGGCCCCGCTTGCACCGGAATGCGCTGGCGCACCTGCTGGATCCGGCGCGCGGTGTCGCTGGCATCGACCTCGAGCGTCAGCGTGCCCGGATAATCGCGATCGGCGATCGCCTGTGCGGCGGCGGATGCCGGCTGTGCCTGCGCGCGAACGGGCGGCACGATCATCAGTGTGCAGGCCAGCGCGATCGCGAGGGTTCCGGTCCACTTCATGCGCTGTTTCCTGCGGCTGACGATGCTGTCATCGTGTGTAGACGATCGGGTGGACGCGATCCCGCCGTGCGGGATGGCGCGGCACGCCGGCGTCGCGGATCCGGCGTGCCGGGAACCGTTGGTTGCGCGCTACGCCTTGCGCCACACCAGGCAGCGGTTGTTGGCCGGCATCGCCACGTCATCGATCAGCAGCAGGTGCTGTTCGAGCGCCAGTGCGTCCACCGCTTCGAAGTCGCGGATCCCCGAGGCCGGATCGCGCGCCCTGAGCCAGGCATCGAATTCGCGGTTGCTGTCGCTGGTGTAGCGGCCGCCGTAGTTGAAGGGACCATAGACGATCAATGATCCGCGCGCGCCCAGGATCCGGCCCACTCCCTGAAAGAACGCCTGCACCGACGTCCAGCCCATGATGTGCAGCGTGTTGGCGCTGAACACCGCATCGAAGCGTTCGCCCGGCCACGAGCCGTCCACGTCCAGCGCCAGCGGCGCGGGCGTGTTCGGCAGTTCCGCTTCGTCCAGCCACCGACTGATGCCGGGCAGGTGTTCTTCGCGATCCGAACTCTGCCAGGTCAGCCACGGCATCTTCATCGCGAAATGGACGGCGTGCTGCCCGGTGCCGCTGCCGATCTCCAGCACGCGCCGCGCCTCGGCGAAATGATGGCGCAGCACCGCGAGTATCGGATCGCGGTTGCGATCACAGGCCGGTGCGAAGGGCTTGTCGTCCATGCGCCGCGATCACTCGCGCCAGCGCACGTAGATGCGGCGGCTCGCACCGCCATCGCCGCCGCGTTCCTCGACGACGAAATGCTGCGGATCCTGTTGCAGCAGATCACTGAGTTTTTTCTTGCCGTACAAACGAGGGTCGAAGTCCGGCCGGATCTTGATCAGGTAACTGCCCACCGTGCCGAGAAAGGCCCAGCCTTGATCGTCGGATGCCTCCTCGATCGCCTGCCGGATCAGCCGCAACGGCAGGGCTTCGGGTTTGCCGTTGTCCTGCGCGGGCGCGGGCGTGGCGGTCGGTTCGGTGATCGCGGTGTCGCTCTTGCGCGCCGGGCGCTTGGCCGCGGGTCTGGCCGGCGGCGGCGCAGGCGTCTCGCTGCGCAGCACCTCGGTGTAGACGAACTTGTCGCAGGCCTGCACGAAGGCATCGGGCGTCTTGCGTTCACCGAAGCCATAGACCAGCAATCCTTCCTCGCGCAGGCGCTGCGCCAGCCGGGTGAAGTCGCTGTCGCTGGACACCAGGCAGAAGCCGTCGAAGCGCTGCGTGTACATCAGATCCATCGCATCGATGATCAGCGAACTGTCGGTGGCGTTCTTGCCGCTGGTGTAGGCGAACTGCTGCACCGGTGCGATTGAGTGCTTGAGCAGCGCGGCCTTCCACTGCGTCATCCGCGTGCTGGTGAAATCGCCGTAGATGCGCTTGACGCTGGCGACGCCGTAGCGCGCCACTTCCTCCAGCAAGCCGGTGATGACCGCCGGCTGCGCGTTGTCCGCGTCGATCAGCACGGCCAGCCGCCGCTGTTCGTCGTCGCTGTCCTGGCGGGATACGGAACGGTTCTTCATGCATGGCTGCCGCGCTGCGATGCGCGGACTATGCCTGCGCGGGGCGCACGCTGCAACGCGTGCGGCGGCCGAACGAAGAAGGGCGGATGTCGCCATCCGCCCTTCGTGTGGCATCGATGCGCCGGCTTACCAGATCTTCACGCGATCCTTGGGCTCCAGATAGAGCTTCTCGCCGGCCTTGGCCGGGAACGCCTGGTACCACGCGTCGATATTGCGCACGGTCTGCGCGCGGTAACGGCCCGGTGCGTGGCCATCGCCGATCACCTGCGCGCGCAGCGCGGCGTCGCGCGTCTTCGTGCGCCAGGCCTGCGCATAGGCGATGAAGAAACGCTGATCGCCGGTGAGGCCATCGATCACCGGGGCTTCCTTGCCGCCCAGCGACTTCCTGTACGCCTGGTACGCGGCCTGGAGCCCCGCGACGTCGGCGATGTTCTCGCCCAGCGTCTGCTGGCCGTTGATGTGCAGGCCCGGCAGCGGTTCATACGCGTTGTACTGCGCGACCAGTCGATCGCCCACCGCCTTGAAGTGCGCGGCGTCCTCCGGCGTCCACCAGTTGCGCAGGCGGCCCTGATCGTCGAACTCGGCGCCCATGTTGTCGAAGCCGTGGCTGACCTCGTGCCCGATCACCGCGCCGATCGCGCCGTAGTTGGCGGCGGCGTCGGCATTGGGATCGAAGAACGGCGCTTCGAGAATCGCGGCGGGGAAGTTCATCGCGTTCTGCAACGGCAACTGCACGGCGTTGACTTCCTGCGCGAGCATCCACCATTCGCCGCGATCCGGCGTCTTGCCGAGCTTGGCGAGCTGGTGGCGGTATTCGTACTCCTCCGCGCGCAGGCGATTGCCGAGCGGATCATCGGCCTTGATCTCCAGGCCCGAATAATCGCGCCAGGTTTCCGGGTAGCCGACGCTCACGCGCATCGTCGCGGCCTTGGCCTTGGCTTTTTCCTTGGTCGCCGGGGTCATCCATTCCAGCTGATCGATCCCGTCGCGGAACGCGGCCAGGATGTTCTGCACCATGCCTTCGACCTGCGCCTTGGACGTGGCCGGGAAATACTTCTGCACGTACAACTGGCCGAGCGCATCGCCCAGGCTCGCGTCGATCGAACCCAGCGCGCGCTTCCAGCGATCACGCTGCTTCGGCGTGCCCTGCAGGGTCTTGCCGTAGAAGTCGAACGAGAGGTCCGCGTATGCCTTCGGCAACAGGCTGGCGCTGTGGTTCAGTGCGTGGAAGCGCAGATAGTCCTTCCAGGTCTGCAGCGGTTCACTGGCGACGAGCGCGGAGAGTTTGCGGATGGCCTCCGGCTGCCACGCCACGAGCGTGGTCTGATCCTTCAGCCCGGCCGCATCCAGGAACGCCGGCCAGTCGATGCCGGGCGCGGTGGCCCCGAGCTTGGCGGTTTCCCATGGATTGTTGGCCTTGTGCACGTCCTGGCTGTCGACGATGGTGGCGTGGGCGCGCGCGATCTTCATTTCCAGATCGAAGATCGCCTTGGCCTGCCTGGCCGCGTCGGCCTCGCTGGCGCCGGCGGTCTTGAGCAGGTTGGCGATGTAGCCGCGATAGGCATCGCGATTGCCGGCCATTTCCTTGTCGGAGGAAAGGTAGTACTCGCGATCCGGCATGCCCAGGCCGCCCTGCATCAGGTAGGCCACGTTCTTCGACGGATCTTCCAGGCCCTGGGCGACGAACAGGCCGAACACGTTTTCGGTCGCGTAGTTGGTGGCGTTGAGCGGATCGGTGTCCGAACGCACGCTGCCGCCGATGTAGCGCGACAGCGCGGCCGTGTCGTTGATCGCGGCGACTTCATCCAGCTTCGGCTGCAATGGCGCCAGGCCCCGCTGTTCGATGCCGGCCTCATCCATGAACGCGGTGTAGTAATCGGCGATCCTGCGCTCGTTGCTGCCGGCGGCCGGGTTGGATTTGGCCAGGCCCTGCACGAGTTCGGCATTGCGCTGTTCGGCCTTCTGGAAGACCGTCAGGAACACGCCGGTGCTGGAGCGATCATCGGGAATCTGCGCGGTCTTGCTCCAGGCGCCATTGGCATAGGCGTCGAAGTCATCGCCCGGCGCGACGGATGTGTCGATTCCGGCCAGATCGATGCCGGCGGTCGGCGTGGCGGTCGGCGCGGGAGCGGCCGGCGTCTGCGCGGCGGGCGCGGGGGTTTCGGGAGTGCGATCGCAGGCGCCGAGCGCGACGCTCAGGGCCGCGGTCAGCAGGAGCAAACGGGGAGTGGCGCGCATGGAAACCTCGGACGGGACAAAGTCGCCCACGATACGCCTGTGCCGCGCCGGTGCGGCATGTGCGGAAGGTCATTGGGGTGGTGCGGGGAGCCGGGAGCCGTGAGCCGGTAGCCGGTGGCCGGGAAGCGGGCGGCGGGAGTTCGCGCTCGCCCAGTCTCCCGCTCCGCGCTTCCGGTCTCCCGCTACCGGCTCACGGCTCCCGTCTCCCGTCTCCCGTCTCCCGGCTCCCGGCTACTCCGGCACCGGCAGGCTCAGCGTCTCCTTGACCTCTTCCATCACGATGTAGCTCTTGGATTCGCGCACGTGCGGGAGGGTCAGCAGGGTGCTGCCGAGGAGCTTGCGGTAGGAGGCCATCTCGGAAATGCGCGCCTTGATCAGGTAATCGAAATCGCCGGACACCAGATGGCATTCCAGCACGTTGGGCAGGCGCAGGGCGGCGCGGCGGAATTCCTCGAAGATGTCCCCGGACTTGTACGACAGGCTGATCTCCACGAACACCAGCAGGTTGGCCTTGAGGTATTGCGGGTCCAGGCGCGCGTAGTAGCCGGTGATGACGCCGTCGCGTTCGAGCCGGCGCACGCGTTCGGTGCAGGGCGTGGTGGACAGGCCGACGCGCTCGCCCAGTTCGGTGAAGGAGATGCGGCCTTCTTCCTGCAGGACGCGCAGGATGTTGCGGTCGATCTTGTCGAGTTCGCGGCGGCGGCTGTTCATGGGTCTCCACGGAAGGCTGGTTGCGCGGGAAATTCAACTGGATGGCGGCCAAAATTCAGCCGATATCCCTGATTGGCCATCCCTATACTCGCCGAACCCGGCCTCCCTGTGAATGCATCCAGGGAAATGTCCCGGCCACCATCCTCGGAGCACTTCATGCGCGTACTCGTGTTGGGAAGCGGCGTCATCGGCACGGCCAGTGCCTGGTATCTGGCGCGCGCCGGTTTCGAAGTGACGGTCGTGGACCGTCAGCCCGGTCCGGGCGATGAAACCAGTTTCGCCAACGCCGGCCAGATTTCGCCGGGCTACGCATCGCCGTGGGCCGCGCCGGGCGTGCCGTTCAAGGCGCTGAAGTGGCTGTTCTCCCGGCACGCGCCACTGGCGATCAAGCCGGGCCTGGATCCGCAGCAATACCTGTGGCTGGCGCAGATGCTGCGCAACTGCACCCAGGCGCGCTACGCCGTCAACAAGGCGCGGATGGTGCGCCTGTCCGAATACAGCCGCGATTGCCTGGATGAGCTGCGCAACGAGACGGGCATCGATTACGAGGGTCGCCAGCTCGGCACCACGCAGTTGTTCCGCACGCAGGCCCAGCTCGATGGCGCCGCCAAGGACATCGCCGTGCTCGAACAGTACGGCGTGCCGTACGAGCTGCTCGATCGCGCCGGCATCGCCCGCGTCGAACCGGCATTGGCGAACGTGGCGCACACGCTGGCCGGCGCATTGCGCCTGCCCAACGATCAGACCGGGGATTGCAACCTGTTCACCCGCCGACTGGCGGCGATGGCGCAGGCGGCCGGCGTGGAGTTCCGCTTCGGCCAGACGATCCAGGCGTTGCAGACCCACGGCGATCGCATCACCGGCGTGCTCATCGACGGCAAGCGCGAGACCGCCGATCGCTACGTGCTGGCGCTGGGCAGCTACACGCCGCAACTGCTCGCGCCGTTGGGCATCCGCCTGCCGGTCTATCCGCTGAAGGGGTATTCGCTGACGCTGCCGATCACCGAAGCGGCGATGGCGCCGGTGTCGACCATCCTCGATGAGAGCTACAAGGTGGCGATCACGCGGTTCGACGATCGCATCCGCGTCGGCGGCATGGCCGAAGTGTCCGGCTACGATCTCTCGCTCTCGCCCAAGCGCCGCGCGACGCTGGAGAAAGTGGTCGGCGATCTGTATCCGCGCGGGGGCGATCTGGCCGCGGCCGAATTCTGGACCGGCCTGCGCCCGGCCACGCCGGACGGCACGCCGGTGGTTGGCGCGACGCCGTATTCCAATCTCTTCCTCAATACCGGCCATGGCACACTGGGCTGGACCATGGCGTGCGGCTCCGGCCGTTACCTGGCCGACCTGATGGCCTCGCGCATGCCGCAGATCAGCGGCGAAGGCCTCGACATTTCCCGCTACGGCGCGCGCCGCGGCGGCCAAGCCCCACTGCCCGAACCATGCGCCCAGCCCGCGCGCTGATCGATCTTTCCGCGCTGTCCCACAACTACCGCTTGGCCCGTGAACTGGCCGGCGGCCGCGCGCTGGCCGTGGTCAAGGCCGACGCCTACGGCCACGGCGCGGTCCGCTGCGCGCAGGCGCTCCAAACCGGAGGCGCCGATGGTTTCGCCGTCGCCTGCCTGGAAGAGGCGCTCGCCCTGCGCGAAGCCGGCGTGCGCGCGCCGATCCTGTTGCTGGAAGGCTTCTTCGAAGCCGACGAGCTGCCGATCATCGCCACCGAGGATCTGTGGTGCGTGGTGCACTCGCACTGGCAGATCGATGCGCTCGAGCGCGCTTCGCTCCCGCGTCCGCTGCGCCTCTGGCTGAAGCTGGATTCGGGCATGCACCGGGTGGGTCTGTCGCCGGCCGACTACCGCGGCGCGTGGCAGCGACTGGCGGCGCTGCCGCAGGTGGCATCGCTGGTGGCGATGACGCATTTCGCGCGCGCCGATGAACTCGAATGCGACCGCACCGACGAACAGGCGCGCGCCTTCGACGCCGCAATCGGTGATCTGGCCGTCGAACGCAGCCTGTCCAATTCACCGGGGCTGCTCGGCTGGCCCGTGCGCAACGATTGGGGCCGCCCCGGGCTGATGCTCTACGGGGCGACGCCGTTCGCCTCCACGCAGCCGCAGGCCGCAAGGCTGCAACCGGTGATGACGCTTGAATCGCGCGTGATCAGCGTGCGCGACCTGCCGGCCGGCGAACCGATCGGCTACGGCGGCGGGTTCGTCACCGAGGCGCCGACGCGCGTGGGCGTGGTGGCGCTGGGATATGCCGATGGCTATCCGCAGTTCGCACCGGCCGGCACGCCGGTGGCGATCGAGGGCCGGCGCGGACGGCTGATCGGCCGGGTGTCGATGGACATGCTCACCATCGATCTGACCGACCATCCCGAAGCCGGCATCGGCAGCCGGGTCGAGCTCTGGGGCAGGCAGGTGCCGGTCACGGAAGTGGCGCAGCACTGCAACGGCAGCGCCTATTCGATGCTCAGCGGCCTGAAGCGTGCGCCGCGCGTGTATCTGGATTGAACCGGGCCGATCGTTGGCAAGGCCGTCGAGCGGCGGTTTGCATGGCGGCGCTGCCTGGCTCCGGAAAAGTCTGGAAGCGCGAACCAGGGACGAAATCCGTCGGTAAGTAACCTTTTCCCGCACGGTGAAGGGAGCTGCCTCTGCGCTTTGGCCGCTGCCCCCATCCGACCATGCTGCGGACCGCAGGTTTGCGGCCATCTTCAAGCAGATCGGAGGCCGGCAATCGGTCTACGATGCGGCCTCCTCCCGCTGAAAGGATCGCTGCCATGCGTCGCGCTCTTCTGGTTGGCTCGCTCGTCCTGTCCGTCGCCCTGCTCACCGGATGCAGCACGTCCACGAATGCCTCCGGCGCAGCCGCCTCACCACCGGCAGCGGGCCAGTGCAATGCCGACGCCGTGCAGTGGGCGGTCGGCCAGGACAATACCGAAGAGGTCGGCCGCCGCATCTGGCGCGAAAGCGGCGCGGGACTGATTCGCCCGATCGGTCCCAACCAGGCGGTGACGATGGATTACCGCGCCGATCGGGTGAACGTCACCATCGACAAGGACAATCGCATCACCCGCGTGAGCTGCGGCTGAGCTTGCGCCGCGCACCGGTGCGCTTGCCGCTGGCGCGGTGTGCGCGGGTGAGGAAGCGCAGTGCGGCCTGTTCCCACTGGCGTGCACCGCGCGCGGCCTGCGCGCAGCGTTGCAGGCTGCCATCGATCCAGCCGTCGAACACGACCGGATCGATATAGGCCTTGCGGCAGACCGCCGGCGTATTGTCCAGCACCTGCGAGGCCTCGCGCGCCACCGCCTGCCGGACCTGCGCCAGCGCACGCTCGCTCGGACGTTCCGGCAACGGCATCGCGGCCAGGTGCTGGAATGCGGCCAGCGTCCCGCCCCAGGTGCGGAAATCCTTGGCGGTGAATTCCTGGCCCATGGCCGCGCGCAGGTATTCGTTGACCTCGCCCGAATCCACCGGCCGGACCTGCCCTTCGTCATCGAGGTACTGGAACAACGCCTGCCCCGGCAGTTGCTGGCAGTCGCGGACCAGTTTCACCAGACGCTGATCATCGACTTCGATGTCGTGTTCCAGCCCGCCCTTGCCGCGGAAGCGCAGCCGCACGCGGCCACCGCGCACGAATTCCGCATGCCGGTTGCGCAGCGTGGTCAGGCCGAAGGATCGATTGCTGCGCGCGTACTCCGAGTTGCCGATGCGCACCAGCGTGGTCGCCATCAAGGCCACGACGATCGCCAGCACCTTGTCGCGCGGGAATCCGGGCAGCGCCAGATCGTGGCGGATGCGGCGGCGCAGCCGCGGCAGGGCCTGGCCGAACGCGACGATGCGGTTGAACTTGCCGTCGCCGCGCACGGCGCTCCACTGCGGGTGGTACCGGTACTGCTTGCGCCGACGTGCATCGCGGCCGGTGGCCTGGATGTGGCCGCGCTCGCGCAGGCAGATCCACACGTCGGTATAGGCCGGCGGAATCGCCAGCGAGCGGATGCGCGAGAGCGTGGCGGCGTCGCGGATGCGCGCGCCATCCGGATCCAGATAGCAGAAGCCGCGGCCCGTGCGCCGGCGGCGGATGCCGGGATCGGCATCACTGACATAGATCAGCCCGGCTTCGCGCGCGTGCTGCACGGCGATGGCGGGAGCGGGGGGTGCGGCCTCGGTTACGTTGGGCATGCGCCGATTCTGTCGCGGTGTCCGGTTAACGAGATGCGAATGCGGTTATGTGATGCTTTTGTGAGCCTTATTGCATCTGGAGTACGCATGACCCGCTACGCGATGTCCGCCCTGCTGCTGACCTTTACGCTGGCCGCCTGTTCCGCGCCCGCGCCGGACGAACAGACCGCCGCCACCGAACAATCGCAGGCCGCCGCCGCGGCCGCCGCCCAACCCGCGACGGAGTCCGAATCGGCCGCCGCTCCGGCGCCGCAAGGCGGCTGCGACGACACCCAGGCGCAGTGGATCATCGGCAAGACCGCCACACCGCAGGATCTGGAACAGGCGCGCACGGACGCCAAGGCCAAGGATCTGCGCAGCCTCAAGCCGAGCGATGCGGCCACGATGGATTTCAATCCCAATCGCCTGAATGTCGATCTCGACGAGAAGGGCGTGGCCACCGCGGTGCGCTGCGGCTGATCAGCGAAGCATCGCTGCACATCGGCGCGAACAACACCCGATCATTCCGCATCGAGGACAGGCGGAGGCTGGCCGGACGCACGCTTGTCGAAAGCCAGCCTCCAATCCCTGTTTGACTCGCACCCGCCGCAGTTCTACGCATTCGCGGCAGGCTGATCATCGACCGGGTGATCCAGGCAGTTCCTCTGGTCCACCAGACCAAAAAAACGCCACTGAAAAGTTGCTTCTGCAACCATCATCCGCACCGGTCGGATCGTTGTTGCGGCACCGCAACAACTATGGTTTAGTCGGGTTTCCGGTGACATTTCGAAGTGCCGCTGCGAGGGCAGGGCACGGTGTCGCCGTCGTAAACTCGAGGCAGAACGATGGGCCCTCGCAGCCGCCACGGCCACCCGCATGCGGGACTGTACGACCCGAACGACGAACGCGATGCCTGCGGTTTCGGCATGATCGCGCAGCTCGACGATCAACCTTCGCGCGCACTGGTCGATACCGCGATCGCCGCGCTTTCGCGCATGACCCATCGCGGCGGCGTGGCCGCCGACGGACTCACCGGTGATGGATGCGGCCTGCTGATCCGCAAGCCCGATGCATTCCTGCGCGCACTCGCGCACGAGGCCGGCATCACGCCCGGCACGCGATTCGCCGCCGGCCTGGTGTTCCTGCCGCATGATCCGGCGCAGGCCGCGCGCTGTCGCGCCGCGCTCGAAAGCGAACTGCAACGCAGCGGCGCGCGCGCGCGCGGCTGGCGCGTGGTTCCCACCGATGACAGCGTGTGCGGACAACTGGCGCGCGACACCCTGCCCCGCATCGAACAGATCTTCGTCGATGCCGGCGATGCGCAGGACGACGATGCCTTCGGCCTGTCGCTGTTCCTCGCCCGCCGCCGAGCCGAACAGCAACTTCGCCTGGAGGTTGCCGATTTCTACGTGGTGACGCTGTCGCCGCACGCGATCGGCTACAAGGGCATGGTGCTCCCGGACAAGCTGCCGATCTTCTATCCGGATCTGCAGCGCAATGATCTGGCCAGCAGCGCGATCGTCTTCCACCAGCGCTTTTCCACCAACACGCTGCCGCGCTGGCCGCTGGCGCATCCGTTCCGCCTGCTCGCGCACAACGGCGAGATCAACACCATCGAAGGCAACCGCCGCTGGGCGCAGTCGCGCAGCAAGGTGTGGAAGACGCCGCGCTTCGACATCAGCGAATTCGACCCGGTGATCGCCATGCACGGCTCGGATTCGCAGAGCCTGGACAACATGCTGGAACTGCTGGTCGCAGGCGGCATGGATCTGCTGCAGGCGCTGCGCATCCTGGTGCCGCCGGCCACGCAGTCGCTGGAATTCAAGGACGCGGATCTGGCCGCGTTCTACGAGTTCTACGGCCTCAACACCGAACCGTGGGACGGCCCGGCCGGCATCGTCGCCTGCGATGGCCGCTATGCCGCGTGCATGCTCGATCGCAACGGCCTGCGCCCGGCGCGCTGGCTGCTGACCAGTGATCGCCATTTCCTGGTCGCCTCGGAAGCCGGCGTATGGGAAGTGCCGGCCGAACGCGTGACCCGAAAGGGCAAGCTCGGTCCCGGCGAAATGATGGCGATCGATCTCAAGCGCGGCGATCTGCTCGACAGCGAAGCGGTCGATCGCATCAATCGCGGTCGCGCGCCATACAAGCAGTGGCTGCACCAGGGCGTGACGTATCTGCAGACCGAGTTGATCGATCCCTCGCTGACCGATGCGCCGTTCGACGAGAAGACGCTGCGCGGCTTCCACAAGCTGTTCCAGTTGACCAACGAAGAGATCGAACTGATCCTGCGCCCGATTGCCGAGACCGAGCAGGAAGCCACCGGCTCGATGGGCGACGACACCCCGATGGCGGTGCTGAGCCGGCAGACGCGGCCGCTGTACGATTATTTCCGCCAGGCCTTCGCGCAGGTCACCAATCCGCCGATCGATCCGTTGCGCGAGGATTGCGTGATGTCGCTGGCCACCCAGCTCGGCAAGGAGACCAACATCTTCCACGCCGGCCCGGAGACGGTGAACCACGTCATCCTCAATTCGCCGGTGCTCAGCCAGCGCAAGCTGCGCCAGTTGCTGAAGATGGCGCCCTATGATCAGAAGCACCGCTACATCGATCTGTCATACGACGTCGGCGAAGGACTGAAAGCCGCGATCACGCGCATCTGCCGCGAAGTCGAACAGGCCGCGCGCGAGGGCATCGTCATGGTGGTGCTCAGCGATCGCCGCCCGCAGCAGGGACGGCCGATGTTGCATGCCCTGATGGCCACCGGCGCGGTGCATCATCATCTGTGCCGCGAGGGCCTGCGCTGCGACGTCAACCTGATCATCGAAACCGGCACCGCGCGCGATCCGCACCACATCGCCTGCCTGATCGGTTACGGCGCGACGGCGGTGTATCCGTACCTGGCCTACCAGACGCTGTTCGATCTGGGACGGCGCGGCATCCTGCAACTGAAGAAGGGCGGCGAGCAGGCGCAGATCGGCCGCAGCTATCGCAAAGGCATCTACAAGGGCCTGTCGAAGATCATCTCGAAGATGGGCATCTGCACGATCAGCAGCTACCGCGGCGCGCAGTTGTTCGAGATCGTCGGACTGGAACCGGAGGTGGTCGATCTGTGCTTCGCCGACACGCCCGCGCGCATCGGCGGCGTGGGGTTCGAGCGGCTGGACATCGAAGCGCGCCAGCTCGACGCGCGCGCCTGGGACGATCGCGTCGGGCCGGACATCGGCGGGCTGATCAAGTACGTGCACGACGGCGAGTACCACATGTACAACCCGGACGTGGTGATGACGTTGCAGCGTGCCACGCGCAGCGGTGACTCCGCCGACTGGCAGCGCTATGCCGAGGCGGTCAATTCTCGTCCGCCGTCGGCCCTGCGCGATCTGCTCAGGCTCAAGCCGGCGGCCACGCCGACGCCGTTGTCCGAGGTGGCCGACGCCGGCGATCTGCTGCGCCGGTTCGACACCGCCGCGATCAGTCTGGGCGCGCTGTCGCCGGAGGCGCACGAAGCACTCGCGATCGCGATGAACCGCCTCGGCGGCCGCAGCAATTCCGGCGAGGGCGGCGAAGACCCCGTGCGCTACGGCACCACCAAGCGCAGCAAGATCAAGCAGGTCGCTTCGGGACGGTTCGGCGTCACGCCGGAATACCTGGTCAACGCCGAGGTGCTGCAGATCAAGGTCGCCCAGGGCGCCAAGCCCGGCGAAGGCGGCCAGTTGCCCGGCCACAAGGTCAACGAACTGATCGCACGCCTGCGTTACGCGCGGCCAGGCATTGGCCTGATCTCGCCGCCGCCGCACCACGACATCTATTCGATCGAGGATCTGGCCCAGCTCATCTACGACCTCAAGCAGGTCAATCCGCAGGCGCTGGTGTCGGTGAAGCTGGTGTCGCATGCGGGCGTGGGCACGATCGCCGCCGGCGTGGTCAAGGCCGGCGCGGATCTGATCACGATCTCCGGCCATGACGGCGGCACCGGCGCCAGCCCGATCAGTTCGATCCGCTATGCCGGCGTGCCGTGGGAACTCGGCGTGGCCGAAGCGCACCAGGCACTGGTGTTCAACCAGTTGCGCGATCGCACCGTGCTGCAGACCGACGGCGGGCTGAAGTCCGGTCTGGACGTGATCAAGGCCGCGCTGCTGGGCGCGGACAGTTTCGGGTGCGGCACCGCGCCGATGATCGTGCTCGGCTGCAAGTACCTGCGCATCTGCCATCTCAACAACTGCGCCACCGGCGTGGCCACGCAGGACGAACGCCTGCGTTCGCAGTATTTCACCGGGATGCCCGAGCGCGTGGAGAATTTCTTCCGCCTGCTCAGCGAGGAAGTGCGGCAGTGGCTGTCGTTCCTCGGCGCGCGCTCACTGGACGAGATCATCGGCCGCACCGATCTGCTCGAGCAGATCGACGTCGCGCCGCGCGAGGCCGTGCAACTGGATCTGTCGCGCCTGCTTGCCGGCGCGCACGCGGAGGTCGGCAAGTGCGCGGCGCAGCGGTTGTACGAATCGCCGGACAGCCTGGCCACGCAGCTCGACGGCCTGTTGGCCGAGCCGATCCGCAGCAAGGCCGGCGGCGAGCATCGCTTCCTGATCCACAACACCGATCGTTCGATAGGCGCGCGCCTGTCCGGCGCGATCGCGCGCGCGCACGGCAACCAGGGCATGGTCGATGCACCGCTCACCCTGCGTTTCCGTGGCACGGCCGGGCAGAGTTTCGGCGCGTTCAATGCCGGCGGCCTGCACATGGAACTGGAAGGCGAAGCCAACGATTACGTCGGCAAGGGCATGGCGGGCGGGCGCCTGGTGATCCGTCCTCCGCGCGGCGCACGGTTCGAGGCGCGCAATACGCCGATCATCGGCAACACCTGCCTGTACGGGGCCACCGGCGGCGAGCTGTTCGCCGCCGGCCGCGCCGGCGAGCGCTTCGGCGTGCGCAATTCCGGCGCGCTCGCGGTCATCGAAGGCGCCGGTGATCACTGCTGCGAATACATGACCGATGGCATCGTGATGGTGCTCGGCCGCGTCGGCCTCAACTTCGGCGCGGGCTTCACCGGCGGACTGGCGTACGTGCTGGATGTGGATCGCGATTTCGTCGATCGCTACAACCACGAACTGATCGACATCCACCGCATTTCGCCCGAGGGCTTTGAAAGCCATCGCCAGCATCTGCACCGGTTGATCCAGCGCCACCGCGAACTGACCGGCAGCATCTGGGCCCAGCAGATCCTCGATGAGTTCCGCGATTACATCGGCAAGTTCTGGCTGGTCAAACCGAAGGCCGCCAGCCTGGAGTCGCTGGCCGATTCGCTCAGGCGGGCCGCCTGAGCCAGGGGGTCCGGGCGCCGCGAGCGGCTCCCACCCCACGTGTCGCGACCGGTCGCTGTTACGCATCCCGTCTCCCGCCCCCCCCCGTATCCCGTATCCCATTGCCGAATCGCCGCCATGAGCAAGAAACACGTTTTCCAGTTCCTCGAATTGCCGCGCACGATGCCGCAGCGCATTCCGCTGGAGCTGCGCACCTCCGGTGACTGGAGCGAGCTGTACGGCAGGTTCGACAAGCCCGACGCGCAGTACCAGGCCGGCCGCTGCCTGGATTGCGGCAATCCGTATTGCAGCTGGAAGTGCCCGGTGCACAACGCCATTCCGCAGTGGCTGCAACTGGTGCAGGAAAACCGCATCGAGGAAGCCGCCGACCTTTGCCATTCCACCAACCCGCTGCCGGAAATCTGCGGCCGGGTGTGTCCGCAGGATCGCCTGTGCGAAGGCAGTTGCACGCTGGAGGAATTCGGCGCGGTGACGATCGGCGCGGTAGAGAAATTCATCAACGACACCGCGATCGCCAATGGCTGGCGTCCGGATCTGCGCGACGTGAAACCCACCGGTCGGCGCGTGGCGGTGATCGGAGCCGGTCCGGCGGGACTGGGCTGCGCGGATCGGCTCGCGCGCGCGGGCATCCATGCGGTCGTGTTCGATCGCTATGAGCAGATCGGCGGGCTGCTGCAGTTCGGCATCCCCACCTTCAAGCTGGAGAAGAGCGTGATCGCGCGTCGCCGCGACGTGCTCGAAGGCATGGGCGTGGAATTCCGCCTCGGCGTGGAAATCGGCCGTGACGTCACCATGGAACAACTGCTCGAGGAATTCGACGCGGTGTTCGTCGGCACCGGCGCCTATCGCTACACCGATGGCGGATTGATCGGCCAGGATCTGGACGACGTGCTGCCGGCGCTGCCGTTCCTGGTGCAGAACGGGCGCCTCATCGGCGGCAATGATCCGTGGGGCCGCCCGATCGCCGGCTGGGAAGACAAGCTCGCCCTGCCCGATCTGGCCGGCAAGCGCGTGGTCGTGCTCGGCGGTGGCGATACCGGCATGGATTGCGTGCGCAGCGCGATCCGCCTCGGTGCCGCGCGCGTGACCTGCGCCTATCGCCGCGATGAAGCGAACATGCCGGGCTCGGCGCGCGAAGTGGCCAATGCGCGCGAGGAAGGCGTGCGTTTCCTGTTCAACCGCCAGCCGCTGGCGATTGAAGGCGATGCCGACGGCAAGGTGATCGGCGTGCGCGTGGTCGAGACCCGACTGGGCGAACCGGACGAACGGGGACGGCAGGCGGCCGTCGCGATTGAGGGCAGCGAGTCGCTGCTCGATGCCGACGTGGTGATCATCGCATTCGGTTTTTCGCCGAGCGTGCCGGACTGGCTCGCCGCGCTCGGCGTGCAGGGCACGCCGAACGGGCGCATCGTGGCCGGCGGCGAAACGCGGCTGCCGTTCCAGACCCATCACCCGAAGCTGTTCGCTGGCGGCGACGCGGTGCGCGGTGCGGACCTGGTCGTCACCGCCGTGGCCGAAGGGCGCGACGCGGCCGGCAGCATCGCGCAGTGGTTGCAGATCTGAGCGCACCGAGGGCGTCGCGCGATGCATGATCGGAAAGCACGCCCGATCCCTTCGCTTAGACTGTGGCGTCCCTTCTGATCGAGCACACCATGCGCCTGGGCCTGGCCGCCAATCGCCTGCACCACCACAACGAGGACGCCGCGCTGTTCCGCTGGCTGCGCGCCTGCGAGTCGGGCATCCGCGAACTGCGGCTGGGATTGCATGCGGTCGGCCGCACGCACGATGCGATCGTCGCGGCCGGCATGTTGTCCGGGTACGCGCCGCTCTCGCGCTATCCCTATGGCCGCGAAGGCGGGCTGATGAAGCTGGTGGCCGAAGTGGTCGGGCTGGAGGGCGCCGAACGCAACCTCGATGGCGCGATCTACCTGATCGATCCGGTCGATCCGTCTTCGATCTTTCCCGAGGCCATCGCGCTCAAGCGTCAATGCGTGATCCACGGCAAGCCGTTTCTTTCCACCGTGGCCGCCGCGCGCGACTGGATCGAGATGGAGCGCGTGCATGCCGGACTGGCGGCGGATCGCGGCGCCGATCGTTTCCATGCGCTCGAATCCCAGACGCTGGCGCTGATCGCGCACGATGCGATGAAGCCGCAGATGCTGGCATTCGCCGCCGAGCATTTCGACGTGCTGTCGCGATTCGCGCATCGCGTCGCCACCGGCACCACCGGGCAGCGCCTGAACGAACTGGCCTGGAGCCGGGGCTGGCCGCAGGATCGCGCGTGGGCCGAGCGCTATCAGAGCGGCCCGATGGGCGGCGATGCGCAGATCGCCGATCGCGTGCTGGAGCGTAGCTGCCAACGGGTGATCTTCTTCGAGGATCCGCATGTGGCGCGCCAGCATGAAGCCGACATCCAGCTGCTCGAACGCGCGGTGACCACCGTGACCGACGACGCGGTGTGCATGACCTCGCCGATCGTCGCGCGTCGCTGGATGCAGGCGGTGGAGTTGCGTGCCCGGCTTTAGCGACATTGGCCGGAAACCGTCCGTTCCCCGCACAGTCCGCGATTGCGGTGAACCGTGGATGGCATTGGCACCAATATGAATTGCTTTGCCACGCGCGCGGCGGGACACTGCGGCCCGTTTCTCTCGTGGAGTGTCCCCATGCGTACCTGCCTGCTTGCCGCCACCCTGGCGTTCGCGTCCGCCGGCGCGACGGCCGCCACGCCCGGCCCGGCGCTGTATTCGGTGAACTCCGCCGCCATCGCCAGCGCGATGACGTACTGCAGCACCAAGTACGGCAACCTGCAGCAGGGATCGCCGGGACAGGCCTGCTTCGTGCGGGCGCGCGGAATTCTTGCCGCGTACGGGCTGCGCGAGGTCGCCAGCGGGATCGAATCCCGCTGCCAGGATCCCAATACCTTCAACACCTGCCTGACGCCGGAAATCGGCCGCCTGGTCTATGCGCTCAATGCGGAGTTCGTGAAGCAGAAGCTTTGAGCGCGGGGATCAGCGAGAGCGGAAGCCGGATGGGTTGAAGCGCCGGCGCGAGCGCCTGTTTGGGGGAGAATGGCGTTCCTTGGTCCATGCGATCGGCTTATGACGTCCCGTTCTCCGTTGTGGCGTGATCTTTCCCTGTCGGCGATCGCCGCGGGCTTTGTCACCGTGCTGGTGGGCTTCGCCAGTTCGGCCGTGATCGTGTTCCAGGCCGCGCAGACGCTCGGTGCGTCGCCGGCCGAGATCAGCTCCTGGATGTGGGCGCTCGGCCTGGGCATGGGCGTGACCTGCATCGGCCTGTCACTGCGCTATCGCATGCCGGTGGTGACCGCGTGGTCCACACCCGGCGCGGCGATGCTGATCAGCAGCGTGGCCGGATTGCCCTTGTCCGATGCGATCGGCGCGTTCCTGATCTCGGCCGCGCTGATCACGCTGTGCGGATTCTCCGGCGTGTTCGAACGGATGATCAGCCGCATTCCCGTGTCGCTGGCCTCGGGCATGCTGGCCGGCGTGTTGCTGCGCTTCGGCCTCGATGCCTTCGTCGCGATGAACACCCAGCTCGGCATGGCGCTGACGATGTTCGTCGTCTATCTGCTGGCGCGCCGCCTGGCGCCGCGCTATGCGGTGATCCTGACCTTGATCATCGGCATCGCCTGCGCAGCGGGACTCGGCCTGCTGAAGACGCAGGATCTCCACTGGCAACTGGCCAGGCCGATCTTCATCGCACCGAGTTTTTCGCTGGCCGCGCTGTTCGGCATCGCGCTGCCGTTGTTCGTGGTGACGATGGCTTCGCAGAACGTGCCCGGCGTGGCGGTGATCCGTGCATCGGGCTATGCGATCCCCATCTCGCCGGTGGTCGGCTGGACCGGCGTGATCAATCTGCTGCTCGCGCCGTTCGGCGCGTTCGCACTGAACCTGGCCGCGATCACCGCCGCGATCTGCATGGGTCGCGAGGCGCACGAGGACCCCCATCGCCGCTACATGGCTTCGGTCTTCGCCGGCGTGTTCTACATCGCGATCGGGATATTCGGCGCGACCGTGGCGGCGCTGTTCGCCGCATTCCCGAAGGAACTGATCATGGCGATCGCGGGCATCGCGCTGCTCGGCACGATCGGCAACAGCCTGGCGTCCGCGCTGCGCGAGGACTCCGAACGCGAACCGGCGCTCGTCACCTTCCTGGTCACTGCATCGGGCCTGTCGCTGGCCGGCATCGGCTCGGCGTTCTGGGGGTTGATCGCCGGTGTGCTGACCCTGCTGCTGTGGCGTTCACGCTGACGCTCACGGCGCTTTCACCGCGATTAACCGACGCGGTGGCACGTGCGGCGGATTCATCGGCGAGTGACGTCGAGCGCGCCAGTATCGGGCTCCCATCCACAAGGAGCGAACGATGCTCAAGCATGATTCCCTTCGACGCGGCCTGCTCGCCGCCGCCGTGCTGGCTGCCGCGCCGCTGATGGCGCAGGCGCAGACCGCCGATCCGGCCAAGGCTTCGATGACCGAACCGCAGGTGCGCGCGCTGCTCACGGAGAAAGGCTACACCCGCATCGATGATCTGGATTTCGAGGACGGCATGTGGGAAACCGACGCCACCAGCGCCGACGGCAATCGCGTCGACGTGCGCATCAATCCCGCCAACGGCGAAGTGATGGCGGAAGCGCTGGTGTCCAACCTCAGCGAGAACGACATCAAGGCCAAGCTGGCCGCGGCCGGATATTCCAAGGTGCATGACGTCGATCACGACGACGGCGTGTGGAAGGCCGAGGCCGAGCGCGCCGACGGCAACGATGTGGAAATCCATCTCGACGCCAAGACCGGCGAGATCATCCACGTCGAGAACGATTGATCACGCCGTTGTGATCACCGAGGGCCGGAGTCGCGGGACTCCGGCCTTTCTCATGCCTGCGGTCGCGCTCGTGCGAAGCGCCACGCGACCAGCCAGCCGATGAACAGCAACAGCGAGGCGAGGATCCACGGCGCGCCCGGCAGATGCGCCGGCGCCTTCTTCCCGATGAACAAGGCGAAGGTGCTGGCGAACATCATCGGCCCGAACACGCCAGCCAGGCTGACCAGGCTCATCAGCGCGCCCTGGATGCGGCCCTGCACCTCCGGGCCGACCTGCCGCGTAATCAACGCCTGCGTGGCCGGGCCTGCCAGTCCCCACAGCGCGCTGATCGGCAGGCCCGCGAGGAACATCCAGCCGGTCCCCGCCAGACCGTAGATGAAGAAGCCGATCACGCCGCACGCCAGCCCGAACAACAGCGTGCGCCGCTCGCCCAGCTTCGGCACGACGCGACCCACCAGTCCGCCCTGCACGATCACGCTGAACACGCCGACCACCGCCAGCACCCACGCGACCTGCTTCTCGTTCCAGTGGTACTGGTACTCGGCGAACAGCACGAACACGCTCGGATACACGTAGTGCGCGAGATTGGCGATCAGCACGACGGCCGCCAGTCCGAACACCTGCGGATAGCTTTTCAGCAGCACCAGCGATCCGACCGGATTGGCATGCGACCAGTCGAAGCGCGTGGTGCGCTTTTCCTTCGGCAGCGATTCGGGCAGCACGAACAGGCCGTACAGGAAATTGAGCAGGGCCATGCCGGCGGCGAACCAGAACGGCAGGCGCAGATCGATCGCGCCGAGCTGGCCGCCGATGATCGGCCCGATGATGAAGCCCAGGCCGAACGCCGCGCCGATCATGCCGAACGCCTGCGCGCGCTTTTCCGGCGGCGTGATGTCGGCGATATACGCGTTGGCGGTGGTGAAACTGGCGGAGAACACGCCGGAGAACACGCGCGCGATCAGCAGCCAGGGCAAGGATTGCGCCAGCGCGATCAGGATGAAGTCCATGCCCAGCCCGAAGCAGGACAGCAGGATCACCGGTCGACGGCCGAAGCGATCGGACAGCGCGCCCTGGATCGGCGAACAGAAGAACTGGATCGCCGCGTAGAGCGTGGCGAAGATGCCGACCCACCACGCCGCCTTCGCGTAATCGCCGCCGACGAACTCGCGCACCAGTCCGGGCAGCACGGGAATGATCACGCCGAACGACAGGATGTCGATCAGCACGGTGATGAAAATGAAGATCAGCGCTGCGCGGCGGCCACGGAAGGCGTCGGTATCTGCGTTCACGAAGGAGGGTGATCGGCGGAAGAGGCGGCAGTGTATAGCCGCGCACGTGATGTAGCGAGCGCCCGCGCCTGCCCGCGCCCGCGGCGGATCAGTCCAGCGGCGCGACGGTCACGCGCTGGCTGAGGCGGTGTTCGCCGCCCGGTTGCAACGTGATCACATCGTCGCCGGCGTTGGCGGTCTCGACGCAGAGAAACCCCTGCCAGCCCTGCGCGGGCAGATCGGGGATGGCCGCGCCCGCGGCACGCGGATTCCACAGCACCAGCGATCGGCTGCCGCGCGTTTCCAGCACGAGTCGGCGCGAGCGCACCGGATCGCGCAGTACAAAGCGCGGCGTCGTGGTCGCATAGATGCGATCGCAGGCGGCGTCGCCCTCGATCGCCTCCAGCCGCCACGGCGCGTCCTGCCGGTGGCGTCCGCCGCGGATCTTGTCTTCGTACAGGCAGCCTTCCAGTCCATCCAGCCGCACGCCGCGCACGTCTCCGACCGCGAAATAGCTGTGCAGCGCCTGGGTCAGCGTCACCGCCGCGTCCGACGGATTTTCGCTGACCAGCGTCTGCACCAGCGTGTCCGCGCCGAACCGCAACCGCTGGCGCAGGCGCAGCGGCGTGTGCGCGTGGGGCGGCAGCGCAAGATCGATCACCACGTCATCGCCATCGGCGCGCGCGTCGATGAACTGCCAGGGGCTGATGCGCGCATGTCCATGCTGCACGGCGTCCGGTGGCTGTCCCTGTCGACCGAAATACGGCCAGCAGATCGGCACGCCGCCGCGAATCGCCTGCGGCGGCCGGCGCGTGATCGGCGAACACCAGAACACGTCCTCGCCGTCCTGTGGGCGCCAGGACAGCAACTGCCCGCCATGCGCGCTGACATGCGCCTGCCCGTGCGGCAGATCGATGCGCCATGCGGGAAGGTCGTCGAAGCGATCGTCATGGATCACGGCGCGCGCTCCGATCCGGCGGACGGGGGCAATCCGATTGGTGGACCGGCCAGCCGCAAGGCGCCGAGGATTCTGGTTCCTGCACGGCCATCGGCCGGTTGCAGCCCGAGCCGAAGTTGCTCGGTCTGGATCGCGCGGCGCGTCTGCGTGCCGATCATGCCGTCGGCCGCACCGATCGCATGGCCGCGCGCCAGCAGCAGGACCTGCAATTGCCGGCGCTGCTCGCGCGAGAGGCCGGGATCGTCCGTCGGCCAGGGCGTCGCAATCCCGGTACCCCCGCGCAGGCGATCGGACAGCAGTGCAATCGCCAGCGCATAGCTTTCCGCGGCGTTGTAGGCATAGATCGCATCGTAGTTGCGGAACGCCAGGAACGCTGGCCCCTGCGTGCCGGTCGGGACCAGCACCGCACCGTTGACGGCGGTCGCCACCGGATCGGTCGGCCAGGGGAGGCCATCGACGCGGGTGACGCCGCGCGCGATCCATTCGGACAACGGGCGTCGCTGCGTGCGCCCGGCCTGCGCCGCATCGAAGCCCGGCGGCAACCGCACTTCGTGGCCCCATAGCGCGCCGGTGATCCAGCCGGCCTGCTTCAGATAGTTGGCGGTGGACGCCAGTGCATCGGGAATGCTGCCGACCAGATCGCGCCGCCCATCGCCATCACCATCCACGGCGATGCGCGCATAGGTCGATGGCATGAACTGGGTGTGGCCGAACGCACCGGCCCAGGAACCGGTCAGTCCCTCGGCACGCAGATCGCCCGATTGCAGCAGTTTCAGCAGCGACAGGAATTCGCCGCGGAAGAATGCCTGCCTGCGCCCGAAGCAGGACAGCGTGGCCAGCGAGGCCAGCAGCGGCCGCTTGCCGAACACGCGTCCGTAATCGCTCTCCACGCCCCACACGGCGACCACGGTTTCCGCATCCACGCCGTATTGAGCGGACACGCGCGCCAGCAGATCGCGATGCTGCGCGAGCATGGCCTTGCCATCGACGACGCGCTGTTCGTCCACCAGTGCGGCCAGGTAATCCCACAGCGGCGTGGTGAACTCGGGTTGTGCATCGAGCAGATCGAGCACGCCCGGATCATTGATCAGCGTGCGGGTGTACTCGTCGAAGCGTGCGCCATCGATGCCCTGCCGTGCGGCCTGCGCACGCAGCGTGACCAGGCAGGATTCGAACACCGGGTCGCGTGCCGGCAGGATCGGAGCCGCCGGCGTGGCAGCCGGTTCCTGCGACGCAAGCAGGCTCAGCAACAGCAGCGATTTCATTGCAAGGCCTCCCTGGCCCTCTGGGGGAAGCCGTACTTTGCCGTCACCGCCCTCCGATTGCGACCCTCACGCACGCATGGCACGCAGACGCGCAAGAAGCACACCGGCAACGGCGCAAACCGGCATCGCCGCGCACGCCGCTACGTGCTCTCAGCGGTGATCGCCATCCACGTAGAACCAGCGTCCCTCGCGGCGCACGAAGCGGCTGCGCTCATGCAGGCGTACCGCGGAGCCGCCACCGATGCGATAGCGCGCGATGAATTCGACCTCGGCGCGATCTTCGCCGGTCACCACGTGCTGCTTCACGCTCAGGCCCAGCCAGTGGATGCCCGGCTCGAGACCCAGGTCTTCCGGCACGGTGGCCGGATCCCAGGTGGCGCGCAGATAGGCATCATCCGCGCGCACGAAAGCGCTGTAGCGCGAGCGCATCAGCGCCTCGGCATCCGGTGCGGGAACGCCCTGATGGAACACGCCGCAGCACCCGGCGTATGCCCGGCCGCTGCCACAGGGACACGGCGCTGCCTCGCGGTGTGGCATGGTGCCGGCCCGGTGCGATCAGCGCTTGCCGCCGGTCTCGATGAAGCGCAGGAACTCCGCGCGCGTGCGTGCATCGTCGCGGAATTCGCCGAGCATCTTCGAGGTGACCATGCTGACGCCGCGCTTGTGGACGCCGCGCGTGGTCATGCATTCGTGCGCGCCTTCGATGACGATGCCCACGCCGCGCGGTTGCAGCACGTCCTGGATGCAGTGGGCGATCTGCGCGGTCATCTTTTCCTGTACCTGGAAGCGCCGCGTGTAGGCATCGACCACGCGCGCGAGCTTGCTGATGCCCACGACCTTGCCGTTGGGCAGGTAACCGACGTGGGCGCGGCCGATGATCGGCGCCATGTGGTGCTCGCAGTGGCTTTCGTATTCGATGTCGCGCAGGACGATCATCTCGTCATAGCCGGCCACTTCCTCGAAGGTGCGCGCCAGGTATTCACGCGGATCGACCGCATAGCCGCTGAACCAGTCGCGGTAGGCCTTGGCCACGCGCTTGGGCGTATCGAGCAGTCCCTCGCGGGTGGGATCTTCGCCGGCCCATTCCAGCAACACGCGCACGGCATCCTCGGCCTGCGCCTGGGTAACCTTGTTCTTGTCGGACTGGCTCATGGCGTGGTTTCCGTAAGGGGGCGTGATGGTAACCCATCGCCCTGCCCCGCTGCTCCCGCATGGCCGGCGCATGCACGGGATGCATTCGCAGGCGGCTATGCTCGGGCCATGAGGATCCTGATGATCACCTACGGCACCGAGGGCGATACGCGGCCGCTCGCGGCGCTGGGTCATGCGCTGGTGCAGGCGGGGCATGCGGTCGAACTGCTCGGCGATGTCTCCACGCTCGGCACGGCGCAGGCGCTGGGCCTGCCCAGCCGCGCACTGGCCGGCGACATCCGCGCCACCATCGCCGCCGAAGGCGCGATGTCGAGCATCGCACGCAATCTGGCGCGCCTGACGATGGCGCACAGCGGCGATTGGCTGCGGCAGGCGGTGGATGCCGGCCGCGAATGCGACGGGCTGATCGTCTCGGGACTGGCGGCCTTCGTCGGGCTTTCGGCCGGTGAAGCACTGAAGGTGCCGGTGATCGGCACGATGCTGATCCCGATTTCCCCGACCGCCGAATTCGCCGCACCCTTCCTGCCGTTCACGCCGCCGCGCGTGCTCAATCGCAGCAGCCATCATGTGTTCAATCAACTGACCTGGCATCTGCTGCGCAAGGCGACCAATCGCGCGCGCGCCGACATCGGCCTGCCGCCGCGTCGCTCGCTATGGAACCAGCATCCGGTGCTGTATGGCATCTCGCCCGCGCTGGTGCCACGGCCGGCGGACTGGCCGGAGAACGCGCGGATCTGCGGGCAGTGGATTCCACCGCTCGCACGCACCTTCACGCCGGATGCGTCGCTGCTGCGCTTCCTCGATGCGGGCGAGCCGCCGATCTACGTTGGCTTCGGCAGCATGGCCGGCTTCGACAACGCGCGGCTGCTCGATGCGGTGGTCGGTGCGATCGGCGATCGGCGTGCGTTGTTCAATGCCGGCTGGAGCGGCATCGACGCCACGCGGCTGCCGGCGAATTTCCACGCCGTGGGCCACGTCCCGCATGACTGGCTGCTGCCGCGCACCGCGATGGCGATCCATCACGGCGGTTCGGGCACCACACATTCGGCCTGCCGCGCGGGCGTGCCGTCAATCATCGTGCCGTTCGCCGGCGATCAGCCGTTCTGGGCCGCGCGCCTGCGTGCGGCCGGCATCATGGCGCATACGCTGAAGGGCGCGACGATCACGGCCGATCGACTCGCACGCGCGATCGCGCATGCGGATGGCTCCGATGCCCGCCAGCGCGCGGCGGCGCTGGGCGCACGGATGCGGCAGGAAGACGGCTGTGCGGACGCCGTGCGCTGGGTCGAGCGCTTCGCGCGACGCTGAACCGAACCGGCCGCGCTCGCGCGCGCTCAATCCCGCGCCAGGCTTGCCGCGAAGCGCGCTCGACGCGTCGCTGGACTCATCGATCAGCGGAAGATCATGCGTGGCCGTCACGGAAGTGATGCGATGGCTTCGGCCAACGGCCTGGAGGCGATGCCGAACGTGTGCCTCGCCGATGATGGGCGCCGCGCCCTCAGCCCGCGCCCAGCCGCCAGCCGAGCCCGGACCAGCGGCTGGCGTGGCGCGCAAGCGCCTGCCGCAGGATCGTTTCGCTCGCGGCGATATGCAGTTCGCGGCGGGCGCGGGTGATCGCGGTGTAGATCAGTTCGCGCGAGAGCACGCGATTGCCGCGCGCCGGCAGCAGCAGCCACACGTCATCAAACTCCGATCCCTGCGACTTGTGCACGGTCATCGCGAACGCCGATTCGTGCGCCGGCAGTGCGGTGGGATGGAAGCCACGCGGGCCGTCACGCGCTTCGCCGGGGAACCAGGCAATCAGCGCGCCGGCCTCGTCGCGCAGGCACAGCCCGATATCGCCATTGAACAGGCGATGGCGATAGCTGTTCTCGGTGACGATCAACAACTGGCCGTGGAAGTGCGCCTGCGCGCTTCGCGGACTCGCTTCGCGTTCCAGCAGGCGGCGTTCGATGCGGGCGTTGAGCGTGCGCGCGCCCTGCGGGCCATCGCGCACGGCGGTGAGGATGCGCAGGCGCGTCGACAGCGACAGTCCGTCCTCGGGCGAGGCTGCCGATGCGAGCGCGCGCCAGTGCGACAGCAGACGATCCTCATCGGCCTGCAAGAGGTCATCGAGGTTTTCGTGGAAATGCACGTTGGACAGTTCGCCGCCGCGCAGCAGTGCGAGTGCGGCATCGGCGTCGCCCTCGCGCACGGCCGACGCGAGCGGCGCCAGGTGCAGCGATTCGCTCTGTCGCCAGCCGCGTTGCAGATGCACGCGCGCACCGGCAAAACGCGGCGCGCGATCATTCTCCGGCGCGGCCGGCGCACCGAGCAGCGGACGCAGCGCATGGGCATCTTCCGCGCTCAGGCGATCACCGCCGCCGGCCGCCGACAGGATCGCCGCGAGCACGTCGCCGGCTTCCACCGAGGGCAACTGATCGGGATCGCCCAGCAGGATCAATCGTGTTCCCGACGCGATCGCATCGACCAGCTTGGCCATCAGCGGAAGATCGATCATCGAGGCTTCGTCGACGACGACCACATCGAATGGCAACGGATGTTCGGCGTGGTGGCGGAAGCGCGGCGAATCCGGAATCGTGCCGAGCAAGCGATGCAGCGTGGCGCCGGTGGTCGGCAGGGTGGCGAGCAGCGCCGCATCGACGCCGGCATCGGCGAGCGAATGGATCGCATGGCGCACGCTTTCGGCCATGCGCTCGGCCGCGCGGCCGGGGCGCGCGGCCAGTGCGACGCGCGGCGGCGGCTGCTCCGCGGCCCGCGCCTGCGCGGCCAGCAGCACCAGCAGGCGCGCGGTGGTCGTGGTCTTGCCCGTGCCCGGCCCGCCGGTCACCAGCAGCAGCCGATGCCGCAGTGCGAGCGCGGCGGCCATCGCCTGGCGGTTCTGCGCGGAAGACGCGGCATCTTCGCCGGCGACGCCATCGAACAGTTGAGCGAACAACGGCGCGAGCGATTCGATGCCGGCGTTCTCGTCGCGCGGCGCGGCGATGCGTTGCAGGCCCGAAGCCAGCGCGCTTTCGTATTCGCGATACCGGCGCAGGTACAGCAGGCCGTTCTCCAGCACCAGCGGCGCCTGCGGATCGGAGGCGGCGAGCGCATCGACCGGCGCATCGACCCAGCGCGAGGCGGCCAGGCGTGCCTGCCAGTCTTCCGCCGCCGGCCATTCGATTCCGGCATCCTCCGCGGCGTCGAGCATGGCGTGCGGCTGGGTGATCGACACCCCCGCATGTCCCTTCGCGATGGCCAGGGAGGCGAGCGCGGCGGCCGCCAGCACCTCGTCTGGCGTGTCGCGATCGAGCCGGCGCAGGCTCTGCGCGAAGGCATGATCGATCGTGCGCAACTGTCCGCTGGCCCACAGCGCATTCAGCAGGGAGGTCATGCGCGCGGTCCCTCGCTGGGATCGTCTGCCCCGTGCGCGACCGCGGCCGGCGTGGCCTGGTCGGCGTCGCGACCGGCGAACAAGGCATCCACGGCGTGCACCAGGGCGGGATCGAAGCGGAATGCATGCACGCCCGGCGAGGGTTGCCGGGTGGAATCCAGGCCACGGCAGAACAGATAGCGCACGCCACCGAAATCGCGCGCGTAGTCGTAACGCTCGCCCAGGCGGAAGCGCAGCCAGCGGTGCAATGCGATCGTGTAGATCAGCGCCTGCAGATCGTATTCGCTGTGCGCCATCGCCTGCTGCATGGCTTGCGCGTCGTAGGCCGGCAAGCGATTGGATTTGTAATCGAGCACGTACCAGCGCCCGTCATGGCAATAGGTCAGATCGATCAGGCCGGTCATCAGCCCTTCCAGCCGGGAACGCTGGCCGAAACCGTGGCGCTCCGGCAACAGGCCATGCCGGTGCAGCAGCGCGATCAGCGCCTGCACGCGCGTGGCGTTCATCGCGAAGTGGAATTCGATCTCCGCGCGCCGTGCATCGACGGGCAGATCCGCCAGCCGCACGCCTTCGGGCATCGGCGTACGCAGCGTATGGCCCACCAGCGGCACGAGCAGATCGAGGCCGTCGGGGATCTCGGCTTCGGTGTAGCCGCCTTCGCGCAGGGCCTCCACGATCACCTCGTGCTCGTGCGCAGGCGCCGCGCCGCCCGGCTGCCATTCGCGCCAGGCGGCGAAATCCGCATGTTCCAGGGCCGCGTGCATCACCACGCCGAAGCGGCTGCCGCTGAAGCGCAGATCGATCATGGCCTGCGGTTCGGACAGCGACAGCGTTTCGCTCCCGGAGGCTGGCGCTTCATCCTCGCCGCCGGGATCGGCGCGGGTGGCGGCCGCCAGCGGATCGGCGCCGCCTTCGGCATGCGCGAGCTGGGTGAAGCTGTACACCCACCAGTCCGGCGTGATGCGCCGCGCGGCGATGCGCGCCGGCGCGACGTGGGCTTCGCGCTCGGCCGGCAGGTGCGGCGGTGGCGGCTCGGCCGGGCCTTCGACGACCCGCACATCGGCATGCGCGCGCAACGCCGGCAGATCGGCCAGCAACGGCGCAAGCCGGCTCCTGCCGAAGTCCGCCAGATCACCGGCCGCGATCCACAGCGCATGTTCGGCGCGGGTCAGGCCGACGTAGAGCAGGCGCGCATCCTCGGCGCGATCTTCCAGCTTCTTCGCCTCGCATGCGGCTTTCCACGCCGGGTCGTCCTTGTCGATCCGCCATTGCAGCGCGCGGCGATCGTCCTCGCGCACGACGCGCGTGCGCCCGTTGTCCGGCCGCGACGTACCCAGCCCGGCGAACGGGAGATACACCAGCGGATATTCCAGCCCCTTGCTCTTGTGCAGGGTGACGATCTGCACGCGGTGCGCATCCGATTCCAGCCGCAGCAACTGGGTTTCGTCATCGGGATCGGCGTGTGCGATGCGCGATTGCAGCCAGTCGAGCAGGCCGTGCAGTCCGAGCGTGCGCGTGCTGGCTTCCTGCAGGTGTTCGGCCAGTTGCAGATAGTTGGTCAACCGGCGCTCGCCATCGAGCAGTCCGAGCAGGCGTTCGGCCTGGGCCGCGCACAGATCGGAGATCAACGAAAGCGGGCCGCCGCGCTGGAAACGTTCGCGCCAGTGCAGCAGCCGCAGGTGGTGATCGCGCTGCGCCGCGCCGTCGTGCTCGAGCGCGGCGATCGCCTCGGCGCTCTCGCCGAGCAGCACGGTCGACAATGCCGTGCGCAAGCGCGCGCTGTCGGCCGGTTGCAGCAGCGCCAGCAGCAGTGCACGCAGTTCGCCGGCTTCGGCGGTGGCGAACAGGCTCTGCCGGCCCGCGGCCACCGCCGGCACGCCCGCGCGCGCGAGCGCCTGCCGCATGCGGGTGGCGTCCTTGTGGTTGCGCACGAGCACGGCGATGTCACCAGGCCGCACCGGCCGGCCCTCGATCAGCGCGCGAGCGGCACGCGCATCGCTGAGCACGCGATGGATGTCGGCGACGCAGGCGGCGGTGGCGGCTTCGCGCGAAGCCTCGGCATCGAGCGAACCGCCTTCTTCATCCCGCAGCAGGCGCAGCGTCAGCGCGGGCGCGGCGTGGCCGTCGCGCAGATAGTCTTCATCGCGACGGCGATCGCCGGCCTGCACCGGCTCGAACCGGATCGCCGGATGCGCGAATGCGTCCTGATCGTTGCGCGCCGCGCCTTCGTACAGCGCCTCGATCGCGCGCAGCACCGATGGCCGCGAGCGGAAGTTGTGTTCCAGCCGCGGAGCGATGGCGGCGCTTTCGCGCGCCATCAGATAGGTCGCCACGTCGCCGCCGCGGAACCCGTAGATCGCCTGCTTGGGATCGCCGATCAGCAGCAGCGCGTGCGACTCGCCGATGGCGCGCACCTCATCCGAATCACCGAAGATGCGCGCGAAGATCCGCCACTGGCGTTCATCGGTGTCCTGGAATTCATCGACCAGCGCGATGCGGTACTGCGCGCGCAGTTTCGCGATCAGATCCTGCCGTTGCGGACCTTCCAGCGCCTGCGCCAGATGCTCGATCAGATCGTCGTAGGTGTGCACGCGACGCACGCTCTTGAGCGAAGCCAGCCGCTTACGGGCTTCGTCGCGAATCCGGTGCAGCAGGCGGATCGACTGCATGCGACGCCAGCGCGCGCATTGCTCCAGCGCCTGTACGTAATCGGCAATCAGCGGTTGCAGCGGCGAGACCGGCGTTCTTCCGGCATGCGCCTTGTTGGTTCTGGCACTGAGCGCTTCATGCGTGAGCCGGGCGATGCGCTCGTCCAGCGCGACATGCGGATGCGCGCTGGCGCTCCACTGGTGCAACTGGCGCTGCAACGGCGCGATCCAGTCGGCCTTGTAGGAACTCTTGTTGAGGATGCCACCGTCGATCGCCGCCAGCACGTCGCCCAAATACTGGTCGCCGTGCGCGATGAAGCCGCCCGACAGCCGCTGGCAGGCGCTGGAAAGCCGTGCAAGCGATTCGTCGGTATCGCCGGCGTCGAGCGGCGCCGGCGGCAGCAGCGGCAACGGCCCGCACAAGGCGGGCAGATCCTCGGCCAGTGCTTGCGGTCCGTTCCACAGCGCGGCGAGCGCGTCGGCACTGCCGGCGTCGGCCGCATGCACGCGCCAGAGATCGGCCGCCAGTTCCTCGAACAGTGCGCGATCATTGGCGAGCAGTTCGCCGGCGTCGAATTCCTGGCCGGTGTCGATGGCATGCTCGCGCAGCACGCGCGCGCAGAAACCGTGGATGGTGAAGATCGACGCCAGATCGGTTTCCTCCGCCGCGATGCGCAGCCGGCGCGCGAGCTGCGGCGCGGTTTCATCGCCCTGCGCGAGATGACGATCGAGGAGGGTGCGCGTGAGTGCCGCTTCGGCGCTCTGCGCCGGCCGCGCGTCGGCGGTGAGCAGTCCGGCCGCCAGCGACAGCCGCTCGCGGATGCGCTTGCGCAGCTCCTGCGTGGCCGCTTCGGTGTAGGTCACTGCAAGCACCTGGCCGATCCGCAGGCGCTGTTCGACGATCAGGCGCGTGAACAGCGTGGCGAGCGTATACGTCTTGCCGGTGCCGGCACTGGCCTCGATGAGCTGCACGCCATCGAGCGCGCGGCTCAGCCAGGGATCCTCGCGCGCCTCGACTGCGCTCATGCGTTGGCCTCCGGGACATCGGAATGACCGCGCCGGACCAGATCGTAGATCTGCAGGCTGGTGCGTTCGAGCTGCTGGTAATCCTCATCGCGGGCGAACGGATCGCGGCCACGCAAGGCCAGGCCGATCGCGTCGCTGCCGCCTTCGGCCCAGCCGCTATTGCCATCGCCGTGCCAGCGCTTCCATGCCGCGGCGCGGCGCTTTTCCGGTGCGGCGTTCCAGATTTCCCACCCCGTGTACGGCGCGAACAGCAACGGCTCGCGCAGTCCCTGCGCATGCAGCGCGATCAAGCGGCGCAGGGCATCGCGCGCCGAGGAGGGATCGAGTGCGTCGATCACGTGCGGGCCCGGACCCTCGGCGCTGTCGTGGAATTGCACCAGCGGCAGATGCGCGCCGGCGGCGTTGGCCAGCAGCCAGTCCAGCCCCCAGCGCAGCGCTGCACCGCCATTGATCGGATCGGCGCGCAGGCGCACCAGTCCGCGCGGGTGCACGTCGGTGATGCGGCCCTGCAGGCGCAGGCCATCGAGATCGATCTCATGCAGCGCCGAGGACGTCATCCCGCCATCGAGCCACGCCATGCGCGCTTGCGCGAACGGACGCAGTTGCGCGAGCAGGGTTTCGAACTGGCGCTCGCCGAGCGCGCCGGACGGCAGCAGCGCACGTGCGCGCAGATGTTCGCGCAAACCGGCTTCCCTGCCCGCTTCGATCGCCGCGATGACCGCCTGTTGCAGTTGCACCCGTTCGCGTCCGCGCTCGGGCACGATCAAAGGCTCGACATCATCCGTCGCCTCGATCGGCTCGGGCAGCCGCAGCCCGAGGCGTTGTTCGAGAAAGCGCGCATGCGGATCCAGCAGGAAACGGCGCAGCGCTTCCAGCGGCAGTCCGCCCTCCTCGCGGATCGCCTCCGGCAGCGCATGCGACCACCACGGCGGCAACGGCGTGCGCGCGCCGCCGAGGCGGTCGGCGGCCGGACGCCACTGTGCGCGGTAGCTGAAGCGGCGTGGTTCTTCGTCATCGCCGAATGCCGACGCCGCGAACGGCTGCAGGCCATGGTGGACGATGAGTGCGTCGGCTGCGTCCGCGTCGTCGTGGTAGCGCGCGGCCGCATCGATCAGCTCGCTCACCAGCACCGACGGCTCGCGCACGCTGCCGTCGCGCGGGTCGGCGCCGAGGTGGCTGACGTAGAAGACGTCCTGCGCGGCGGCGAACAACTGCAGGAACAGGAAGCGATCATCCTCGCGCGTGGATCGATCGCCGTGGCGGCGGCGCGAGGTACCGAGTTCGGCGGTGAGGCGATTGAGCCCGGCGGCCGGATCGCGGCGCGGGAACTCGCCGTCGTTCATGCCGAGCAGGCAGATCACCCGGAACGGCAGCAGGCGCATCGGCACCATGCGGCCGACGCTGATGCCGCCGGTGAGCAGCGGCGCGCGCGTGTCGGCCTGCGACAGCGCCTCGGAAAAATGCGCGCGCACGACCTCGGGCGGCACGGTGTCGGCGTGCCCGGCCTGCTCGGCGTCGCGGGCGAAGCGATCGATCAGAGTGCGCAGGCGATCCAGTGCGCGCTGCGCGCGCGGCGCGGCCGGGCGTTCGGGCAGCAGCGCGTCGAGCAGCCGCAGCAGGCGTTCGCGCCACTGCGCGGGCGTCAGCGATTGGCCGAGATCGCGACGCTGGCGCGCCAGTTCGCGCAGCAGGCGGATCACCGTATCCAGTGCGTCGAGCGCGCTGCCTTCCAGCTCCGGCCAGGGCGCGACGCCGGCGATGTCCTCGTCCGCGCCGCTGGCATGGCCGAGCAGCAGGCGATCCAGCGCGAACTGCCACGTACCCGCGTCGTCGGCCGGTGCATCGCTGGCGGCGCGATGCGAAGCGTCCAGCGCCCAGCGCGCGCCGGCCGTGCGCAACCAGCCGTGCAGGCGGGTAATCGCCTCGGCATCCAACCCGGAGGCTTCGGCCAGCGGCGCGCTGGCCAGCAGATCGAGGATCTCGTCCAGCCCGAAGCGCGAAATCGGCAGCGCCAGCACGCGCAGGAAGACCTCGGCGATCGCCTCGCTGGCCAGCGGGCTGGTATCGGCCAGCGCCCACGGCAGCGCATCGTCATGGCCTTGATCGCCGAACACGGCCTGCAGATACGGCACGTAGGGATCGATGTCCGGCGCGAGCACCGCGATCTCGCGCGGCTGCAACGGCGGGTCGAAACGCGGGTCTTCCAGCAGCGCGCGCAGTTGATCGTGCAGCACCTGCACTTCACGCAGGCGCGTGTGGCAGGCGTGCAGTTGCAGGCTCGGGTCGCGGCGATCGACGCTGGCGCGCAATGGACCCGAAGGCGTGGCGCGGCGATGGAACAGATCGGCCTGCATGCGGTGCAGCAGGCTGTCGGCCAGTCCGCCTTGCGCGCGCACGGGTGCGGCATCGTGTTCCGGATCGGCATAGGCGGCGATTTCGCCCGAGGGATGCACCACCTCGTAACTGCCCAGCACCGCCATGAAGTCGCGCCCGGCCGCGCCCCAGGCCTGCAGCAGCGGATTGTCGCCGCCGGATTCGCCAAACGGATCGGCTTCACCGGCGCGCAGGCGTTCGGCCAGCGTGCGTAGATCACCCCAGTACGCGCGCGTCGGCGTGGGCAGGTAGAAATGCGCCGTGCCGACGCGCGACTGGGTGGCGATCACGCGCAGCACGTCCGGCGAAATGTTGAGCGTGGCGAAGGCGAACAGCCGCTTCGGCAGTCCCGCGGGCAACGGCGATTCCATCCCGGCGAATCGATCGAGGTACTCCTGGATGCGGCGCGCGCGATGCGCGCGGCCGGCGGCGATGTGACGCCACAGGATGGCCTGCGGATCATCGCGATCGGCGCCGGCTTCCCAGCGCAGGAGCCAGTCGCGCCGCCAGGCCAGGTATTTTTCGAACACGCCCGCCAGCTCGCCGGCCAGCGCCCACGGCCGGACCGGATCGGCGTCGGCCAGATACCCACGCAGGCCCGCCAGCGCCGGTTGCGCCATCCACGCCGCATCGGTGAGCGCGGCATACAGGCGCCAGCGCAGGCCGGCCGCATCCAGATCGTCGCGCTCGCCGCCGACATTCGCCTTCAGGGCGACGCCGACGAATTCGCCCGGCGTCAGGAATTCCAGATTGGCCGCCACGCCGTGTTCGGCCGCCAGCGTGGCCTGGAGCCAGCGCCGCATCGCGACCTGCGGAATCAGCACCACGTCCGGCGCGAGCAGCGATTGCCCTGCCACCGGCGTGCGCAGTTCGGCCGCGAGCAGCCCGGCAAGGACGTCCAGGGAATTGGAGTGATAGAGGCGGAAATCGGGCAGCGGTCCCTGCATCGGGCCATTGTGCCGCAGCGGCGTCGCAGCGGTTGCGATCGATCGGGATTGAGTAGAACCGTTTCGCAGAATCCGTGCGCGGCTCAATCCGGGGCCGATGAAGCACTCGCGCACTGTGGCGCAGGCGGCGTGCACGGACCACGCGTGGCGCGCGTCAGCCGGCGAATGGACGAGGCTCGGCATGCACGCCCCGCGCATTGCGTTGCTCGCCCCTGCCTCGATCGCGCACGGCACGGGCGAACGCGCCTGGATTCCGGCACAATACCTGTACCGAGCGGTTCGGTTTTGTTCAGCCGCAGCCCGCGAAGCTTCAGCGTTGCTTTTCTGTTAAACCACTCACTCCGCGCGATGAATCCCGACGACCTTGCCGCCGTGCGCCTGACCGATGTCCGCCTGGATCGCGGGCCGCGCACGATCCTGAGCGACATATCGCTCAGCGTGCCCAGGGGCAGCATCACCGCGGTGCTCGGGCCCAGCGGCAGCGGCAAGTCCACGCTGCTGGCGGCGTTGACCGGCGAACTGCCGCCGACGCGTGGCACGGTGGAGGTATTCGGACGGCCGGTGCCATCGCGGGCACGCGAACTGCTGGAAATGCGCAAGGGCATCGGCGTACTGCTGCAGGGCAATGGGCTGTTGACGGATCTGACCGTCGCCGAGAACGTCGGGCTGCCATTGCGCACGCATACCACCCTGCCGGATGCGCTGGTCCGGCGATTGGTCGATTTCAAGTTGAACGCCGTGGGCCTGCGGGCGGCAGCGGCGCTGTACCCGCGCGAGCTGTCCGGCGGCATGGCCCGGCGCGTGGCGCTGGCCCGCGCGCTGGCGCTGGATCCGCCGCTGATGCTGTACGACGAACCGCTTACCGGCCTGGACCCGATCGCCTCCGGCGTGATCATGAGCCTGATCCAGCGCCTGTCGCGCAGCCTGGGCCTGACCAGCATCATCGTCAGCCACCACGTGCCCGAGACCCTGCCCATCGCCGACCAGGTGGTGGTGATCGCCAACCACGGCATCGTGTTCGACGGTACCCCCGCGCAGCTGCAGGGTTCCACTGATCCGCTGCTGCGCCAGTTCCTGGACGGCCAGCCGGACGGGCCGATCCCGTTCGAGAGCGCCCGCCACGGCGCCGCGCGGGT